>WTGF01000034.1:19150-26445 GCA_011525385.1 Chloroflexota bacterium | reverse complement strand
CGGGTTGCCAGCGCCGTGATACCACAGGCTGAGCTCGGTTTGCGCGCTTGCCAAGCCACTAAATGTGAGCAACAACAGAGCTATCAAGACAATACGTCTAATGTTCATTTCTTTCTCCTTGTAAATATATCTAGTTGGATACAGCAACAGTCGCTGCCCATAAAAAGCCAAGCGCATTTCACCAGTGGGGACCAGCGTTTCTGCGGCTGAAAAACACGCGAGGGAATGATAGCACGAGATGAAGCAGGCAAAAAGCGCTAATTTTCAACTGGAAAAAATGGCGGCGGCGAGTCTAGGACCCGCCGCCGCGCCTGCATGTACGTATTGCGAAGGCTGCAACTAGCCGCCCAGGAGCGCGTTGGTTTGTTCATGCGCGCGCTGTACCACAACAGCGGCATCGCGTTCCTCGCCTGTCCAGAGCAAGTCCATATTGCTGACCCAGACCGAGGTCTCCCATTCCAGGTATTTCGGATGGTAGGCCGGGTGCACGCCATCGCGCGCGCCGATGACCGAGAATACCTCGTGATAAGCGTCGGCGTAGGGGGCGTCATCGGGTGCGGCGCAATCATGGAAATCGGACTGGCTGACCAACGCCGCGCCCATAGCGGCGGTGCGGCAGAGGTGATCGGGATTGGCCAGCGTATAGCGAATCAACTCATAGGACAGGTCCGGATGCGCGGCCGAAGCCGGAATCGAAAAGGCCGAGCCGCCGATGAAGTTGTAACGACCCGCCGGGCCGGTGGGCGTCGGCACGACCGTCCAATTGAAACTGTCGCCTACCAGCTCCCACATGCGGGAAGCCGCGTCGTTCAGCGCGTAGTGCATGGCGACGTTGCCGTTGGCGAAGAGGAACTCGGTGGTGAAGCCGGTTGCGGCTATCGAGTCCGCGGTCGGATGCGCGCCCGAATCCCATAGCAGGTCCGCGAGCCACTGCAAAGCGGCGATCGTCTCCGGCGAGTCCATCATTGACGCGGTGTTTTCTTCATTGAACAGTTCGCCGCCGAAGCTCTTGATGATCCAGTAGGCGCCGCCGGCGCCTCTACCGACGCTGGCCAAATTGCTGATGCCCCAGATATCGGTCTCGCCATCGCCATCTGTATCCTGGGTCAGGGCGTTTGCCAATTCCGTGAACTCCTCGAAGCTTGTGTGCTCGTTCGGCGGTTCCAGGCCAGCCGCTTCAAACAGGTCGAGATTGATGTAGAGCCCGCCCGGCGCCAAGTCGTAGGGGATGGCGTACTGGCTGCCCTGGAAGTTGAAGGCATCGACCTGGGAAGCCACGAACCTCTCGGGCCAGCCGGGGATCGGACATGCTTCCAGGTAACTGTCGAGGTTCAGCGCCCAGCCGTTAGCGGCGAAGGTATCGTTGCGGGTATCGTGCATCCAGGCCATATCAATCTCGGCCCCGCCAGCCAACTGCGCCGGCAAGGTCGTCCAGTAGTCGGTCCAGGCCACGCCCGTGTTAAGTATCTGCTCCACATTGGGATAGTATTCGCCGAAGAATTCGTCGAAGGCGAGCAGGAATTTATCAACCTCGCCGGGTCCTTCCCAGCCGGTGATGGTGATGGCTCCGGACATATCGCCATCTACCGTGCCGCAAGTCCAATCTGTCATGTCCTGCGCCGAGGCCGCGAATCCAAAGCTGACCAGCGCCAAAATGCTTACGAGTAGAACGAGTTTGCGAATCATTTGTGAATCCTTTCATAATTGAAAATGCGTTTCCGAGACGAAGAAAACAATTGCTCCCTAGCCACCTCCTTTGATGCCGCTAGTGACAATGCCGCGGACATAATACTTTTGTCCAACGACAAATGCGATCAAGACCGGGATGACAACAAAAGTGGCGGCCGCCATGATCAAATGCCAGGGCGTACGCATGCCTGACTGATTCTGGAAAGATGCCAGAAGCAATGGCAGCGTCTTGACCTTGGGTTTGCCCAGCACGATCAGCGGCCATTGGAAACTGTTCCAGGTGTTGACAAATGTGAAAATGGCGAGCGTCGCCAGCGCCGGTTTGGTTAAGGGCAGGATAATCAACCAGTAGGTGCGGAAGAAACCGCAGCCGTCAATACGCGCGGCGTCCTCCAATTCACGCGGAATAGTTACCATGAATTGCCGCATCATGAAGGTGCCCCAGGGGGTGAAGAGGAAGGGCACGATCACCGCTTGCAAGGTACTGATCCAATTGAAGTAGCGCATCTGCACATATAGAGGAATCAGCAAGACGGTGAACGGCACCATCATCAGCGAAATATAGAGCAGGAAGATCTTGTCGCGCCCGGGGTAACGGAGCCGAGCGAAAGAATAGCCAGCAAGGCTGGCAGTGAACAATTGCCCCAGCACCACCGCCGCGGCGACGATGGCGCTGTTGAGAAAGCCAGCGTCGAAATGCGTCATCGTCCAGGCTTCGGTATAATTCTCAAAATGCCAGACTTCAGGGATGAATTCCGGCGGGTATTTGTAAATGCCGCGGATATCTTTGAAGGAGTTGGCGACCATCCAGGCGAAGGGCATGATAAAAATGATGCCGACGACCGACAAGACGACATAGGTAAATAGATCCATCAAGATCTTGGTCTGCCTTTGTCCGAAGCGGCCGTATTTCGTCTCTGCTACGCTCGCCATCGCATCTGCCCGAATACTCTGCTTTTACTCGTCTTCGTCAAACCCGATCACCCAGCGCCGCGCCAACTGCCACTGAATGATGGTGATGATAAGAATGATCACGAATAGAACAGCAGCCAGCGCCGCCCCATAACCCATCTTGAAGAACTTGAATGCATTGTTGAAGATGTACAGCGTCAACGGTGTGGTAGCGTCGGCAGGACCGCCTTGCGTCAGGACGAAGAATTGATCAAATGCCTGGAAAGCCCCGATCAACGACGTGACAACCACGAAGAATATCGCCGGCGAGAGCATGGGCAAAGTAACGTAGCGCATGCGTTGCCAGCCGCTGGCGCCGTCTATGGAAGCCGCTTCGTAGTACTCTTCCGGGATACCTTGCAAACCCGCCAGCAGGATCAACATAGCGAAACCGATGCCCTGCCAGTTGCTCATGATAATGACGCTCGGCATGGCCCATTTGGTATCGTGAATCCATTTCGGTCCGTCAATCCCGAACCAATCGAGAACGTGGTTGATCATTCCGATCTCGGGTTGGTAAATCCAGCGCCAGATGGTTGCGGCTGCCACTGTCAAGGTGATTTGCGGCAGAAAATAGACCGTGCGGAAAAATATGATGCCGCGCATCTTGCGATTCAAAGCCAGCGCCAGCCAAAAGGCGATGAAAATGCCCGTGGGCACGGCGACGAAGGTGTAATAGAAGCTGTTGACGAGCGACTTCCAGAAGAGCCTGTCGTTGACCATGGTGTCGAAGTTCTTGAGACCTATGAACTCCGGCGGCTTGGCCAGGCTCCAGTCGGTGAGCATGATGTAAAAGGCGAACAGAATCGGGAAGAGCATGAAAACAATGAACCCGATCAGGTTCGGCAAGAGGAACATGTAACCGGCGATCGATTCTTCTCGACGCAATCCCGTGAAGGCACGCCGGAACTCACGTAATTTCGCCGCCCAACGGGACCCGCCATCGCGCCTTGCTTCTAACGCCGCGGCCACCTAGTCGCCTCCCACGACGTCATTTTGCTGTGTGCCAAGGATGTACCTGTTCGCCAAAACCAATGACGGTGATGAAACAATCATTCGTCGGACCATCAACTCTTCACTTGCAATTCAGCCGCTACGAACCATAAAACCGATTACGCAACCGATACAATAATCTAACATGCGGATTTCGCTCTGTCAAACCGCGCTCCTGCTCATGCTGGAATGCGCGCCCGCCTTGCACCATACCCCGTCATTTTGTTAACGCCTAACCGTGATCAAGGTATTCGCCCTCAATTCGTCCACAACGCTGTATTCGCCGTCATTCCAGATCATGGTAAGCGCTGCAACGTAGCGCCGGACGGTAAGCCAATAATGAACGCGGCTGGGATCGCCCGACAGATAACCGCTGGATACGGTCACATCGCGGCGATGCGCGACGCAGGCAATCAGGCCGCCGCCAGTCCGGCCGCGGCCCCTCCACAGTGCTCGCTCTACTAGTTGCCCTGCAGCCAAGCCAGGCTGTAGGCCAGCGCTTCGTCGATCACTTCTGTAACCTCCGCCAGCACGTCGAAGATATGGTCGCCATCCAGCACGACCAGCGCCTCCGGGCCCTCGTGGTAGTCCAGAAAGACCTGGCCGGCCTGCGGCTGCGGCGTCACGGTTGTGTCGCGCGCGCCAGTAATGGCCAGCAGAGGTCCTCCATAGCCGGTTATCTCGGCCACAGGATCGACTAGGAAGATATCCTCGAAGAATGGGCCCTTGAGCGATGTCTCAGCCCCCCAGGGCAATACGATGGTCAGCGCCTCGTCGCCGACCGCCGCGCCGGCCAGCAGGTTGTCATAACCCAGCAGGATGCCGTAACTCATGACAGGATTTGATACCGCCGACCAGAGCACCAGGTTGTTGACGCGCGCGTCGCGCCCGGCCGTCGCCGCGCCAACAAGCCCGCCTTGACTTAGACCAAGGATGCTCATACTGCCGCTGTCGACGCCTTCCAGCATCTCCAAGTAATCCAGCGCCGCGATGGCGTCCGAGATCTGGCCGCTGAAAGTCGTGTCTTCCCAAGCGCCTTCGCTCTCGCCGGAGCCGCGGAAGTCAATCCGCAGGCTGGCGACCCCGCGTTCGCCCAGCCAGCGAGCAGCCCGGCTGAACATCGTGTCTTCAGTGCCGAGAACCGGCAGTTCATGGCGCATGCCAGTGAAGCCGTGTAGCAGTAAGGCGACCGGGAAAGGTCCCTCGCCCTCCGGCATGGCCAACGTGCCGACGATCGTCTGTCCCTCGTTGCTGAAGCTGATGTCGCTCTCGCTGACACTGTACTCAGCCATGGAGTCGGCCAATGCGGCCGCGGTGTCAGCGAGGCTGTCCTGCGCGGCCAGCGGCGTCACGACAAATCCCAGGCACAGCAGCAGCGCGACGATTAGTACACTAGCGTTTTCGCGCTTCGAATAAATCCTCGAAAACATAACCAACTCCTGTCAATCAATATTTCTCGATGTCGGGATTCTGGCACACCTGCCGCTCTCAGGCAAGCCAGCCAGAAGCATAATGAGCCAACATATTCTGCCTAAGATATAGACTATCGAAAATAGATCATTTGACCGATTTCGCGAAAGATACAGTACTTTTGCGCGCGGCGTAGGAGTACGTCAAAGCAGAAGCGACTCGCCTGCTATTCCCGCCTCACTGCAATTAATGTATTCGCCCTCAATTCGTCCACGACGCTGTATTCGCCGTCATTCCAGATGATGGTCAAGCGCTCTAGCGCGGCGCCGGACGGAAAGCCGAAATGAACGCGGCCGGGATCGCCCGACAGGTAGCCGCTGGATACGGTCACATCGCGGCGATAAGCGCCTTCCCGGGTCTCCAGGAACAACCGCGCGCCGACGCTGGCGCTTGCGGATCCCGTCCAATGCAAATCGACCTCGATGCTATCCCCGCCGCAAAGTTGATTCTCGAAGATTTTCGCTGGCGCATTCAAGTTGTTGACAAGCACATCGAGATCGCCATCGTTATCCAGATCCGCCAGTGACATGCCCCGTCCGCTCGCCCTGTCGTTGAGCGCCCAGCTTGGCTGCGGCGCGAATCGCTCGCCGGCGAGATTGCGATAGACCTGGTTTTCTTCCACCAATTCGTCATTCGGCAAGTGCGAGAACATCTCCCGAGAAATCATGCCGTTGACGACATACAGATCTTGGAAGCCGTCATTGTCCAGATCGCCGAATTTGGTCGACCAACTCCAGCCGGTCGCGTCCAGGGCGAACTGAGGCGCAATGTTCTTCACCAACCCCGCTCCACCGCCGGCGTAAAGCACATTCTCCATGATCTGCGGATCGCCCGCTTCATGCGGCATAGCCATCATCATATCCATCACCGGTCCCCACTGCGCCTGCGTTTCTTCGTCATCGGCATAGGGTTTCATGTCCACAGCATAAATTTCGACATGGCCATCATTGTCCAGGTCGGCCGCATCGTAGCTCATGGTGCTGTGCGGCATCACCGGCGGCGGCTCCCGCTCTTGCCAGTTGCCGTCTACAAATGTGAAGAAACGGTCGGGCACGGCGAAGTCGTTGCCGATGATGATTTCATAATCGCCTTCTGCGTTGACACCGGTAAGCAGGGCCAGGGTATTGGACCGGTTCGCGAGTCGCGTCGCCCGGAAGCGATCACCATCCTGTTCGTAATAGATCACGCCCGATTTTGGCGCCGATTGACCAAGGATCATTTCGTTCTCGACATCGTAGGAGCCGGTGACTAAATCGAGATCGCCGTCGCGGTCGGCATCGAGCCAGTTCATGGCGTAGCCGATATAGCTGACGCCGTTCAAAATCTGGATAGCGAAACCGGTGCCTTCTTGATTGCGCCAATAAAGCGGCGCGGCTGCCTGCTGTGTGAAGACGATATCAAGCCAGCCGTCGCCGTCGATATCGACGGTGGCAACCGCGCGCGACGGCGCCAGGGACGGAAGCGCCTGCTTCCGAAACTGCAGATCGCCCGCATTCCAGAAAACAGCGTTGTCGCCGCCCAGGTTTGCCAGCACGATATCCAGCAAGCCGTCATTGTTCAGATCATTGATGGCCAAGCCAGCGCCATTGCTGTCGTAGAATCCGATTGGCAGGGCAGAGGGCGTCGTGATATGGTCCAATTCATGAGCCAGGAATGCCCCCGAGCAATCCTCGGCGCGCCGCAGCGAAACGGAATCCAGTGTCACTGGAACATAGATGCGGAGCGCCGACGCGACGTTCGTGACGACGAGCATAAGCGCCAGCGGAATCAAGCGAAAGAGACAACTGCGAAACATTTTGCAACCTGTTGCTTGGCGGATAGTGCCAGAACGATACCATCAGGCTAGAGGATTGGCAAACCTGTGTCGCGCGCGGAGGCGCCTGTGAGCAGGAGCGCGTCAAAAAGGGCTGGAGAAGTTTAATGTCCTTAACTGGATTCAAACTCTTTGCTTGGTTAGTGAGGCGCGCGTTCGTTATATAGCGCGGTTTGCAGATAACCGAGCCGAGGCTTTTCAGCCTATGAGGCGGGTTCAGCGTCGGCGGTCGACTTGCCCATTACGCCTCGCCCTTCCAGGAAGCCAAGCATGCGCGCCTGCTCTATCCCCAGACTCTGCAAGTCGCCTCGGACCTCCTGAAGCCCCTCTTCCAGCCGCTCCTCCAGCCGGTCAAGACGTGCTTCCACGCGGTCGAAGC
>WTGF01000034.1:0-19050 GCA_011525385.1 Chloroflexota bacterium | reverse complement strand
GTCCATCAATCTGCAAAAACCGCGCGTCCACCTGGTCGAAGCGTCCATCAATCTGCAAAAACCGCGCGTCCACCTGGTCGAAGCGTCCATCAATCTGTAAAAACTGCGCGTCCACCTGGTCGAAGCGTCCATCAATCTGCAAAAACCGCGCGTCCACGCGGTCGAAGCGTCCATCAATCTGTGAAAACTGATCATCAATCCGGACAAATCGCTCATCGAAACGAACTTGATGTTTTTCAATATTTTGCACGCGATTGTCAAGGTCAGTCAGTTGGTCCGCTATGCGGTTAAACTGCCGCGTTATGTAAGCGAGCAGACCTACACCTACCGCCAATACCGATGTGATTGTCGCGACGGTTTGTCCCCAGTCCATGATGCTCGGCGTCTCCTGCAATGATTGCGTAGATAACCATATTCTAACAACGCGGCCATCGCCATGCAAGTATTTGTGAACACGCTGCGTATATAAATGAAAAACTCCTCTTCCACGCGCTGGTGGAAGAGGAGTTGACTTGACGATTGATGAGCTGATTATGCTTCGGCTTCGGTTTGCGGCGCTTCGAGATCCGCCAGCGAAGGCATCGTCGCTTTCTTGGAATGGACGCCGGTAGCGCCGTCCGGGCGGGTACCGCGCGATTCCAGGCTTTGCAAGTTGCCGTCGCCGTCATAAGCGCGGACGGCAAAGCGGTAGTCGCCTTCCTGGAAGCGCCAGTCGAAGCGCCACAGGACCCAGGTCAGTTCCGAAAGCGGCATACGCAGTTTCGCCTCTTGCCAATCGCCGTCGTTGACGCTGACTTCGACGCGCGAGATGCGCTTGGCCCCGGCGTAGGCGATCCCGCCGATAGGCACGACATAACCCTCGTCGTCCTTGAGGATGGCATCCGTCGCCACAGTGTCCACAACCGAAGTCGGATTCACCATCGCTTCAACGCTCCAGCCGCGCCGCACCCAGTAACCCTCTTGCCAAGCATCAACAAATTCGATGCTCTCAATCCACTTGGGTTGTTTCATGCCATAACGATCAGGGATATAGATGCGCAGCGGGAAACCGTGCTTCTGCTTCAGCGGTTGGTCATCCCACTCGTAGGCGAACATGATGCGGTCATCGGCGTTGATGACATCGAGCATGACATATTCATCGAAATTGTCAGCGCCGGTGATTTTCAGCGCGACAGCCTCCGCTTGTGGTTTCACCAGATCGAGGAAGTCGCTCATACGGAAGCCCGACCACTTGGTGGTGCTGATCAGCGTGCCGCCGATGCGATTGCTGATGCAAGACAAGGTGATAAAGCGATCGACCCGCTCGAACTTATCGTACAGATCCTGCAACGACAAGCTCACGGGATTATCTACCAAGCCCGTGACATCGAGCCGCCACTCGCCGGAGTCAATCACCGGCGGTCGCGAACTGATATCGATGCGATAGTGATCGTCAAGCGGCGTGTACTCGGGTCGGGTGCCCGGCGCCGGCTCCATATTGCCTTCGAGGTTGGGCAGGACATCGCCGCCCGACGAGCCCGAGGCGTCGCCGGCAACTTGTCCTTCGCCCGGACGATTGCCAATGAAGGCGCCCAGCCCGGCGCCGATGACCGTCAGGGCCGCGCTGGCGCCGCCGATGCGCACCATGAACTGGCGACGATCGAGCGCCTCGACAGTGATCGTCTCGCCCGTCTCTTCGTCGATCTTGGTTTTCGCGCCGCTATGCGCGAGCGCGTTATAGATCCAGTTGGCAGCCGTTGCCCACAACTGGCAAACTATGAGAACCCAAACAATCTGCAAAGCCTTCGGCGCGGTGGCGGTCAGATTCACCTGCTCGGAGATCAGCATCATGACCGCGCCAAATCCTAAACCCAGCATCACGCCGGGGTAGAGATTGCGAGCGCGGGTTTTACTGCGATTCAAAATCCCGTAGAAGACCGCGATACTAACCAGGCCCAGTACGAGGAAGGCGCCCAGACCCATCAACTGCTCGGCGGTCTTGGCGGCGACTGATGTCTCGCCCATGTTAAAGGCGATTATCATATCCACCATCATATCAATGCCGAAGGTCAGCAGCGCGCCCGGTAAAACCCGCGAAACAAAGTCGAACACATCAAAGGGGATAAAGGGCAACCCGGCCAGTTGATCGGCCAGGAATAACACTGAAGTCAGCGTCATCGTCAGCAGGGCGCCGACCAATGCGCCGAACCACAATGACGGTTTCTTGATCGTTTCCATAATCCTCTTCACTCTCCTAATCGAATCGGATACTTATAGTATAGTACATGTTTTAGCGGAAATATATTGCCTTGAGATTACGGCGAGCTTACAAATTGCGTACTCGGGATTGATCGCGCGAACGCGACATTCCCCGGAATAGGCGAGCGAAGTGGATGCTGCGATGAGTGAACTACTGACCCGGCTGCAATACGAATCAAAAGACAGGTCGATCTATCGCCAAGCGCTCGATCACGCCCTGGCGTATCTCGATTCACTGAAGGACCGCCCCGCCTTCCCGACTACGCCCGCCCTGGACGCTTTGCAATCCTTGGACGAGGAGCTGCCAGATGGACCCTGCGAAACCGGCGACATCCTGCGGCTGCTGCACGAGATCGGCGCCCCGGCGGCGGTCGCCCAGGGTGGCGGACGTTACTTCGGCTTCGTCAACGGCGGCGTGATTCCAGCGGCGCTGGCGGCAAGGCTGCTTGCGGATGTTTGGGATCAGAACGCGGCATTGCGCATCATGTCGCCGATCGCCGCCAAGCTGGAAGCAATCTGCGAAACCTGGCTGCTTGACCTGCTCGACCTGCCAAAGGGCAGCGCGGCGGGATTTGTCAGCGGCACGTCGACGGCGACCCTTTGCGGTTTGCTGGCTGGACGCAATTCTATCCTGTCGCGGCAAGGCTGGGATGTCGCCGAGCGCGGGCTTTTCGGCGCGCCACCCATCCGCCTGGTCATGAGCGAAGCGGTACATGGCAGCGTCTTCAAAGCGCTGGCGATCCTCGGCATTGGCGCAGCTCAGATCGAGGTTGTGGCTGCCGACGATCAGGGCAGATTCGACGCGCGGCAGCTTCCCCAACTGGACGAAACATCGCTGCTGATCCTGCAGGCGGGCAACGTCAACAGCGGCGCCTTCGACGATTTCACGGGGATTTGCGCTGCGGCGGAGCGAGCCGAGGCCTGGGTGCATGTCGACGGCGCCTTTGGCTTGTGGGCGCGCGCTTGCCGAGCGACGGCCCGCCTGACTACCGGCATTGAGAGCGCGGATTCCTGGTCCGTCGACGCCCACAAGACGCTCAACAGCCCCTACGATTGCGGCATCGTATTCTGCAAAGATCGCTTGGCGCTGGTAGGGGCATTACAAGCCAGTGGCAGCTACCTCCACTTTAGCGAGGCGCGCGACGGCATGCTCTATACACCGGAGATGTCGCGTCGAGCGCGCGGGATCGAACTGTGGGCGCTACTGAAAGCATTGGGCCGCGCCGGCGTCGATGAACTGGTTGCGCAACTCTGCGCCCGGGCGCGACAATTCGCCGACGAGCTGGCCAGGCGCAAGTTCCGGATTCTGAATGACGTCGTATTCAATCAGGTGCTGGTGGCTTGTGAGAGGCCGGAATTGACTCGGGAAACCCTGCGCGCGATACAGGCCAGCGGCGAGTGCTGGTGTGGCGGCTCGGAGTGGCGCGGAGAACCCGTAATACGCATCAGCGTTTGTTCTTGGGCGACAACGGAAGCCGACGTGCGGCGATCGGTAGCGGCCTTTGTGGCGGCGCGTCAACGAGCATCATCAACGATATAGAGCCGCGATTGTCTGGCGCATCTGCACGGCCTCGCGCAAGTCCGTGTTGTCGCTGAACTGATCAATACTGCCGATTGGCGCTCGCGCCGCCGCCGCCCGAAGCTGATCATCGTCGATGCGCTGGATCAAGGCCTCGGAATAGCGCCAAGCCGCGCTGACCTGGAAACCGCGATTATGAAAGGGCAGCAGCGCCGGTTGAATCGCCTCGGTCAGCCCCAGCGCGTTGTGCTGACGGTTCAGGCTCTCATACGCCCCGCATAGAGCCTCCTGTCGGTTCTCATCCTCCTTCGCTACTTGAACGTCCCGCAGCGCCGGAATCAATTCGCTTGCGCAGGGCAATTCGGCGAAAGCGCTGCCAAACCACTTGGCGTAAGGCGCGTACCGGCGCGTCATCAAAAAGCACAATTGCATGATGGAGCGAACCAGGCGCCCGGCGATCAAGGTCGCGCCCAGTTCGTCGCCGACCATGGCGGCGCGCGGCCCTAAATGCTCGTCCTGGCCGATACGCGACCAGCCACATGCCAGCAAATACAGCCATACATCATGCGGGTACCAAGCGAGCCGCGCCCGTAGAGCCGCCAGATCGAGATCGTCTCGAAATACCTCCCCGGCAGTGAGCGAGAGCAGCTTTTGTTGCGGCAGGCTGAGCCAATCGGCAGCGCGCAGCGGCTGTTCAGCGGAAATACCAATGGTAGCGCGCAGATAGCCGTCAATCGTCATGATCTCGACACGGTGATTGACCGGACCGGTATCAATCTGCTCTGGAATCTGCGTCCCGTCGTCGCCTCTGCCGACCTTTGGCGACCCAAAGTGCGTTGAATAGCCCGCAAATTGGTAGGGCAGATGATGACTGAGCAAGCCCCGCAATGCTTGAGCGTGGCGCGCGTGATCCGCAGGGCTAAGGAATAACATGACGCGCGGACCCCAGTGATGATCGGTGGACACTTCGGAATCGTATCCCAGCACTTCGGATCCGCTGCCGATCAAAGCGGCGCTGAAAGGCAAACTTGGGTAGGCCTGATCAATGATCGGCGCAACCGCCTCGTGGAAAAACTCGCGCGAAAGCGACAAACCTGGAATAAAGGCCGGCATCACAGACCTCGCCCGGCAGATAAAATCTGACCATGCTATTTGCCGATACCTGTGTATAATACCCCTCACCGGCCATTTAGTGGATGTATTGGGAGTACAAAAGCCGTGTCCTCAACAAACCGTCTCAAGGAGTTACGGGAGCAGATTGACCCGATCAATCTGGAGATCCTGGAATTACTCAACAAACGTGCCGACATCGCGCTGAAAATCGGCAAGGTTCAACAAGAGATGGGCACGCGATTTTATGACCCGCAACGCGAAGCCGAGATGCTGACCGCGCTCCAATACGCCAACGAGGGACCTTTCAGTAACGAAACGATCAGCAAGCTGTTTAACGAGATTTTCCGCGCCACCCTCAGCCTCGAAGAGCAAGACGCGCGGCAAACGATTCTGGTGCAGCGCAAGTCGCCGGATCAGCATACCATCATCGAATTCAGCAACGGCTTGCGCCTGGGCAATGACAGTTTCGAGCTTATCGCCGGTCCCTGCGCCGTGGAAAGCTACGAGCAAATGGACCAGGTGGCGGCTGCACTGGCCGCCCGCGGCGTCAAGATGATCCGCGGCATGGGTTACAAACCGCGCACCTCGCCCTACGACTTCCAGGGCATGGGTGAAGAGGGCTTGAAAATCGCCCGACAGGTCGCCAACAAACACGGCCTGGTCGTCATCAGCGAAGTGCTTGATCTGTCCTTGATACCCATGATGGACGAATATGTCGACGCCTTTTGGGTGGGCGCCCGCAACATGCAAAACAGCTTCCTGCTGCGGGCCCTGGGCAAGCAAAGCAAACCCGTGCTGCTCAAACGCAGCTTCGGCGCGACATTGAAAGAATACATTTACGCCGCCGAATACATCATGAGCGGCGGCAACCACCAGGTTATCCTCATGGAGCGCGGCATCCGCACCTTCAGCGAGTGGACGCGCAATACGCTGGATATCAGCGCTGTGCCGCTGCTAAAGCAGGAAACACATCTGCCGGTGATCGTCGACATCTCACACTCCGCGGGCCGCCGCGATATCGCCAATCCCCTGGGGCGCGTGGCCCGCGTCAGCGGCGCCGACGGCTTGATGGTGGAAGTCCACCCCAACCCCGATGTCGCCATGTCCGATGCCAAGCAGCAACTCAATCTTGATCAGTTCAACCAATTGATGGACGATATCGAGTCCATATCGCTAGGCTACAAGCAGCCAGCGGTTTGACCATGTCCGGCGTCCTTTTCAATTTGAATGGGACACAAAAGACAAGCATCTGATGAAATCCCCCTGTACAGTTGTCTAGGGGGATTTCGCTTTTTGCTGAGAAGCCAGGGAACGATATTCGCCGGTCTCTCCACGGCTAAGCGCTCCATCCACTGAGATCTGATAACAAGCCATGCTGGGCCGGAGCAAAGATCGATCGATGCGCAGGTCTGTCCTTAAGCACAAGCTAATTGCGGTCTTGGCCATCGCAATCATCGCGCGGCTCGGCGCGCTCGGCGCATTTCCATCTGTCTTTGCCTTCAGCCAGCCCGGCGCCGACATTCACGGCTCGGTCGCCTATGACGCCTACGCCTTGAACCTGATCGAAACCGGCACATATGGGCGCATTCCCGGCACGCCGGATTCGGTTCTGCCGCCGCTTTATAGCATTGCGCTGGCGCTGATCTATGCTGTCTTCGGCCGCAGCTATGTCGCTGTTGGCCTGATACATGCGCTCCTTGATGTCTGCGCCATCGCGCTGCTGTATGACATTGCGCGGCGACTGTTTCCGGGCGGGCGTGGCGAGCGGATCGGCGCGCTCAGCGCTCTCTTCTTCGCGCTCTACCCCTACCTGATCTTCCAAAATCTCACGCTGAATGACACCGCGCTCTGGATTACTTTGCTGCATCTCTTCGTCTGGCTGATGATCCTGCTACGCGAGCAGGAAAGGGAGAATCGCCGGACCTTCGCGCTGGCCGGCGCCGCTGGAATCGTCCTGGGCATATCCGCGCTGGCGCGAGCGCTATTGCCGCCCCTGGCCCTGTTGCTGGCGCTCTGGTTCCTTTTTCGTCTGAGCTGGCGGCAAACCCTGCTGCGCTTACTGCCGGTGGCGATTGTCAGCCTTCTCGTCTTGCTGCCCTGGCTGGCGCGCGGCGCGGCCATTCACGGCGGATTCGTGGCCGTGGCCCTCAACGGCGGCGAGAACCTGTATCAGGGCAATAATCGAGAGACCGTGCCCATCTTCCGCGCCGGTTATGATGTGCAATGGTCGAGCCGCCCGCCGGACGCGCCACGGACCGACGATCCCTATCTCAATAATCAATTGCTGCTGAACGCCGGCCTGCGCTATCTGCGCGAGAATCCCGGGCGCATTCCCGAACTGCTCTGGGTGAAATTCTGGGTTTACTGGAACGCGCAGGTGACACCGCTCAAGAACCTGCGCGCGGGCGAAGTCCTGCGCGTCACGGCCGACGGCGTCGTGCAAATCATCAGCGGCGGCGATTCTCATACCGGCGTCAGCGCGGCCAATGCCGCCTATCAAGACGAGAGCCTCTTCGCCGTCGTCGGGCGCAACCTGCATATCGTCTATTTCGGCGGCCTATGGCTGCTGGCGATCGGCGGCGCTGCCCTGAGCCGCCGCGACTGGCGAGATCTGAGCCCCCTGTTCTTCGTGCAGATCAGCCAGACTGCGGTCTACCTGCTCTTCCATCCCTCGACGCGCTACCGCTCGCCCACGGATCCGCTGCTCTTCGTCTTTTCGGCCCTGGCGCTGGTCTGGCTGTGGGAGCGCTGGCGGGGGTGGCATGATACTCATTCCCCGTAAACAGTCGAGGAGGAGACTTGTTCAAAAGAACTCGGTACCATAGCGACGGGTCAGCTAATAGCGTAGGGCTGTGTCGGCGGTCAGTGTCTACGCGACTTACGCGCCCTGTCCCCCAACAAAACTCATTTCTGACGAAAATGTAGGGGCGACCTATCAGGTCGCCCGAAACTCACCGAAACAGCTTCAGGTTTTCCGGCGATATCGCGCTTGATGCAAAGGTGTCCGCTCCTCAGCCGAAGCTTCGGAGAAAGACTATAGGTTGCGGTTGTCGTCACGAAAACGCGACCAAATAGTCGCCACTTCACGCCCATCCCCTGCTACCATCACGTCATGAACCCAACAACCCACTGCCCGTTACCAGCGCATGCTAATACATTCGGCAGCAAAAACCTGCCAAACCGCCGAAAAAAGTTTTTCCTCGGCGGCAAAATGGCAATGAAGCCGCGGAAATTCCCTAACAATGCTCTCTTATACGGAATTTCCAACGGGAATCTAACTATTGAATTTTACCCTCTGTGCCCTCTGCGCCTCGGTGGTGAAACCGCCCTACCCCCGATCCGGCGACATCAGATCCCAGAAGCGGCTGAGCAAGTAGCGGTACTTCATCCCGTGACTCAAGAGCGCCATCGTCAGCAGGAACAAGACCGCGATCGCCAGAATCAAGAGCGAGCCGTCGCCGCCGTCCCAGACGGGCGGCTTGAACTCGAAGAGCGCCGGATAAGCGTACATGATGAGGATGGTCAGGATCGTCAAGACGCTGGTCAGGATCAAGATGCGCCAATGCTGTACGAAGCTGCGCGGCTGATAGAGATCAATGCCCTGGATCTGCCAGGTGACCAGCATGCCATAGAGCGCGACCATGATGGTGATGTTCGAGCGCGTCAGTTCCAGATCGCCGTCGCTGCTGAACCAGGTGATCAGATAGAGCAGCGTCATGATCACCGCGCCGATAAAGCCCATGGTGAAGATGTAGTCCATCACGTCGCGGCGGAAGCGCGCCATGTATTGCGGGCGCAGCCAGCCGAAAGCGATGAAAGTCGCCGGCAGGTTGACGGTGCCGAAGGTGGCCCAGCTTATCTGCACCGGCGTGATCGGAAAAGGCAGCGCCATGAAAGCGATGAAAACAAAGAGCGCGATATTGTAGAAATTGCGCACCAGGAACATCTTCATGGTGCCGAAGATGGTCTGTGTGGTTTCCTTGCCCTCACGGAAGGCCCGCGGCAGCGTCGACATGGCATTGTTCAGCAGCACAATATCGGCCACATCCTTGCTGATCTGGGTGCCGTCATTCATGACGATAGCGAGGTTGGCCGCTTTCAGCGCCGGCACATCGTTGACGCCGTCGCCGACCATCGAGACGTATTCGCCACCCCGCCGCAGCGATTCGACGATGCGCTGTTTGGTATCGGGCTCGACGCGGGCGAATACCTGCGATTCGCTGACGGCGCTGGCAAACTCCGTCGCGCCCATGGCATCGAGTTCGGCGCCGGTATAAGCGCTGTCAACCGACATGCCCGATTCCCGCGCGATGGCGCGCACCGTTTCCAGGTTGTCGCCGGAAATCACCTTGAGCTTCAACCCTTCGTCGCGGAAGGCTTGCAGGGTAGCTTGAATATCCTCCCGAATCTGGTCGCTCATGACAATCAGCGCGAGCGGCCGTACCGCATTCGCGACCTCAATGGCGTCAGCGGCCGGCGCGCCCTGCATCCGCGCGAAAGCCAGTACGCGCATGCCATCCCGCGCCAGCGCCTGCGCATGAGCAAAATGCGGGTCCGACGGGCGCAAGAGGCGTTCCGGCGCGCCCAGCAGCAGCGTCGAATCGGGCAACTCAACCGCCGCCCATTTGCGGGAGGAGGAGAAGGGGATCTCTCGCAGCTTTGACGGATAGCCGCCTTCGCGGACGACGCGCCCGATATAGCGCTCGATCGCCTGGGCGGTGTTGTTCAAATGCGCCAGATTCTTCAGGTAAATGAACAGGTCGCGCTGGACCGCGCTGATATCGGCTTCGCCAATTTCGATGATCTCGTGCACGGCGAGTTTGTTCTGGGTGAGCGTGCCCGTCTTGTCGAAGCAAAGCACGGTAGCGTTGGCCAGCGATTCCACGGCGTTGACGCGCTGCACCAGCGTCTGCTGTCGGCTGATTTTGACCGCGCCGATAGTCAGCGAAAGAATCGCCACCAAGACCAATCCCTGCGGCACCAGGCTGGTGGTGAAGACGACGGCGTTGCGAACGATTTCCAGGAATGCATTATCAATCAGGAAACCGGTGATGAAGATCAAGGGCACGAAGACAAACATGATCAGTACGGTGACTTCGACGATAATGTCGATCTTGACTTGTGTGGGCGTCTTGACGATTTTGTATTGCTTGGCGATGGTGGAAAGTCGATTGATATAGCTTTCCGCGCCGACTTTGCTGGCCCGCATGATGCCGGTGCCGGCGGTACAGAAGGAACCGGAGTAGACATCGTCGCCGGGCGCTTTGCTGATGGCGTCCGATTCGCCAGTCAGGAGAGACTCGTCCATTTCCAGCGAGTCGCTTCGGACGATTTCGCCATCGACAACCAGGCGATCGCCAGGTTCGATGCGGATCATCTCGTCCTTGACCACCGCCCGCATCGGCACGTCGATCCAATCCCCGTCGCGCAGGCAGGACACGTTCTGCTCGCTCAGCGCCGCCAGCCGATCGAGTTGGCGTTTGGCGTTGAATTCCTGAATCATGCCGAAAAACGTATTCGAGACAACACTGAAGCCCGCGAATATCGCCGTGGCGTAGTCACCCAGCAGAATCACGCCAATCAGCAAGCTGCCCAAGACGATGTTGAACAGATTCAGCACGTTCTCGCGGAAGATATCCCAATAACTGCGCCCGACACGCGCCTCATAGTCGTTGCTTTCGCCATTGCGCAGGCGTCGCTGCACATCCGCGCTGTTCAGCCCGACAATGGATTCAGTCTCATGATGCTTTCGCTCGACGACGCTCTGCATGAATGTTCGATTTTCGCTGCCGATATCGTTATTATCTACGCATGCAATCCCAAAAAGATGTATCCTGCACAATGCAGGCGCGCGGGACAATCGCCGCATTTTATCAAGGATGCGCCTGTTTGCGAAGTCATTGCGAATTCGATGAGAAGCCCGACAAACCTTGACTGACAAGCGTCCGCGCTGACTGTTAGCTTGATTTCATAGCGCAAAGGAACAACTATGATCGAAATTGCTGAGTATCTACCTCCGAATCATTCCGTCCTCTGGGATATGGTTCAGCAATGCGGCGTTAGCAAAGTGGTTGGCGCCATGGACCTGGATGCGCCGAACGGCGCTGAGGCGCCCTGGTCCTACACATCGCTGCTGCGCGCGAAGAATGCCTACGCGGATCAAGGCTTCGAGCTGGTTGTGCTCGAGAGTCGACCGCCGCTGGACAAGGCGAAACTGGGCTTGCCGGGCCGCGACGAAGAGATCGCTGTCGTCTGCGAACTGATCCGCAATATGGGCTTGCTGGGCATTGAGGTCTGGTGCTACGAATGGATGCCGGTGATGAACTGGATGCGCACCTCGACCACGATCCGGTCGCGCGGCGGCGCCCTCGTCACCGGATACGATCATAGCCAGATGAGCAATGCGCCCCTGACTGAATATGGCGAAGTCAGCGAGGAGCAGCTCTGGGATAACCTGCGTTATTTCCTGGAAAGAGTGATTCCGGTGGCGGAGGCGGCTGGGGTGAAGTTGGCTATGCACCCCGACGACCCGCCGCTTTCGCCCATCCGCGGCTTGGCGCGCATCATGCGCAGCGTGGAGAACTTTGAGCGCTTGCTCGATCTGGTACCCAGCCCGATGAACGGCATCACGCTCTGTCAAGGCAATTTCACGCTTATGACGGATGACTTGCCGGTGGTCATTCGAAAGTTTGCTGACAAGATCTTCTTTGTGCACATGCGCGATGTAGCGGGCGTGGCGGAAAAATTCGAGGAGACATTCCACGATGCGGGCAAAACGGACATGGTCGCTTGCATGCGCGCTTATCGTGATATTGGTTTCGACGGTGTGCTGCGGCCGGATCACGTGCCGACGATGGCCGGCGACGACAACGAGAACGCCGGCTATTCGGCGATCGGGCGGCTATTCGCTATCGGCTATCTCAAGGGGATTCGGGAGGCCGTTTATGGGGAGGGACGTCAGGCTTAGGCAGCGCATCGCTTTCATCCAGGATGTCTTGCCCGCGTTTGAGCTTCAATTCGCGATCGTCGATTGTGAAGATGGCGATGACGGCGCTGAGCAGGCAGGCGGCGGTTCCGATACGCATCAGGATACTGAAGATGGCGGCGAAGGACTCCCGAATAGCCTGATGCACGCGCTCCTGCTCTTCGGTCGTCAGCCAATCGGGGACAGATGTCTGCGCCAGGTCGCCGGCATCAGCGGCGAGATGCGCCTGCGCCTCGGCCGGCAAAGATCGAATGTAGGCATCGTTCATCAGCAACTGACCGAACCAGGTGATGGCGAGCCCGCCCAAGATTCCGACAAACAGCACCTGCCCGACGCGCGACGTCGTGTGGTTGACGCCGGAGGCGATGCCGGCGTTATTTTCCGGCGCGGAAGCCATCGCCGCCAAGGTCAGGGGCGCAAATGACAGGCCGAAGCCGAAGCCGAAGATAACGACGGGCACAAAGAAGGAACTGAGGTAATCGGATTCGCCCCCGGTGACGCCGACATTGCCGAAGAAGAAAAACCCGACGGCGACGATGGCTAGTCCGAGCGCCATGGGCAGACGCGGTCCGCGCCGATCCAGCAGGGGGCCAACCATGGTTGAACCCAGCGTCGCAACCAGAATCAATGGAATGATAGACAAACCCGTGAATGTGGCGCTGTAGCCTTGAACCTGGATCAGATTAAGCGGCAGGTAAAGCAGGGCCGGTTGTATCACGCCGTGAAAAACAAAGGAAATCGCGTTCGAGGAGCTGAACGTGCGCGACTTGAAAAGCCGCAGCGGCAAAATGCCGTGTTTGCCGTCTCGCTCGTCGCGCAGGAATAGAGCCACGGCGGCTGCGCCGCCGATAACGGACACAATGATTACTGGACTGCCAAAGCCGAAGGTTGAGCTTTCGATGAAGCCAAAGGTTATCCCGCCCAGTCCAATGATGATCAGTAGCGCGCCAACAAGACTCATGCGCCGGGGCGCGTCTCTGTTATAGCTCTCGGGCACGTAGCGGAGCAAAACGAGGGCAGCCAAAACACCCAAGGGGATATGAATGAGAAACACGAGTCGCCACATGCCCAGGTCAGTAACAAGCCCGGCAAAAAATGGCGCCAAGCCAGCCATCAATACGGTGAATCCCGACCAGAGACCTATTGCCCAACCTTGACCTTTGCGGCTGAAGTGAGCGGAAACGAGCGCCAGGCTGTTCGGTACGATCATCGAACTGCCGACGCCCTGAGCCAGGCGCCCGGCGATGATTACATTCGTGGTCGTAGCAAAGCCGCAGATCACCGAAGCCAAGCCGAAGAGCAGGATGCCCATCAGGCAGACGCGATTGCGCCCGTGATGATCGCCCATCGAACCGGTGACCACGATTAGCGAGGCCTGAACCATAACATAGGCGTTGGGAATCCAAATGAGGTCGGCGCCGCGCGCGCCCAGTTCAACCTGAATAGCCGGCAGCGCCACGTTTAGCGACGAACTGGCTACGAAGGCCATGCTCGCGGCCGTTATTGTAGCAAAGAGTACCCAAAAGCCAGGCGCATTGTTATGTTTCGTCGGCATGATTCCTATCGTCAAAACTCGACCCGTATCCGAATAGCCAATGAATGAAGCGCATCGCAATCGTGAAATATGCGATAATCTATCGTAAGGTTCTGCACTCGACCAGCGTGAATGACGAACTCGCTACACGATGGCCCAGCGACCGGCGGGCATGCCTGATGGCCATTTTTACTCATCCGGCGGCAGTTTTTTCACCGGTTAAAGCAAGACCGCCACTGACAACCATCCCCGAAGATTTGATGCGATTACTTAAGGCACATACTCCTTTCGACGCAGCAAACGATTGTCGATCATAATCCACGAGATTATCCCGCTTAGCAAACAGAAGGCAGCGCTGACCCAAAGCAATACATTATATGCGGCCACATGAGAATTGCGAATTGCCGTCGTGACATCCGCTTGTTCAGACGGGGTCAGCGACTCGGGAATGGTTGTTTCCCCCAAGTCCACCGACGCAATTTCCAGTTGATATCGCGTTGCCTGGGGCAAATCTCGCACGTTTGAGTCATTCAACAATGCGGCTGTGAATATGGACAGGACAAAACCGCCCATGACGGCCACCGAGAGCACCTGCCCCACACGAGACAATGTGTTGCTGATGCCGGACGCAATGCCGGCTTTGGTTTCCTCAACCGATTCCATCACAGCGACGGTCAGCGGCGCCAAGGTTGTTCCCAGACCCATGCCAGCAAGGAATAGCGGCAGGAAAAACGTCTTCCAGTAGTCATGCTGTCCGTCCGTGATGCCGATCATAGCCAATAATACAAAGGCGATAAATGTGAGCGCGTGGCCCACAGCAATCGGTTTTCGCGGACCATAGCGATCAACTATGCCACCAATGTAGGCAGAAGATAAGAGCATGAGTATTGTCATCGGCAAAATGGCAATGCCAACGAAGGATTCGCTGTAGCCTTGAATCTGTATCATATTCAGCGGAATGTAAATCAGAATAGGTCCCACAGAAACATAGAGCAGGAACAAAGCGAGATTGCCACCAGTGAATGTTCGCACTCGAAAAAGAGCCAGCAATTCACGAGCATGCTCGTGGGTTTCCACCAAAAGAAACAAGAGCAGCGTCAAGATACCGAAGACAATAGATAGCCAGATCGCCGGATGGTCGAAGCCGAGTTGTGGCGCTTCGAGGAAACCGTGGGTCAGCCCGAGCAGCGACAAGGTAATCAGCATGGCGCTCAACCAACCCATGACAGGTCCGGTATCTTTGCAGTAAGTTTCCGGCACATATCGCCATAGCACCCAGGCCGCCGCGAGGCCGAAGGGAATTTGCACATAAAAGATCATGCGCCACATGCCCATCTCCGTCAGCACGCCCCCGACAAATGGACCCAAGCCGCTGGAGAACAACGTAAAAGCCGACCAAATGCCGATTCCCCAGCCATGTCTGTCGCCGCTGAAATGTGCGGAAACGATAGCCAGGGTACCGGGTACGATCATCGCGCTGCCAACGCCTTGGGCAAAGCGCGCCAATATCAAGATCCCGACAGTTGGCGCAGTACCGGCTACCAGCGACGCCATGCCAAAGAGCAAGATACCCAGCATGCAAATATGGTTACGGCCAAAACGATCGGAAAGTGAGCCGAAGATCACCAGCAGCGAGGCTTGCACGATTATATACGAATTGGAGATCCACAAGAGATCGGCGCCGCGCGCATTCAGATCAATTTGAATGGCTGGCAGGGCGACGTTGAGCGCCGTACTACCTACATAGGCCATGCTGGCCGCGGATATCGTGGCAAACAGCACCGAATAGTCCAGCTTGCGCGACCGCTTCACTTTTTGCGTCGATACAGACGGGGCAGAAATATCTGTCATCTCGTCTCTAGCACCCTCAACATAAAACCGAGGCGCAGCTTTTTACGTTGTCAAGAATTTGGAGATTCAGGCATCGCGCAGATCACTGAGTTCTCGTTCCAGTTCACTTCGGCGTTCCGAGCTGGCGCGACGCCCAGCGGCCAGCGCGCGGCGATAGTGTTGCTGCCAGTTTTCACGAAATTCGGTCGAGGAAACCGGCGAAAAGAATGTAACCAAGAAAGCGCCCAATATGGCGCCAAAACCAAGACCGAACAACAAACTCAAGAATCTACGCATAAGATAGCCCCAATGTTCAGCATACGGCAATTGCTAACCCAATTACAAGTTATGTGTCGAAATTCTAACATTTGGCGCGCGTCTCCGCGGAATCAATGGCAGGATTCGCCCCCTTTTTGCGTAACCATATAGATACAGTATGTATACAGGAAGGGAGGGGGGATTCACCACAGAGGCACAGAGCGCACAGAGAGATTCTTGGCCACAGAGGCACCGAGAGCGCAGAGGGGCGAGCCGGCGGCTCGCCCGTACAGTTTTGACGTGAGTGTAGATGCTGTGTTTCGGGCGACCAGATTGGTCGCCCCTACGGGTTCAGACATAGGCCTGCAGGGTTATGGGTCTGGCGGGATTGGGATTTGGCGGGGCTGGTACGGGGGGATTCACCACAGAGGCACAGAGCGCACAGAGAGATTTTAAGCACCGAGGGGCGCGTGGACACTGACCGCCGGTCGCCCGTACATTTTTTGCGCTCTAGCGGGCAAGAGGTTCAATCTCGGCGCTGTTGACACCTCAATGACATCATAGAGGAGGGCCCTTACAGAATGTCGATGGGATCAAGATCAATCTGCCAACCCGGCTCTGTCGCCAGCTGGCGCAGAATCATCCGCGGGTTAGGTCCCCTCAGAAGCAGTTGCCAGCGATAATGACGATCGATGCGCGTGAAATAGCAGGGCACCGGACCAATCAGACTTGTGCCAGTCATGCCATGACGACTTATCAAAAGCTGGATGCGCTGGGCGGCCGTCGCAGCCTGCTGCTGCGACTTGTGAGGATCCGCGTAACTGAAAACCATGCGAGCCAGTCGACGAAAGGGAGGATAAGCCAATGCCTTTCGATAGGCGATTTCCGACTCGACGAATCCAGCGTAATCGTGACGAGAAGCGGCTTGAATGATGTAATTGTCGGGCTGGTAGGTCTGCAAGACCACCTTGCCTCCCAGGATACCGCGACCCGCGCGACCTGCTACCTGTGTCAGCAGTTGGAAGACGCGCTCGCCAGCCCGGAAGTCTGGCAGTGACAGACCCAGATCGGCGCTGACCACGCCGACCAGCGTCACCAGCGGCAGGTCCAAACCCTTGGCGATCATCTGCGTGCCGATCAGGATATCGGCTTCGCGGTCAATAAAACGCTGCAAAATCTCGAAATGCATCTGTGGATTGCCAGCAGTATCGGTGTCCCAGCGCAGCGTGCGCGCGCCCGGGAAGATATCGCGCAGCGTTTCGTCGACGGACTGCGTGCCGGCGCCGAAGTAGCGGATTCTTGATGATTGGCACATGGGACAGTGCCGGGGTTGCTCTTGGCTGGCGCCACAATGATGACAGCGCAGCGATTGATCAAAGCGATGATAAGTCATAGGGCTGTCGCAGCGGGCGCATTCCAGGACATATCCGCAGTCGCGGCAGAAGACGTAGGTGGCTTGCCCGCGCCGGTTAAGCAGCAGCATGGCTTGCTCGCCACGATCGAGGACCTCGGCCAGACTTTCTTTCAATTCGCGGCTGAACATGCTGCTGTTGCCCTGACGGAGTTCCGCCCGCATATCGATAACCGAGACCGGCGGCAGGTCAATATGGAGCGAGTCGAAGTCCCCGGGCGCATAGCGCGGGACGACCCCCGCGTGGTTCGCTTGCTGCTGAATGCGCTGGCGATGTCCCATGATACGTTTGGGCAGTCGCAGATAAGTTAAGTGATCCTTTTGCGCGCGGTACCAGGAGTGGAGATCGGGCGTGGCGCTGCCGAGGATCAGAACACCGTCCTTGCGCCTCACGATATGGTCGGCTACGTCACGGGCATGATACTGGGGTTGTCCTCGCCAGGCCATCTGTTTGTAGCTGGCGTCGTGTTCTTCATCGAGGATAATCAATCCCAGATCGGGCAAGGGCGTGAACAAGGCCGAACGCGTTCCGACCACCACCGAGATATCGCCCTGGCGCGACCGTACCCAGGTATCATAGCGCTCGCCGATGGGCAAGCTGCCATGCACCATCGCTACGCGGCCGGCAAAGCGCTCTGAAACGCGTCGCACCGTCTGTGGGGTCAAGGCGATTTCCGGCACCAGGAAGATGGCTTGCCGGCCTTGCTCCAGTACTTCCGCTATCGCTCTCAAGTAGATTTCGGTTTTGCCGCTGCCGGTGACGCCATGCAGCAGAAAACGGGCAGACTCACTGCTGGCGTCACCGTTCCGCCGCAAAGCCGGCAGGATCATATCCCAGACTGCTTGCTGATCGGGAGTCAAGAGGGGCGGCTCGGTGGGCATAAAGTCCAAATCCTGCAAAGAATCGCGCCAGATCCGCTCCTGGCGTATTTCGATGATGCCGACTCGTTCCAGCTTTCGGATAAGGTTCGCCGAAGCGCCGGTAACCGTCCGTATCTCCGAGGGCGTCGCCGGAGGATTCGCTGCAATTATGTGCCGCAGGAGTTGCCTGTAGATCTCGTCGCCGCGCCAGCTCGAGAGTTGCTTCGACACTTCGTCGGGCGTCGCTTCCAGGAAAACCAGGTCTTGCTGGTCGCGCTCGGTTTTCTCGACGAAAACCAGGCCGAGATCAATCAGTCTGTTCAAGGGCGCTCGGTTCTTCGCGCCGACCAGTTCCAGCGCCTCATGAACCCCTAGCGCGTCCTCATCTCGCCCCGCGATCAATTCCAGCAAATCGGCATGCTTGAGGGGCTTGCCAAGCTTCTTGGCAAGTTCGTCGATCTGATCGTTTGAGAATAGCGGATAGGCGCGCAATCCGGTCTTAATGCGCGCGGCCGGCGGCGCCAGCACCGATTGACTCTTGATCATGCCCACGTCTTCCAGCAGCGCCAGTTCACGCTCGACAGCTTGTTTGGGAAAGGCTCGCTTCAGTTGCTGCAGGCGCCTGGGACCGCGCTGGCGCAAGTAATCGAGCAAGCGTCTCGGCAGCGGTCCTTGGGACTTGACCCGCGTACCGAGCAAGGTCATTTGCTCGGGGGGGGCGTCCGTCAGATCATCGCGGACAAATTGAAAGAGGCGGTCGGACACCCCCGTGAAACCCGGCGGCAGCAGCAGCCAAACGCAGGGGCCGATCGAGGCCAGATAGGTTTCGCTGAGCCAGTTGGCCAGTTCGATCGCGTTCGCATCAAGCGCCGGCTGCGGATCAAGCAACTCGATCACGGGTTTGGTCTTGGGGATATCGCTTTGTTCGCTGAAGCGCAGGATAACACCGGGTTGCATGGCCACGCCAAATTCCACGCGTACCAGCGAACCGGGCTGCAAGTCCGGTTCAAGCTCGGCCGGGATGTGGTAGGTGAAGGTCGATTTGACCGGCACATTTAGAGCGATTTCGGCATAGCGCATGGGGGGACGCCCTGCTCTCCCGCTATTTGGTAGAGGTACGATTTTATGTCATTGGCCCATGGTCGCCAACAATCGGTTTGGAAACGGGCTCTGGGAAGGAGACTCCTATAGCGCGTCTTGATAGAGGGAAACACGACCCCCGCCCCAAACCCCTCCCCCATAAAGAGCTGAGGACACGACAGGTTTAGGGACGAATCGATTTGCGGTAAATTGCATGTAAT
>WTGF01000010.1 GCA_011525385.1 Chloroflexota bacterium | reverse complement strand
TTGAGCAGGGCGTAGACATCGCTGTCCGGCTCGGCCGCCCGGGGATCGCTGTTGTCGCGGCATTTTTCTCATGACTTGCTTCACTTACTGAGGGCACAGAGAATATATTTCGGGCCACTCAAACCACAACATACAGACGAGCTATGTAGGGGCGAGCCACCGGCTCGCCCTTCTCTGTGCCTCTGCGCCTCTGTGGCAAATCTTCGCCTAAAGCCCGTATTCCGTCTTGCCCAGCAAGATCTGGCTCAAACGAAACATATCGGTGCGCGAGGTCATATCCAGGCTGATGGGCGTGACTGAAATCACCCCGTCGTTGAGCAGGGCGTAGACATCGCTGTCCGGCTCGGCCGCCCGGGGATCGCTGTTGTAGCGGTAGCCCAGCTTGCCGCTGTCATGCAGCGCCAGCCGCTCCGGCCGCGTCGGCCAATAGACGCGCCGCCGCGAGAGCCGCGTCAAGCGCCATTCCGTCTCGTTCGTCGCCCCCGCTGGCACATCGATCTTCAGCACATCGACATCATCGGGCAAGGCCGGGTGTGCCATCAGCCAGGTCCCGAACTGCCGCGAAAAATCGGCCGCGACGCCGAAATCGACATCATTGGAATGGCTGCGGTGCAGGTCTGTCGGCGTCTGCTGGCTCACGGCGATGGCGCGGATGCCCAGGCTGGCCGCTTCCAGCGCCGCGCCCACCGTGCCCGAGATGGTGACGCCATTGCCCGTGTTCTCGCCATAGTTGATGCCCGATACCAGCAGGGCGGGCTTTTCCGCCGCCAGTTCCAGGATGGCGTGCTGCACCGCCTGCGCCGGGGTGCCGTCCACCGCGTAAGCGCGGCAGTCGCCACAGTCAATCGGCGCCTCATACGGGAAGATGCGCCCCTCGCTGTAATGCGGCATGCTGCGCCCCATGCCCGACTGCTGCTCGCGCGGCGCGACCACCAGGCTGCGGCCGACATCGCGAAACGCCGCGGCGGCCGCCCAGAGCCCGGGCGATTCGATGCCGTCGTCGTTGGTAAAGAGGATGATCGGTTTTTCCGCTTGACTCATGGGAGGTTCCTTGCTCAGCTTTTTTTCGACATAAAGCCTGAGCCTAAGCCAAAAGCCTTAAATCCGCAACGCTGTAATGTTGATGCGCTGTTATGGTTTGTTTATGTAGGGGCGACCTATCAGGTCGCCCGAAGCAGCCCCCTCTGTGCTCTCAGTAATTCCAAGAAAATAATGCAACAAAATGCAAGGTGACTGTAGGGGCGAGCCCGTGGCTCGCCCACCGTTCCGGCTAGGCTTTGCGGGCCCCCTTGGCTCGCCCGCAGCCGCATTTGCAATTGAAGCAGCGGGTCAGCCAAGGCTGACCCCTACAAGATTCATTTATGTCGAAAATTGTAGGGGCGACTCTGTGAGTCGCCCGAAACAGCCCCCTCTGTGCTCTCAGTAATTCCAAGAAAATAATGCAACAAAATGCAAGGTGACTGTAGGGGCGAGCCCGTGGCTCGCCCACCGTTCCGGCTAGGCTTTGCGGGCCCCCTTGGCTCGCCCGCAGCCGCATTTGCAATTGAAGCAGCGGGTCAGCCAAGGCTGACCCCTACAAGATTCATTTATGTCGAAAATTGTAGGGGCGACTCTGTGAGTCGCCCGAAGCAGCCCCCTCTGTGCTCTCTGCGCCTCTGTGGTGAATCCCCCGTACTGAACCCGCAACGGGCCATGTCCACACGACCTGTCACTCGCCCGAAACAGTCCCCTCTGTGTTCTCTGCGCCTCTGTGGCCAAAAAAATCTCTCTGTGCTCTCTGCGCCTCTGTGGTTAAATTTTTCGTTGCATGACTTACCTGCAACTACTTCTGTGCCTCGGCGCTGAATAAAAACCATCCCGATTCCCCCGCCCAAACCTCTTGCTTATGTTATAATCCTGGGTAGATTTGGGGGGTGGTCAACATCAAGCGGGTTCCTCGCTTGCCGAAGGCCTTTTACGATGCCAATCCGCAGCCGCTCGGCGAAAGAATCCGAGAAGTACTTGAGAAGTACGCGAGCTGCCGCAGCTTCAGATGGACTTGCCATGCCCTTGACATGACGGCTTAGCGGGGGCAACGGGACCCTTATGGCGGAAATCAGCTTAAGCGCCTATCAAGACCGGCTGGCGAGCTTCCTGGCCGAGGACAGGCATGACGAAGTGATCGCCCACGCGCGTCACATCCTCAAAGCCTTTCCCAAGAACTTGCGCGCCTACGGGCAACTCGGCGATGCGCTCTTCGCCGCCGGCCGCGGGGAAGAAGCCGCCGAAGTGCTGCGGCGCATGTTGGGCGCGCGCCCCCAGGACTTCAAAGCCAATTGGCAATTGGCGCGGGCATATCAAGAAATGGGACAGGGCGACCGCGCCCTCTGGCACGCCGAACGCGCCTTCGACCAGCGGCCCAATCACCGCGAAACCATGGACTTGATCCGCCGGCTGGCCCTCGAAGAGCGCGGCGAGCGGATCGAGCGCGTGGGTTTGACCGCGGGCGCCCTGGCGCAGCAGCATGTGCGCAACAACGCCCTGACGGAGGCGCTTGACGTTTTGAACGCGGCGCTGGCGCGGGACCCCAACCGCATCGACTTGCAATTGATGCGCGCCCGCGCGCTCTGGCTGGATGGCCAACGCATGGCCGCCGCCGAAGCCGCGGACGAGATCTTGGGAAAGTTGCCCTATTCGATCGTCGCCAACCGCATCATGACCGAACTTTGGCTCTCCGAGCAGCGCCCCTCCGATGCCCAAGTCTATCTGGCGCGCATCGAAGACCTGGATCCCTACCTGGCGCGTCAACTGGCGACCGGCGAAGCCCCCCCGGAGGACCTGGTCAAGCTGGAAGAACTCGACTACGACAGCATCCCCCGGCACGAGGTTGCGATCGTGAATCCCGACTGGCTGGATTCCTTGCGCGATGGCGAAGCGGAAGCGGAAAGCGGCGGCTTGGGCGCGCTCTTCGGCATCGACGAGGAAAATGACCAGGAATATGCAGCGGAAGCGCCGTCAAGCGCGACCGCCGACCTCGACGACCTGCTCGCCGATGATGAAATCGAAAGCCTCTTCAAGGAACTGATCGCGGAAGATAGCGAAGATAACGCGCCGCTGGCGGCGGATGATGACGATGGGCGCGATGTCATCGCCTCGCTGGAAGAAGGGGGCTTTATAGCTGCGCCGGCCGACGCCGACGACGCGCTTGGCGCGGGGGCTGTCAGCGAAGGCGCCCTGGATGATGACCTGGCGCGCGTGCTGGAGCAATTGGAAGCCGACGACGATGAGGACAATTCCTGGGTGATGGACATCCAGCAAGGCGGCGTCGACTCGGGCGACGACGAATCGCGGCAATACATCGAGGACTTCGATCGTGACTGGCTGGTGGAGCCGGAGCCGGACGAAGAAGCGGCTGGCGCTCCCTGGCTCTCGGCCGCCATGCGCGAGATGATGACCGAGAGCGAAGGGGGCGCTGAATTCGACCTCTTTGCCGACGACGATCGCTTGCAGCATTTGCTGGACCGGGCATCGGATACCGAGCCGATCCAGGTCGACGATATCCAGTCCTGGCTCGACCCGGACGAGTTGAATGACGAGTTGAATCCGGATGAGACGGCGGAAGAAGCCGTCGCTGGCCTCGATGAACTCGACGATGAATTGCTGGCGGCGCCGCCCGCCGCCCCTTGGCTCGACGAAGAGCTCGTTGCAGAACCGGATGTCGAGAAGCCCTTGCTCGACGAGATCATCAGCGACGAAGAGCGGAATCGGCTCAATGCCGATCTGATTGACAGTTGGCAATCCGAGCTTGAAGACGATGACGACGAAGATCCCTACGTCGATTGGCTGAGCGAAGATACCGCCGCCAGCATCGATGAAGAATTGGGCATTCTCTCCCTGGAAGAGGCCGAGGCTGCCGCCGCGCCCCTCGACGAACCGGCAGCGGCGCCGGATGTCAACTTGGACCTGGAAGAATCCGCCGCCGAAGCGGCGCGCGCCTGGGGATTGAAAGATCAAGACCAACTGGCGGATTTCGTGGAAGACGAGCTGCGGCCGGGCGATGCCGAGGCGGCGCCTAGCTGGCTGAACGCGACGGTGCCCGGGCTCGATCGCGAGCGGGATGCCGAGCCCGACAAAGAATCGGAATTCGCCGGACCGATCCCGCGGCCCGGCAAAGATTTTGCCTGGGTTAGCGATATCGTGGACGAAGAAACCGGGGAGATGGAAGCAATTCAGGCGCCGGCCCCGGTTGCAAGCTTCCGTTTTATCAAGCCGCCGACCTGGCTGACAGCCATGCGCGGCGAAGCGCCGTCGGATGCGGGCGGCGATCTTGCGCCGGTCGCGGCGGTGGCGGCGCTCAGCGTCGCCGAGGACATCGACGAACTGGAACTGGACGATCTCACCTTTGACGATTATTTCAACTTCGATACGCCCACCGACAAAATGGATGCCATCAACCTCGATGACAACGGCGACGGGATCGACTTTTCGGAATTGGGCTGGGACGACTATTTCGATTTCAATTCCCCGACCGAAAAGACCATTGCCATCACGCTGGACGAAGAAGCGAGCGATATCAACTTCCAGGAACTGGGCCTGGAAGACGAAGACTTCAATTTCGATACGCCCACCGACAAAATGCCCGCCATCACATTGAAAGAGGAGTTGGATACCCTCGAATTTGAGGACATCGGCCTCGACGATGACGCCGGTCTGCTAGTCGACCGGGAGTCAACCCAGGGCGCCGATGCCGAATGGCTGGACTACGACGATGCCGGCGCCAAGGACCCGGCAGCCGACGATCGCGACACACGCGGCGGAGAAACGCCACTCTGATGCCCGGCAACTTCCGGAATCCCCCGAGGTTGCGAGGTTGCAATGAGAAGAAGGAGTAGCGGCTAGCGCCATGTTTCACGATCCCAATATGCCCGACTTCGATTCCATGTCGCAGGATGAATTGATCGCCTGGCTGGAAACGCTGGCGAAGCGTCAACACGGCGAAGCGGCGGAAAGCTCCCTCGACAACGAAGCCGATGTGGACGAGGCTGAGGCCCAACTGCTGCCGGAAGCGGCGGGGGAAGAATGGAGCGAGTGGCTCGAGGACGATGAAGCGCTCCAGCAAGAGACGCCTCCCACGGCCGAGAAACCCTTGGGGCACGAGCAGGAACTGGATGAGGAAGACGACGACGAAACGCCCACCGCCTTGACCACCATCGGCGACAGCGGCAGCGACGATACCACCGACCCCTTGACCTGGCTCGAGGACGTGGCCACAGAAGCGGAACTCGGAGAAATCGCCGCCAGCGCGGAACTCGCGGATCTGGACGAAGCCCACGATCATTTGGATGATCTGGAAAGCGTCGCCGCGGTGGAGGACCCGCTCGATTGGTTGGAGAGCCTGGCGAGCGAAGTTAGCGAGGCGGCCGAAGATATCGGCCAGAACATTGCTGCGGGAACGGTCGAGGATAATATCGACGATGCCTACGAAGGCGACGAAACCATTGAAGACAGCGAGGACGAAAGCCTTTATTCACAGCGCGCCGGGGAGTCGCTGGCCTTCCCGGAATCGCTGATAGGCCTGGACGAGCCCGTCGATGAGGAATTCAGCACCCAGTCTATGGCGCCCCTGCCCGATTTTCTGGTTCCGGCGGCCGATGCCCTCGAAAGCGATGCCGAGCCCTTTGTCGAAAGCGAGAGCCTCGACCGCGCCCCGCCCTCCGCGCCGGCGCCATACGACAGCTTGACGCATGGCTTCCTTATGCAAGACCAGCAAGCGGAACTGGAAGCCTGGTACGCTGAACGCTTGCGTGCCGTGGCTGCCCCCGGCGACACCGCCATTCAGCCGGCGGGGACGCCCCCCTCTGGCCCCGAGGCGCTAAAGATGCCGCCGCCCGGTTTGAGGGCCGGTTTCAAGACGGCGCGGGGCAAGATCGCGGAAGGCAAGGTGGAAGCGGCGCTTGCCGACTATGAAACTCTGCTGCGCGCCGATATCGGTCTTGATCTGGTTGTCAGTGATTTGCAGTGGCTGATCAAGCAAGCGGGGCACCGAGACAATCCCGCCGTTCACCGCGTGCTGGGAGACGCTTTGATGAGGCAAGGTCAATTGCAGCAGGCGCTTGATGTCTATCGGCATGCGCTGAAGCTGCTTTGAGGCGGCGACGCTCCTTGCTAGCGCCAGCTTGGAAACCGAGTCTCCCGCATAGGGGCTTCGGTCGGCAATGCCTCGCCCTGCGATGAGCGCTCCATTCGCAGTTGAGCTATTGCGCTGGTACCGGCAGAACCGGGCCGACTTGCCCTGGCGTCGACAACCGACGCCCTACATGGTCTGGCTCTCGGAAATCATGCTGCAACAGACGCAAGTGGATACCGTCGTTCCCTATTTTGAGCGATTTCTCAAGGCCTTTCCGACGATCGCAGCTTTGGCCTCCGCGCATCTTGATGAGGTATTGAAGCTTTGGGAAGGCCTGGGATATTACAGCCGCGCCCGTAACCTGCATCGCGCCGCCCTCATCATCGTCGAGCGATACGACGGGGAGATTCCCGGCGATGTAGACGAACTGCTTAAATTGCCCGGCGTCGGCAGATATACCGCCGGCGCTGTCGGCAGCATCGCCTTTGGTCTGCCCCTGCCCCTGCTGGACGGCAATGTTATTCGGGTCTTCACGCGCTTGCTGGACATGGACGATGATATCAGCCTGGGCGCCACGCGCGAAGCGCTCTGGTCCCTGGCTGCCGAATGGGTGCCCCAACAGGATGCGGGCGAATACAATCAAGCGCTGATGGAACTCGGCCGGAAGATCTGCCGACCGCAACGGCCTGATTGCGCGGCTTGTCCGCTGCGAATGCGCTGCCGGGCTTACGCGGCCGGGACACAGAAAGATCGGCCGCTCAAACGGGCGCGCCCCGCCACCCCGCATTATGACGTATGCGCCGGTCTGATTCGCGATCAAGCCGGACGCCTCTTGATCGCGCAGCGTCCGCTCGAAGGCCTGCTCGGTGGCTTGTGGGAATTCCCCGGCGGCAAGCGCGAAGCGGGTGAATCGCTCCAAGACTGCCTTGCGCGCGAACTGCGCGAAGAGCTTGCGATCGAGGTCGAGATAGGCGACCTGTTCACGAAGGTCAATCACGCCTTCACACATTTCAAGATCACGCTGTATGCCTTTGACTGCCGATATCTGGGCGCTACTGCCCCCTTTGATGAACCGCAGGCGCTGGAGGCGATGAATTGGGCTTGGGTCAGCGAGGCGGACTTGGGCGAGTACAGCTTCGGCAAGGCCGACCGCCTGGTGATCGCCGCCCTGCGCGACCGGCGCGGGATGATGTTTTGAGAAACGCGCGCGAAATCGCGCCATGACAGTTGTCGCGCTGAAAGGCGCGCGGCAATCTGGTATAATCTTCCTCACGCATCGTAGCCGAAAGGACCGAATCATGCTCTCCAAAGAATTGCTCGACCAAGTGCAGGCGCTCAACGATGATGACAAGTTGGCTTTACTTAATATCCTCATTGACGATCTCGCCTTGGGAGAACATGGCTATGAAATCTTTGGCTTCCGTGGAAACGCTAAGGTTGCGGAAGTGTTAGTGGCAGAGTTGGAAAAATTCAAAGCCTCATTGCAGCCAGAAATTGAGTAATGATGCAATTTCCATTTACATCCCTAGGATCTGATCCAAGTACATTGATGCCGCGGCTGCCGCTTGAAATTACTTTTGGCCGTCGCTCGCTCAAGGTAACCGGGATTGTTGATTCAGCCGCTAGTGTCAACGTATTGCCTTATCGCGTTGGATTGGCGCTCGGCGCGGTTTGGGAAGACCAAGTGCCGGCTGGCGCCTTGGCAGGGAGTTTCAAAAACGCAGAATCGCGCGCGCTTCCTGTATTGGCAAAAATCCCGGAGCAAAGCGATGCAGTTGGCATCCCGCTTCTCTTCGCTTGGGCAGAATCGGACAACATGTCGGTCTTGCTCGGGCAAACCAATTTTCTCATGGAATTCAATGTCTGTTTCTATCGGTCGAAAAACTATTTTGAAGTGTGGCGCGTCTAGACTTACGGAAGTCGAACTTGAATTGGCTTGGATAGATCAGCTTATTCTTCTAGTGCTGACAAAGTATGCGCATCAAGCTTGAAAGTCTCGTTCCATGCTCGAATTCCTGAACAATATCCGCAAGCTGATCATCAGCCTTTTCGGCGAGAGCGTGCCGGAAGCGGGCGCCTGGGATCGCATCCCGCCCGAGTTGATGACCCCGCGCGAGCGGCTCTTGCGACGGAGTTCGCTGGTCATGTTTTGGGGAGCGCTGGTCAACTTGCTGGGGGCGCTGGTCGTGATCGCGCTGGCGGTCTCCGCCGCGACGGACGACAATGCGCAGTTCACCGCGATTCGCGCTGCATTGCTGGGCAACTTCAACATCGCCGATGACGCGGCACTGCTGCTCATCATCGCCGGCATCCTGGGCAATATGGCGATTCTGTCGGTACTGGCGGTGGTGATCCTGGCCCAGGAATTGTGGACGGTCTTCACTGCCTGGATCTTGACGGCGGCCAACGGGCTAGCGCTCGTCGCTTTCGGCTTCACGCCGGCGCTGCTGGCTATTGCGCCTCTGAGCGTGGTCGGCCTCATGACAATCGGGGATCTGCGCGCCTTTCGCCTCAATCCCGTGATGGTCAAGGAATTGCGCGGTCGGATGCGCGGCATACGCGGCTTCGCCATCATCACCGTTTTCTTGACGCTGATGAGCTTTTTCACCATGCTGCTCTATTTGCTGCGTGTGCCGCAGGGCGGGGTCGTTGTCACCGGCGAGCTGGGACGACTGCTTTTCATCGGTGTGCTGTTTATCGAACTGATGCTGATCATATTCATCGTGCCGGCGCTGACCGCCGGCGCCATCACTTCGGAACGCGAGCGCAAGACCTACGATCTGCTGCAAACCACCTTGATCACCAAAGCGACCTTTGTGGTCGGCAAGATGCAATCCGCGCTGGGTTACATCGTGCTGCTGCTGCTTTCCGCCATCCCCCTGCAAAGCATCGCCTTTCTCTTCGGCGGGGTCAGCGAAGCCGAACTGGCCCTGGCGCTGCTGGTGCTGGCGGTCTCGGCAGTGACGCTGGGCGCCTTTGGCATGTTCTTTTCCTCCATCACCGAGCGCACCTTGTCCGCCACCGTTCGCTCCTACACCGTCGCGATCGCCATCACGATCGGCTTGCCCGCCCTGGCGCTCATTTTCTTCCAGGGCGCCTACGGCAACGTCGTTAACAATGTCGCCACCAAGATTAGCGACAATCCGACGGTCGAAGCGGCGATGATCTATGCCGATATGATCGCCACCAGCTTGAACCCCATCACCGCGACTATATATTCGCAGCAGATGCTGATCGATCATCAACAACTTGTCACCATGCGCGTCACGCTTTCCAGCAATGGCGCGACCATCCCCATCCTGTCGCCCTGGGTGCTGCTGACCTTCACGTATCTTTCGGTTACGGCCTTGCTGGTTTGGATCGCCATACGGCGCATGGAGCGTCAGAGCGGGTGAGCGGGTCGGTTAAGGCCGGACTTTGCGTCTACACGCATCCGCTGGAACGCGACGCTAGCCGCCTCCCAGCGCAGCGCGAGCCTCCGGCGTATTGATGCGCTCAAGCGCTTCGCGCGCGAACTTGCGCACACCGGCGTTACTATCGTTCAAGGAATACTTCAGGGCGGGGACGGCGCGTTCGCTGCCGATCTTGCCCAAGGCTTTGCAGGCGGCGCGCTTGACGGCGCTGCTGGGGTCGAATAGCGCCTGGGTCAAGCCGGGGACGGCGGGGGGACCGATCTGGATCAAGGCGCCGGTGATGCCCGCGCGCAAGAACATGTCGTCAAAGCGCAGGGCGTCCAGGAGCGTCGGCACAGCGGCTTCCGCTTCGTCGCCGATCTGCCCCAGGGCCTTGGCAGCCAGATAGCGCGTCCCGGGGTCCGCCTGGCGCACGAGATCGGCCAGGCGCGGCACGGAGGGCGCGTAGCGATTTTCGCCCAGGAAGACGATGGCCTCGGCCCGTGCATGATCGTCATCGCCCTTGCACAAAACCTGCCAGGCTTCCTCCACTGTCGCGAAGGCGGTCATAAAATGTCCTTCCCTGAATGTGAATTGGCTTTTGCGGCGACTGTAGGGCGCGTCCCGCGCAAACGCCGATTCTAGCAGATCACGCGCCGAAAAGGAAACCGCCGTGCTAGCTGGATGCATCGGGAAGGCGCTGCTGAATTACTGTCCATAATGGCGAAGAAAGTCGGATCCGGAAAAAAGCAAAAAACAACAGTTGACAAACAGAACATACGTGCTATCATGTGGGCATGCAGAACATTGCGCCGCGCGGGCTGGCTTGTGACAGGGCAAAGGCGCCCGGCGCATTCGCAAACGAGTTTGATGATTTAGGAGAGAGATCATGTTTCCATACTATCTGCTTCCAGGTAACAAGCCAAAGCCGAAGCCCAAGCCCAAGCCGAAGCCGAGGAATCCATCATCGTATTTGCCATCTTATCTTACTGTCTATGTAAAACCCGATCCGCCGCCGGCTCGGGCGGGGATACCCGACGACATTCTTCCGTTTGTAAACCCTAATCCAAGGCCAGTCAGTCAACCCAAACGCGTACAATACGATCCGCTCTCGTCTATCCGAGTGCGGAACCGAGGATCGGGGAATAACAGCTCGTCTTCAGCGCGCGTTTCACAGAGCGAGAGGACGGTCAAGATTCGAACGGGGGAGAATCGCGGACCACGCGAGATCATTCCTGACAAGCCTTTGCCGGATATTGCGGATGTGCCGGGTAGCGGGATTGATCCGGCCGATCTGAAGTTCTACTTCGCGGCGCGGGAACATGATCTGGTCCGCAGCGTGGAGGCGGCGCTGACCCATGAAGGACTTCCGGCGCGTTATTATACGGAGCCTGCAACGTACCTGCGGGATAATCTTGCCGAGTACGGTATGGATGACGAGGCGGATGCGCTGGCGGAGGAATATACGCGGAAGTACGCCGAGGAGATGGGTCTGCAACGCGCCCAGCACGTCACGCAAGAGGTCATTGAAGACTTAGAGAACGATGAGATGGAAAGCGTCGTGGCAGTAGATCGGGATACGGGAGAGATCATATTTGTTCGCTACGGGGACGAGGACTCCGTGACCTTGCAGGAAGAGCAACGGAAGTTGGCGGAGGGGCGCAATATTGTTTTGATCCACAACCATCCCAAGTACGGTGCGGCGTCGCTGGCGGACCTGGGGGCGGCGGATTGGCTGGATGCGGAAAGGTTAGTCGTGGTGACGCCCTCCGGCAAGCGGTATTACTACCACCGCCGCGGCGGGAAGTTGGAAGCGCTGAAGCCGGTTCAGGGTTCTGGTACTGTAGCTGAGCAGGATCCGGTGGAGACGGCGGTGGCGCGTTTATTGCATATGATGCAGAGCGCGCGGGAGGCGGGCAATCCGGCGGAGCGGGTGATGGAACAGGGGGAGCAAGTTGTCATGATTCATGAAGGCGAGCAAATATTCTTAGATGCTCCAAAGGGTGTACCTCTTGAAGTTGCACAAGTGTTTGCTGACAGACTCTATGAGGTGATAATGCTAGAGTCGGAGGAACTAATGCAAATCATAGATAGTCAATGGGAAGTACTTTGGCAGCGAGAAACCAGTCGACAAAGAAGTGCAGCATATGGAATCTGGGATCTACTGCTCGGAACCACTGAAGGCGTTCAAAGCGAAATTGAGTTTTACGATGCTGCCGATGATGCGGCATCGCTAGTCGCAGACGCTGAAGATCTAGTGCAAGCTAAGGGTTTCCATCTTAAGCAAACTCTTGCCGAAACCCCGTACATATTTTCACATATTTTCTCTTTTGCAGAGTATCAAGAAGAGACATATGATGACACATTGGAGTTGTTAGACGCCATAGGTGAAAAGCTATATGACGTAAATTTGGATATCTTTTCGTCTCTTCTGCTTGATGCGGAGAGTGGAAAGAACGAGTTAATCAGCCCATACACGAACCGCGCTGTTGCTTCAGCGCTTGAGTGGGACATGCACATGGTATGGACAGAACAGAGCGCGGTACAGGAAGCGATCGATGAAGCGAATCCTCCTTCAGGTCAACGCAACCTAGTTACCGAATTCTTCAACCTTGACGATAGAGGATTGTTGTTTCGCGTGGTTGCATGGCAAGAGGCAATTGCATGGGCTGAAGATGAATTGAATATTAAGCGCATTGAATTTGATAATCTAGACCATCGTATCGCTCTTGGTATTGCCATGGTTTCCAAGAAGCACAATCTAGATCGGGAAAAATACGGGGAGGTGTACAACGAGTTCAAGAAAGAACCCGCGTAAGCGTCCCCCCTCCGTTATTTTGGTGTAAGGGAAACTGGGTTATGAAGCAAAAAGCTGACCATAGATTCTGTCAGTAAACATCCAGAATCGAGATAAGCAAGCCAAGAATAAACAACCTTGGGCGAGATGAGACCAGCCATCTCATCTCGTCTATTCCATGCGAACTTTGCGTTCTGTCGATGGGTTGTCAACGCCGGCTTGTCTATGGAGGCAGAATGACTTATGCTGGAAACTGATGAGGAATTCCAAGTCGGACGCCGACAACAAAGTCAAGCGGGATAAAGACAAGTCAAGCCGTCCCGCGCCGAGAGCATACGGCTGCCGGCGGCTGTTCGCGCTAGCTTGCATCGCTTTGGGATTGATATGCAGCGTTCCGGTTGTGCTGACCTCGCCGGAACTGCAATGGCATATCAACCATAACATCAGAAGACCGCCTGTCATCACGCCCGCGCCGGCAAGCAAAACATCGGAGATGATCGCTTTCACCTGTGGCAAGTATGGCGATTTTCCTCGCAACAGCCTTTACACTGTTTACTCGGATGGAAGTCATTTGAGACGGGTGCGTCAGCATCCTTTCAGGAGCTATGAAGACATCAGTTGGTCGCCGGATGGCATTTGGATTGCAATGGTTGTTGAAAATCTTGATTACAACCTCTGGCGCAGCTCCAAATATGAGATTTATCGGGTTCGTTTTGATGGATTGGATTCCCTGCGTTTAACGTACAACGATCGCCGCGAATCCTTTCCCGTATGGTCAGATGATGGAGGCTCTATTACATTCATAAGCGAGCAGAGCATTCATCAAATATCCCTAAACGGGCATGAAATCAGTCGTTCTGACAACCCCCATATTTCAGAATATGTTTGGTCGCGTCCCTTTGATTGGTCTTCCGATAAACAGCGCTACGCTTTTTCTGAATTTGAAGTCCTCTCTTATGGCAGGAATCCTGATGGGTCGGATTTGCAATCGGAGAGAATGGAACACGGGATTAAAGGATTGGAATGGGCGCCAAACAGCGAAGAAATACTTTATTATTTTTATAATGTTTATAAGCTGGAAATAATTGATGTGAAGACTAAGGCGGCAGCTTTTTCACTGGATATGAACAATATTTGGGACGCGCGCTGGTCGCCGGATGGCAACTGGATCGCGATAATGGGTCAAATGCCGGATGAAAGATCTGTAACGCGATTGTATGTACTCGATATCCAAAGTGGTGATATACAAACAGTTACAATTGATGACATTAGAATCCGCAGTTCGATTTCATGGTCGCCCGACAGCGAGTGGATTGCCTTTTCCCATTTTGATTATTCATTCGGAGATGAAAATAAATATATTGGTCGGCTGTTTAAGATAAAGCGGGATGGCAGAGACTTGCAGCAATTGATAGACCTGGATTGCCGAATTGAGGAAATAAGCTGGTCGCCGAAATAAATTGCGGAAAATCCCACCTCCTCAATATGTGAATGCGAGTATGATCACGAAGCGACGTTCTCGCCGCGTCACGAAGGACTTTTCGAGTATTTTCTTGATGAAGCGATCGCCTACCTGAAGAACTTCGCGTCCTATGGCTGCGACAAGGACTTGGATACGCTGGCTGATCGAGACGGCGCCCTAGAAACCGCATACGATCTTGACTGACAATAGCGCTCAGTTTACACATCATCATAAGACAGCATATAAACCCTCGCCATCTCGCTACACGACCGCATAGCTAGCGACTCTACCAACCAATGCCCAGCGTCGCCGAGGGATCCTGCGGCTGGTTGCGATAGCGAATCTCGAAATGCAAATGCGGTCCCGAGGAGTTGCCCGTGCTGCCGACGTAGCCGATGATCTGACCGGCCGCGACCACGTTCCCGCAGCGCACGGCCAGGCTGTTCATGTGCCCGTAGAGCGTCGAGAAGGGCCCGTGGCCGATGACGACGGTATTGCCGTAACCCCAGCTGTTCCAGCCGGCATAGAGTACCGGCCCGCCATTTGCCGCCAAAATCGGCGTGCCCGTTCTCGCTGCGATGTCGATGCCGCTGTGACCGGCGTAAAAACCGCGCACGTAGGTGCCGTTGGGCAGGGGATTGGTCCAGAAGGTGCCGCCGCCGGGTACCGCGCCACAGCTATTGGGATGTCCGCGCGCGAAGGCGATCACATTGCCGGCGGCATCTTCTTCGACCGGCGCGTTCCAGGTGATGATCGAACCGACGCCGCCCGGGATAAAGAGCCGTGTGCCGCTGGGCAGTTGCGTGTTCGGGGAGATTTCCGGCAAGTCGTTGGCGGGGGCGTCGATGATTAGAAATGGATCATCAATGCCGTATTGCTCGGCGATCGCGCTGATGTCCTTGCCCTGGCTGGCTAATACGGTGTGGCAAGCGCCGTCGGAGGGCGGAATGTTGAGGATATCGCCCACGAAGAGAATTTGCGCCTTGCGGTAGCTATTGCACCAGGCGATGGTCTCGCGGCTGAGCCCGAAGCGCTTGGAGATCGTATCGACTGTGTCCCCGCGCAGGACTGTGTAGCTCGTCATGCGGCTGCGGCTGCGGTTGGGCACAATGGTGAAGGGATCGTAACTCAATCCCGTGATTGCCATGACTTCTTCTTCATCGACGATTTCCGGCGGCGTCGCCAGCAGATCGGCGATTTGCGCGCTGCTGAGCGTCGGCATCCGCTGCGGCGAAGGTCCGCCGATGGACTCGGAGGGCGCGTCGGTAGCCGTCGCTTGCGCTCCGGCGGCGGCTGTCGCTGCTACCTCGCCCGCCTCGGCTGTTGCGGCGGAAACGGCGCCGCCGGCCTCGTCGGCGGGAGCGGGCGCCGTCAGCACCAGTCCGGCGCTTGCGCCCAGCAAGATCAGCGCGACTGCCAAGAAGGAGCAACCGGTCGCCCGCCTCCACAGTGGCAGTCGCTCGGCGCGTCCATGAGGAGAAATCAGGGTGGGGCGGCTCTGTTTGAAGTTGAATGAACTGCTCATAATAACGCGCCTGTAGGACTTCGGTCGCCGCGACGCCGGGCTGGCGCCGTCCGCGGCATTACATTAGTATCCAGCCTAACCGAGCCGAAAGCGCCGGTCAAGCGAAGCGTATGGGTTTAGTCGGATTCGGGCGATAGGTCAATCACGTCCAGGGCGAAGGGCAACTGCGGGCGCGTGCCGAATCCCAGACTGAACTGATTCCAGTTGCTGACGAAGAGCCGGTCCGAATCGGCATCGTAAGCGACATCGCTGGCTCCGCGAAAGTCGCGCGCCAGCATTATCAGCTTCCCGTCCTGTAACTTGGCCACACGATTCCATGCCAGCAGCGCCAGGAAAATCTCGCCCTCCGCTGACACTGTGATTCCGTCCATGCCATAGCCGCTATCCGCCTCGTCGATGAACAAGCGTTCGGCGCGACCGGAGGCGTCGCCAACTGGGACGCGGTAAACGGTATCGGTTTCGCTGTCCGTGATCAGCATAGCGTCATTGCCGGGGTCGTAAGCCAAACCCGTCGCCGCGCAAGTTTCGCCGCAGGGCAATTGCCAAAAGACGCCGAGAGCCTTGCTCGCCGCTGTGTAGCGCCACACGCGGCCCGTTTTGCGGTCGCTGATGTAAATCGCGCCGGCGCTGTCGAGGGCGATATCTTCCGGCAGCACCAGGCCGAGCGCGTCGTCATTCGGGATTTCCGCGACCGCGTTGAGCTCGCCATCCGCGTAAACCCAGACCACCGCGCCCTTTGCGTCCAGCGGGGTGATGCGGTCGAGGATGTAGAGCGCGCCATCAGGCGCCACATCCAAGCCTGTCACCGAGCCGATGCGCTCGCGGCTGCCCGGGACTTCGCTCAGGACGCCGTCGCGGCTGATCGCCCAGACAGCGCCGCTTTGATAACTGCCGGTATAGAGCGCGCCATCCGAGCCGATCGCCAGCGCCGCCGGATAGGCATCGTCATCAGGCAGGGCGACGTATTCGGAGACGGTGATGCTCGAAGCGACGGCGACGGCTTGCGCGCGCGGCGCAGAGCCGATCACGAACCAGGTCATGGCGACGATGAGCAGCGCGCCGATGGCGAGCGTGGCGATCAGGAAGAGCAGGGCGCGCGTTCTAGCGGAGCGAGTTGGTTTGCTCTCAGAGCTGGTCATTGATGGTATTGTCGGGAACGGTCAAACATGCCCATCATTGTAATGGACGAACAGGGCGCTGCCTATGACGGTCCGACGCCGCTAATTCGGTATCTGGTCGATGGCGTCGCCGCGCTGATGCGCCAGCGCCGTCTCCACCATCTTGTCAAAGGTATATTGCGGGCTGTATCCCAGCATCGAGCGCGCCTTCTCGTTGGAGACATGCGGTCCCCAATAGAAGGGCATCTTGACATTGCGGTAGGGGCGGTCGGTACTGTCGGCGATCAAGCGGGCCGCGCGGGCGCGTGGTCGGGAACGTATTGCGAGCCAGCAGTTTCGATGTAATGCGGATTTTTTCCTCGTGCGCGCGGCCTGCCGCCGCAAGTCGTGACGGGATCAATCCAGGGGAAAGACCGGCCGTTTGAGATGCCGATAAGGAAAACGACTCAGATTGGCGCTGCATAATCCCGCCGTATCCATCTCGATCACGGCGGTCGCGATCGGCAGGTAGGCGGCGCGATAAGCCACGGCCGATTTGACCACGATCATCCGCTGAGCTTCGGGAATGATGCCGATATGCCGCAATTGCGCCAAGTCCATGGGCGGCGTCTTCCGCTCGGTCAAGAGAATATTGACGCCCTCGACGCGCAGCCAGGCGCAGCGTCCCATGTGCACTTCGTTTCCATAAAACGCGGCGAAGTGATTATCCGGCAATTCGGGCCTGAAGACGCCGTCGGAAAGCGCCTCAACCCGGCCGGTAACGCGCACGGACTCGCCATGCCAGTTGTCCGACTTGGCGCCAACATCCAGCGTGACGGTCGCGCCTGTGCCTGCATCCCGGCAAAGCGCCACGGCTTCCGCGTCCGCCAGTACAATCGCGCCCTCCTGCGCGCCTTGCGCCAGCATTGCCGCCAAGGCATCCGTGCCGTCGCCCGGCGTGCCGCCGCCGATATTATCGGCTGAATCGACCAGGATGGCCGGGCCATTTTCGATCTGCGCAGCTTGCGCGACAGCATCGGGGGGCCCGAGGGAATGGGGGGTGGCGGCATCGCGGCGGGCATGTAGCAGGTCGCTCAATTCGCGCGCGTATTTTCGCGCCAGTTCCGGCTCATTATCGGTTGTGACGATGATGCTGGCGCCGCAAAAAGGCGTATCGGCATAGGCGAAACCCGCCATCACCGCAATGCAGACGACCGCGGCTTCGGCTTCCATTTCGGCAGCGCGGGCATGCAGCAGCGTGAGCGGTTGGTCGTCGGTGCCGGTGCTCTGCGGAGGCAGCAGCAGGGCTGGGCGGGCATAAGCCGCTGTCGGGACGATCTCCCGCCGCAGCAGGCGCGCCATAACGTCGACCGCTTCGAGGCCGCGCGCATGGCTATCGATGTGCGGATTGGTATCGTAAGCCAGCAGCACGTCCGCCACGTCGACCAGGCGCGGACTGATGTTGCCGTGCATATCGAGCAGGACGACGATCGGCGTTTCAGCCCCCACGATCTCCCGCGCCCGCGCCACGATATCCGCTTCTACGTCAAGCTCGCCCTCCGCGACCATGGCCCCGTGCAGAGCCAGCAGCAGGCCGTCCAGGGGCAGCGCCCCGCGCAGGCAGTCCAGCAGGTCCCTCAGCAGCGTTTGATAGGCGTCCGCGCTTACCGTTCCGGCAGGCATGGCTGTGGCGTAGAGCGTCGGCAGCAGTCGCCAGCCTCTGGCGGAGGCCGCCTCGATCATGCCGCCGATCCCGGAGCGCGTCTCACTCATTTCCCGCAGCAGATCTTCGCCGCGGCAGAGCGAACCCAGTTCAAAGTCGGCCAGCGTGGTGGGCTGTTCCATGAAGGTATGGGTCTCATGCAAGATGCCGCCGATGGCGATGCGCGGTCTTTCTGAAGCGGATGTTGAACTCATGGAAATGCGGTCCTTTTGCAGAGAAAGTCAGACATATTGCGCCAGGTGCGCGATGCCGTCGCCGGCTGCCACCCGCGGCAAGCCGCGCAGCATGATCAATACGCCCGCTTGCTTGGCGACGATTTCCGCCAGAATGCCGCCAAATTCGTCCTGAATGACACCCAATCGCTGGCCCGCCTCGACCTCATCGAGCAGGGAGGCCTCGCGCTGAAACAGACCGGCGACTGGCGCGTCGATGACGCTGTCCAGGTCGCCGTGACCAAACAGATGATGCGTCAGCGGCTGCCGGCTTTGTTCGCCCTCTATCATGCCCAAGTGTTTCATCACATTGAGCGCGCCGGTGAGAAAACTGCCGGCGACATAGGGGTCAATGCCGCTTCCGCCGGGCGCTTCGGTATAAACACAGGGGACGCCATGATCGTAAGCCGCGCTGAGGCTGCGCCCGGGCGGCAGCGGGGTTGGATGTCCCCACAGGACGGGCGCGCCAAAAGCGCGCGCGGCCCCCAGCGACGCTTGTCCAAAAGCGCCCTCATCGTGGACATAGCCGATGAGCAAGGGCAATTCATAGGCGATGCCGCCGGTATGCAAATCAATCATGAAGTCGGCCTGTCGCAGCAGTTTTTCGCAGATCCAATAAGCGATCTGTTCTGTGATGGAACCGTCTCGCTGGCCGGGGAAAACCCGCGCCAGATTGAGTCCGTCGATGGGACTGCCCCGCCGGGCGCTTTCGTATGCGGGAACGTTGCATACAGGCATCATCAGGAGTCTGCCCCGCAAGTCCGCGGGCTGGATGCCTTCGAAGAGCTGCGGGATGGCGACGATGCCCTCGTATTCATCGCCGTGAACGCCGGCCATGACCAGCAGCGTCGGGCCCTCAGACGCGCCGGCCACGCTCAAAAAGGGCAATCGCCACGTCCCGCCGTCAGCGCGCGGCGCGACATCCAGCCACATGCGGACTTTCTGTCCGCCAGGCAAGGTGCGGGGATCGAAATCGCGGAAGTGCATCGCTCACCTCAGTAACTCAAGAAACCGCCGTCGACCAGCCAGGTGGCGCCGGTCACAAAGCTGGCTTCGTCGCTGGCCAGGAAGGCGACGACAGCGCCGATCTCTTGCGGCTGGCCCCGGCGTCCCAAGGGCGTGAAGCGGAAGAATTTGCCGCTGCCGCCGGCTTCCGTCACTTGATCGAGGATATCGGCGCTCGATTCGGTGTAGATATCGCCCGGCGCCACCATATTGACGCGGATCCCATGCGGGGCAAGCTCGATGGCCGCGGCTTTGGTCAAGCCGTCGAGACCGGCTTTGGCCGCCCCATAGGGCGCCGCGCTTTCTTGAGCGGCGTACTGCGCCACCGACGAGATGGTGACGATGCAGCCGCCATCGCCCTGTTTGATCATCTGAAAGGCGGCTTCCTGCGTGCAGATGAAGGCGCCGTTGAGGTTGACGTCAATGAGCCGGCGCCAGTGCTCGTCAGTTTCTTCCAGGAAGGGACGCACGTCCGCGGAAGCGCCCGTCAGCGCGGCGTTGTTGACCAGGACATCCAGGCGGCCGAACTCGGCGACCGCGCTCGCGATCATCGCATGCACTTGCTCGCGCCTGGTGATGTCGCAAGCGACGCCGATGGCGCGCTGGCCGGCCGCTCGCAAGTGCGCGGACTTTTCCAGCGCGATGGCGATGTCTTCGCCGCGCTGCGCGATGACCAGAGACGCGCCTTCGCGGGCGCAGCTCTGGGTGATGCCCCAGCCGATGCCGGTGCCGCCGCCGGTGACGATCACGACTTTGCCTTGCAGCCGCCCGTTCATGATTTGCTCATAGCAAAATATCAACCCGGCGCGGATTGATCCACAGTTAGGATCTCGTCCGCTTCGATCAGCGGCAAGTCGACGTGCTCGGTCATGCGCTGCACTGCCGCGCTGTCCTTGAAACCGACCCCGGTCAGCACCGCCACCACCACATCGTCAGACCGCAGTCGTCCGCTTTGTCGATCGGCTTTGATCGCGCCCCAGGTGACGGCCGCGGCCGGCTCGACGAACAAGCCTTCCCGGTTCGCCAGTTCCTCTTGCGCTTGATATGTGGCGTCGTCGGAAACGGAGACGGCCCAGCCGTCCGAATCCCGCAGCGCCTCCAGGACCAGTTCGCCGTCGGGCGGATTGGTCAGAATGATGCCGGAAACCATGCTTGTGCAGTCGTCGAGGGCTTGCAGGGAGCTGCCGTTCTCCCAGGCCTGGGTCACGGCATCGCAGCCCTTCGCTTGCACCGAGACCATGCGCGGGACGCGATCGATGTAGCCGGCGTCGCGCCATTCCTGAAAGCCCTTGTGGATCATGGTAAGCAGCCCGCCGCCGCCGACCGGCACATAAACCACGTCAGGTACGACTGTCCCCAGCGATTCGCAGATTTCGTAAGCGATGGTCTTGGCCCCTTCCATCGCCAGCGGACTGAAGCTGCAAGCGGTGATCGTCATCATCCAGCCGCGGCTCTGGCAGAGTTGCGCGCAGTTGGCCCAGGTCGCGTCCTCGACCGCCGGATCGTATCCCAAACCGCGCACCGATCGCAGCGTTGGCCCGTAGGCGATGATTTGCCCGATCTTGGCGCGCGGCGCGCGTTCCAGCGTGAAGAGGTAGCCCTTGACGCCGGCTCGCACGCCGTAGGCCGCGGTCGATGCGCCGGCATTGCCGGAGGAGGTGCTCACCCAGGTACCCTTGCCTTGCTCAACCAACTGCGAGATGCCCACGGACGAGATGCGATCCTTGTAAGAACCGGTCGGGTTCAAGCTATCATTCTTGAAATACAGGTTATCCAAGCCCTGCGTCGCGCCCAGATAGGCCGAACTCAGCAGGGGCGTGCCGCCTTCTCCCAGGCTGACGATATGGGCGCTGTCGTCCAGGGGCAGGCGGGCGGCATAGCGCCAGATGCCGGGCAGGGACGGATCGACGGGTATCTGCGGGGATGCGTAGCGGACATCGAGGATGCCGCCGTCCTCCGGGCAAGCGGTGACGGAGCGGTCGTCAATGGGTTTCTGACAGGTTCGGCAAATCAATCGGTACATAGCTGTTTGCGCTCTCGCATGCTTCATGAATTCGTTGAGATTGTAGACGATGCCGAAGCGATTCGCCAAAATCGATTATTCACCGCAGGGGCACGGGAGCAAGTACATGTTAGTCATGCAACAACAATTCGCCACAGAGGCACAGAGGGCACAGAGAAAGCCTTGGTCGATGTTTCTATTTTGCGGGCGACTAAGCCTTGAGCTCCGTCCCCGGCACGCTGACGGGCGTGCTCCCGCGCGATTCGATCTCGCCCAGCAGCAATTCGGCAGCCGCCAGCGCCGCGGGAGGGCGAAAGCTGAAGCTGCAGACAAAGGCGTCGATCTCTGGGTATTCCGCCAGTTGATAGGGATCGCGCAGGGCAACCACCAGCAGGCGCTCGGGGACGCGCTGGTTTAAGTCGCGGATGATTTGCGCTTGCGATGCCCCATCGAAGTCCATGCCCGGCAGCGTGTAGTTCTCGCTGACGGCGATGATGAGTCCCTCGGCCGGCAGTGCGGCCGCGGCGTAGTCTTCCGCTGCGATGACGGTCAGGTTGTCGCAACGCGCGCGCAGGGCATTCGCGAAAACATCGAACGCGGGCGTCGCCTGATTGGGTCCGATGCCGCGCGTTTTCGTCAGCGCCGTGTAGGCGCTCCGCCGCGTTGTGTTGACCAGCGTGATCGGCGCGCGCGCGCTGATGGGCAGCAGGTCATTGCGATCCCGCAGGACGGCGACAGCCGCCCGCGCGACCTCATGCTCGACGGCGCGATGGCTCTCCTGACCGACGACGATAGGACGTTCCGGCAAGGGGTCGGCGCCGAAACCGGCCTCGCGCTTCAGGCGCAAGACGCGCTCGACGGCCTCGTCGACGCGCGCGCTGCTGATTGACCCATCCTCTACCGCCTGAATCACGGCGTCGATCAAGCCGCGCTGATTTTCCAGATACGATTCGACATCATGGTCGTAATGTTCTTCCGCCAGCATCATCAGGTCGACGCCGGCGTTAAAAGCCCCGATCGCGGCATCGGCGGGATCGTAGTTGCGCTTCATCGAGCCCATATTCATGCTGTCGGAAACGACGACGCCATCAAAGCCCAGTTCGCCGCGCAGCACATCGCCCAGGATGATAGGCGAAAGCGTCGCCGGTCGTTCCGGATCAAGCGCGCTGAAAATGATATGCGCCGTCATGACCATTTTGGCGCCGGCGTCGATACCGGCGGCGAAGGGGCGCAGATCGATGCGGAAGAGCTCGTCGCGACTGCGATCCACCGTCGGCAAGCCGCGGTGGCTGTCCATTTGCGTATCGCCGTGCCCGGGAAAATGCTTGAGCGCGGCCAGCGCGCCATGGTCATGCAAGGCGCGCACAGCAGCGCCTGTCATGGCGGCGACAAGTTCCGGGTCTTCGCCGAAGGAGCGCATGCCGATGATCGAATTATGAGGATTGGAATTGCAGTCGCAGGCCGGACCCAGCACCGTGTTCAAACCGACCGACGAGGTCTCCGTGGCGATGACGCTATACATGTCATAGGCGTATTGTGGATCCGCGGTCGCGCCGATGGCCATATTGCCGGGTCCCATGGCGCTTTCCGCTGTCATGACCGACCAGGTCCCTTCTTGATCCGCTCCCAGCAGCAGCGGAATGCCGAGGCGGGTAGTCCGCGCGTAGGATTGCAAAGTATTCGTCAAGTCGATGGCCGCGCGGGCATTCGGCACGTTTTCGTCGCCGATGTAAGCCGCGCCCACCAAGTGTTCGGCCATCAGGATGCGGGCAGCGTCAAGCTGATCGCCGGCGAAAGCCAGCATGAACATCTGCCCGACTTTTTCTTTTATGGTCATGGATTGGAGTGTGGATCCGATGTTCATGGCGCGTCCCTTTCGCATGAAATTGACATCGGACATTTAACCATAGACGGTACAGAGCGCAAAGATAAAGATGGGTGTAAGGCTTGATTGGTATTGCAGAAGCGGCGCGAAAATGCAGAAATATCCTGCGCGATACTTCGCAGAAATGAGGCAAAATCACGATTTATGTTCCATTCCGCGCACAGCGACGCTCCCCTTCCCTCATTTTGGGGGAAGGGGCTGGGGGATGGGGGCTGATAATCACGCATTTTGCGCTAATACCAATCAAGCCTTCTAGGGGCGAGCTATTCGCTCGCCCGTCGATTTCATTGCATGCCCAAGCGGGCGACCTGGCCGGTCGCCCGATAGATTAGGCTACAGTTGCTGGATCGGGCAACACTTATGCCGCCCGTTCACAAGTCACGCTGGATGCGCGGGCTTTAGCCGCAAGCGCCTTCAGTGCGCACAAAGTCGGCGCTGACCCAGCCCAGCGTGCCTTGAAAATCCACCTTGAAGGAGCCGGCGGTCCGGGCGAAGGCTGTCAGTATGGTCCCCGACCGGATGATATCGTAGCGTTGGCCGCCAGGCGCGTCGCGGAAGCTGAGATGTTCCAGCGCGATGACCTGGCACTCGGACAGCGGCGCGACCGCGTTGCCGACTGCGTCGACGCTTGAAGCCTTGTCCAAAGTGGAGGACATGAGCATGACGGTGCCTGCTCGGTTGATCCAGCCGCAGACCATGTCGGAAACGCCATAGGTCGCAAGCTGTGTGATCGTCGGCGGCGCGCTGGATTCATCGAAGAATATCAGTGACCCGCCGGCGCGGAAGCAGATCTGCACGCCCAGCGACAGTTCGCCCGTGAGCTTGACCGCGTCCAGATAGCCGGCGAGCAGGCCCAGGCCGCTGGTATCGAGCGGCTGGCAGTCGACGCCGCTGTTGACCGCCGTGATGTAGATGCTGTCGGATACCGCGCGGCAAGTCTCGGGCGTCGGTATCGTCGACGGCGGCACGGCCACTGGTTCCGGCTCGAGCGAGCGCGCCGCCGTCAGCCAGGGATCCACAGCCAGCGCTTGCGCCGCCGGGCGTTCTGGCGCCGTGCCATCCAGCAGCGTCTGGAAGTATTCGTAAGCCAGGTCGCCAAAGCCGCCACAGATGGCCGCGCTGGCTTCGACCGCCGCCGGGAAATGCACGCCCGCCCAGACGCGGGCTTGGCCACAATCCCGCGCGAAGTCCGTCCAAGTCGCGAAGCTCAGCGCCAAATCCCCGGCCGGGGTGACGCTGGGTTCAATGCGCGAAGAACCGGCTGGATAGGTGACCGTCCAGTTCAGTTCGTCACTGCCGCTGAAGCGCCGCACCGCCTGCGCTTGCGCATAGCAACCGCAGGTGGAGCCGGAGGGATACTCCGGATGATCGGCTTCCGGCAGGTAGCTGCGCCATTGGCTGGCGGGGATCTCAAGTGTGCCGGCGCCGGGCCCGCCCCAAGCCCTAACCAGTTCGTCCCCATAGATATGTCGGATGGCGCTGTAGGGACGGACGGCGTCATAGCGGGCTTTCTCTTGCCAGGTGACGATGGAGCCATCCAGGGCGGCCGCCGTTTTCAAGAAATAACCGCGTACGGTATCGGCCGGCGACCAGTTGTTCTGCTGCGCCAGGTGTACGAAGGACAGGCCCAGCGAGAGTATCTTGTTATCGAAGAGTTCCGATTTCAGCTTCTGTTCGTCGGTCAGATTGGCCGAGACCTCCAGGACAGCGTCCGCCTGCGCCTTGTAGGCGTCCCAATTTTCAGGGTCGCTGGCGAGCGGCGGCGCTACGCGGAATTCGCGCGGGTCGAAAGCCCCTACAGGCTCGGTGTTTGCTAACTGCGGCGTGACGAATTGCTGCACAGTGTAAACGCCCGTGCCTTGCAAGCGTAGTCCCGGCTGCCAGCGTGCCGGGTCTCGCAGGACATAAGCCGAATTCACCGGCATGTAGCCAGTGTTGTCCTGGTAGTTGCCAAGCTGGTTCATGCCATCATGCAGCCGGCCGGCCAGGGCAGCGCGGCCCGCGATATTGCCGATGCCGACGGGCGTCGTCTGGTCGCTGCTCTCGTCATCGGGGTTTAAGCCGTAATCGCTTAGCATATCCCGCCAGACCGGCGCGCGCTGCGGCAGCAGGCCCAGCAGCGTTTGATAAGCCGCGTGCAGCATGGCAGTATTGATGTTGCGGTTAGTTCGTTCGCTTTCCGGCAGCCGCGGGATGCGCGAGTACATGCCTACCGCGGTCTCGTGATAAGGCGCTGCCGCGTCCATCATGCCCAGCGAGACAACCATGTTGATGCGATTAATCAGTGTGGCGTCGCCGAGCGATGGCGATACATCCATAGCGATGATGGGATAGAGCCGGGGCAGAACGATATCGATCAAAGGGTTGACCTGATCCAACTGGGCTGCCGGCTGCTCCGAGCCAGACCGGTTCTGCGCGTGCAGCGCACTGCCCGTTAGCAGCGCCATGACAAAAAGCAGGCCCAGCCCTGTTCGCAAAAGATTCAATATTTTATTCATCTTGCTCCCTCCATTCTGTTGACGCCGGCACGGACGCATCGCGGCGGGCGGCCTTCCCGCGCTGACAGTTTGCGCTCGACTTGCCAGCTTCGCCCTTCGACAAAGGCCTCATCCGCCTTTGCTATAAAGTAACGCTATGCCTATGTCAGTGTATCTGGATTGACCAAGGTCTAAATGACGGCAGGCGGGCGCAAAGCCGACGTTTGGCTGACGCCGGCCTTTTGCCGAAGGGCCGCCTCCCGCGGCATCAGGCGGGTCCAACAGTGGCGGCTGTGAAAGAATCAGGTATTTTGCGGAGGTGCGAAGCGCCTGGCTGCGACCCGCGTCGGGTCAAGCGGCGGAGAATCAATTGCCGTGATAGTAGACGCGTTTGGCGGAAGTGCGGAAGATCAGGAAGGTCAAAACCAGAATGATAAGGAACAGGATCCAAGCCATGGCGGAAGCATAACCCATTTTGAAATAGGCGAAGGCGTTATTAAACAGGTAGAGCGAATAGAAGAGCGTCGAATCGCCCGGCCCGCCTTCGGTGATGATGTAGGCTTCGGTGAAGTATTGGAAGGCGCCGATCAAGCCGACGATGGTGTTGAAGAGGATGATGGGGCTGATCATGGGCACGGTCACATGGCGGAACTTGCGCCACAAGCTGGCGCCGTCCAGCGACGCCACATCGTACAACTCCTGCGGCACATCTTGCAGCGCCGCCAGATAGATCAGCATCATCCAGCCGGTGCCCCACATGCTCATCATGATCAGCGCCGGTT
>WTGF01000054.1 GCA_011525385.1 Chloroflexota bacterium | reverse complement strand
GCCGGGGGGTGGGGTAGAACTTGGAGTCGCGCCGTTTGCCAACCTGTCATGTCCTGATCTTCACCCGAAAAAGTGGACACAGTTTTGTCTAATCGCCAGGCTCCGGCATCAATAAGGACAAACATAAGTCGCTCGCAGCGCTGCGCCGCCCGGCGACTCATCGAATGCGAAAGTCATGATCGACGCGGTGGCTGGATAATCGACCGGGAGCATGTAGTTCATTAGATCGTCTTTCATCAACGCTTCGGGCACATGTCCATGCGCATGCAGCCAGGGAAATACCAGAACATCGCCATGACCGACAGCGACGATTGCTTCGCCGCGATGCGCGTCCCTCGCGTATGCGAAGAAGTCCAGTATGCGATCGAGTACCATCTGCGGGATTTCATGCGGCGGTTGATTGCCCGTGTAAAGGTCCCAGCCCATTGCCGCCAGCTCCGCGGTCGGGCGGCCTTCATAGGGGGTCGACACCTCAATTAAACGCCGGTCGACGCGCGGATCAACCTCGCTGTGATAAGAGGAGACGATCTCTGCCGTCTGCCGCGCGCGTTCCATCGGGCTCGAGTAGATCGCGGAAACAGTTTGCCTCGCCAACCACTTGCCGGCGGCGTGCGCCTGCTGGACTCCGGCTTCGCTGAGCAGGAAACCCGGCATACGCCCGTAAAGCACATTGCTCGGGTTATGCACCTGGCCATGGCGCATCAGATAAATTGTAGTTTCCACGATTTGCTCCAGTTGATTTCTTCTCAATATGTCCGGACCGGGTCGATACCTGTTTATGTAAACCGCGTCGCTCTGCGAGACGATGACATTCAGCGCCGGCCAGGAACTTCAGTTGTCACTAACGATCTTGAGTCCTTTGGCTTATGATACAACGATTAGTTGTTTCGAATGCGACCGGGCAATGCCGATTTGAAGCTCAAGATGCGGTCAGTCGACCGACGCATGTTCACTATCTTGATGATAGTTTTCGTCCAGATGCTCGGCACATCAATGGTGTATCCGATCTTGCCGCTCTATGCTCAAAGCGGCTTCCATATGAATGCCGAGATGATCACACTCTTGCTGACCGCTTTTTTCGCGGCGCAATTTGTAGCCGGTCCCTTCATCGGTCGTCTGTCGGACCGGCGAGGCAGGATGCCTGTACTCATCATCAGTCAGATAGGAACCGTTGTTGCCTTTCTCATGATTGCCGTCGCGCAATCCGCGATCGTCTTGTTCCTGGCGCGCATTCTTGATGGCGTTACCGGCGGAAATATTGTCGTCGCGCAGGCATATATGACAGATATTGTGCCGGAGAACCGACGCACAGTGGCGCTCGGTTATGTAATGGCTGCATTCGGTCTTGGATTCGCAGTTGGTCCCGCGGTAGGCGGCATACTTGCAAGCGCCTTTGGGCCACAGGTCCCCTTCGTTTTTGCGGCAATAGCGGCGGCGGCCACAGTGATCCTGACCCATTGCGCGCTGGAAGAATCCCTGACTCGCGAAGATCGCCAGCGCAACCGCAATAGTAAAGCCGCCCGGCTGGATCCGGCAGCTTTGATAACAAACATTCCCCTGGTCGCGGTAGTGAGCATCACCTTTTTTGCGCGATTTGGTATGGGCTTGCTGATATCGACCTTGGCGCTGTTCGCGGAGGCGGTCCTTTTCCCCGGTCAGCCCTTCTCGTCAGTGACTTTGGGTGTCGGCGTGATGCTCATGATGGTGGGAATCGGCCAAATCATCACGCAGGTTATCTTGTTGCCGGCCGCCCTTAACTACTTCAGCGACACCTTGATCGTCTTGATGGGCGCCGCTGCGCGCGCGCTGTCCATGTTTCTGCTGGCGCTCTCTGCCGAGCCTCTGTTTGGCACGGTGAGCGCGGTTATCTTTGCCGTCGGCAGCGGCTTGTTGATCCCGCCATTGCAGTCGCTGTTGACCAAGACGGTGCCTGCGGAGTTGCGCGGCGCGATACTTGGTATCAACCAGTCCGTGATGAGCCTGGCAGTGATCTTGTCTACGGCGATCGCTGGACTCTTGTTCGCCGCGGATCCAACGATCCCGAATTGGGTGGGAGGAGCCTTATCCTGTATCTCTCTCGTTCCTGGCTTGTTGCTCTGGAATTGGGCGCGCAGGAATGGTCGCATGCCGGCTGCGCAGCTTGCCAGCTAAAAGAAAACCGCCTCCCAAACAGAGGCGATGATCTTAACTGTGTCGGGGCGGCGGGATTTGAACCCACGACCTCACCGACCCGAACGGTGCGCGCTACCGGGCTGCGCCACGCCCCGACAAATTCGCGTCAAGTGTAGCGAGGTCCCTTGGCGCTGGCAAGGCTGGAAATGACGACGGACGAGCGAAAGACGCTCACGGATCGCCTGCGAAACTTGACGCGCGCGCCCCTCGATCGCTGCGCTGTTTTCGTCGCCCGTCTGGGCATCCATCCGGACTGGATCACCGCTTTTGCTTTGCTGCTGGTCGCGCTTGCCGCGGTCTTCATCGCCCAAGGCGCATTCCTGGCCGGGGGTATCGTACTGCTGTTCAGCCTGCCGCTCGACGCCCTCGATGGCGCAGTTGCGCGCGCAATTGAACGGTCTGGCGCCTTCGGCATGATGCTCGATTCGACGCTCGACCGTTATGCTGACGGTTTTATTTTCGCCGCTTTAAGTTACTATTTTGCCGAATCCGGGCGACTGGATATGCTCCTTGCCGCGCTTGCGGCGCTGATGGGCAGTTATCTGGTAAGCTATGTCCGCGCCCGCGCCGATGACGCCAAAGTCGCTGTCAGCGTGACCATCGGCTGGTTCAGCCGGCTGGAGCGCGTGGCGCTCCTGCTGATTATGACGCTCGCAGCGGGCGCGCTTGAGAGCGTGGCGCCGCTGGAGATCGGCTTGCTTATCCTGGCAGTCGGCACCAATCTGACAGCGCTGCAGCGGCTGCGCTATGTGTACACGACTTTGAGAGACCGAGGTGACTAAATGGAGTTTGAAGCTACCCATCTCGTAATAGGCAATTTGCAGATACGCTACTACGGAATTATCGTAGTGGTCGCCTTGCTTGCCGGCGCCTACGTCGCGTCATTCCTGGCCGCGCGGGGCGGCCGCGATTCCGATCATATCTGGGGCGGTTTGACCTGGGCGATCATCCCCGGCATCATCGGCGCACGCCTCTGGTTCATCCTGTTTCCGCCGATCTCGCTGACAGCGGGCTGCGGCATCGAGGGCGAAGTCTGCCAGAATACCGCCTGGTTTCTCGAAAACTTCTTCGACCGCGAAAATGGCGCGATCGCCATCTGGACCGGTGGGCTGGGCATTTTTGGCGGCATGATCGGCGCCGCTCTCGGCGTTTACCTCTACTTGAGCCACTGGCACAATCGCATCCTCGGCTTGTTCACAATGATTCTGACGCCGCTGCTCTGGCTGCTTCAGTTGCTGAACTGGCTGGTGGACAGAATCGTTGGCGTCTTTCGGGACAAAGATGTTCCCGCTTTTCGCTATCAACGGCCCGCGAGTGCCTTTCCCGATGGCGGCATGCGCTTGTCGCCCTGGCTGGATATCGCTGCTGTATCGATTCCGCTGGGTCAGGCGATCGGCCGCATCGCCAACTACGTCAATCAAGAACTCTACGGCGCCCCGACCAACTTTCCCTGGGGGATTCAAATCCCCCGTGATGCGCGCGTCGCGCCCTATGAGAGTCTGATCGACTATCCCATCGATACGCTCTTCCATCCGATTTGGGCTTACGAGGCGATTTGGAGCCTGGTTGCCTTTTACGTGCTGTGGCGCATCTATCATCAATATCGCGATCGTCTATTAAGTGGCGACATACTGCTGCTTTACATCGCGCAGTATTCATTC
>WTGF01000079.1:3222-26733 GCA_011525385.1 Chloroflexota bacterium | reverse complement strand
CGCGAACTCCGCTCAAAGCGCTCCCCTTCCCTCTTTATGGGATTCCGCCCCCCGTTCGCGGGGGGCGGAATCCCATAAAGAGGGAAGGGGAGCGCTTTGAGCGGAGTTCGCGGTCAGTATAGCGGATTCGGGCCGGGATGTCATGCCTTGTCGAGCTGCGCCGAGATTCTCTCCAAGACTGCGAGTATCTTTTCATCCGTGGTCGGCTCGGGTTCTGGTTCTGGTTCGGGTTCCGGTTCGGGCTCCGGTTCGGGTTCGGGTTCCGGCGCCGGTTCAGGCTCGTCTTCATCGACGATATCTTCCACGACGTCTTGCATGTGATTGACAAATTTGACCAGGAAGAAGATGGCGGCGGCGGTGATGAGAAAGTCGATCACGACATTGACGAAGTTGCCGATATTGATGGTGGCGACGGTTTCCGCGGCGACTTCGCGGCCGAAGTTGAGAAAGTCGAGCGGGATGACCCAGTGGGAAAAGTCGAGCCCGCCGGTGAGCTGGCCGATGGGCGGGGTGACGACGTCCTTGACGAGCGAGGTGGTGATGCTCTTGAAGGCGGCGCCGATGATGATGCCGACGGCGAGGTCGACGACATTGCCGCGCATGACGAAGGTCTTGAATTCGGCGCTGACGCTTTGGGCTTGGTTGCGGAGTCCTTGGAACATGATTTGCTCTCCTTGATTGGCGGATGGTTTCATTTTAGCAGGGCTGGGGATTGGCCACAGCCGCTCGGCGGCAGCGAATTTGGGCTACCGTGCTCACTCACAATCATAGACTGGCTCGGCTACCGCAGATCGCGGTTCATCAAAAAAGAGGCACAGAGGGGCTGTACACAGCGAAAATAGAGAAGCGTTTGAATTCGGCACATCGGCCGGCAAGAGCGCGCTTGGACTGCGTTGTGTCCGTTTTATGTCCGGAAGAAAAACTTTTTCGGACATAAGCGGCCTTTTTGTGTCCGACGGCAACGGGAACGGGCGGGATTGGGAAGCGGGTGGGCGTAGTCATGTTCTGAGTATAGATCATATGTTCTAGTCTATGAAGACCCAACAGTCGAGTATTTGTTAGATTCACCTTAGAGGCGCAGAGGTACAGAGGACAGCGAGGGTAGATGTTTCGATGTCGGGATTGGCGCGCCATAGGGCATGATGGCGCCGGCGGGGAGGCTTTGCCGGGCGCGGGTTTTCGGTGTAGACTATGGCTGGAACGAGACGCGGCGCATGGAAGCTAACGGAGAGACGGCATGGCGACGACAGATATTCGTTTGGAGCGGATCAAGCAGGAGTATGTGGGTTTGCGGGACGCGCAAGACGCGTTGATGGACAGGATTGATACTTATGAGGCGGCGCTGCTGGGCTTGACGGAGATGGTCGGTCGCAACAGCGAGCGTTTAGAAGTGGTTGAGGAGCGCCTAGAAGTGGTTGAACAGCGTACAAACGTGATTGATGGCAAATTGGACGCCATTATGGAGCACTTGAAAGTGCCTTACAAGCCGCCCGCGGGTTTCGTGAAGGAATGAGCGCGAGCCAATCAGCGGAAGACAAAGGAGAGCGTACATGGCAGCCACAACCGACATCCGTTTCAAGCGCATGCAGGGACAGTATCAGACTTTGCAAGACGCGCAGGATGAATTGTTTGACAAGGTAGATAGTTTCGAAGCGGCGCTGCTGGGATTGACGGAGGCGGTCGTTCGCAACAGCGAGCAAATCGAAGCGCTTACGGAACTTGTGAATGAAAACAGAGTGCGGATAGAAATCCTTGATGAGAAGATGGACAGGCTCATGGCGCATCTGGACGTGCCGCCCAAGCCGCCGGCTGGTTTCGTAAAGGAATGAGTTTCAAACCGCGCCCGGCGACGAAAGCCGACTTGGAGAAGCAGACGCGCATCTTGGTGATGTGGATCGTAGGCGTGAACGTGACACTGGCCGGCGTGTTCGCGGCGGGCTTTTTCTATATTATTGAGCGCCTGCCGTAAGGTCTCATCCTCTCTTTACAAACCGCAGTTCAGTTGCAGTCAAGTTATGCGGGTCAAGTGGCGGTGGATTCACCACAGAGGCGCAGAGGGCGCAGAGATTTTTTCGGCGCGAAGACAATTATGATGACCCATCCTCGCTGAAGTCACGATACTCTCGATTTGCGTTCAGCAGCCGAGTGATTTCGCTAGATGGAAAGTCCAGTTCTTTTAGGAGACAAATGCGCAGAAGCATACGCATTTTCCGATTGAGTGCGAAAAGCTCTTTATCTCTTTGCACAGCTGCGTTGGGTTCTCCATCGAGATGCGTCAAGTAGTTTCTAGTTTCGACTACTCTGTGAATAAAGGCTGTTGGATTGCCAAGCCATTTCTCGACATCATCTTTCTGTTTCACTAAGACTTTGCGGATTATCCGCTTCAAGCGCGTTCTCAAAGAGTACTGCTGCCCATAATTGAGTGTACTTTCGAGCGAGGCTCTATGCGAATTGTCGACACATTCGGGGATAGCATCAATGATCGCAGCTTTGATAGGTTCATATTCTTCTTTGGTAAGATACTCACCTCCATAAAAGCTCCGATGGTAAACCTCAAGTGCGCGAGCTAAATCCAAGAAATCGGTAGTAAAGTCAAATCCCCGTCGGTAATTTGACTTGGAATAAAGATCATAAACTGTCCACAATTTCTCGCCATTGCTAATCCATACTGACAAATACTTGGCAAGCGTATCTCTCACATCTTCAAATGTGAACAACATATGCCCTGGCAATAGCATTCCCCGTTTCTCAATGTATTCAGTAAATCGATAAAATATTCGGAATTCGGTGGAGGCATGTGATCTTCCTCCGTAAATGCTGATTGGGTAATTCGCACTTCCCGTTGCGAAATTCAGAAAATTCGGCAGATAGAAGTCAATAAAGGAAAGATATTCGTTAAGATGCAGCTTCTTTCGTGGTGTTATGGTAAAGCGAAAATCGTACTTCACCGACCTTTCAGTCCTGCCAGCTACCTTGATACGTTTTGCCGGCCAAATCTCTATTCTGGCACCGTCATACGATGATAAGTCAGGGCATTGCAAGGTATAGTTCCCTCTATAAGTATCCACAGAATCCTCTGTGGAACGTAGCATTCGACTTGTTGAATTGTTTTGAATCAACCAGTCACTTAGATGGGTGAAGTCAACAGTTAAACTCTCGAAAACGACATCCTCGGAATCACTGAACCAAAGTTGCTTGCTCATATAGATTCTCTCTACTGGCAGCTTTGATTCTTTGTAATCCTTATGTAGGTTACCAGAACTGGTTTGTACATAGCTTTTGCTCAATGTGACACGGTGATAGTCGCCTGTTACATATCCGTGAATTATCGCAAATCGAGTTATCGTACCTTCACCAATAGAATGTTTTGCAGAGAAAGAGCCCATCAGTTTGAGTTCTCCACCTTCGGCAGGGCCGAAGGATAACTTGCCAGGTATCTTTTCCCCTGGTTCTTCGGGGAGCCAGAAATGACCTACGTGTTCAAACCTTTCCATTCGAAACTCCTATCACGCCTCCGTGCCTCTGCGGTTCAAAAAAATCACCTACCCTCCACAATCACCCGCTCATCCTCGCTCAACCCGTACAGCCGATAGGCAAGCGCGTCCGTCACGCTTTGCCTGACATATAGATCTTGAATATCCGCATCCTATCGTTCGCAGGGTATAGCAACAGCATCGCGATTTTCGGGAGAAAAGAAGTCACCATGGACAATGCCAGTTGTATCGGAGGCACAAGCAGCGCGTCGGCATCGTCCAGTTTCGGCGGGCAATCAAACGTGTTGTCAAATCGAATCTTGCCCGGTTCTCTACCAAACAGGTTATGCCCAAAGCCATTCCTGAGCAAATTGTACATAGCATCCGCCACATCCGATTCCAGGCTTGGGAACATCTCCGTCAACCCGGATTTGTAGCGGATTTCGGGGCTGCCTGGTTCACGATTGCTAAGACGGTAATAGGTTTCTGGCGCGGGGTTGACGTCCATAAGGATGGCAAAATTGTTGTCCTGCCTGCCAGCATTGATTCTGTCAATGAGGGGGATTTCCCACCAACTGCTCAGGGTATAGATGAAATAACACAGCAGATCATGATCGTCGAGTTGGCTTAATATCGAGTCGCCATGCACAGGCAAGTAAGCGATGCCCACATAGTCTCGCGTTATGTCCAACAGCTTTTCTGAAACCGTTTGCCCCTTTACCCATTCGGTCTCAAAATTGTCCCGAATGATATAATCGCGCGTCATATCAGTTTGTGTTCGCGGCGATGCGGGTCATTATGCCTTTGGAGAGTGGATCGGGAACATCCATATCCCGCAGCATTGCTCGAACGGTATCGGTAGAGATATCACGATAGTTGAAGCGCATTTCGAGCTCCGGGTATCGGGTCATTGCCATTATATCTGGCATATAAGGCAAGCGGGTCCATGTTACAACGACAAAGTTGTCGTCAATGGCAACATCCAGTTTGAAGGCTTCAGGGTTCATCGTTGTTTACTCCTGGCAGAATCAATAAACGATTCTACTTTTATGATAACACGGCTTCAAGCGCAGCTACCCGCCCTCCACCACCGCCACCTCATTCTCTCGCAGTTCATACAGCGCATAGACCAGCGATTCAATCTTTCCATCCATCCGCTCAATCATCTGCTCGTGGCATGTGCGACTGAACACACAAGCCACACTTTCTGAAATCAGGGCGCATTCTACCATCAGCGCCACCCATCCACAGCCCCCGCAAATAGCGCCCCGCCCAAGTATCCCGAAATGCCGCCCCATGCTATACTGCCCTCTATGGAGAATCCCTACCGCTTCCCGGCCTGGATCGACAAGCTTAAGCGCCGTGGCGGCGCGCCCCTCGCCTTGCTGGCGCTGGATGTCATCGAGCCGCTGGCGCCGGTTTTGGCGCAGGGCTTGTGGATGGCGCAGCCCCTGGCGGGCTTGTGGAACGGCCGGGACGATATCCGCGATCTGGCGACGCTTCTGGAAGCGCCCGAGGGCATCGAGGGGCTGCGGCGGCGGCTGGCGGAGGACTAGCCGCCGAGCGCGAAACAGGTCGCCTTCGCGTCGCATGCGCGACGCGCTTTACATAACTGGGGGGTTGGCGGGTGGACGACAGCACGCTGCAAGTGTATGTGATCTTGTTTGTGACGATCACGATCGTGCTGACTTATGCGGCTCGCGTTTTTTCCGTGCGGCGGACGCGCCGGCTCTCACAGGAGCGGGCGCCCGGTTTTGCGCGCTTGTCCGGCTGGCTGGGGGAGGCGATAGAAGCGGGCCGTCCCTTGCATCTGTCCTTTGGCAGCGCCGGCATCGACCGGGAAAACGCGGCTGTCGCGGCGGCCGAAGCGGAATTGTTTTATCACATCATCAAAGCGGCCGGCGCCGGCGATGTGGCGCCGGTCATCAGCACATCTTCGTCGGCGACCGTGCCCTTGTGCCATGACACGATTCGCCGCGCCTGGGCTGGCGACGATCGCCGGGCGCGGGCGCAGTGGTTCCCGGGGGGGGCGCGCTCGCTGGCTTTTGCCGCGGGCTTGACAGCGATCATGCAGGTCGAGGACCCCGCCGCCCATATCTTGGCTGGCAGCTTCGGTCCCGAGTTGGCGCTGATACTCGATAGCGCCGACCGGCAGGGGCAAGGCAGCTTCGCCGTCAGCGATCAACTGGAGGGTCAGGCGATCGCCTTTGCCATGGCCGACGAAGTCTTGATCGGCGAGCAGCTTTTCAGCGCGGCAGCCTGGCTCTCGCATGAATCGACGGCCCGCGCCGACGCATCGGTGCAGGATGTCTGGCGTGGTTTGTTGATCGCGCTGATGGCGATCCTGGTATTGATTAACGTGGCTGGTCAATTGGGCATCGCTAGTTGGTCACTGGTTGTCGGGGCTGCGCTGGCGCTGGCTCTCGTCGGCGTTGTGTTTGTCCGCAGGAGATAAGGCATGAGCCGTACTCAGCGCCTTGGCATCGCGTTTTCGGCTTTTATCGCCTTTGCGGTTGGCGTGATCACCACCCTCAGCTTGCTGCTGGGCGGTCGCCCGGAGTTGTATGCGGAATTCGCGGGCGCGCCGGTATTCGCGCGTTTGATGACCTTGCCGGCGGCGATCATGGTGCGCCTGGTCGCGATCACGTCCGCGGTAACCATCGTCATCGGCATCTCCAACCTGCTTTATGTGCATATGGGACGCGTGCTTCGCGGCGCGTTTTTCAGCATTGTGATGATCGCCAGCTTTGCTCTGACCATTTGGTGGTATTGGAGCAAACAGGGCGATACCTCGCTGCTGGCGGCTGTTCAAGTGCCGATCGAATCGGCGCTGGCGGCGCTGCTGTTTCTGTCCATGGTGCAGGGCGGCGCCCGCGTATTGGCCAAGCGCGCCGATATTTGGGGCCTGCTGTTTGTCACGGTCCTCGTCGTTGTGTTGCTGGGCAGCTTGCCGATCGAGTCGCTTGCGCCCGTGCGGGCCTGGAGCGACTGGTTGATGGAGATACCCGTGAGCGCGGGCGCGCGAGCGATCCTGCTCGGTATCGCCTTGGGCACGGTGGTTACGGGCGTTCGCGTCTTGCTCGGTCAAGACCGGTCTTACCGGGGTTAGACCATGAACGACGAACTCAACTGGCTGCCATCTGAAGAAGAACAGGGAGAGGCGGCGCAGCAAAGTCGGCGCGGTCTTTTCCGCTTTTTGCCGCGCTTGCGGCGCGGTCGCGGCGGCGCATCCGCGGGCGCGCCCAGCGAGGAATCGACAGTCAGCGGCGGACGAGGCCTTTTCCGCCTTATCCCAAGATTTCTGCGTAGAGCAAGGGCGGCGCCGACCGAGGCGACAGCCGCGGATTTGGCGCTACAGATGGGCGAACGACCGGTCGAGCAGTTGGACGACCGTTTGCTGGCGCTGCGGGATCGCGCGCAGTCGCGACCGCAGCAGGAAGCGGCGTCACCGCGCGAGGCGCTCTACGATGTTGATGACGTGCTGGTTACCCCCGAGATCATACATCGTCCCGGCGGCGTGATAAGTCCGCTGGCTGTGTCCAAGGCGCAGCAAGAACAAGTCGAGCTGCTGCGGGATATGGTCAGCGGGACGGCGCTACAAGACGATGGCGAATCCGAAGGCGGTCTCTTGTCTCGGGGCGGGCGCGCGTTCTCTTTGGAGGCTATTCCCCGCTTGCTGGTTTCGATTCTGATGCTTCTGGCACTGGCCCTGCCTTTTGCGTCGACCGGATTCAGTGAAGGCGAATTGCCGCCGCTTGATTTCCATGAGGATCGCCCCGGCGTCACTACAGCCTTCAACATGCTGGATAATCTCACGCTCGATGACTATGTGCTGGTGGCATTTGAATATGGCCCTACCGCCGCCGGCGAATTGGACGAATTGGCGGATGTGATCACCCGTCATATCTTCGCCCAGGGCAGCAAGCCAATCATCGTCAGCAGCAATCCGATTGCGATCGTACACGCGCGCAACGTGATCGCCGCGATCGAGCGGTCGGTTGCGCCGGTTTCGACCTCTTTGGTAGAGAACCAAGACTATTATTTGCTGCGCTTCTTGAGCGGCGGCGCTTTGGGATTGCGCGATCTGAGTCGTAATTTTGGGAGCATTGTCGACACATCGGCTCGAGGCACGCCGACCGGACTTGCATTCACGTCGCTGGACGAGATGACGCTGATAGTGCTGATCGCCGAACGCGCCGAGGATATCCGTCACTGGGCGGAGCAGGTCGCGCCGGAGACTAGCAGCGATTTCATCGCTGCGACCGGCTACGCCGCTCAGCCGCTGGCGCAACCTTATGTCTATGCGCATGAAGACATCGTGGGCATGTTTGTTGGACTTCGCGATGCCTATACCTACAACCGGAAACTGCAGGCCAATTACGCCGGCTTTGAATTGCCGCCGCGACGCGAAGACTCCGGTAGGGACGACGAGGAGACCGCTCCGACGCCGACGCCGACTGCGACAGCGACGCCAACAGCTACGGCGACTGCGACAGCGACTCCGACCGAGACAGCAACGCCGACGCCGACCGTCACGCCTACGGAGCCGGAACCGGAACTTGAGCAGTTGGCGGTCGCGCCTGCGGCGACAGCGACGCAGATTCCAAGTCCGGTGGCGGAGGTGATTGCGCAGGGCCAGGTGAATATCCGCCGCCGACCGAACACCGCCTCGGACATATTGGCTTTGGCGGCCACAGGCGATACTTTCCCGGTGCTCGGCGAGAATGGCGACGGCAGCTGGATCAATATCCTCTTGCCAGACGGCATTGAAGCCTGGATCGCGTCATTCCTGGTCGAACAGTATCTCGCGCCCGCAGACGGCGCCGGATCGCCCGATGCTTCCGCCAGGGCGGGGGACGGACGGACAGTCTTGCAGTTCGGCTTCTCCTTGCGTCTGAGCAAGAATCGGCCGCGCTTTTATCAAGCCAATCCACCGGTGCCGGGCGATCGCGCGGAATTCGTCCTGCTGCGCGGTGATCGAGGAGAAGAACAGCGCCTCGATGCCATGACCCTGGGCACAATCGCGGCTGTGCTGTTGATCGTGGCGGGCAACGTGTTTCATATGATGCGGGCGCTGACGCGGCGAAGACGCGCGTCCAACAGGAACTGACGGAGCCGCCTTGATGGCAGAAGGTACGATTGCGCTATTGAGTTTTGTGCTGACCCTGATGGTGTTTAGCTATGTGCTGGGTGATTTGCCTTTGCTCGGCCATTTGTATCGAACGGCCGTCTATATCTTTGTGGGGATGAGCGCGGCATTCGCGACCATCGTTGCTTATGAGAGCGTGATCTTGCCCTACCTGCAGGATATTCGGAATCCCGAAACGAGCTGGACCGTGCTGGGCAATAGCGCGGATGTGGCGATATTTGTCACGGCGCTGCTTTTTGGACTGCTGCTTCTGATGAAACCAATCGCTTCATTGAGTTGGTTGACCAATAGCGCACTGGCCGTTGTCATCGTTGTGAGCGCGGCAACCGCCGTAGTAGGCGGATTGAGCGGGACATTAATTCCACTGATTGTCGCGACGGCTGCCGTTCCCGATGGACTTGTGACTGACTTCCAGGCATTGACAGATACCTTACTGGTTTTTGTCGGCACTATGACCGCGCTGTTTTACTTCCAGTGGCAGGCGCGCCGCGATGATGATGGCGCGCCGGTACAAAGTCCTGTTAGCCGCGGCATTCGCAATTTCGGCAAGCTCTTCATTGTCACGGCGCTGGGCGCAATCTATGCGACAACCATGCTGACCGCGTTAACCATTCTGGCGGAACGAGTTGGATTCGTCTTTCAGTTTGGGAGCTGACGATGACTGAAGGGCGCAAGGACTCCATATTGGCGGTCGATTTTGGCAGTGTGAATACACGCGTCTTGTTATTTGATGTCGTCGATGGCGAGTATGCCTTGGTGGCGCAGCGCCAGGGCAAGACAAGTATTGACGCCCCCAGCGATGACGTGCAAGTTGGCTTGACCAAGATCTTGCGCGAGCTGTCGTCGGCAACGGATCGTCGCTTTCTTGATGAAGACGGAGAGTTGATCAAGCCGGAGCAATCGGAGCGCATTGGAATTGACCACTGCATCACAACTGCCAGTGCGGGACAGCCCATCAAGGTGCTATTGATAGGATTATTGCCGGACAAAGGAATAGAGTCCGCCCGGCGCGCGATTGTTCCGTTTTATACTGATGTGGTAGCCGAGATTCATCTGGAGGACGGCTTGAGCGACATGGCGCGCTTGAATCGCATCGTGGATAGCCGACCGGATCTGATCTTCATCAGCGGTGGTACAGACGGCGGGGCGCGCGCCGCCATGGGTAACATGCTGGAACTGGCGCGTCAGGCGATAGCGGCTATTCAGCCCGGCAACAGACCCACGGTTCTCTATGCCGGCAACAAGGATTTGGCGGCTAGCGCGCGCGAAACACTCGGCCAACTGGTGGAGGTGATGACCGCGCCGAATATCCGACCGACGCCGCATCGTGAAGCTATTGAACCGACACAGGTGGTTCTCTCGCGGTTCTATAACGAGTTTCGCAGGCGCGCCGGCAGCAGCTATCAGAACATCGCGGCAGTCAGCGACACGGGAATATTGCCCTCCGCTCGGGGTTTCGAGATGATGACCGCATTCTTCGCGCGTATGCTAGATACCGGGGTGCTGTCCGTCGACATTGGAGGCGCCAAGAGCACCATTAGCATCGCGCTCGGTGAGGGGCGCCGTTCCGCCCTGCGGACTGATATCGGCATGGCTCAGAGCGCGGCCAACACGCTGGAGCTAGCTGGCGAAGAAGCCATCAAGGCCTGGTTGCCTTTTCATCCGCGCAAGGGCGAACTGGCGGGTTACGCGGTCAAGAAAGGCCTGCGCTCGGTCAACATGCCGCTGGACATGCGCGAGCGCTATATCGAATTTGCGCTGCTGCGGGCCTGCATCCAGTTGCTACTCGATGATGCGAACAGGTCCGGCGATGAAAACGATTCGCGCACTCCTCTCGCGCGTCTGGGTTTGATCGTGGCGGGCGGCGCTACGATGGCCGGCAGCGGACAGGGCGCGCTGGATATGATGCTGTTGTCTGACGCGCTGCCAATCAGAGGTGTGACGCAGGTCATGTCCGATCGCCACGGCGCTTTGCCCGCGCTGGGCGCACTGGCGCCGACGAATCCGTCGGCGGTCGTGCAATTGCTTCAAAGCGGCGTCGTTGAACATGTGGGAAGCCTGATCAAAGCGACGGGTACGGCGGCCCTGGGCAAAGTCGCGATGAAAATCAGCATAGATATGCCGAGCGGTGAAATCATCGGGCGCGAGATCCTTGTGGGCGATGTCTGGCATTTGCCGGTGCCAGCCGGCAGCAGCGCCGATATCAGCTTGCAGATGGGACGCGGCATACGCGTCGATGACAAGCGGCGAATGCGACTGAGGCTGCGCGGCGGACGCGGCGGCATACTCTTTGATGCGCGGCTCTCGGCAATGTCGGCTGCCGAGTCGATCACCGAGCGCGCGGTGAACATGCTGCGCTGGTTCGCTGCCGTGACGGGCGAGGACCAACCGGTTATGATTCCCGAGAGTTGGCTAGTTGCGCCCGATGCAATAGAAAATGATTGAAATGTCAGTAATTTGGGAAGTGTATCCATTTCGGCTGGAATAAGAAATGACGCGAAACCTCCCTCTCCCAAACCTCTAGAAAGTTCGGCTTTGTGATGACGGGCGCTCAATCAAAACAACTCATTTGCGTTTCACCAACTTCGCTCCACTTTCTGGATCTTCGAGTAACCGCGAATGTCAACGATGCAACTATTCCCGCTCAAGCATATCAACTCGTCGCTAACGCGACCATTTAGTCGCCATTTGCTCCTCCATTTCCGCTATGCTTGCGCTAACGCGATTGAACAATCTTAAACGCCGTCATCCGATTGCTTTGTCCGATAAACGAACATAACGGACAGAGCGAGCCATGATTAGGGGATTTCCGAGGAGCTTGAGGAGCATTGGGGACTCTATGTCTTTATGATTCAACACTCTCGGACCTTCGGGAGTGTATCTTTTCAACCGAAATCGACGTGCCACGATTAAAGAAAATGATTGACATTTGCTGTGATTTGTGTTAATTGTCGGTACGCAATAGGGTGAAAATGTCTTGGCTAGTATCAAGTTACGACATAGACCATTAAGCTTATCGTATGCTAAGTGTCTTCCAGACTCGAACAATTCACTGGGATCGTGGGGCCACGAGCCTTGAAGACGCGGAAATGACTTTAATTGCCACCTATATGCTAAATGACCCGATCTTTTGGACACAGCTTGAATTAGGACAGGCGCAAACCTATACGTTTAATACGACGGTCGTCAATTGCTCGCTGTTGTTGACTGTCTAAGTCCAGTAGATGACATGCAATTGCAGATATTGACAATGCAATATATGTAAGGGAGATACTCATGAGTATTAAGTATCCACAGGAAATTCTTGAGCAGCAGGCGAAAGTTAGGAAAGAACTTGAGAAGTTGGCAAGAATGCGCATCGATTATCTGAAATCTACTGGCCAGATGCCTCCTTCCGCCGTCAGAAGTAGGTCTGCGTCAACCGACGAGAATCGCGTGGCTTCCACGCAATCCGCAGGAAACCCCAAAGTGGCCGTGTAGTAACTTGGCGGAATCGCGCCCCCGATACGTATTCTGCTCCACTCCAATTGCGGTTGACTTGATAAGTCGTTCCTTACATTTTGTGTCGTCGCCAGACTACTTCACCGCGCCCATAGTCAAGCCGTCGACTACGTTCTTGCGGATAAACATCGCCAGGAAAAAGATCGGTATCATCACAACCAGGCCGGCGGCGGCCATCTGTTCCCACATAATGCCGCGGGCGCCGCTCGTCGTCATCAGGGCGACCTGCATGGTGCGCATCTCGCGCCCAATGATCAGCGCGAAGAGAAACTCATTCCAGGACATGATGAAGGCGAAGACTGAAGCGACCAGCACCCCTGGGCGGATCAAGGGCAGCGAGATGAAGAACAGGATTTGAAAGTCGTTGCAGCCGTCGACGAAAGCGGCTTCTTCAATCTCACCGGGCAGGGCGTCGACGAAACCCTTGATCATCCAGATGGCATAGGGCAAGACGATGGACATGTTGACAATGATCAAGCCCATTTGCGTGCCCAGCAAGGGCTTGCCAAAGAGGGTGATTGAACGGAAAAGCGTGAAGAAGGGAATCGCCACTACAATTGCCGGGATGAACTGAGTGGTCAGAATCCAAACTAGCAGGACGCCATTGCCCAAGAAGCTGTAGCGACTGAAAGCGTAAGCGGCGAGGGTTGCCAGTGGAATGGCGATGAGGATGGTGGCGCCGGAGACGACGATACTGTTCAAAACACTCGGGAACATATTGCGGCCGACTTCGCCGCGCTCGCGATCGGTGCCCTCGTTGATGATGACTGAAGTATCGGAAAAGATGATCTCAAAATTTTCCAGCGTCGGAGAGAATATCAGCGTAGTTGAGTAGGCTTTTTCCTGCGGCTTGATGGCGGTGATCGCCAGCCAGAGGATCGGCAGCACAATGAAGGCGATGATCAGAAGCAGCGCCAGGGTCTCAAGGACTTTGAGGCTCTTTAGTCGGAGGCTGCTCTGGTTCTGGCCGATTGTGTTCGCTGTCATCAGATTTGCTCAGTCGCGATTCAGCACGAGCGATACATAGAGCGCCGCGCAAATCGTCAGCAGGACGACGAGAATATAGGACATAGCGGAGGCGTAGCCGATATCCAGGCTGCGCACGAATCCGATTTGATGAATGTAGTAATTGATGGTCTGGGTCGCGCGGACGGGACCGCCGCCGGTCATGGTGACGACCTGGTCGAACATCTTTAACGAGAAAATGGTCTTGAGCATCGTTACGATGAGGATCACGGGGCGCAGCAGGGGCAGTGTCACGCGGAAGAAGATCTGCAGGCGATTGGCGCCGTCAATGCGCGCAGCTTCGAAGATCTGCTCGTCAATGGAGCCGAGCGCGCCGACGAACATCAGCGCGATCAGCGGCGCCCAGCCCCAGGTCTCGCTCATAGCCAGCATGAAAAGCGCCCAGAATTTGTCGCCCAGCCAGACGATTGATTCGCTAATCAGGGGAATCTCGACGATCGGCAGCGCGTTGACAATCGACAGCAGGGCATTGATGGGACCCACGATTAACTGGTCGATGAGCAAGTCGTAAATGCCGTAATTTTCGTTGAGCATGAAGCGCCAACTGTATCCCTTGAGCGCGGGACTAACGGCGAAGGGGAAGATCAGCAGAACTTTGGTCAGCGTATGCAGGCGCCCGCCCTTTTGGACGACGACGGCGATAAACAAGCCGATGATGACGGATAGGACGACGCTGATGACAGTGAACCAGAAGGTCACCTGCAAGCTGTTGATAAAGCGGGAGTCGCTGAAAGCCAGGGTGTAGTTGTTGAGCGAGAGCAGACTCCAGTCGATATGGATGCCGTTCTCGCCGATTTGGATTGCGAATTGGGGCGGGCGTCGCAGGTTGTATTTGTGGAAGCTGAAATAGAGTGCGGCCAGCAAGGGATAGATCGTCGTCAAGACGATGATCAAGAGGGCGGGTCCGACAAGTACCCAGGGGACCCAGCGTTTCTTGCGCATGATTCGGTTTAGCCCTCGTCCCAATTTCCACAAGGGCGGTGGCGAAGATCAGTGTGTGGCGATTGGGTCGCGATCATTATAAGACATTTGCGGGCGACCCACTGGGTCGCCCCTACAATTATCAAACATCAAGGCAGGCTGTAGGGGTCAGCCGATGGCTGACCCGCTGCTAATTCACTAGTCGTAGTAGCCGGCCGCTTGCATGACAAAGCGGACGTCTTCCGCCGTCCGGTCGAGAACGGCTTGCGTATCCGCCATCGGATCGGTGGCCAACTCATTGATGGCTTCCGCCAGGAACGGGACGATCTCGGTGTATTCCGGGATCAAGGGAATGGTGCGCGCATCGGCCAATACGGCGGAGGCGACGCCCTGCAAACCGTTGTGGACTTCGTTCACTTCCGGGTCCGCCAGGACGGAAAGACGAACGGCCACGTTGGTATCCAGCGCCGGATCCGAGGCGTCGAGAACGATGCGGCGTTCGGTGATGGGGTGCGTCAGCCATTTCAGGTATTCCAGGGCGGCATCGCGGTCGTCGGATTGATCGAGCACGCCGACCGCCCAGAGATAGCCGTAGGACGTGGTTACGCCGCCTTCCCAGCCGGGCGCGGGGGCGAAGGAAGCGTTATCCGCCACTTCGGGAATCTCGGAATTGATCATGCGACTGGCCATCCACCACCAGCCGATGAACATGGCGGCACGGCCTTGTACCAATTCCTGATTGGCTTCCTGTTCGTTCCAGGCAACCGAGGCTTCGGGGCTGTAACCGTCGCGGACGTAGCTGATGTACTGCTCAGTCGCGGCGACACCGGCTTCATTGTTGAAAATGGGTTCCCAGTTTTCGTCGAAGATATCGGTGCCGGCGCCCCAAAGCTGGGCGAACCAATTAAACAGATTCTGGTCGACATTCAAGCCGTAGTACATGGCGATGGGAGCAATGTCCATGCCGCTGGCTTGGATCGCTTCGCCGATGGCGGAGATATCCTGCCAGGTCGCGGGCGGATCCATGCCGACTGCTTCCAGGACGTCAGCGCGGTAATGGAGCAGCAAGGGATGACCGCGGAAGGGCATGCCGTAAATGGTATCGCTGAGCCCGGTGGCGGCGCCTTGATAAGCGGGCGAATAGTCGTCCCAGTCAAAGCCGGCGTCTTCGACAAAGTCGTTGAGCGGATGCAAGAAGTCATAGATATTGGTGCCCCAAGCGTCAACGAAGGCGACGATATCGAATTCCGTATTGGGATTGGTGGCTTCCAGATAGAGTTGTTCCTGGAAGGAGCCGAAGGGCAAGTCTCCCCAGCTGACGCTGATGCCGGTCATGGCGGTGAATTCGGCTTCGCCCTTCACGGCGGCGGAAGCGAATTGCGGCGCGGTGCTGCAGCAGATCAAGAACTTCAAGTGCGTGCCATCGTAGGGCTTGTCGGGGTTCAAGCCAAATGTGGCTGGATCCATCACGTCCATGTCATCGGCATAAACCGACGCAAATGGCAGGGCCACAAACAAGGCGGCCAATAACAGACAGATAATGCGACGCGAGTTGCGCATGGCAAATCCTCTCTTCAGGTTAGGTTTACAGAAATCGTTTTCGCTTGCCCCTAACAACAGGTTCAATGCAAGACGAGCATACCGCAAGAAGGCGCAGAATACAAACATGAGCAACAGGCGTTGCGCAGGGCGCAACCAATGACCGCCGCGAGGAGGCATTTCTGTGTTGACGATTGCCCGAATATGACGAGCAGTTCCGTCGTTATTGATCTGACGAGTCGCGCGTTTATGGCGCCCGTTCAAGGGGATGCCAGGAAAAGGAATCGCCTCTTCGTTTTACCATGCCCAAGCCCGGAAACTTAAGATGATAGAAGAGCGTCAGCAAGCCTTCGTCGGCGCAGCGCTGCAGGACCCGTCGACGCGCCTTTACGGCCATGTCGCCGTCCGAATCGAAGATGAAGTGCCATTCGGTCCGTGCGAACTGGAATGACTGGTGCAATAGATCAACGACATGCAGAAGTCGTTCGCCTTGTGATTCCACGAGCAGCCCGGAATGGCCCAGGGTATGGCCAGCGAGATCGACCACGGTGACGCCCGGCGCGACTGAATCCCCCGCAGCCACGAAACTGAAGCGGTCCCGCATGGCGGTGAATCGCTCGAACTGCCGGCGCTCCTGGGGACTGTTTGAGCCCGCCCAGCGCCCTATCCACTCCTGCCATTCAGCGTCCATCGTAATAAAGCGCGCGTTTGGAAATTCAAGCGGGTCTTCGTCAGCCATCAAGCCAGCGATATGATCGCCGTGAAAATGCGTCAGGTAGACGATGTCGATATCGGCCGGCGTCAAGTCGATGCTGTTAAGCGCCGCTACCAGCCCGCCGCTGTCCGGAGGACCCGCCGCGCCAAAGCCGACATCGGCCAGGATGCGCGTCCCGCCGCTGTTGATATACAGGCAGTTGAGGCTGTCGTCCCCGGCTGTTCCACCGAGTGCGGCTTCAATCTCATCTTGGCTCACCTTTGGGTAACGCTCGGCGATCGCCTCGCTTGTCTTGGTCGATTCCCCTTCCAGCAGCACTGCGCATTGGATATCGCCGACGGTGAATTGATATGATTTTGACATGATTTCTCCTTGTGCAATTGATGCAGATCGAGCCATGGCGGCTTAAAAGCCAGTTAGCGCCATACCTGTTAGTAGAAAGATTAAACCGGCGCTTATGCGCGCGACAAGCACGGATAAGCTGGAATCGGTATGCACTCTGAGCAGGCTAAACGCGAGACAGACAGTAAACGGATAGGCGAGTCCATACCAAGGGGCGCTGTAAATGGATTGCCAGGGCGCGAAAAACACGATTAGATGGAGCAACACGAAAACGAGACAGACCGCAAGAAGTCCGCGCCAGGGACCCAGCGTCCAGCGCAGCGATGGCAAGAGCAGGGCTTGGAATACCAGGGTTTCCGCTAATGGCTGCAGGACTACCAGAAGCAAGGCCGCGACGATGAGGCCAATTGGTCCTCCCGCGCCAATGCCATATACCTCCGGCAGGGGCAGGAACTGGCCGCTGGGCAGGCTGATGATCAAATTAATGAAGAGCGAGATCGCCACGCCAAGCAGCGAGATGAGCGGCAGCGGGGGACCGCGCCTGCTCAGGCGGAGGGACTGCCAACTGTCCGCGTTGCCGCGTCGGTTGACGAGGACAAAAAGGGCTGTGGCGCCCATCCCAAGCGCCCAACTCAGCATTAGCAGATCGGGGGTGGCTTGTTGCTTGCCGAGCAAGAGCGATGCCAGGGCGGGCCCGATCACGATCAGGCAGACTAGCATCGCCGCAAGGGTCATCGTCGCTGTCAGGAGACTCCAGGGCGGGGCGGACTCCTCGGGCAATGAGAGCTTTTGCATCAAGCTCAATTCTCGTCTTTCGCGTTGATCGGATGTCATTGCCCGGTCCCCGAATGCGATGCTACGCTCACTGAGATTAGGAACGCAAGACGTCTTCGTAAACGGCTAGCGTCTCTTGGGCGGTCTTGCGCCAGGAATACTTGCTGGCCAGCGCCAAGCCCTGATTGATCATGGTCTCGCGCAAGGGCTGCTGTATCAGCAAGGCGATGATTGCGCCCGCCATCTCCCGAGCATTATCTACCATATAAACGGCATCTTCCAGCACTTCTTCAAAGACGAGGGCGTTTGATGTGACGACCGGTGTGCCGGAGGCAAGCGCTTCCAAAGCCATCAGACCAAAGCCTTCGTACATGCTCGGGAAGGCGAAGACATCGGCCAGACGATAGAGTGACGGCTTGTCTTCTTCATCGACAAAGCCGATCCAAGTCACATAGTCGTCTATGTTGAGTTTACTGCTGTATTTCCGCAAGTCAGGGAAAAGTTGATCGTCCCATGCGGGTTCGCGCCCGGCGATCACGAGCGGAAAGGCGTCGCCGTCGGCTTCTGCGACGTAGGTATAGGCCAGCAAAAGCATATTGACTTGCTTGCGCCAGTCAAAGCCGCCCAGATAGAGTACAAAGCGCTCGGGCAGATCGTATTTCTCGCGAACAGCGGCGTCGCGCTCGCTGCCCAAACGAGGATGGAAACCCGCGTCATGAGACAGGTAAGTGACGCTGATCTTGTCTTCCGGAATGCCCAGGTATTCTTCGATATCAAGTTTGGCGGTTTCGCTGATGGTGATGATGTGATTGCTGCCGCGCGCCGCTACGCTGACCAGAGACGTGTAAAGGCTGGTCAAGAGGCCACGATTGTAAAGGGGAAACTGCAGGGGTATGACATCCAGCACGGTCGTCACCAGCTTGACCGGCGAGCTGAGCGGCGGAGCCCAGTAGGGCACATGGGCGATATCGGCGCCGATATCGCGCGCCGCTCGTGGAAATGACCTTTGCTCGAAGAAGACTTTTGCTAGCCCTCTCGAATTCCCCCCTCGGTCCTCCCGCCTCACGGGGAGCGGAATCCCCACAGCATTGGGGGCAAGGCCAAAATTGCGTGTTTTGATGACGTTGTTGACGGAAGCGGGCACATCGTCTGGCTCTTGGATTTGCGGCGGCAGGATCAATGAAAGTTGGAGATCCGGCGATACTTTTTTGAGATTGGCGACCAGGTGACGAAGATACTGTCCGCTGCCGGTTGATTGTTGGGCCCAAAACCAGCCGTTGATGGCGACGTGCATACTGCCTCTCGGGACTTGATTCCGCCCCTATTGTAGCGGAGCGCCGCGGATTACATAAACTGGAAGTCGCGCTTAGGCCGGGAACATCTCGGCCTGATAATAGGCGATGATCTGGTCGATGGTCTCGTCCAGCGAGGTCGTGGGCTGCCAATCAATGGCCTGCCGGATTTTCTTGATGCAGGGCACGCGCCGGCGGAAGTCCTCGAAACCGGGCTGCTTATATGCCTGGTCGTAGGGAACGAGCTTGATCTCCGAGGCGCTGTCGGCGCGGTCGCGAATGCGCTGCGCGAGTTCCAGGATGCTGATTTCTTCGTTGCTGCCGATATTATAGAGTTGACCGATTGTCGCTTCGCTTTCCGCCAAGTTTCGAATCGCGCTCACGATATCGTAGACATTGCCGAAGCAGCGTTGTTGCCGGCCATCTCCGTAGACCTGAATCGGTTCATTTGCCAGCGCCCAGCGCACAAAGCGCGGCACGACCATGCCGTATTGCCCGACCTGACGCGGCCCCACAGTATTAAAGAGGCGAAAGAGCGTGATGGGCAAGCCGACTTCGGCGTGATAGGCAAAGGCCAGGAATTCGTCAACGGCTTTGGATGCGGCATAGCTCCAGCGGCTGCGCACGGTGGGTCCGGAAAGCGTGTCGTCATCCTCGCGGAAAGGGAAGCTGACGCCTTTGCCATAAACCTCGGATGTGGATGCGATCATGATACGACGGCGATAGCGGCTGGCGGTTTTAAGCATGGTTTCGGTGCCGCCGATGTTGACCTCGATGGTATTGATCGGACGGTCGATGATGTTGCTGACGCCGACCGCGGCGGCAAGATGAAAGATGATATCACATTCGCTGACCAAGCGGTCGATCACGTGGATGTTGCGGATATCTTCAATGGCATAGCTGAAGTTGGGGTTGCTCGCGAGGTGTTCGATGTTGCCAAGACGACCGGTGGAGAGATTGTCGATGACAGTCACCTTGTAACCGCTTTTTAGCAGCCGCTCCGAGAGGTGGCTGCCGATGAAACCAGCGCCGCCGGTGATCAACGCGCGTATCATGCCTGGTCCTTTCCCGAGGGTCAAATGCCGATGCCAATAGCGAATTATACACTTGAAAGGCAGAGCGTGCTTAGCTTGATCTGCGCCGCTTTGCCGGTCCTCACAGCCCCCGAGCCAAATACAGCAATGCGACGGTCTCCCGTATGATCACCCCGCTGAATTCCTTGTTGATGACCGTCTCGACACCCGCCAGCAATCGTTCCCGTTTGCCAGTGTCCAATGACCGATGGTCAGAGAAAGTGCCGAGCAAGTCCCTGTATGCCGCGGCGCTGTACTCCATGCTCACATAGTGCCGTCGCACAAGCATGTCGCCAAATAATCCACTGGCGGTGATGAGTTCCTGGTATTCGGTGCGTACCTCTTCGGGGCGGGGCGGGGGAGAAAAGTCCCGCGCCAGTTCCGGGGCGACGCGCTCATATACGGCTTGCAGCGGCTCGAGATAGGGACGACTGAGATCGGTCAGCGCGGGTCTATGCCAGAAAAGCGCCAGCGCGCCGCTCGGCTTGAGCAGGTCGCGCGCCTTTTGAAAGCGGATCGCCGGATCGATCCAGTGAAAAGCCGTCGCCGATAGCAGCAGGTCATAAGTCTCGCCGGGCAGCGAGAGCGTCTCGAAGTCCGCGCATATGATGTTCGCTCTGGGAAAAGCCGACAGCTTTTGGCGGGCGATCGCCGCCATTTGCGCGCCAAGCTCGACGGCGTCAATGGCGTATCCGCGCCGGGCCATGGGTATGGTGGCTTGTCCGGTGCCGCAGCCGACCTCGAGCAGGCGCGCGTTCTCATCAAGCCGCGCGTAAGACTCGATGTCGTCGAAGAGGGCTTCGGGGTAGGGGCGGGCGCTGTCGTAGAGATCCGCTATGCCGTCATAGCTCTTGCGGCGCTGCCGGTTTTCGCTCATGTTAGGCCTCAAAATCGGTTCTGCATGGACTCTGCATAGCCGGTGAGTTCGGCGTAGCCATATCCGCTGACGTCGCCGCTGACACGCACGGCGCCCTCCCAATACTGTATGTCCGCGCCATGCAGTTCTTGGTCGGCTTGCAAGGGCGCGACGCTGAATCGGAAGCCGTCATCGCCCAGGATTTGGATGTCCCAGCCCGCCGGATAGTCGGCGTCGGTATGCGGACTGTGCCAGGTATCGGTGACGGATATGGTGAAATCGGCCGCGTCAAGGGCGCGCGTGCCCCCGTCCGGATAAACCAGCAGACCGCCGAATGCGGATTCTACGCCCCCATCAATCTGGCGGATCTGTCCGAGCATGAGCTCGGTATCGTGCTCGAAGATCAAGCCGAACCAATCCCAACCCTGCGCTTCGTCGCCCAAGGCGCTGGTGCTGAATTCATGGTCCATCCAGGTATTGCCTCTGACCGAGAAAGAGTCTGCTCCAAGAGTGATAGTCCCGCTCGTGACCAGGCGCGTCAAGCTGTAATAGTAACTGGCATTACCAATCTCTTTATTCTTGGGGCTGAGTCCCTTGTCGCCTTGCAGCGCCGGCGGCTTGATCTGGGTAAGTGTCAGATCGAGCGCGAAGTCGTCACTGGCGGCGAGGATGCGCTGGCGCGTGGCCTCATCGTTTTCGGCGACGACTTGCCAGTCTTCCAGCCAGACGCGATAGCGCGCCATCTGTTCGCTGGGGGTCGCGCCGGCCAGGCCAGCGCCGCCGCGGCTATAGCGCTGGTCATGATAAAAACGCTGCGCGACGATATCGCTGATGGTGAAATGCGCCATATAGATGTCCCTGGCGCGGAATTCGGAAGACGAGTTTGCGTCCAATGGCGATATCGCGCGGCGGAAGATGGTGAATTGGAAGCCGAAGCGTCTGCCGTCATCGGTCGCCAGAACCCCGGTGTAATACCACCATTCCGTTTGAAATTGGGGATGCGGGCCGTGATCGCGCGGGAATTGCCAATCCCAAGGTTCAATGGCGCGGGCGAAGCCGCTGGGGTCTTGGGGCGGCGCTTCAAATTGCGTGCGCGCCTCTAGCGCGCTACCGTTAAGGGGTTCGATCAAACTGATGCCGAAAATGAGAACCAGCCCGATGAGGAACAGGGGTATGATGATGCGCCAGTTCACGATGCCGCCTTACGAAGACTCGAGCCACATAATGCGCGCCGATTATGCTTGAGATCCCGGCAGGCGACAAGGCATACCCAGCCGTAGCCCACAACGCGTCTGCGGCATGCACGCCTGCGGCGCCATATGAATTTCGTCTGCCCGTTTATTATGTCAGCGAGTGCTTCAAAAGCCGCAACTCGAACCTTGTGACGAAAAACTTGCCATTGCTAATTAAACCTGATACAATTTTCTATAGTTTAGTTTTTGAAAATAGGTGAGCAGCAATTTCTTTAACTCGCAAATCCTCACCCATCCGCACGTCGTCTTTGAAGTATGGCCGGACTCTTCAGAGCCCGCGTCTCGGCAGTTTACTTGTCCCGTGTCTGCCGCTGCAGACAGACAGTTCCGCGACTGCTGAAATGCGATTCAAGTGATTGATGCCGAATATGTAGCGCGTTGTGTCCGTTGCGTGCCTTGGCCGAGCGGATTCCTCTAAAAGTAAAACGTGATTCAAAAGAGTTTCTCATGACTTCATTATTCTCTTTCAATTCGTGGGCCAAGAGCGGGTTTCGGTTGCGCTGGAGCGGTATCCGCCAGAAACTGCTCTTGCTGACGATTCTCGTCGTCCTCATGAGCGCGCAATACGGCGTCGTACAGGCGCAGTCTGGATGGTATCACTGCGATATACAGGACTTCGATTATGAGGGACCGGGTACGCGGTATTTCTGCCGGCCGGTCTCCTATGACTGGCTCTGCAAACTTGCCCGTATCAGATCCCTTTGCAGCAGCGGCTCCGACAAGAGCGACGACAGTAAGGACAAGGACGACAGCCAGCGCCAAAGCGGCAGAAGCGGCGGTGGCAGCTTCGCCAGGCAGGCGAGCGGCTCCGGCTCAAGCATCAACATGCGGCGAATTGACGCCGGAGGCATCGGCGTGCAATGGATCATCGATGCCGGTTTCATCGCCGCGGTCGATATCTGGGGTGAAGTATTGCCGGAAGAAGTCTGCCTGGATGGCGTCGGCTGGCTGCTCTTCCTGGACGCCGGTACCTCGCCTCGCGCCGAGTCGCGATTGGATTCAGTTCAGCGAGATGGCCGGACTTGCGCCGAGATTGATGGCCCCGGAACGGTCGTACTCATGGCCGCAGGGCCAACTCCAGCCAGCGAAGCCGCGATGCCTGCCTCTCGACAATCGCAACAATGCCGCGTCCTCACGACCGGCCATCTAAAACTCCGCGCGGCGCCAACGACGGATGGCGAGGTCATCGCTTATGTGCCGCGCGCTACCAGGCTGCGCCTCATCTCGTCGATCAGATATTGGTTCCAGGTTGAATATGAGGGCAACGAGGGCTGGATCGGCGCGGCTTATGTGAGCGACAGCCACGATTGCTCCGAGGGCGCGCCAACTCCAGCCAGCGAAGCCGCGATGCCTGCCCCTCAACAATCGCAACAGTGCCGCCTAAGCACGACCGGCCATCTGAAACTCCGCTCTGCGCCTACGATGAATGGCGAGGTCATCGCCTATGTGCCGCGCGGCGCAAGGCTGCGCCTCATCTCGTCGATCAGATATTGGTTCCAGGTGGAATACGGGGGCAACGAGGGCTGGATCGGCGCGGCGTACGTGAGCGACAGCCACGATTGCTCCGAGGGCGCGCCAACTCCAGCCAGCGAAGCCG
>WTGF01000079.1:0-3122 GCA_011525385.1 Chloroflexota bacterium | reverse complement strand
CGATGCCTACCCCTCAACAATCGCAACAATGCCGCCTAAACACGACCGGCCATCTGAAACTCCGCGCGGCGCCAACGACGGATGGCGAAGTCATCGCCTTTGTGCCGCGCGGCGCAAGGCTGCGCCTCATCTCATCGATCAGATATTGGTTCCAGGTGGAATATGGGGGCAAAGCCGGCTGGATCGGCGCGGCGTACGTGAGCGACAGCAGTAACTGCCTGGAATAGCGAGATCTTCAGGACTCATCGTTCAATGATGCAATGGCGAACAATAGCCGGTTTCAGCTTGCTGTGCCGGCAACATCCAGCACGGCGTGCAGCAGCGCGTTGCAAACAGCCTCGAGATCCTCGGGTTCGGCGCTTTCCGATTCATGGTGGCTGACACCGTCCTTGCAAGGCGCGAAGAGCATGGTCGTTGGCACGATATTGGCGACGAAGCAAGCATCGTGCCCGGCGCCCGAGGTTATATAGGTGTGCGACAGGCCGAGGCGCTCGCAGGCGCCTTTGACCGCGGCGACGCAACGTTCGTCAAAGGCGACGGGCGCGGTGTACGAGATCTGCTCCAGCGCCAGGCTCAAGCCGATGTCGGCAGCCACTTGCTCGCAGACTTCGCGTAAAGAAGCATCCATCGTCGCCAAGGTATCGGCGGAGGGATGGCGCATATCGACGGTGAAGTTGACCCGGCCCGGGATGATATTGCGCGAGCCGGGCGCGACCTCAACTTGCCCGCCGACGGTGCCGCGGGCCAAGGGCGCGTGTCCGTGGGCGATGTCGTCGACCGCTTGTACGATTTTCGCCATACCAAGCAGGGCATTGCGCCGTCCGACCATCGGCGTCGAACCGGTGTGCTGGGCAAAACCTTCCATTGAGATATCGTACCAGCGAAAGCCCTGGGCCGCGTTCACCACGCCCACCGAAATGCCCTCGCTATCGAGGATGGGACCCTGCTCGATGTGACACTCGAAGAAGGCGGAGAAGTCGTGCTGGCGCGCCGATTGGTCTCCGTGGTAGCCGATGCGCTTTAGCTCGTCGAGCACCGTCGCGCCGGTGTCGACCGCCACACGCGACTGCGCCCAATCGAGATCAAAGACCCCTCCATAAACCCCCGAGGCTAACATCGCGGGGGCGAAGCGCGCGCCTTCTTCATTGGTCCAGTTGACCACTTCCAGTGGAGTTGCCGTCGTGATACCGTGATCGTTCAGCGTGCGGACAACTTCGAGACCAGCCAGGACGCCAAAGACGCCGTCGAATTTGCCGCCGAAGGGTTGCGTATCGAGGTGGCTGCCGATCCCGACAGGCGCTAGCGAATCGTCGCTGCCCGGGCGTCTGGCGAACATATCGCCCATTTCGTCGACGGACATCGACAGGCTCGCGTCTTCGCACCAGGCAGCGAAGAGGTCACGGCCGATCTTGTCTTCATCGCTGAGCGTCAGACGGTGGCTGCCGCCGTTTGCGGTTGCTCCGATCTCAGCCATTTCCATGATGCTTTTCCAGAGGCGCGCGCCGTCGATGCGAATGTTTTCTGTCATTTCTCTCTCTCCTGGCACGGATACCGGGCCGCGGTTGATGCCGGGGAAGCGCCTATTGATCGCGCAGTACCGGATCCTGCACCCGCGCTTGGCGTTCTTTCAGGCTTTTCATCAACTTCAGAATCAGTCGTCCGTATTCGTCGTTATTGATCAGGTTGTGCAATTCGAAAGGATCTTCTCGCAAATCAAAGAGCTGCCAAGTTTCGCGACCGTCAAGCACCGATTGAATCAGCTTGTAGCGGTCGTCCTTGATGCTTCGTTGGTAGGGTCTGCCGAGCGGGTGACCGAAGACGCCTTGATAAGCTGAGAAGATCGAACGGCGATGCTTGTGCGTCAGGCGACCCAGGACGGCGTTGAGACTGTAGCCGTCTTGCTCGGCGGGAACCTCGACATCGGCGCGCTCCAGCAATGTGGGAAAAAGATCGAGCAGATAGACCAGCGCGTCGCACTTGTAACCGGCGGGGATGCTCGGTCCGCGCATGATGAGCGGAATGCGCATACTGTGGTCGTAAAGGTTCTGCTTGCCCATCAGTCCGTGCTGACCGACGCCGAGACCATGATCGGAGGTGTAGATGACGATGGTATTCTCGCTCAAGCCTTTGTCGTCCAGCGTCCCCAAGATGCGGCCGATATCCATATCCATGTGAGAGATCATGCCGTAGTAGTCCGCGATATGCCCCCGGATCTCGGCTTCCGTCCGGGGATAGTCGGCCAGGACTTCGTCGCGGATATCGCGTACGCCGATATCGAAGGGGTGCTCGGCCATGAAGTTCGGCGGCAGTTCGATGTCGTCCGGGTCGTACATTCTGTCGTAAGGCGGCGGCGCGGTACGCGGATCGTGCGGCGACGTAAAGGCAATGTAAGCAAAGAAGGGATCTTCGTCCGGTTCCCGTGAATTCAAGAACTGAATCATTTCATCTGTAAAGACGGTCGTCGAAAAGCCGTCAGCGATGTATGTGTCTTCGGGGTCGTAAGCGCCTGTCGGGTCGAAGTCGTTCACAGGCATGGCGTACTGATCGTTCATACCGCCGAAGAAGACCTTGCCGCTACTATCGAATGCGCGGGCATAGCTGCCGCGCCGATTATGCCACTTGCCGGTCGCGTAGGTCGTGTAGCCGTTCTTCTGTAGCAATTCCGGCAGCAGCGGCGCGTCATCTGGCAGAGGATCCGGCGCCGCGAAGAGATTGCGCCCGGTCATGAGCATGCCGCGGCTGGGCATGCAGACCGCGCCCGAAGTGGATCCCATGATATGCGCCTGGGTGAAGCAGGTTCCGACCGCGATCATCTGGTCGAATGTGGGTGTGCTGACGGCTTCCGTTCCCAGCGCGCCGAGGGCTAAATAGCGGTGGTCATCGGCGATCATGAACAAGATGTTGGGTCTAGTCATGGTTACTGCCTTAAAAGCATGAGTCTTATTTCGATGATACTGTCAGAGGGCATGGCTGGCAAGGTTATGTGGCTTGGCGTCGGAAGTTGGACCCCATCCCGGGGTCCCATAAAGACAGAGGGTTGTAGTGGTCCATGCGCGAATGCTGATGCTGGTAGTGTATCGATTTCGGTTGAAATTCAAATGAGCCGATATAGATTGAGGATA
>WTGF01000023.1 GCA_011525385.1 Chloroflexota bacterium | reverse complement strand
TGAGCGCGGCAGGACTCGAACCTGCAACCAATTGATTAAAAGTCAACTGCGCTGCCATTGCGCCACGCGCCCAAACAGCGCATCAGTATAGTGAAACTCAGTCCCGGAATCAAGCCAAATCTTGGGCATGAGGCTGGCTGAGCCCAGCGGCGGGAATCAACGATCTCGCTCAGTTGCGCATGCTCGCGGAAACCATCTCGGTGCCGTCGGTGTCCTCGGCGGTCAATTCACCTGTACGGTACCCGACCACAGCGCAAGCCTGCGACAAAATCGCAGCCCTCAAATTGCCCGATTTTCTTTGTCAATGCTATACTTGACAGTAATTTACTCTTGGACGTGGATTACATTATCTTGGGGGGAAAATGGCTGAACTGAGACCCCTGGAAGCTGCCGTCACCACGATGAGCGATCTGCCTCTGCGGCGCTTCGGGAGACCCGTCGGGCGCGACGACTTGTTGCGGGCGCTCCTTCTGCGCTTGCGACAGAATCAACCCCTGGTCTTGCACGGCGCCTCCGGCATCGGCAAAACCACGATCGCGGCAACTATCGCCAATGTTTATGCGCAGCAGCCCGAGCAGTCCGTTCTCTGGTTGCCAGTCGAGGAACCGCCCCTGGTCGAATTGCTCGTGCGCATCAGCCGCGCCTATGGCGCCCTGGATATCTGCAATGCCTCGAACCCCTTGGGCAAACGCGCGGCAGTCGCCGGGCTGCTGCAACAGCATCAGCCGCTGATCGTGCTTGATGGTCGGATCGACGAAGCGGTTTTGAATCAGTTCTACGACGATTGCGGGGGGGATTTGCCGCTGGTCGTCACCAGTGAGAAAGCCCTGGCGGGCGGCGCCTGGCGCAACCAAGCCATCGGCAACTTGAGCGAAGACGATGCGCTGCTGCTCTTCAAACAAAAAGCGGGTATCGAAGGCAGCGAAGCCGATAGCATGGCCGCTGCGATTGTGACGCAACTCAATAATGAAGCCTTTCCCGTCGTGCTAGCTGCGCGCAGCATGATCATTTCTCGCCAGACGCCCGAAGACTATCATGCCTCGCTGGCGGCGCTGCTGGAGGAACACGAGAGTCAAGCTGACAGCGCTGCCCTGGCTGCCAGCGTCGATGCGCTCAATCCGCGCCTGCGGGAATTGCTGGGGCAGTTGGGCGCCACGCCTCGCGGGGAAGCCTCGATCTCTTTCTTGCGCTTGCTTAGCGATATGCCCGTGTCGGCAATCGATCAATCAATGACGATCTTATCGCGCCTTTTCCTCGTCGAACGCTTTGAGCGCCTTGATGAGACCTGCTACCGTATACACCCTCTGGTGCATGGATTTTTACAAGCCAAGTTTGCTGAAGAAGATCGTCTTGATGACTTGCGCGAGGACGTGAAGACTGCGGTCAGCGATTATCTGGCTGCCCACTGTGCTGGTCCCGATGCGCTGATCCGACTGGTGAGCGAGCTGGATAACCTGATCGCCACGGCAGCCTGGACCGCGGACAACGACGACCGCGACCTGGCCGGCCGCATTGTTGACGCTTTGTCCAGCGTGGACGGGCTGGTAGATGAAGCGGGTTACGCCTATGAATTGGCGCTGCTTGAATCACTCCGTGACGGAATCGAACTTGATTTTGACGATGCAGAGGATCTGATCGCTAAGCCGGAAACCGATGAAGATCAGGCGGTCGAGCGTGTAGAGGACGTGCCGGGGGGCGAAGATAATGAAACGCAAAACCTCGCGGAAGTAGAGGATCTTGAAGCGGAAGATGGCGTCGATGAATCGACGCAGCCAGCCGCGGCCGACGACTCGACTTTCATTTCAATTGATGACGAAGAATTGCAGTCCGTGAATATCGATCAGTTGCGGACTGCGCTGCATGTTGCCAGCCAGAACAACGAGACCGACAGACAGTTGCGGATTCTCAAGGCAATCGCCAAAGTGCAGATTAATCAAGGGCGGGATAACGAAGCTGCCGGAACCTACGCGGAAGTGCTGGAGATTTACGAGACGAGCGCGGATAAGGACGGCGTGCTCGAAACGCTTGATGCGCTGGCAGGTTTGCTCGTGAGTAGTGAAAGCGCGCCCTCGGTTCTGGAACAGGTGAAGCTGCGCACGGCGCTCACGCTTGCGCGCCAACACGAGGATACCTCGCGCGTTTTGCAAATACTGGAAGCGATCGGCAAGGTGCAGATCGAGCACAAGCGCGAAAACGAAGCGGTGGCGACTTTCAACGAAGTGCTGGAGATTCACGAGGACGAAGAGGACAAAGCGGGCATACTGGGGACGCTGGACATGTTGGGGGGCTTGCTGGTGCGCACGGATGCCGCCGTCACGGCGCTCAATCATATCCAGCGCGGTTTGCACCTCGCGGAAGAGCTTGCTGATCGAGAGACCGAGATGTTCTTGCGCACCACGCTAGGCGATGCTCACCGCGCCTTGGGCGAAGCGGTGACGGCAATCGAAAACTATGAAATGGCGCTGACCATCTCCCGGGACCGCGACGACCAGCAAAACGAGGCTCATGTTTTGTACAAGCTGGGTATGGCGCAGCTAGACGCCGGCGACACAAGGCAGGCGATCGAGATGTTGGAGGGAGCCAACGAACTCTTCAAAGGGCAGTCCAAGCGCGACATGGAAGGGCTGGTATTGCGTGGCTTGGGAGAGATCAACGTCGAGTTGGAACGCTGGAGCGAGGCCGTCAACTTCCATACATCGGCATTGTACATCGCCCGCGAGATCCAGGATAAGGAAGGGGAAGCGGGGCAACTGCGGATGCTGGGCAAGGTCTTGATTCAAGCGGAGCGGCTGCCGGAGGCATTGACGCACTATCGACAGGCGCTGCATGTAGCATATGAATGCGAAGATGCAGCGAACATTGTGGGCGTGATCGGGGAATTGGTAAACCTGATGATGAGGAACCAATTCTTGGCCTCGATTTCCGAGTTGCTGGTGAATGACGGGCTCGCCTACGACCCCGACGACCGCGAACTGCTGCGGCTCAAGAGCGAAGTCACCGCGGCGAAAGAAATCGCCGCGGAAAGGGGCGTCGCCTTGGCGGTAGTTGCCGGGACGGCGCGGGAATATGCGGCAAACGCCTATAATTACTCGTGATCCCGTCATAGACTTGCGTCCCACGACGAAAAATCAAAGAGGGCGCCGCAGTTGCGGCGCCCTGTATGCGTAAACCGCGTCGCTCAAGTAACGGGACGGCCTACACTTTTGCGTGAGCGGGGTAGACCTTTTCGCTGCCGCCGAGCGGCTCTTTTCTTCGCTCGCGATTGTTGCGCGGACTAGTTCTGCGCGGCCTTCCTGCCAATCTGATCAGGAATATGCCGGAATTCATGAGACAGGGACGTGTGGTGATCCAGATGTTGGGCGATCAACTCGAAGGGTGAAGCCTTTTCTGTCTCGCCGAACGCGATCATCCAGTGATCGTCGCCGCTCCGGACCCAGCGTCCACCGAAATTGCGCAGGATAGATTCGCCGAGGAAGGCGCCAAATTTTTCCTGGAGCAACAGTTTGTCCCCATCATTCAGTTCGGCCCGATGCTCGTCAATGTAATTGTCCAACCAGGATATGGATTCGGCCGAATAGTCCAACTGAATTTGCTCTTTTTCGCTGAGCACCTCAATGACCAACTGCGCGTCTTCCTGGAAGTCGGACGTTCTGGTAGCTGTATTCAAACGATTCTCTCCTATGTGATCCGTCTCGCCCAAACAGGCATCCACGCCCGTTTGCGTCTATAGACACATTTAAGCAGACACGCTTGCAAGTACGCATCTTACCTGAGCCATCAACAGAAGCGAAAAATCCTGGCAAAACAAAAAACCAATGCCGATCATTGGTTTCGCGAAGCGGGCAACGGGATTCGAACCCGTGACCTTTTCCTTGGCAAGGAAATGTTCTAC
>WTGF01000124.1 GCA_011525385.1 Chloroflexota bacterium | reverse complement strand
GGCTTAAACGCAGTGATTGCACGACCTAGGCTCCCCTTCCCTCCTTGTGGGGGAAGGGGCCGGGGGATGGGGGTGGTTTGCGAAATTCGCATGACTTACTTGCATTTACTTCTGTGAGTCGCCCATGAAAATAGCGATAAAATTGCGAGCGATTCACAGAATCGGCCCTACATTGCCATCCTTTTGGCACATTTGCGCATCAATCCTGATGTTCTCGGCGCATTCGGTGGTTAAGAAAGTGTGGTGCGATTGCTCTGTCCCGAGACCCGCGCAGGCTTGAATCTCCCTCATGACTGCGGCAGAATTAGCCTCGCTTGACCGACGAACTTCATTTGAATTGAGCAACAGATGGATTTGCTCGCGCAATTGCCATTTCTTCTGGATCAGCCGCCTCTGGTGCGGGATCTCGTCCTGAACCTCATATTGGTCATCATCTGCATTCTGATTATCGTTGTATTGCGCTGGGTCTTGACCGCGATACTGTTTCGTCCTCTGCGTATAGTTGTGCGGCGCACGCAGACCGAAGTCGACGATGAACTGCTCAATCAAAGTCTGACGCCGGTACGAATCGCTGTTGTCGGTTTGGGAATCATCTTCACCGTTAACCTGTTTCAATTCGGGCCGGAAGTACAACAGATCGCGGAAACGGTCGGTCGCTCACTGATCATTGGCTCTGTGTTCTTCGCCTTGATCCGAATGTTTGCGGTTGTCTCCTTGCACCCGGCCTTCTTTAGACAAATCACCGGTTTGACCATACCCGATCGCTTGCTGCCATTTTTGAACACGGTCGTCAAATACGTCATCATTGCCTTGGGCGCCATTTTTATCTTGCAAGAACTGAACTTCGATGTCGCTGCATTGATCGCGTCCTTGGGCGTTGTTGGCATTGGCATATCTCTGGCATCGCAGGACACGGTTGGCAACCTCTTTGGTTTCGCGGCCATCGTAAGTGATAATCCCTTTAAGGTGGGCGACTTTATCAGAACGCCCGATGTGACCGGCATTGTTGAACAAGTGGGCATGCGCTCGACCCGGATCCGCCAGTTGGATCAGGTGCTGGTCACGGTTCCCAACAACCTCTTGACAAATGCTGTTGTCATGAATTTGACGCGCCTGGAAAAACGACGCTTCGATCTCACCTTGACTTTCACCTACAGCACCACATCGGCGCAACTGCGGGCGGTTGTCGAAGCCATCCGCGAGTTGCTGCTGAAAACCGACGATATCGATCCCGAATCAGTAATCGTGCACTTTGTCGATTTCAGTTCCAGCTCGCTCGATGTGCGCGTCATTTGCCAAATTCTGCTCGCCGATTGGCGGGAATATACCGCGCTCAAAGAGACGCTGCTTCTGGAGATTATGGGCATTGCCGAGGCTCTCGACATCAGCTTTGCCTTCCCAAGCCGCTCGATTTACATTGAAGACATGCCCGGCGCCGCAAAGCCGGAGCAGGAATCATCCGTCGACGAGAGTCAACTGCCCGGGCAAGGTTTAGGGGGATCCCCGCCACCCGATCAAGAAAGCCCCGACAGTTCTCCATCTTCCGCCCCATGACAGCACCCGCGGAGGGCTTGCGCGCCGCCCTCAATTTCTCTGAAAGCGACCTGCGCGCCAACAGACAAGGCCAGCTTGCAAATGAACAGGTAAAGCGATTGAGGCGTGACCAACGCCGGGCGGCGCTTATAGGCGCGCTATTTTTTTCGGCGCTCGTCTTTGCTTCAACCGCGCTGATATTTGCTGGCCAGACCGAAAATAACGCGATCATGTTGCTGGCGGGTCTGGGTTTGATTCTGGTCAACGCTTTGGTGATCGGTCATATGGGTCGCGACATCATGCGTATCAACAGCGATCTGCGATCAAATGGCGTCGAGGCGCTTGCGGGCAATGTGGAGCGAGTACTGCGCCGGGGACGACAACGCGATAGCTACTTGCTTAAAGTAGCCGATCAAACGCTTTATGTGACAAAAGACGTCTTCTTGCAGTTTGATCACCTGAGGCCGTATCGCATTTATCGAACGCGTCTCACGCGCATTTTGTTGTCCGCGGAGCCTGCTCCCGACGGACAGGAGGCATGATTACCGGATAGGCATCCGACCCGCCACAACCGACAAGCTTGGCGAGGTGGTGATAGAATGTGAGGGTGAACTGTTGAGCCAACGCTGAAGGATTTACCGTGTTGCGACTGCTGCGAAGCCATCATACATTGGCGCTCTGCGGTTATCTGCTTGTCACCCTGTATCTGATCTCATCTGTACTAGGCTCCTTCTCCACGCGTTTCCTGGGTGGCGGGACGGGCGACGTCTACGAAATGGCGCGCCACGTCTGGTGGTACAAGACAGCCTTGGAAAACGGCGACGATGTCTTTTACCAATCACTGCTGGCCTACCCGGACGGTTTTCCCGGCACAGTTTTGTGGGCCAACCCCTTGCAGTTCTTTCCAATGTGGCTCTTCGCCTTCATTATGCCCCTGGCAACGGCGTACAACCTGGGACTTCTCATAACCCTGACCTTGAACGGTTGGGCCATGTACATCTTCGCCCGCCAACGCATTTCCCATCGTCACCTTGCGCCTGCCTGGATAGCGGGACTAATTTTTATGGTCTTCCCGGCGATGCAGGGACATCTATTTGACGGACACGCTGGCTTGATTGTCCAATGGCCGGTACCGATTCTGCTTTTGAGCCTGTTCAAATATGTCGATGCCGGGCGCAAGCGCTGGTTTGCGCTGTCGGTGATCTTTTTCCTCCTGTCCGCGATGGGGCACAGTTTGCAAGTCGTGTATTTGCACGCGCCGCTGATCGCCCTTTTTACCTTGGCGCGTCTTTACCGCCGGGACTACGTCGGCGCGACGCGTACCGTAACGGTTGCCCTGGTCGCGACAATACTCTTGATCGGATTTCTCTGGCCAGCTATCGAAAGAACGCTTCAATCTCCACATTATAGGGAGGTGGGCGGCTACGTGCGTTATAGTATCGATCTCTTGGGTCTGGTTGCGCCGTCTTTTGAGAATCCATTCTGGCGCGATATCGTGCCTCACTCCAGGCACGTACTCGGAACAAACCTCGGTGAGGGCGCCAGCTATATAGGCGCCATCGGCGGGATCCTGGCGCTTGTGGGCTTGCTTTTCCGTCGACAGACACACTGGTGGTTGCTGGTGGCGGTTGCCGCCTGGTTATTGGCCCTGGGTCCCGTGCTCAAAGTACTTGACGAAGCAGTTTCCGTGTCGGTTGCCGGCTATAGTACCGTTATTCCGCTTCCCTACGCATTCTTGATGAACCTCCCATTCGTGGAACTGGCGCGTACACCGGGACGATTCATGTTCCTGTTTGCGGTCGCTCTGCCGATGATGGCGGGCTGGGGTATGTTGCTGCTTTGGGAGGGCCCTTTGTTTCAGCGGCGCAGTCGCCGGATTCGCAATGCCATGGCGCTCTTGCTCGCCTTGCTCATCTTTCACGACTATCAGTTGTTTGCGGCATTTCCCAGTGTTCCAGCGGCTATCCCTCAAGGTATTTTCGACTTGGCCAAACGAAACGACATCCGCGCCGTCTACAACGTGCCACACGATAATTTGCTGTCGGCCAAAGAGGCGATGTACCTGCAAACGGCACACGAAAAACCCTTGGTCGCTGGGCAGGAAACGCGTATCACGCCGGTGGATCCGGCCCGGCTGGTACTACTTTCCAGCTTTCATCCCTTGCTCTTGGGCGAGGCCGGCGCCGACGCAGTGATCATAAATAAGACGCGCGCCCTGGAGAGCGGTCAATTCAACCTGCTCTATCCTCAAGCGCTGGATCGCCTGGGCGATCCCATCTATGAAGACGAAAGATATGCCGTATTTGAATCACGGTCATCAAGACGTGGCGCGACCCGGGAACCCGTTTATTCACTTGTCTCGGACGCCGGGTCGCACAACGTTTATGTCTTTAAGCAGCGACCGGGATGGCTGACATTTCGCGCGACCTTGGCGGCGGTAAACCGCCGCGTCAATCTCTCGCTCAACGACGTACCGCTTCAGGTTGTGAACGTCGTCGGCCAGACGGTCTTGTCCATCCCCTTGCCGATCGCGCGCAGGGGTTACAATACGCTGCGCATCGAGCTGGATCCTCCCTGCCCGGATCGCGTTGATACGACTGTCCTGCTCTGTCACGACGTAACGGTGGATGATGTCTGGATCGAGCAGTTAACCGACGGCGCAATTTACGATCCGATACGCGTCGCGGGCGGTATCGAGCTGTCGGGCTACCATATGCCGGAAAATATAGAAAGCGAACTCGTCCTCCACCTTTGGTGGAGCTTCGATTCCCCGCGAACCTTTAATGATCAGCGCTTTATACACGTATTAAACGAGGAGCGCGTCCTGATGCGGCAGGACGACATTCCTTTCGGGCCGGTGGGGGCTGGTTCGGAATATTTGGAATCGGTCCGACTGAATGTGCGGGGCTTCGAGCCGGGAGAATACCTGGTCTTGACCGGTTGGTACGCCCTGCCGGATATGGTGCGATACGATGTCTTGACCAATGTGGCCGGAGCGCAAGATAGCACTATCGAACTGGGCAGGTTTAGCGTCCCCGAATAACGATATGCTGGCCACAAATTTCAGATGCCCGGTCTTGGCCTGGCGATGAGACTCTGCGCCAGAAGTTGGTCTTCTATAAGACAATGGCAAGAATTAGACGCCAAACTTGTATCAATGCTTCTCGAAACATGCGTGGAGTCACGAACGTGAATCAAGCCAAACGTTTACGAATACCGGTTGTTCTGCTCTTGCTGGTGATGGCGTCGTCATCATTAACTTACGCGGCGGACTTCGATACGACGAACTATCGCAAAACCATGATCCAATTGCTAGCCGCGACATTTGATGTGACGCGCGGTCGCCAGTCCGACCTGGGCATTTATGATGCCATCGCCGAATCGCGCGATCCGCTCTATGTCGCCCCATTGATCGACATCGCTTACTTCGCGCGCAACGCGACCTTGAACCGCGCTGTCATTGGGGCATTGAACACGCTGACCGGCGAAGACATGGACTGGCGCGGCTACTTTGAATGGGCCGGGAAGAACGATATTGCCCTGCCGCCAGCCTATGAAGAATTCAAGGGACAGGTCTTGGCCGCCTTCGTCGACGCGGAATTCATGCGTTTCTTCGCTCCCGGCGCCCTGGACACCGCGAGAATCAATCTGGTGGAACCAGTCTGGGGCGGCGTCACGGTGGACGGCATCCCATCGCTGGTCAATGCGCGACAGATCAGCCCGGAAGACGCAGCCGCGGAAGGTTATGAATTTGAGGACTTCTGTCGTGATTCCGATTGCAGCTATCCAGCAGCGGACGAGTTGGTCTTCGGTGTCAGCTTGGACGGTGATAGCCGCGCCTATCCACTGCGTCTATTGAATTGGCACGAGATGTTCAACGACGTTATCGGCCACGCGCCTATGTATGACGCGCCTGATGGCGAGCAGGTTTGTAGCTTCCGCGCTCCCACAACCTTTCTGGCTCGTGGCCGCGCGGATAATGATTGGGTTCTCGTCGAGGGTCAATCCGCGGCTTGCCCGCGGACAGGTTGGCTGCAAACTGACGTCATTGCATGGGAAGGCGACGACACGGAGTGGCAGGGCCTGCCTGATCTTGGCGCCGGCCAGGAAGCGACGGACGACGGTCCGGCCGGACGGGTTCGCGGACGCCCGGTCATGCTCGCTTACTGCACGCTTTGTGGCGCGGGCGTTCTATACGATGTCCACATTGCCGATTTGACCTACACGGATCTCGACGGCGAGATCGTGAAACTTGGCGATACTGTCCTGGAGTTTGGATCGTCGGGTCTTTTAATGCGCTCCAACAAACTGATGTACGATCGCAATACCGATACCGTCTGGAATGCGATTACCGGAACCCCCGCCTTTGGTCCGCTGGCCTCAAGCGACATCGCGCTGGACCTGCTTCCGGTTGTGGTCACGGATTGGGCCAACTGGCTGGAAAAGCATCCGGATACCAGCGTCTTGAGTCTGGACACAGGTTTCCTGCGCAATTACACCAATGGCGCCGCCTACAGCGATTATTTCAACAGCACTGAATTGATGTTCCCCTCCTGGCAGCAGGATACCGCGCTGGTCGAAAACAAGGACATGGTATTCGCCTTGCGCCTGCAGGGGGAGGCAAAGGCCTATCCGCTGGAAACGATCATTCCCGAGCGCGTCATCAACGATCGCGTCGGGGGGACAAACCTGGTTATCGTCGCTGACGCCTCGCCCGAGCGCGACTTTTTCGAGCCTGGCGGGGCTGCCGTCCGCGCTTACCAGAGCGATGCCTATGTCTTTATGGCGGGCGCTGACAAGTCGACGCTCGTCAGCGACGATGGTCGCGACTGGCAAATAGCCGAGGACGCGCTGATCGCGGAAGATGGCGAAAGGCTGGAGCGCATCGCCGGGCATCTCGCCTACTGGTTTGGCTGGTTCGGCTTTTATCCCGATACGCTGCTCTACGGCGCCGATTAGAGGCCGTCGGCAGTCTATCGCCGCTTGGGCTTGCGCTTGCGCCTGATGCCGATGTCGGAGAGATCTAAATCGTGGTGTCGCTGGCTGGTGTAACGCGCATGCGGCGCGCCGGTCAAGCGCTCTCGCCTTTTGGCCAAAACCTCAGTCCAGATTTCGCCGCGCTTGTTCCGCAAGTATCTGGAGCTTGACACTGTATTGTATCCGTCTTGTTTGCCGCGGGGCTGCTTCGAGCCTTGCTTCAACGAATACGCATCGTCCCAGTCACGTTGCGCGGCCGCGACTTCTGCCATGTCCACGTAGTAGCGAACACCGAGCGCCAAGCCAAAAACACCGCCGGCAATCAGACCGAGTTCCGCGCCTGTCTGCTGCGCCAGAACGCCCCCCGCCAGCGCGCCGAGCAGCGCCGCGCCTATGCAGATCGCGCCCGCGCTAGCGATTGCCCGTATCACTTCGCGGAATCCTTCCAACCTAGACCTTTTCCGTCGGTTTCCTGAATGCGCCACAGCGCGGCATTTGTCCCGGCCTTGTACTGCGCATCACCTTCCCGCAGCTCGTAGGAATCGCGGTAAGCATCGCGGACTAGGTTGCGGCGGGCGGTGGTGATGAGGTTGTCGTCATGAAGGCCCGCCGCTTCGTATTCGAAAGCGGGACCCGCGGCGCCAGCGCGGCGCACGGCGATGATCAGACCAATGCTGCCGCCGACCACCGCCCCGGCTATCGCGCCTTCCGGGAGCCTCCCCGCCAGCAAGTAGCCGACGACCGCCCCCGAAGCGGCGCTGGCAAGCGCGTACCAAAGCAGCCTGATCACTCGACTTAATCCCTAATCCATAGCCCAATTATACCAGGGCTAATCATCACGCAGTTGGGAATCCAGGTACTGGACCCCGGGCGATTCTCGTAGTTGATGGTATTCATGTGTCCGCGATAGCGCGCCCCGCGCATCGCGCAGCCGCGCTTGACGCCGGGCTTCTTCGGGATCGACTTTGGCGGCGTCGACGGCCGCGCGGTGAGCATGGATGCGACCGGCCAGCAGCGCGCCCACGCTCCCGCCGATGATGACGCCGCCGAATAGACCCTCGACCATGCCTTCGGCCAGGAAAAAGAAAGCCACCGCGCCGATGACCGCGCCCAGCAGGGCGCCTACTGCAATTTGTGTCAAAAGTTGTCGCATGATAACGCCATTCCTCACCGAGCCTGTTTCTAAATAATATCAAGTTAGTCATGCAAAAACGCGATACTTGGCGACCCAAACTACAACATAAAGACAAGCTATGTAAGGCTTGTCCGGTAGGCAAATTGTACCTAAGGCAAACCAGAACAATACCGAGACGATACAAGATACATGGTCAATCCTTGCGCAAAACAACAGAATACAACGATGTACGGAATAGTTAGCTCCCCTTCCCCCAATGCATTGGGGGAAGGGGCCGGGGGATGGGGGTAGAAAAGGCGGCATTTGGTCGGAGTACCGGACGGTGTGACCTACCAGGCCACCCGCAAATCACTTCCCCCGCCCAGCAAAAAAGGATTCCATGATCCCCCGCACCTCGTCCGATACCAGCCGCTCGGCGATGATTTCCAACTCCGCGTCAATCGTCTCCCGCACCGCCTGCGCGCTCCCGCGCCGGAGCAGCATCTTGGTCCCGCGCAGCGCCTCGGGCGGCTTGGCCGCCAATTGCCCCGCCTTCGACCAAGCCAAGTCATCAAGCTCATCCGCTGCCACCACCTCGTTGACGATGCCGCAGTCACGCGCTTTCGCAGCTGAAAAAGCCTCGCCCAGCAACAATAACTCCGCCGCCCGACCATAGCCAGCCATGCGCGGCAGCAGATAAGTCGACCCCGCTTCCGGCACTAGCCCCAAGTCGATGAAGGGCAGGCGAAAAATTGCGCCTGCCGCCGCGTAAACCAAATCGCAATGCAGCAGCATGGTCGCGCCCACACCCACCGCCACGCCATTGACCGCCGCCACAATCGGCGTTTCCGCCGTCGCAATCGCCTTGATGAAATTCGCCGGCGCGGCCGAGCCGGGATCGCTCAGGAAGCTGTTGAGATCGTTTCCGGCGCTGAAACTGTCCCCGCTGCCGGTGATGAAAATGACGCGGATATCGTCGCTGGCGTCCGCGCCCTCAATGCCTTCGCGCAATGCGTCGTACATAGCCGGCGTCAGCGCGTTTTTCTTCTGGGACCGGTTGATTTGCAGGCGCAGGATGTAGTTGTCGCATGAAGTGATGATGTCAGTCATTTCGCTATTGTATCCTTTTCGGTTGAAATACTTCGTAGCCAGTCCTCGACATGAGATCCCTAACCCAAAATACCAACGATGGTAGGGGCGACTCGCTGAGTCGCCCGATATTCATTCAGTTTCTACTCGTCGGGCGGTCCGATGAATCGCCCAAGCGATCATTTCGTCCCTGCTTGGCTGATTCAGACATGATCCCTCGGCGGAAGAAGGTTAACTTAACGTTTCTCGCGCAAACATCCCTTTCTCAAAGACGAGTCACCCTTCCCCATTGCAATGGGGAAGGGCCGGGGATGGGGTTGAAAAGAAGCATTCCCGCATCCTCATTACTTTCTTGGAACTACTCAGATACCAAACCGCACATTCACGCTTCCCCTAAAAGCGCCTCAACCCGCGCCAACCGCTGATCATAACGATGATTCGCCAATACATGCGCCCGCGCCGCCGCCGCAATCCGCTGACGTTCATCATCGTTCTCCAAATAATACTGAACCTTCGCCCGCAAGTCCTCCCAATCACTATACGTCACTAAATGCTCCCCTACCTCGAACCACTCGCTGACGCCCGGCCGATCATCCACAATCTGAAACGTCCCGACGGCGGCCGTCTCAAACAGGCGCATATTGCCCCCGTAGCGCATGAAATCGCCATGCGCGTTGAGGCTGATCTTCACCGATGACAAGACGCGCAGCATCTCCCGGCCCAGCGCATGGCCCCGGTGAAAGGGCCGCAGCGTTTCCGGCACTTCGTGCATGCTCCAGATGCCCAGGTCGAATTCGCGCAGGCTCTCCAGCGCCGCCACTCGCTCGCTGTAGAGCGACCCCGGCACCAGCGTGCCGACGAATCCGATATCGCACAAATAGTCTGTGGGGACGTCAGTCTTTGGCTGCGGATAATGAAACTCCGGATCGATAGCGACGTAAGGGGGGCATTCGGCACGCTTCGCGCCCAACTCCATCCATTGCGCGCCATGATAATAATCGTTGACCAGCACCAGATCATACAGACGAGCCGCATCGCGTTCGTTCGCATGAGAGAAGACGATGGGCGAAACGCCGCTCACATAAATGATCTTGCAGCCATGCTCCCGCTTCAGTTGCTGCAGTGTTTCAGGAAAGATCTCGCGGTTGTCCCCGGACAGCCAGACGATGCCCGGTTGAAAGCGTCGCGCCGCTTCCAGCAGCAACTGATTGCGGCGGCGATAGTCGGGATTAACTTGCGCTGGCATACGCCGCAGCAGCCCGGCCGCGATCTTGCCCGGACTCAATCCCTCGCGGAAGACATCGGATTGCAGCCTGGCAACGTCTCTTGCGCCATAGCCCGGCAGATTGCGCCAGAAAACGTCCACCTCGTAGCCCGCCGCCCGCATAGCGCGCTCCCAGAAATGCTGCCCCATGCTGCTGGGGAACAAGGGAGTCGGGTCGTCACTGTCGGCTTTGAGGATATCCGCTTGTAATTGCTCAGGATGGTGCAGCGCTGCGACAAATAGGACGCGATAGGGCATCATATAATCGTGTCGCTATCTAAGTAGAACCAAGTTAATCATGCGAATTCTGTAGGACATTCCAACTTCATCGGCGAGTCGCTCTTCCCTGATGATTCGGGATACTTCCCCCGTGAGGCGGGGGACCGAGGGGGCACTGGCCGGGGATGGGGTAGAAAAACATGACTGCTCCTCAGCTGATGCCTCGGGGAAGGCGCCGGGGGTGGGGTAGACCTTGCGACATATGTCATTCTCAGACGTATCCGCTACCCAGCCGTGAAGCGAGGGACCGAGGGGGGCCAGGCCCGGCGGATGGGGCCAAAAAGTTACACCCCCCTCAAATCCAGCAACCGCAGCGGATTCTCCACCAACTCCCGCAGATGATTCATAAACCCCGCGCCCTCCGCGCCATTGCTGACGCGATGATCGACGCTCAGCGTCATGTTCATCCGCGTGCCCGCGCCCAGCGTCCCGTCCTCCAGCACCACCGGCACGCGCTGCGCCGATGACACCGCCAGGATCCCCGCTTCCGGCGAACTGATGATCGCCGAAAAATCCTTCACGTTGAAAGGCCCCAAATTGCTGATGGTGAAGGTCGCCCCGCGGATATCGTCCGGCTTGATCTTGCCGGAACGCGCGCGCTCGTACATCGCCTTGTTATTGACCGCCATCTCGCGCAGTGAAACGCTGTCGGCGTCGTGGCAGACGACATTGACCAAACCATTATCCGGCAGCGCCACCGAGACGCCGATGTTGACGCGCTGGTGTTGGACCAGGCGATCACCGTAATAATGCGTATTGAGATTGGGAAATACCCGCAAACTCAGCGCCAGCGCCTTGATCAACAAATCATTGACGCTGATCTTGATGCCCTCTTCCGCCAAAGCGCCGTTGATCTCTTTACGCAGCGCCAGCAGCGGCTCGACATCGGCTTCAACCGTGACATAAAAATGCGGCGTATTGCTTTTGCTGCGGACGGTGCCGTCGGCGATAGCCCGGCGCATCCGCGACAGGGGCATGACATCGACGTCTTCTTCGGGCAACTTGCCCCAGGTCGCTTGCCCACCCGTCGCCGGGGCGCTTGCCGGCATGGGCGGCAGCATGGGCTTTTCGGCGAAATTCTCGATATCCGATTTGACGATCCTGCCGCCGGGTCCAGATCCCTGTACGCGGCTGAGATCAATGCCCTTGTCAGCTGCCATGCGCCGCGCCAGCGGCGATGCCTTGATGCGACCGTCTTCGGTCATAGCCGCCCCATTGGTCTCGGTAGCGGGCGCGGGAGCACTTGGCGTCTCAGCGGCTTCACCTGCTGCCGGCGCGGAATCCGCTTCCGACGGAGCGGCTTCGCCTGATGCGCCGATCACCGCGATGACGCTTCCCTCGCCGATCTCGTCTCCCGGTTCGGCGCGCAACTCCAGCAGCGTGCCGTCGCTGCCCGCCTCGATCTCAACTGTCGCTTTATCCGCTTCCACTTCGGCGATGACATCGCTTGCCGAGACATTCTCGCCCACCTCGCGCAGCCAGTTGATCAGCAGTCCGTCGGTTGTAAGCTTGACTTCGTACGCCATCTAAACTATCTCCTTGACCGCGTCGGCGACCTTTTGCGCGTCCGGCAACGCCAAAAGCTCAATCTCTTTGGAATAGGGCAGGGGAACGTCTTCCGCCGCCACCCGCTTGATCGGCGCGTCCATATAATCAAACATGTTTTCCTGCAAGAGCGCGGCGATCTCGCTGCCGAAGCTGTACATGGGCAGCGATTCTTCCACGATGACGCAGCGGTTGGTCTTCTTGAAACTGCTGTAAACCAGATCCATATCCAGCGGGCGCAACCAGCGCAAATCGACCACCTCCGCCTCGACGCCATCCCTCGCCAATTGACGCGCCGCCTGCAATGCCCAGTCGACCCCCCGCGCGTAAGCCACCAGTGTGACGTCGGCGCCCTCGCGCTTGATATCGCCTTTGCCGATGGGAATCAGATAGTCGGTGTCCTCATCGTCGGGCATCGGACCCGGTTTGGGATAAAGGGCGATACTTTCGGTGAAGAGCACCGGATTGTCATCGCGAATGGACGCTTTTAACATGCCGTAGGCATCCATCGAGTTGGAAGGGCAGCCCACATAGACGCCGGGAAAATGCGCGAAGATCGGCTCCGGACTATGCGAATGCGACGCCGTCGCTTGGTTCCCCCAACCGCTCGCGGCGCGGTAGACCAAAGGTACTTTGAACATGCCATCAAAGAAGTAACGCACCTTGCCCGCGTGATTGGCGATCGCGTCCAGGGCCAAAAAGGCGAAGTTGATGGTCATAAACTCGGCCACCGGTCGCAAACCGGCCATCGCCGCGCCCACAGCCACGCCGCCTATCGCCATCTCGCTGATGGGCGTGTCGCGCACGCGCCTCTCGCCAAATTCATCCAGAAATCCCCGTGTGACCCGATGCGTGCCTTGCCAGTACGCCACCTCTTCGCCCATGACAAAGACGTTCTCATCGCGGCGCATCTCTTCTTGCAACGCCCTGCGGATCGCTTCCCGCATGGCGACGTTTCTTCCTGCCATCGCGCTTCCCTCGTTTGATGCAAGTCTGCAATTTACCTTTTTTAATAAACCGCGTTCCTCATGCCACGAGAACTTTAATATTTTCTGTGAGCGTGGCAATCCCGGGACCATTTCGCCGGTTACGCGCCGAGCGGCTGCCGGCTTCTCCGCTTTAATCGCTGCCCGCGCCCACGCTCATATCGGTCTTGTGCACCAGATCCGAATGAACATACGTGTTCTGAAATAGCTCTTGATAACTATTTGGCAACTCGCTGGCTTCGGCAAATTCCACCGCCTCTTTGACAATCCGCCGCGCCTCTTCCTCATGCGCTGCCAAAACCGCTTTGACGCCTTTGTGCTTTTTTAAGATCTGATCGCGCAGGATCTTGATCGGCTCGCGACATTCCATCCATTCGCGCAACTCGGCCGACATATCTTCGCGGGCATCGTATTGCTTGTCGGAAACGCCATGCCCCCGATAGCGATAGGTCACATGCTCTACCACAACCGGCCCATGCGCCCGCGCATAATCGACCGCCTGCGTCGCGACATCGTAAACTTCCAGGGCATCCTGCGCGTTGACGCGGCCAAAGCTCTTGATGCCATAAGCTTCCGCCTTGCGATGCAATTCAATTTGCCCGCTGGCGCGGTCCACTTCGGTACCCATGCCATAACCGTTGTTTTCGATAATCCAGACCACCGGCAAATCCCAGATCGAACTCATATTGAGCGATTCGTGGAAATAGCCATTATTGGTGGCGCCGTCCCCGACATAGGTCATGGTCACATCATCGCTGCCGCGATAGCGCGCTTCCAGCGCAATACCCGCCGCCAGCGGTAAATGACCGCCCACAATTGCATAGCCGCCCCAGAAATTGTGCTGGGCGGACGCCAAATGCATCGAGCCGCCCTTGCCGCCGCTGCTGCCGGTCTTTTTGCCCATCATCTCCGCCATCACCGCCTTGGGATCCATGCCCAGAATCAGCGCGATGCCATGGTCGCGATAAGCGGTGATGACATGGTCGCTGCGGCGCAAAGCCGCCATCGAGCCCACGCCGCTGGCTTCGTGCCCGCTATACAGGTGCATGTATACGCCGGTGATGCGCTTCTCTTCATAGAGCCGATGGCAAGTTTCTTCGAATTCTCGGATCAGCACCATCTGACGGTACCAGTCCAGGAGCATTTCTTTGCTTGGCTTTGCCATTGCGTCCCCTTCGCGCGACCGCAAAAGACCCTTTCATATAGATCGGCAAGTATAACATAGAAGTTTTCTTTTTTTGTATTCTGGCTTTGCTGCGACTTGACAAAACTCCAAACTGATCATATAGATCAAATGTGCGAAAGGATTTTGGCAGAGCAGTAACATGAGTCAAAAACCATTACCAGAAATCAACGCGGCAGCCACGCCCTTTGTGAAGTGGGTAGGCGGCAAACGCAGTCTGCTGCCGGAGCTGCTTGCTAGAATGCCGGCGCAATTCAATAATTATTATGAACCCTTTATCGGCGGCGGCGCTTTGTTTTTCGCATTACGTAATATGCAGCAACGGGGGGGGGGGGACATTCTATCTCAGTGATATCAATTTCGACCTAATCAATACTTATCAGGTCATACAACGAGATCCCGAACCCCTCATCGGCAAGCTACGACAGCACGCGGCCAGGCACTCCAAAGACTACTACTACAAGATTCGCAGTCAGCACGATCTGGACGACCGTGTTGAGATAGCCGCCCGCTTCATCTACCTCAACAAAACCTGTTACAACGGCCTCTGGCGCGTCAATAGCCGCGGCGAGTTCAACGTGCCGATTGGCAGCTATAAGAATCCCTCAATTTGCCAGGAAAACGTTATTCGCGCCTGCCACCGCGCCTTGCGGGAAGTAGACATCCGCCTGCGCGATTTCCGCAAGCTACAAGCAGGGCCGGGCGACTTCGTTTATTTCGACCCGCCATATCATCCACTGGATGCGACTTCATCGTTTACCAGCTACGCCAGAAGCGGCTTTGGACAGGACGATCAGGTCGCACTGCGCGATTTCTGCATGCAGCTTCACAGACGTGGCGTGCTTTTGATGCTATCCAATAGCGATACGCCCTTTATGCGTTCGCTTTATGGAAGTCAAGTTTTCAACCTGGCCATCGTGCAAGCGCCCCGCACAGTAAATTGCAAAGGGGATAGCAGAGGCGCGGTGGACGAATTACTGGTTACGAATTACTAGAGGAAACAGATATGGCAAACGATTGCTCAAAACACATTGGAATGAAAGATAACCCGCGCTTTAGTTACCTCGAAGAAGTCATGAAGAATTTGCCAAAAAATCAAGGAGGCGCGGGAAGGCACAAATGTCCATATTGCGCCTACGAACAGGGCTTTGAGCGTGGACTCCAGCGTGCTGTAGAAAAACTCCGCGATTGCATCATGGACGAATCACAATAGTATCAAGTTAGTCATGCAAACAATTGCATTAGGTGGTGACTTAACTCCCCTCCCCAATGCCTTGGGGAGGGGCCGGGGGAGGGGTTAGAAAACGGTATTTGGTGTTTTCATTGCGCACTCGGAACGACGAAGATTAGCGAGTGCCCAAGCCTCACTCCGCCCCGCCTTCCTTCGGCGCGAAAAACTTGCTCACCATAACCACCACCACCGCGCCCAAAACACCGACCAGAATCCCCCCCACAAAAGGCACCTTGATCAAGCCCGTAATACCCATGATCGTGACCAGCAGCGAGCCGACGAAACCGCCCAGGATGCCCAGCACAATATTGCCCAGCAAGCCATAACCCTCGCCTTGCACCAGGTTCCCCGCCATATAACCGACAAAGCCCCATATCGCTAGCGAAATCGCCAAGCCAATTAACTTGCCCAGCAATCCCGAAAGCAGCAAGGCGCCGATAATAACCGCTATGACGATTCCGATTCCGACTTTCAAGTTCATCCCGCAACTCCTGTATCTGTTTATGTAAACCGCGTCGCTCATGCCACAAGAAAGCTTGCTGTTTTGCCTGAGTGCGGCGGACCTTTTCGCCGGTTACGCGCCGAGCGGCTAACATTTCTATATTATACGCGACTATCCGCAATTCGGTTGCGACAAGTTTCCACCACGCCAATTGTTGGGAATGGCGTATTTCGTTGATATTGCCATATTTTCACCACAAAGTCATGCTAATGCACTCCAAAATAATAGTCAGCCGTAGGGGCGAGCCTTGGCTCGCCCGAAATCTCTAGCACTAGCGGTGGTCGACTCACAGAGTCGCCTCTACATCCACCCTGCGGTTCGTTGCATTTCTCTCTGCGCACAGTAGCACCAACAAAGTCATGCTAATGCACTCGAAAATAAAAGTCGGCCGTAGGGGCGACCCAATGGACTCTGTTGAAAATCATGAATTACAGCCAATCCCGGTCAGTGTCGTGTAAATGCGAAAGACCATAATGGTCCAAAATAGCTCAGTAAAGCTCCCCCTCCCTGATGCTTCGGGGAGGGGGCCGGGGGGTGGGGTAGAATTTCAACAGCGACCCAATGGGTCGCCCGCATAACCTTTCCGGAACGCCGGGCGAGCAACGATTAGCCCCTATATTGACCTTGCAATCTTTTGCATGACTTACCTGCAAGTACTTCTGTGCCTCTGTGGTGAATTTTCAGTTTGTTTTGCATCGTTCCACTAGATACCATTTTTAAGCGATTGCCCTGTCCCAATGCCCAACTATTTCGCATTTCCGCTAATCTTACAGTATTATGAAGGCAAGAAATCTCGCTGAGTTAGGTTGCTTTATGAGTCAAGCATTACAAAACCATCCCCCGCGGCTTTCGCCGGAAAACTTCATCAACCGCGAGATCAGTACCCTGGACTTTCAAGAGCGGGTGCTGGCGCTGGCCGAGGACGAATCGACCCCCCTGCTGGAGCGGGTCAAGTTTATCGCCATTGTCGGCAACAACCTCGACGAATTCTATATGGTCCGCGTGGCGGGATATTTTCAGAAGCTGCACCTCAACAATCCCAAGACCCGTCCCGACGGCATCACCGCAACCCAACTGCTGCGCACCATTCACGAAAGGGTCGCCGCTCTGATCGCGCGCCAGCGGCGCGTCCGGCGTCATGTCTTCCACCTGCTTGAAAAAGAGGACATTCACTTCGTCAAGACACATCAATTGACCGCCGACGAGCGCGACGCCGTATCCTACTATTTTCGCTCCGAGGTCTTCCCGGTTCTGACGCCCCTGGCGGTTGATCACGCCAGGCCCTTTCCCTTCATATCGAATTTGAGCCTCAATCTCGGCGTTTATCTGGAACGCGCGGCAGACGATATGGCTTCGGGCTTCGAATTTGCCCGTATCAAAGTGCCGGTTGATGTGCTGCCGCGCATCGTGCGTTTGGAATCGGTGATGGGAAGTTATTCCGGCCTCGAACAAGATGGCTACCGCTTCCTGTGGATGGAAGACATCATCGCCGATCACTTGTCGGAACTCTTCCCCGGCATGCAAATCGTGGAAGCCTTTCCCTTTCGCATCTTGCGCAATGCCGATATCGATTATGAGCACGAGCAGGATGAAGACCTCCTGGATGTGAAATCCATCATCGAGCAGGGCGTGCGGGAAAGGCGCTTTGGCTCCGTGGTCCGCTTAAGCGTGCCTGCCGAAATTAGCGAGCGCATGCTCAACCGACTTATGAGTTCCTTGGAAGTGCCTTCAAACCAAGAGGTTTATACCATCGAAGGCGAGTTGGGATCGGCGGATCTCTTTGAGGTCTTGCAGGTCGACAGGCCCGATCTGAAAGATCCGCCTTATGTGCCGCGGCTGCCGGAACCCTTCAACAAAGGCGCTGACTTTTTTGAAGTCATCCGCAAACAAGATGTTATCGTCCACCATCCTTACGATTCTTTTTCGCCGGTCGAAGATTTTTTCAGGCGCGCCTCGCGGGATCCGGACGTGCTGGCCATCAAGACAACGCTCTATCGCGTCGGTTCCAATTCCCCCGTTGTCAACGCGCTGATGGATGCCCGCGACAACGAAAAACAAGTTACCGTCCTGGTAGAGCTCAAAGCCCGCTTTGACGAGGAAAACAACCTGGAGTGGGTCACCGCGCTGGAAGAAAAGGGTGTCCACGTCGTCTATGGCGTGGAAGAACTTCCCGTCAAGACCCACGCCAAGATCTCAATGGTCGTGCGCCGCGAACGCGATGGCTTGCGCCGCTATGTGCACCTGGGCACGGGCAATTACAATGCCACAACCGCCCGCCTTTATGCCGATATCGGTCTGTTCACTTGCAACGAACAAATCGCCGACGATGCCTCGCGGCTCTTCAACCGCTTGACAGGTTACGCCCCCGATACCGCCTACAGCCGCTTGCTGGTGGCCCCCGAATACCTGCATGACGCCCTCGTCGCGCTAATTGATAATGAAATCGCTGCGGCGGAGCGCGGTGCAGAAGCCCGCCTGATCTTCAAAATGAACCAACTCGAAGAAGATCACATGATTGAAAAACTCTATGAGGCATCACAAGCCGGCGTCAAAATTGACCTGATCGTCAGGGGCCTCTGCTGTTTGCGCGCCGGCATACCGGGTTTGAGCGAGAACATCACTGTCAAAAGCATCGTGGGACGCTACCTGGAACATAGCCGCATCTACTATTTCCACAACGCGCCCGAGCACCAGCAACTCTATTTGGGCAGCGCCGACCTGATGCGCCGCAATTTGCTCAACCGCGTGGAAGTCGTCTTTCCCATCCTGGATCCGCGTATTCAGTGGCGGGTCCTGCGCATCTTGCAGACCGATATTGAAGACATCAAGAACTCCTGGCTCCTGAAGAACGACGGGCAGTATCAGCGTCTTTGGGACCCGGGGCACTCGGAAGCCTTTGACTCCCAGGTAGCCTTCATGGGCAACAGCTACGGACTCTGCCAAACCCCCGACTAACGCAGCCCCTACCGCCGACTGTCATTTTGGACTTGCATGATTTTCTTTGTCCTACTGAGGCACAGAAGCAATTCCAATAAAATAATGCAACAAAATACAAGGTGACTGTAGGGGCGAGCCTTGGCTCGCCCACTCTTGGCATAGATTTCCAATCAGTTTTCGCATGACTGACTCGCACTTGCTTCTGCGCCACGGTCTCGTGACTGTCCACGCGCCCTGCGCAACCTGCCCCCCGCATGTCTATGTCGAAAACCGTAGGGGCGACCTATCAGGTCGCCCGAAACAATGCCCTCAGTGGTCTCAGTGAGCGCAAGTAAGTCGCGAAACATTTATTCCCCACAGAAGCAATTCTAAGAAAACAATGCAACAAAATACAAGGTGACTGTAGGGGCGAGCCTTGGCTCGCCCACTCTTGGCATAGATTTCCAATCAGTTTTCGCATGACTGACTCGCACTTGCTTCTGCGCCACGGTCTCGTGACTGTCCACGCGCCCGGCGCCCCCCCCTCCGCATGTCTATGTCGAAAACCCTAGGGGCGACCAATCTGGTTGCTCCAAACAGCCCCCTCTGTGCTCTCTGTGAGCGCAAGTAAGTCGTGAAACATTTATTCACCACAGAAGCAATTCCAAGAAAATAATGCAACAAAATACAAGGTGACTGTAGGGGCGAGCCTTGGCTCGCCCACAATTACCGCACAAGCCCGCTAGAACGTCTAGCTATACCGGGCCAGATATATCAGCAAAACCAATACCGCCAACGCAATCTTGAATCCGATCTCGATGTGCTTGCTTGTCACAAACTCGCCAAAAGCATCCTCTTCTTCGTCGAGTACCGGGTCGCGCAGCAATTCGCTCCTTCGCTGCCATCGCCTGCGCTCCCGTCCCGACCAGAATCGCCTGACGCCGCGACCCTTGCTCACCGGGCGCCGAGCGGCCTCCAGGTGCTGTGGGAAGATATAAAAACTGTTGCGCTGATGCGCGACCAGGACCGACCGATTGAGCGCCTCGATCTGATACTCGTCAAAGATTAGCCAATCACTGCTCAACGCCGCGCCATGTTTTTCATCAAGATAAGCCTCGGTGGCGGCGAGATTATCCGTTGCCAATAGCGCGATCAGTTCAATCCCAAACTGATAATCCCCCGATTGCATGATCCTGTCGATCAAGGCCTTGGGCGCCCCGCTAGCTTCGATCCGGTAGGCTTTGGCGTTTGGATCGCGCAGAACGCAAATATAGGCGGCTGGAGAAGACGACTGCGGCAGGCTTCGAAAATCGCTCGGCCGCAACCTGCGCAGGCCTCCAGCGGCTGAACCAATCCCGCTTTCCGTCTCGAGGGCTTCCGTCTTCATTACCAAGCACCGTCTGGTCGTTCGTTTCTTCGACCATTTTACCGCATTGCCGCTTACAACAGCACATTGCCAGGTCCAGGAACTGTATCGAATTTGGTTGAAATTGAAATAATTCATTTCACTACAAATCCGCAAAGAACACGGAGAGCAACAATACTGTAAGATTATTCTCGGTGCTCTCGGTGTCCTCGGTGGTTAAAATTTCCTGTTCCAACCGAAAAGGATACACTACCCAGGTCCATGTTCAGCTAGCGTATCCTTATTTGCTTGAAATAATCACCTGACAGCCGGTAGGGGCGACTCGCCGAGTCGCCCGAAATCCTTCGCGTCTCCGCGCCTCTCGTTGATGAACCCGCCAAACTCTATCTGCAACTACCTCGAAATCCGTAGGGGCGACCTATCAGGTCGCCCGAAACACATCCCTCTGCGCCTTCTTTAATGACCCCTGTACGCGCGGCGCCGGCTCGCCCCTCTGTGCCCTCAGTAGGAACAACAAAGTTATGCTAATGCACTCCAAAAAAATAGTCGGCGGTAGGGGCGACCCGGTGGGTCGCCCGCAAAACCTAGCCGTAACGGTGGTAAAAAATCCTCTGCGTCCTCAGTAGGACGAACTAAGTTATGCTAATGCACTCCAAAATAATAGTCGGCGGTAGGGGCGACCCGGTGGACTCTGTTGAAAATCATGAATTACAGCCAATCCCGGTCAGTGTCGTGTAAATGCGAAAGACCATAATGGTCCAAAATAGCTCAGTAAAGCTCCCCCTCCCTGATGCTTCGGGGTTTCCGCCCCCCGCTTAGCGGGGGGACCGAGGGGGGCAAGGGCCGGGGGATGGGGTAGAATTTCAACGGCGACCAATCCGGCCGCCCAAATATCGCTATCGATTGCTCGGGAAGCTGTACTGCACCGTGTAGCTGAGCGCCGCCTCCGCGCCCGGCTCTACCTCGACGCGGAACTCAATCGTGGAGGAATCCAGCTTGTCGAAAGGCTGGGAGCTTTCTACGATTTCCCAGTCGCTCCAGCGATAGAGCCGTTCCGGCACCCGAATCTCCACCGATTCATCCTCCTTGCGGTTGCGCAGGCGGATTTCAAAACTTTCCCGGGCAACATCGCGCGACACGGCTTGGTACATGGTCTGCCTGCGCTCGCCCACCAGATCAAAACTCTTGCCCAGAAGGATCTGCACGTCTTCGCCTTCGGGACTGTGATTAATCAGATTCTCGCCGATGAGCAACCCGGCCCCGTCGCCGTCCTGCTGGTATACGCGGATGCGCCCGGCTGGCAGGTCCGCTCCCAAGCCGCTGTCCTCGCCCGTGTTGAATTCGAGATAGGCATGCACGTCATCGCTATCGTCGACGCCATATCCTTCCGGATAGTCAACCGGCGAATAATAAGCCCCGAATTGAGGGGATTTGTCGAAGACGAAAAAGGTCTTCGCCGCGATCTTCGTGCCGCTCACGAATTCGATTTGCTTGGTTTCGTTGTTGCCGATAGTCACCGGCCGCTCGATTTCATACAACTGGTATTCGAAGAGCTCTCGCTGCGCAACCCCGCCGCCGCCCCGGCCCGCGAGGTCCATTTCCATGGCCATCATGCGGCTTTCTTCGATCTCGGGCGGCTGTATCCGGCTCAGATCACCGGCCACCAGCCGCAGCCGCGCCTCTGCGAAGGCTCGCCCGCTATGGTTGTTCAGCGTAACCCAGCCTTTGAGATCAAAGCTGGTCTGCTCGCTTGTCAAAAGCAGATTGTAGTCGGCGCTCCAATTCATGCCGCCGGCAAGATAGGTCAATTCGATATCTTGCTCGCCCGCGCTGGCGCTGCTCAACAGCCACTGCAAACTCGGGCGGGTGATCAAAGCCTCGGGCAAGGCCGGGAAGCGAATATCGCGCGCCTCATGCAAGCGCACCACCACGATTTCGCCGGAATCACTCCGCAGGATCGCTTCGCTATTGCGCCCGCTTAACAGTTCTCCGCTGTAGAGCGTGCCGTCTGCGGCTGTGATCTTGATCGTCTCGTCAAGATAGCGGGACAGCAGCGCCGAGCTATTGACCAAATCGTAGCTGTAATTCTGCTCCAGGACGACGATCCCGTCAGGATTGCTTAGCGAACGCAAGCTTACAGACGTCGGATCAATGGTCGCGGCGACATCGCGCAAGTCGATTCGGTTGATGCCCTCGTCCAGCGCCAGACGGCGTTGCTCGCGTACCAAAGCTGTGCCCTGGTTGTAGACGGTAACTGCGATGCTTTGGCTTGGCCCCTGCGCAAAGGACACATACAAGCCCCCAAGCAGAAACACCGCGCACAGGGCGGTTTTGAATCTTTGCATATGGCTCTCCCTTAGATCTTCAGCGCTTGCGTGTAGGTATTGACGTTGATGATGTACTCGCCGGGCGCGAAGTCGCCATTCAGCTGGATCGTATCCTGGTAAGGCTTGAGTATCATCGGGCAGAATACATCGGCCGGCACTTCGCGGTAAACCTCGACCGTGATGCTCTTTCCCTGACGGGCTTGGTTGACGATAACCGGGTAGTCGCAGCCGTCCGGGTGCTCGCCTTGGACATCGAGGCTGACGCGCGTCGCTTCGGACTTTTCGATCTTGACCGTCACGCCAAGGATATTGGTCAAGACTTTGTCGATAAGGCTCATTTCTGGCATCTCCAGTTCATTGATCGGAATTCCGTTCAACTTGAATAACGCATCTGACCCCCCATCCGTTGCAGGAAGGGGCAATTTGTCATCAAACTCGACCAGCATGGCCGGGCAAGCCGTGTCCGCGGCGATCGCGTTGAAAGCGCCCAACAATACGCTTTCGGCGGATACCCGCATGGAATACAGCTCGGGCAATTCGCAGCCGATCGCTTGAACCCCCCGGATGCGCAATTCGACTCCTTCCGCCGCATCGGCGCTGGCGACCAAACCAGCTTGCTCGACTTGCACCGGCATCAGTTCCTGCGCTTCGAACATGGGAACGCCATCGGCCTTCCCCGCCGGGTAAGAAATCGTCCATACCTGATTGTTGATAATCAGGTAGGGCGGCTGCCCGGCGACCAATTCGCCAGTGAGCGACAAGCGCCTTTCGAAGATAGCTTCATCGCCGTCGCAATTGGCTGTGGAGGGAATCTCGCGATAGAGCTGCATGTCGATATTCTGCGGATAACGGGCGATCACGCTATGCAACGCCAGGGCGCAGGCATCGCCGTGACTGCCGTTGACCCGCAAGTCCCACGCTCGGTCAATGCCCGCCTCCGCCTCCAATGGCGATACGCTCACACTGTCCACGCTAGACCACACGCGATATGTGGAAACATCCTTGTTCTGTACCACGACGGTCAATCCGATGACAACGAGCGCAAGGCCCAGCGCGAGATAGACTTTGAACATTTTTCGTCCTCTTTTAACAAACTCCCCAAAATCTATCTAAATTCTCGTCGAAACCCGTAGGGACGACCGGCGGTCAGTGTCGAAGGGCTGTGTCTACGCGCCCCGCCCCCTACATACCTCATTTATGTCGAAACCTGTAGGGGCGACCTATCAGGTCGCCCGAAAACACACAAAACATACAGGTCTTGGGGAGAAATTCTGTCCAATAAAAACCTCTCCTCTCCTCAGCCACTTGTGTTTGAGGGCCTGCGCTGCCTCCAAGCGCCTCTACATAACCCCCTGCCATTCGCCCTCCCCAAACTGCCAGATCTTCAGCGTTCCTTCGTCGTCCTCCCAGTCGCGCGGATGCGGGATCGTCGCCAGATAAAACTTTTCGCCGGGGACCGCGCCGGGCTGTTCCAGCGTCTTGAGAAAACGCTCCTGCCGGGCACCGGGCGCGGCTGCGATCACCAGCTTGTTCCCCGCAGCCCCGCAGCGCAGTCGATTCATGGCGAAGACGACCCGCCGCCAGTCCTGCGACAAGTCGATTTCGATTTGCCAAAGCGCTTCTGTAACTATATAAAACGATTCACTTTTGCGCTCTGCGGAACTTGCGCTGGCGACGCGGCAAACTTCAAGGTCGAAGAGCAATTGCTCCCCCCCGAAGTCCGCGCGATTGCCGCGCCCGTAAGCGGAAAACACCCGGAATTCTTCCCCTTCGTAACGCCCCTCGAACGCTGTCGCCAGGCTCTTCACGAAAGCCCGTTCGCGCGCCCGCGCCAACGACTCCGGCGATGTGCCCATCACCAGCGCCTTCAGCGTCTTTTCATAGCTCTCGCGCAAGATGTCCTGTATTGTCATGCTTCCATTATACGGTGAATCCCGGCTCATCACCGCGCAGGATCAATCTAGAGCAACCAAGCCACCAGAATACAAACAGACCACGTAGGGGCGACCGGCGGTCAGTGTTTACGCGCCCTACGCGCTCTGACCCCTACAAGGTTCATCGCGAAAATTGTAGGGGCGACCTATCAGGTCGCCCGAAACAGTCCCCTCTGTGCTCTCTGCGCCTCTGTGGTGAATCCCAAGTACTGAACCCGCAACGGGCCATGTCCACACGACCTATCAGGTCGCCCGAAAATCACCGAAATAATCTCAGGTTTTGTGGCGAGATCGCGCCTGATGAAAAGGTGTCCGCTCCCCTTCCCTGATGCCTCGGGATACTTCCCCCGTGAAGCGGGGGGACCGAGGAGCGCTGGGCCGGGGGATGGGGTAGAAAAAGCGCGTCAGCATGACCCAGTAGCGGACAAGCCAAGTAGGGACGACCGGCTGTCAGTGTCGAAGAGCAGTGCCCACGCGCTCCCCGCTGGTTAAATCTTCTCTTTCAACCGAAATGGACACACGACCGGAAACCCTGTTTCCTGCCGCGTTCAGCCTATAATATAAATACCGTCCGAAACCTGTGAAGACGAGAGCGAGACGCGCTTGCCGCTGAAGGAGCATTGCTTGCGGAGCTTGCCACCGAGTAGTTACATAGCCTTGCCAAAGTTGCAACTGCCGGCCAGTTACATTTGTGTCCTGCGCGATGTCGACAGCGGTTGCTATCGCATTGACAAAACGCAAGCTCCTCCCGGCTTCATCGAGGACGTCTTGGCCGAGCGAGACGGCGACTATGGGATTGAGTTGCTCGCCATTGTTAGGACGGCCGATCTGGACGCTTTTGAGTCCTTGCTGCATGAGCGGCATGACGCTTCTCTCGGCGTCCAATGGATGAGTCTCGATGACTATCAATTGGCTGAATTGCGCAACTCTGCCTTGCAGATCAACGCTTTTCACAGTTCTTATCTCACCGCGCAACAGCATCACCACGCGCTGGCCAGCGCCGGCGCGGCCGCAACATCGGATGCCGTCAAACGGGCGGGCGGCGAAACGCGCGAATCCGGCCAGGCCACGCTGCAAGGACTTCTTTCAAATAGAGTTGGCGCCGCAAAGCAACCCCGTCGCCGTACCCGACGTCCCATTCGCACGCGGTCTGAACTGTGGAATCAGGAAATGCCCCCCGAGCAAGCCAGCTTAAGGCAACGGATTGACGACAAGATCAACCATCTTTTTGTCAATGATCCCGTCCTGTTGCTTGCGATCCTCATACTTATTGTGTTCGCCGTATTTTTTGCCTTTGTCGCATTAATCGTGACCAACCCAACTTGGCGCTATCCGACTGTCATCCGCTGAAATCCTGCCACTATGTCGAAAATTGTAGGGGCGACCGGCGGGCTGTGTCTACGCGCCCTATCAGGTCGCCCGAAACACACCTCTCTGTGTGCTCAGTAACACCAATAAAATAATGCGAAAAACTCTCATTTGTAGCGAAAGTTCTGGATGTAATCCTAGTCCCATCGAATGCGCTCCCCCTCCCTGATGCTTCGGGGAGGGGGCCGGGGGGCGGGGTTGAACAAAAGCATTTTCGCATTCTCATTACTTACTTGGAATTACTTCTGTGCCTCTGTGGTGAATCCCCCGTTTCATACTCGCAAAGCGCCATGCCCACACGCCCGTACCTTCCAGACCCACAACAAGAAAGGGCGAGCCACCGGCTCGCCCCTCTGTGCACTCTGTGCCTCTGTGCTGAATATCAAAATTCCAACGTCAAACTAATCGGACAATGATCGCTGCCCATGACATCCGCGTGAATCTCCGCCGTGACCATCTTGTCCAGCAAGTCCGGCGAAATGAAGAAATAGTCGATCCGCCAGCCCACATTCTTTGCCCGCGCCCCGCTGCGCAGCGACCACCAGGAATATGCGCCTTCTTTGTCCGGATTCAGGTGCCGGTACGTGTCGATGTAACCACCCTCCACCACCTTGTCCATCCAGTCGCGCTCGATGCGCAGGAAGCCCGAATACTTGGCGTTCGGCTTGGGATGCGTCAGGTCGATCTCGTTATGCGCCGTGTTGATATCTCCACAAAATGCCACCGGCTTGCCTGCCGCCCGCAAGCCATTGGCATAGTCGAGGAACGCTTCTTTGTATTCCATTTTGAATTGCAATCGCTCCTCGCTGCCCTTGCCATTCGGCAGGTAGGTGCTCATCAAGGTGAAATCGCCATAATCGGCGATAATCGTGCGTCCTTCGCTATCAAACTTCTCGATGCCCAAGCCCAGCTTGATGTCCTCGGGCTCCTTTTTGCTGAATAAGCCGACGCCGCTATAGCCCTTCTTTTCGGCGCTGACCCACCAGCTATGATAACCCTCCGGCTGCCGCAGTTCGGCGTCGAGCTGCTCGGGACGCGCTTTGGTTTCCTGGATGGTCAAGACATCCGGTTGCGCCGCCCTGAACCAATCCAGAAAACCCTTGCGCTGCGCGGCGCGTATCCCGTTGACATTCCATGAATAAAGTTGCATACCATACTCCAGAAATAGCCTCTGCCCAGAATATCGCTATTGTAATCGAACGCGCATTGTTAGGTAAGTCGGAACTTGATACGGCGGAACAATCACGTCGCCCGAAACACAACCCTCCACGCCTTTCTTATTGAACCCGGTACGGGCGAGCGACAGCGAGTGTCCACGCCGCTCGCCGGCTCGCCCCTCTGTGCCCTCTGTGTCTCTGTGGCCAAAAAAAACTTGTACCACCCCCGCAAAAAACGCCATCCACAACCACCTCGAATCCCGTAGGGGCGAGCCTTGGCTCGCCCGCCAAAAATCTCTGTGCCCTCTGTGTCTCTGTGGCCAAAAAAAACTTGTACCATCCCCGCAAAAAACGCCATCCACATCCACCTCGAAACCCGGTACGGGCGAGCCGGTGGCTCGCCCGCCAAAAATCTCTGT
>WTGF01000110.1 GCA_011525385.1 Chloroflexota bacterium | reverse complement strand
GGGGTCGGGGGATGGGGGTGAACCGGAAGCCGCGGATCTTCGGACATGGTCAAACCCGCTGCGCTTCGACTTTGGCGCGCTCGATCATATTCTGGATGGTTGTCGCATCCAGCATTTCGACATCGTCCTGATACTTCAAGATCACGCCCAGCGTGTCCTGCACTGTTTCCAAAGCCAATTCATTCTGATCCAGCGCGATCAAAGCCGCCGTCCAATCCAGGGTTTCCGCAACACCGGGCCGCTTGAACAACTCCATCGAGCGCATGTCTTGTATGAAGGCCGTGATTTGTCGCGCCAACATCGGAGGCACATCGGGCGCCTTGCGCTGCACGATCTCCAGCTCCTTGTGGAAATGGGGGTAATCGATCCAGAAGTATAAACAGCGCCGCTTGAGCGCATCGTGGATTTCGCGCGTGCGGTTGGATGTCACAACCACGATCGGCGGAACTGCCGCCTTCACCGTGCCCAATTCCGGGATCGAGATCTGGAAGTCCGAGAGCAACTCCAGCAAAAAGGCCTCGAACTCTTCGTCGGAGCGATCCAGCTCGTCGATCAGCAATACCGGCGCCCGACCGTTCGCACTCTTTTCGATCGCCTGCAGCAATGGCCGCTTGAGCAGGAAGCGCTCTGAAAACAGTTCGCCTTCCATATCATCGCGAGCCAAGCCCTCGGCTTCCATCAGTCGCAAGTGCAGGATCTGACCGGCGTAATTCCATTCGTAAACCGCCGTATTGATATCCAGTCCTTCATAGCACTGCATGCGGATTAGATCGGTCTCCAGCAGCGCCGCGAGGACTTTGGCAATTTCGGTCTTGCCGACGCCGGCGTCCCCTTCCAAAAACAGGGGCTTGCCCGTTTTCAGCGCCAGGAATATCGCCACGGCCAGCCCGCGCTCGGCGATATAGTCTTGCTGGCTCATGGCAGCTTGCAGGTCATCAACGGAATTGAACATGCACTTCATCTCGTCTCATCGCTTGTCGACAGGTCGTATCACTACGATCAGGTATTCTAACTGATGCGGGATGATTTTCGGAAGGCTCTAAGCGATTTGTCCTTCGCTAGCCCGTATTGCCGATTAGAATAGAGGAAGTGAATCGGAACCGAGAACGGGGAGAAGACGATGAACGCGCAAATCCAACATTTCTGGGATCTCAACCGCATGTATACGCCGCTGCGCGACCAGCTTCTGGAAACATTGTCCGACGAAGATCTCAGTTTTACGCCGGGCGGGGGCAACCCCCCGCTCGGTGAACTCTGCCGCGAACTGGGCGAAACCGAATACGCTTACGTTCAGTCCTTCAAGACCTTCAAAATCGATTTCAGCTACCGGACGAACGACGAGAGCTACCTCGGCAGCGTCGCCAAATTAAGCGCTTGGTATCGGCAATTGGACGAGGAACTTGAAGCTGTTCTGAAAGGAGTCAGCGATGAGGATGTCGCGACCAAGCAAATGGACCGCGACGGCTACCAAGTGCCAATCCACATCAGCCTCGATATCTTGCGCGAGGCGCTGCTGATCTTCTACGGCAAAGTCAGCGTCTACGCCAAAGCCATGGACAAGCCGCTGACCCAGCAATGGCAGGACTGGATCGGCTAGCTGTATCCCGGTTTAGGCTCTGCCTTAACTTGAAAAAATATGCGGGCGACCCGACGAGTCGCCCGCATATTTACAGAACACAGAAAAGATTTGTGCCGCTTACCCTGCCGCCGCCTTGACCGCGCGCTTGAGATAAACGCCGGCCATCTGCTGCCGGTACGATTCGGGATATGCCACATCGCCGGCCAGCCAATCCGCGATATCGGCCTTCACCATGTCAGCCGCGGCATTCAGCGCTGCGTCATCGAGCGATGATCCTGCCAGCGCCGCTTCGGCGCCGGCGCACTTGACCGCCTTGACCGTCGCGCCGCCGACGGCGACGCTGGCGCCCGTGCAGGTATCCCCGTCCATAGACAAGGCCACCGCCACGCCAACAATCGCGTAGCGAGAAGCCGGATGCGGGAACTTGGCGTAAGCCGTCTTCTGCCCGCTGAGGTCGGGAACACTGACGCTGGTGATCAATTCGCCGTCTTCCAGCGCCGTCTCGAATAGATCGACAAAGAACTCCTCGGCGCCAACAGAGCGGGATCCCTCCGAACCCTGGATATTGACGCTGGCGCCGGCCGCCACCAACACCGTCGGCGGATCGGAAGCCGGATCAGCATGGGCGATATTGCCGCCAATGGTGCCGAAGTTGCGCACAGCCTGGTCGCCGACACCGCCACAGGCATCCGCTAAAGCGCCACACATCGACTGCACATCACCCGAGGCGGCGATTTCCGCATGAGTCGCCGTTGCGCCGATGGTCAAGCCACCATCCGCCGAGATGCCGCGAAGCGAGTCGATTCGTCCGATATCCACCAGTTGCTCGGGCGCGGACAGGCGCAGCTTCATCACCGGCAGCAAGCTATGGCCGCCAGCAAGAAACTTGCCCTCTTCACCGATCAATGCCAGCGCCTGATCGACCGATTCCGCCCGTTGATAGTCAAACTTGTTTGGCCACATATGTTCTCTCCTCTCGCGATTCTTCGCTGAGACGGGCGACTGACGGTCAGTGTCTACGCGACCTACGCGACCTGGCGCGTCGCCCCTACCTGTATTTGATTACGATCCGGCAGATTGTATCGCCTGCCAAACCTTGGCCGATGTCATCGGCATGTCGATTCCCTCTACGCCGAATGGCGAAAGCGCATCCAGCACGGCATTGTATACCGTCGGCGTACTGGCGATGGTGCCGGTTTCCCCGACTCCCTTGACGCCGATCGGATGGTGCGGCGACGGCGTGACCGTCTCGCCCAACTCAAAGTTCGGGAACATATCGGCGCGCGGCATGGTGTAGTCCATCATCGTGCCTGTCAAGAGCTGTCCGCTGTCGTCGTAAATGACGCCTTCGCAGAGCGCCTGCGCGATCCCTTGCACGACACCGCCGTGAATCTGTCCCGCGACGATTTCCGGGTTGATCTGCGGTCCGCAATCGTCCACGGCGATATAGCGCTTCAACTCGATATCGCCCGTATTGGCGTCAACTTCCACGATGGCGATATGCGTCCCAAAGGGATAGACAAAGTTCGGGGGATCGTAAAATTGCGATTCTTCGAAGCCAGGATCCATGCCTTCCGGCATATTCCAGGCCAGATGAGCCATCAATGCCACGTCCTGAATCGACTGGAAGTTGTCCGGCGATCCCTTGACCACGAACTTGCCATCGTCGTATTCAATGTCTTCGACAGCCGCTTCCATCAGATGGGCCGCCAGGACACGCGCTTTATCCTTCAATTTCTGCGCTGCCTTCGCCAGGGCAGCGCCGGTAACGGGTGTGGTGCGGCTGCCATAAGTGCCCCAGCCCATCGGCGTTTCGGTGGTATCGCCATGGATGACCTCAATATCGTCCACCGGGAATCCCAGTTCATCTCCGATGATTTGCGCCAAAGTCGTCTCCGATCCCTGGCCGTGCGGCGATGCGCCGATCAGCGCTTGTACCTTGCCCGTGGGCGTCACGCGTACTGTCGCGCTCTCCCACAAACCGCCCTGGAAGCCAACGGCTCCCGCAACCTGGCTCGGTCCCAAACCGCACATTTCAGTATAGGCGGTGACCCCGATGCCCAGGTATCGCCCCTCCGCGCGCGCTTCCGCTTGTTCGCGACGGAAGTCCTCGTACCCGGCGATGCCAAGCGCTTTTTCGAAGGCGGCTGGATAGTCGCCGCTGTCATATACCAGGGTGGTGGCAACTTCGTGACCGTCTTCGAAGGCCGGGATCAGATTCACCCGCCGCAATTCCGCCGGATCCATGTCGATGCGCTTGGCGACCATGTCCACCATGCGCTCCAGCAAGAAGGTCGCTTCGGGACGCCCGGCGCCGCGATAGGCATCGGTAGGCGTGGCGTTGGTCATCACGCCGATCGATTCGCAGTAAACACTGTCCATCATATAGGGACCGACATAAAGCAGCCCGTGGAGAATGGTGGGAATGCCCGGCGCCGCTGTCGACAGGTAACCACCCATGCCGGCGTAAACCGTCGCTCGCACACCGAGCAGCTTGCCCTCCCGGCTGGCCGCCATTTCGACGTATTGGATGTGATCGCGCCCGTGAATGGTGATCTGATAATTCTCCGAGCGCGTCTCCGTCCATTTCACCGGCTGGCCCAGCTTGATCGCCGCCCAGGACACCAGCGCCTCGTCCGGATAGCAAGGGATCTTGCTGCCGAAGCCGCCGCCGACTTCCGGCGCGATTACCCGCACCTTGTTCTCGTTCAGGCCCGTGACCGCGCTGATGATGAAGCGATGGATATGTGGATTCTGTGAGGTGCACCAGAGCGTCAGTTCTTGCGTGGCCGGGTTGTACTGCGCCATCGCCGCACGCGGCTCCATCGCCGTCGGCAGCAGGCGCTGCTGGACGATCTTGTCGCGCACGACCACGTCAGCGGTATTAAAAACGCCATCGCTGGCGGTCTTGTCGCCCATCACCCACCGGAAGGCGATATTGTTCTCGACATCGTCGAAGAGTTGCGGCGCGCCCTCTTGCGCCGCCGCTTCCGGATCTACCACCACCGGCAACTCTTCGTATGCTACGTCCACAACGTCAGCAGCGTCTTGCGCCGTGTAGCGGTCGTCAGCCAACACGATAGCCACGCCATCACCGACATAGCGTACCTTGCCCTTGGCCAGCGCGGGATGCTCCGGCGTTTTCAAGTCGCTATCCGGGATCAGCCAGGCCGTTGGTATACCGGCGAGATCAACATCTTCTCCGGTGAAAACGGCGACCACGCCATCCATCGCCTCGGCGGCCGAACTGTCGATGCTGACGATATTGGCATGGGCATAGGGGCTGCGCACGACCGCCATGTGCAATACACCGGGCAATTTGATGTCGTCGGTGTAGCGCGCTTCGCCGGTGATCAAGCGCGGGTCTTCCCGCCGCTTGATCCCGGAACCAAATATGCGGGTGCTCATTAGTCACCTCCAGCGGCAGCATCAGCCACCTGCTTGACGGCTTTCACGATATTGTGATAACCGGTGCAGCGGCAGATATTCCCTTCCAGGTTGTGCCGGATCGCCTCTTCAGACGCGCCCGGGTTGTCCTCGACAAATGCTGTGGTGGCCATGATCATGCCCGGTGTGCAATAGCCGCACTGCAGGCCATGGTTTTCCCAGAAAGCAGTCTGCATGGGATGATGCTCGCCATCCACCGCCAAGCCTTCAATCGTGGTCACATTCGCCCCGTCCGCCTGCGCGGCGAGCAATGTACAGGATTTCAGCGCCTTGCCATCCAGGTGAACCGTGCAGGCGCCACACTGGCTGGTATCGCAACCGATCTTGGTGCCGGTGAGATCCAACTCTTCGCGCAGAAAATGTACCAACAAGGTGCGGGGGTCGACATCGCGTTCCTGTACAACCCCGTTTACAGTGACTGAAATCTGCATTAAATCCTCCTCAGTGACTATGTAAATACTCGGTTTAAGCGACGCGATTTTACTTTATGACCGATGTTCGAATCGGTTTTGCAACATTGTAACTTGCTTTTTTGGCGATTGCTACAATTTGCTTATCTTCACCGGCCTGGGACTTGGGGTCAAGACTTGCGCTCGACATGTCCTGCTTGCGCTATCTAGCCCTCATTCGCGGGCGTGACCGTCGCGAGGAAATCAGCCAGATGATGCTTCCAGAGCGCCGCCAGCGTATGCGTCCCATGCCCGCGACTGCGCTCGTCAATCGGCAGCAGGACATAGCGACCGCGCTTAACCTGCGGGATCGCCGCTTCCATGATGCCGAGCTCCGGCGGATTCACCTGGTCGTCCGCCGAGTTGATCGCCAAGAGCGGCGCCTTGATTTTTGACAAGCCCGGCGCCGGATCGTAATCTTCCGACGCGGCAAATTGATAGATCATGTCGTTGGCGTCCAACAGGCTCGCATGCGCCTTGATCCGCTCCGCCAGGAAGGCGTCGGCGGCTGCCCGCGTTGGCGCTTCCTTTTGCCATTGAAGGGGGCAACTGGTCATCACGATCAGCAAGTGGATCGCGTTGATCAGTCCGGCCGGCTGACGCGTATACTCACCGCCGTTCCACGCCGGATCACTCTTGATGGAATCGATTATCATCTTGCGAATCATGCGGTTGCGGCCGGCGATCTCGGCGGGCAGGGAGGCCAGTGGCGCCAGGCAGTCCATGAAGTCGGGGAAGATCTGTCCCCATAACCAAGTGTGCATGCCGCCCATGGACGTGCCCATCACCAGGTAGAGATGATCGACGCCCAAACCCTCGGTCAGCAATTGATGTTGCGCGCGCACCATATCGCGATAGCCGTAACGCGGGAAGCCCATGCGGGCGCCGTCGCTCGGCTTGCTCGAAGCGCCGTGTCCGATGCTGTCCGGCAAGACGATGAAATGTCGGCCCCCATCCAGCAACTGGTCCGGACCGAACAACTCGTCGGCGAAGCCATCGCGGGTGAAAGTAGCGCCGCTGCCCGTCGTGCCGTGCAAGACCAGGACGGCATTGCATACCCTTCCGTTCGAGTCTCGTCTTGCTTTGCCCAGCGCCCGGTAATGCAGGCGCAATTCCGGCAGCGCGTCGCCGCTTGCAAAGGCGAAATCCTTGATTGTGAAGTCATCTTCGCGGAAATCCATATTTGGCTTGCTCTATCTGGGAGCGTCTTTTGCGGGCGTGAAGAAACGCCGAATGAAGCTGCGGTTTTCGCGAATCATCACCAGATTAAAACCGCTCGGCGTCCCCAGGTCCGCTTCGGCAGATTCCATGCCAGGATAGCCCGCGAAGTTCGACCAAGCCGATGGACTGCAGACGTAAGCGACGCCATCGCAGACGCTAACCGCCGCCTGATGAATATGCCCGAAAAACACGCCGGCAACCTGTCCGCGACGCCTGACCAGGATGTCATGAATCCGCTCCCCATTCTGTACCCGACTCTGATCATCTATCCAGGGAACGCCAGTCCGTATAAACGGATAATGCGCGGCTGCCAGCAAAGGCTCGCCTTCAGTCCGGCTCGCCGCAGCGGCGAAGCGCTCGATCTGCTCCTCCGAAAGCGTCGGCGCCAGCGGGTTGTCGGCGCCGCTGCCGTCAATGCTGAGCAGATGATAGCCCCCGATGGTGATATGATCGTCGCCCATGACCCGCCTTCTCTCGCCCTCGGACAAGATGTCGCGCATCAACTCCAGCGAATCGTGATTGCCCGGCAGCAGAATCAGCGGTTGCTCCAGCCGGCGCAGGATTTCCAGAGCGAGACGGTAATTTTCCGGCAGCGGATCGGCACAGACATCACCTGTATGCAGAATGAAGTCGATTTGGAAGGGCAATTGTCGAATTGCGCCGACCAATGCCTCGGCGCTACGGTTAGGGTGCGGCGCCGCAGCGAATAACTCATGCGAGCCGATCGTCGGATCAACACTGATATGCGTATCACTGATGTGCAGAAACGTCAGCATAATGTCTCTCTGGGCTCCCCTATCCCGTCGCTGGCAAAAACGATGCCCAATGCTAAGATCAACGAAACTGACCGCCGCGCCAAGGCAATCGTAACACAGAAAATGTCCCAACACTCAGAATCTCTCATTCAACGTGTCTCGCTCGTCGACGATCTGGAGGCAATGCGCCTGGGTCTATCGCCGATAGCCCTGGTCGAGCGTCTTTCCGCTCGCTTCGAGGAAGTCGAGGAAAAGATACAAGCCTTTGTCGCCGAGCAAAATCGCTTTGAACGCCTGCGACTTGATGCCGAGGCGCTGGTCGACCGCTACCCGCGACAAGCCGAGCGACCGCCGCTTTTCGGCGCCTTGCTTGGGGTTAAAGACATCTTTCATGCCGATGGCTTTACGACGCGCGCCGGTACCGCTGTGCCCCCCGGCCTATTTGCTGGTGAAGAAGCGAAAATTGTGACGCAACTGAAACATGCCGGCGCTTTGGTCCTTGGCAAAACCGTGACCACCGAATTTGCTTACTTCGAGCCGGGTCCCACGCGCAATCCACACAAGCTCGCCCATAGTCCCGGCGGCAGCAGCAGCGGATCGGCAGCTGCGGTGGCGGCCGGGTTGGCGCATGTGGCTCTGGGTACGCAGACGGTCGGCTCGGTCATCCGCCCCGCGGCTTATTGCGGCATCGTCGGTTACAAGCCGTCCTTTGACCGCGTCAGCACCGCCGGACTGGTGACCTTTTCGCCCTCGGCCGATCATGTCGGCTTTTTCTGCCAAAACGTCGCCGACATGCTAGCTGTGGCGGAGGCCATAGTCGCTGATTGGGCGCGGGGCGAGGCGCATCCGCAAATGCCGACGCTCGGCGTACCCGACGGCGCCTATTTGCAGGGGTCGACGGCGCTGGAGGCCTTCGAGGCGCAAATCCGCCAGCTTGAGAAAGCCGGATATTCGCTCAGACGCATCAGCCTATTCGACGACATTGAAACCATCGATGCATGTCATCAAGACATGATCGCAGCGGAACTGGCGCTGGGACACGAGGAATGGTTCGCGGAACACGGCCATCTGTATCGACCGCGCACGGCGGCGCTTATCCGTTACGGAGGGACGGTCTCGCGCGCTCGACTGGAGCAGGTACGCGAGCATCGCATGACCTCCCGGGAGCGCATACACGCCGCCATGACCGAAAACGAAATTGATCTCTGGCTCTGCCCCGCAGCGCCCGATGTCGCGCCAGCGGGTATCGGCGCGACCGGCGATCCGGTGATGAACATGCCCTGGACGCACGCCGGGCTGCCCGCCGTCACCGTGCCCGCCGGTGTGGGCAAACTGGGGCTGCCGCTCGGTCTGCAACTTGTCGCGCGTTTCGGCGCGGATCAAGCGCTGCTGGGCTGGGCAAAAGGGATCGAAGGCGTTTTCCGCTGAGCCGATCAGGCAATCGCAATCGGATTCACCCAGGAGCCGGTAGCGCCGGTCAGCTTCAAGGGCGCGATAATCAAGAGAAACTCATAGCAGTTTGCGGCTCCCAGTTCATCCAGATTCAGATTCTCAACATGTGTGATGCCGCTGTGCACGAGCAAGAATCGATGCACGGAATGGTCATGGGGCGGCATGGCCTCGACCGCCATATTGTCCGCGCCAACCAGGTTCATGCCCCGCTCAACGAGATAGCGCGCCGCTTCTTCGTTGAGACCGGTCTGGGCGTCACGATAAATCGGGTCGCTGTCGCGCAGAAGTTGGTAAGCTCCAGTGCGAACCAAGACGGCTGTACCGTCGTTTATGACCGTGCCCTGTTTTTCCATCGCGCCAGCGATATCGTCTGCGCCCACGGAATAGGCTGGGGGCAAGACATCCATACCCTTGAACGCGGCGACATCCAGCAATACGCCACGTGTCACGATCGGCGGCATCTTCTCGATACTCAGGTGCGTCTGCCCGGCGGAATTGACGCATTCGCTCGCCGGGATCAATTTCCCTTCGCCGTCGTACAAATATGGTATGCCATCGGGATCCGGATTGCCGTTCTCATCGCGCTTTTCGGCGATGTGGCAAAGCGCGTCGATATGAGTGCCGACATGGATCGACATGCGGATGGTTTCCGCCGCGGCCGATGCCGGGTCAATGTTTGAGTGGTCGCCGTGGCGCAGATGGGGCGCAATCGAATAAGACTTCATCGCCGCGCCCGGCGTTAACATACCTTCTTCGAAATCAACACCCAGGCTGTAAACTTGGCCGGTTTTTATCAGGCCGAGCAATTCCGGTGTCAAGCGTGGAAGGGGCAACTGACCATACGCGGAGAGGCTCATCACGGCGCCTTTCAGTTCATGTTGGCAATTGCGCTTAAGTATAAGGCAGCCCTGCGACTTATTCCAAGTCGAGCAGCTAGCGAAGGACTGGATCCAGCGGCAAACCGCTGGGCACCGACTCCGGGACCAGATGCGACAGCTCGCGCGCCGCCGGGTCGGTTAATGACATGAGGAAGGCGACCAGATCAGCCACATCGTCTTCGCTCATTGGCATGCCGTCGGCAAGTTGGGACGACACTGAGTGCGCCTGCCGTTCGAAGCTGTAGGGGAAATAACTCTCTTGCATGGAATCCGGCAAGTGCTTGCTCGGATCGTAAGTCATGCTACCGCGCCAGATATCCGCATGATGCCGGATGACATCCGCGAGCGTTGGATAGGCGCCGCTGTGAAAATAGGGCGCGGTCAACTCAACATTGCGCAAGCTTGGCGTGCGAAACTTGTACTGATCGCGGTGATCGAAAGTTACATTTGAGCGGCCGAAGTCATCGCGCCCGCTGGGACCGTTGCGCTTGCCGGTACCTACCTGCGGCGCCAGTAAATTATAATGCTGGATGTCAGTGAACATATTGCCGCTGTGGCACTGTACGCAATTGAGTTGCGGGTTTAACTCGCCGTAGAACAAGAGCGCGCCGCGCTTCTGATCGTCATTCAGCGCTTCCTTGTCGCCAGCGATGTAATCATCCCAGGGCGCGGCTGTGAAGATCAACTGCCGTTCGAAGGCCGCCATCGCCTCGGCTATCTGCAAAGGTGTAATCTCGCCGTTGCCAAAAACCCTTTCAAATTGGCTCACGTAGGCTGGAATACCGCGCAGGCGCTTCGCCAAATTTTCGCGGATGACAGCCGATGGTTCGTTGCCGAAGGTGGCGCCGGCCATTTCTGCCCTCGAAACTAATGGCAACAAGGCTTGCGCGATCGCTGTATCGGACAAGTTCAACTCGGTGACGACATCGTCCGGCGCATGAATCAGCCCCTCGCTTCCGCGCTTCTCGACCCGGCTATCCCAAAACTGCGAACGCGCGATTCCGGCGTTGATCACTGTCGGGCTATTGCGCGGGATGAACTCTCCGATAAACGGGTTGGCTATGACGCCGGTCAGGTTGAAGCGCGTATCCTCGCTGACCGTGACTTCGGGCAAGAAGGCCCGTTCCTCTCCCAAACCGTGAGCGCCGGCGCCAATCGAAAGCACGCGCCCATCGGCCATGGCAAGATCGGGATGATGACAGGTGGCGCAGGAGATATTCTTGTCGCCGGAAAGTATTGGATCAAAAAAGAGCTCGCGGCCCAAGCGCGCCAGAGCCGTATCCCCTTCGATCTTGTCGCTTCCCGGATAAGGAGACAAGGCTTCCTGTTCGATCACCTGACGCAGCGCCCGGTCGACATCGTCGATTTTGAGGTAGGTCGGTTCCACGGCGCCCGCGCTGCTATAGCGCTTCACTGTCTGCCGCGCGCCGTCAAAGCGCAGGTGCAAGACTCGCCCGGCATAAACTTCGCTGATGTAGAGACTGCCGTCCGGCAAAGGCAGCACCGCGCCCGGGAAATCCAGATTATCGACGATGGTTTCCATTGCGCCGTCGCCCTTCAGGCGGCTCAAGCGCCCGGAGCGCGCTTCAAGATCATCGGCGGAAAAACAAGCTTGTTCGCCCTTCGGAGCGGCGAATTCAAGCAGCCAGACATTGCCCTCGGCGTCGATTGCAACATCAATCGGCATATTCAGATTATCGACCAGCGTGCGCTGAACCCCCTCATGATTGATCGCGACCAATTCGCCACTGTTCGGCGGATGCGGGCAGCCTGTGAACAAGGCTACGCAGAACTCATCGCCGAGACGCGCGATACCGCGGGGCACTGCTTCCAGCTTGCCGCCGGGGCGCCGCGGATCGTCCAATGCGGCAAAACGGTGGAAGGACCGCCTCGCGCCTTCTTCTGTTTCGAAGACGATGCTATTCGCCAGCGAATCCGTTACCAGCGGCGCGCCCTCGCCCGAAAAGGCGATATCAAAAGGATGTAACAAGAAGGTATTCCGCGTGCCGCGCTCGCCGGTCATCGCAGTTTCCAGCTCCCCCGGCCTATAAGGCTCGCGACGAAGACTGAGCGCGGCGGAGACGGGCAGGGCATAGAGCCGCTGCGCGTTATGGTGACCGATGTAAATAGTCTCTTGATCCGGTGAAACCGCCAGCGCGAGTACGCCGAGCAAATCCGATGGGTCGCGTCCGCTGGGGAAACCCGAAACAAGGCGTCGCGCGCTGCCATCGGGAGTCAAAATGCTGATGCCGGCGCTGTCCGGATCGAAACCGAAGCGGGTGTCCACTTCCATGCTGCCCATTTCCGATACCAGCACCGAACCATCGGGCAAAAGCGCCATGCCAACCGGATGATACAAACCCTCAACAACCGTCGTGAGGGACAATCCTCCCTGCGCATGTACTTGTGATAGGGAGATGACCAAGAGCGGAGCCAGTAGAAGTAACTTACGCAACATCATTAATTGTGACAGGTCATCGAACGTCCAGCTACAGTTTAACACATCCCCAGCGCTGTAGACCACAGGACTATTCGGTAGCCAGGGCAATCGCTTCAAATTCAATAACCGTCGAATGTCGCATAAATCTAACGAAACGTAGGGGCGACCAATCTGGTCGCCCGATGCTACAGGGCTTTGCGCTTTCGGGCGACATGGTATGTCGCCCTGCATCGCCTCCATTTTGACAGGCTCGCGGTTAAATCTCGGTGTTCTCGGTGTCCTCGGTGGTTAAAATAATTTGAAGCGATTGCCCTGTTCCGGTAGCGTATCCCTTTCGGTTGAAATAGAAATAAGCCGATATGGATTAAGCACACGGGCAACAGTAGCGATTAAGCCCGCCCTCGAGTGAAAGGCGCCTTTGGGGCGGAAAAGTCGTCTTAACATGCGATTGACTCGTTCCAAGAGGCTGGTCGTTCTTAAAGCCGTGTGTGGCCATTTCGGGTATCGTTGCAGGACGCGGAAGAAGGCAATCGTATCTCGCCAATCTCGTTTCAGAGTCGCAATCAAGTCGGGTTGAGTTCATGAATTGGTTTTCACGTCATTTCTATTTCAACCGAAATGGATACACTACCCCCCCTCCGCCTCACGGCTGAGGACAGGACAGGCTTGAATATCGCGCAAATCTCAAGGCCAACCCCACCCCCCGGCCCCCTCCCCGAAGCATCGGAGAGGGGGAGCGCGCCACAAGCGGATGGTATATATGTCCATTTTCGTGAATTTCAGCAAGTTAAATCCCGAATCCAATGGCGAGTCACCCTTCCCTGATGCTTCGGGGAAGGGCCGGGGATGGGGTAGAAAAACCTGTCCGCTCCTCAGCTCTTGATGGGGGTGGGGGTGAAATGTGAAGCGGTGCGCAGGTCCTACCCACTCGCCCGCGTGATGGCGTCGCCCATGGTATTGATGATGATATCGACCTCGTCCGCCGTGATGCAGAGCGGGGGCGCAAAGGCGATCGCGGGACCAATCGGGCGGGCCCGCAAGCCCATCTCCAGGGCCGCAGCGCTGATCTTCTCCGCCGTGTCGGGATCGCCTGCGCGGCTCTCCTTGCTCTGGACCACATCAATGCCCGCCATCAAGCCCAGTCCGCGCGCGTTGTCGATATTCGGGAACTCGTCAACCAGCGCACCCAAGCCCTCCAGAAGCCGCTGGCCCATCACGCGGCTGTTCTCCAGCAAGCCATCGCGCTTGATGATGTCGATATTGGCGATGCCGACGGCGCAGGCCGCCGCATGACCCGAATAAGTGTAGCCGTGCATCCAGCTCTGATCATCCGGCGCGCCATTGATCACATCGCGGATCTCATCGGTCACCTGAATGCCGCCGAGCGGCATATAGCCGCTGGTCACGCCTTTGGCGAATTGCATGATATCGGGGTTGATGCCATAGGCGTCGCAGCCGAACCAGTTGCCGGTGCGCCCGAATCCGCAGATCACTTCATCAGCGATGAACAATACCTCGTATTTCTTGCAAATCGCCGCCACCAGATCGTAGTAGCCTTCATCGGCGATCATGACGCCGCCCGCGCCCTGAATCGGCTCGGAGATGAAGGCCGCTACCGTGTCCGGTCCTTCGCGCAGGATCGCCTCTTCCAATTCGCGCGCCGCCGCCCCCGCCACCGTTTCGCCATCACGTAGCTCGCCCTCATAGCGATAGGGGTTGGGATTGCGCACATGAATGAAGCCGGGCATCACGCCGCCAAACATGGTGTGAAACTTGCTCATACCCGTCGCGCTTGTGGCAGCCAGCGTCATCCCGTGATAACCGGTCAAGCGTGAAATGATCTTGGTCTTCTTCACCTTGCCCAGTTGATACCAATAAAAACGCGCCGTCTTGAATGAGGTATCGCTGGATTCGGAACCGCCGGAGGTGAAATTGGTGAAATTCATATTGGGGCGGAAGAAGCCGGCCAGCTTGTCCGCCAAGGCCGCCGAGGGCGGATTCGTCATGCCGGCGAAGCCCGAGCTGTAGGCAATATCCAACATCTGCTCATAAGCGACTTGCGCCAACTCGTGATTGCCGTAGCCAATGTTCACATTCCAGAGGCTGGCCATGGAATCAAGAATCTTGCGGCCATCGGTCGTATACAGCCAGACGCCATCGCCCTTCTCCACCATGACGGCGTTCTCAGTCCGAGAGGGATGGTACATGGGATGCAATTGCTGCCGGTCTTGCTCGATCAAGGTTGCGTGCGTATGGGCGTTCATCTCGGGTCGCTCTTTTCTCGCTTCGATAGTGTCACAGAGCATACCGCAATTCGCCGATAAATTCGATTGCCGCATCAGCGTCGCTTGAGGAAGTCTTTGAGCGTGCGCGGCGTAGAGCGCGCCAGCGCTTGCCTCAGGCGCCGCCTCAGAATTTTCAGGATTCGCGCCGGTCGATCGGCGCGCATCACCAGCCAGCGTCCAATTCGGTAAGTCCAGGAATCAAGCAAGGCTTCGATATCGTCGCTGGGACGTATCTCGTAAGGGCTGTCTGGCGCGCCGATGTCACGCCACATTTCTATCAACTGCGGCGGATGCTCGCCCCGGTAACGATAAAGACAGCCGGGATATTCGTCGACGTTATGCGCGCGATAGGGACGCCGCAGCGACAGATAGACTTCATGCGCCCAATCCAAAGCGCCCTGTCTTTGCGCCCACTCGGCGCGGTTGTAATACTCGCATTTTTCCAGCACCTGCTTGGGCAGCAGCAGCGAATAGTGATACATGCGGATGCCGCGCTTCCGCAAGTCCGCCCCGCGAACCCAGTGACCTTCGCGCAGGTCGCAGCCCTCCTGGTCCAGCACGGTCGGCGGACGGTGCGTCAGGTAGCGATAACCTGCGCCCCACTTGAACAAGCGATGGTATTCGGCAGCGCCGCGCCGCAGGTACCAGCTATCGACAGTGTACGAGGGGGCGCCCCAAAAGGTGATGGTGTCAAAGGATACCGCCGTAATGCTCGGGTCCGCCTTCAATATCCCCAGCACGGTTTCCATGTCCGCAGGTCGATAAAACTCATCGACATCAACTTGCCAAAGATAGTCGCCGCTGGCGCGCTCGGCATAGGCTTGCGACATCTCGTCCTTTTCGCTCCAGAAACCGTCGCGGGTGACGATTTGCAGCTTGTCGTCGAGGTCTTCAGTCGTTTTGAAGTCGTACAGGGTTTCGAGGGTGTTATCAAGCGAATGGCCCTGGGGGGTCGCGATATTTCGCGCACCGGGCGTGGCGCCTTCGACCACGATGATTTCCCCCGCGTAGGGATAGATCGCGCGCAAGGTATAGCGGATGAATGGCTCGCCATTGAGTACGATGAGTCCAAAACTTATGCCTGGGATTCCGCTCATGAGAGATCGCCAAGTATCGATTGATAGAGCCCGATATACTGCTCGCTGATGAGATCGGCAGCATATCGTTCGGCCACCTGCTGATGGATCCGTTCCGGCCACCATTCTTGCGCCAGCGACCATTCAATGCCGCGTCGCAAATCCGCGGCATCCGCCAATTGTGCGAGATACCCATTCTCTTGATGCTGCAGCAAATCGCCGATACCGCCGGTATCGAATGCGACGCAAGGCGTCCCGCAGGCCAGCGCTTCCAGCAGCGTGTTGGGCAAGTTATCCTGCAATGCCGGCAGAACAAAAACATCGCAGGCGGAATACAGCAGGTTCAAGCTCACGTTATCGCGGAGAATGCCCGTTCGGTGCATGGGAATATCAAGCTCTATTAAGCCTCCATTGTCCTCATTGTCCGCGCCGAATATGACCAATTCCACGCCATCGCTCTCCGAGAAGACGCTCAATGCCTCGCGCAGGTATGCAAAGCCCTTGCGCGGATCCGCAGTGCCGTCAACTGCCCCAAACAGAACCAGCTTTTTGTCCAGCGGCAAGTTGAAGGCATACCTCGCTTCCCGCCGGTCCAGCGGCTTAAACGCGCAGGTATCAATGGGATTGGCGATGACCTCTATGCGCTTGTTCCGCAAGACGGCGCTTTGGCCGGCACAGTCCGCCAGCCATCTGCTGGGGCAGACAACGGTAAGCGGGACCTGCTCCCAGGCGCCCCGCTTCTGTTTGTTGACCCGCGCGCTGATGTCATCGCGCCTTGGATCGGCCAGTTGCGGGCAGTTCCCGCAAGTTTCCACAAAGCGCATACAGTCACCGGCATAGTGACATCCACCGGTAAAGGCCCACATATCGTGCAAGGTCCAGACAAGCGGCTGCTTGATTGACGCGAGTTGCTGAATCGGCAAAAAGTTGTCGCCCAGCCAATGCAAATGCACGATATCGGCGTCGAAGGCGTTGATCACAGGTGCAATGGCGTATCCGAACAGGTTCAAGCTCCAGTAAGCGCCGCCTGGTACACGCGGATTCGACTTTAGCAGGCCACTGTGACGACGCGCCGCGAACTTTCGCCGCGCCCGCGCCCGCAGGTTGAGCCGCGTCGCCAAGCGATGAACGCTCGGGTCCGAGGTCGTCTTGCGCCAGACCAGCATCTGCGCCTCAATGCCGGCGTCCAGCAAAGCCCGATGGGTGCGATAGGCCGCGATACCCGCTCCGCCGAGGCGGTCGGTCGCGGCAACTGTCAAAACTTTCAAGTGCGTTGCCTTTTGCCTCTCTCAACAGTCGATTATACACGCCAGCGCGGGAACTCATCGTCAAGGTCTAAGCGACAAGCCTGCAAATGGCGGCTCAATCACTTATACTGGAAGCAGTTCGGCATAGCCCGGATGGAATGGACATGCAGCGAGCAACCGCAGAAGCCTGGTACCAAGCGCTCCGTCCGCGCGTCTTCACCGCTACCTATGTGCCGATGGGCTTGGCTGGCATCGCAGCGCTGGGCGATGGCGCCTTTGACGCGCCGGTTTTCTTGTTGGCGCTGATCGGTACGCTCTTGCTGCAAAGCGCCGCCAACTTGATCAACGAGTACATGGACTTCCGACGCGGCGCCGACCGGCTCAAGCAAGCTGGTCAAGGCATGACCATCAAGAACAAGATCCTCGCGCCTGCCAGCGTCCGTAACGGCGCCGTTATCACGACTCTTGCCGGATGCCTGGTTGGCCTGTTGCTTCTGGCGGGGAGCGGTCCCCTGCTTTGGATCATCGGCATTGGCGGTGTGCTGGTCGCGATCAGCTATACGGCCGGTCCCTTTCCGCTGGCCTATCACGGTTTGGGAGAGATCGCCGTCGCCATCTTCATGGGTCCCGCCATCGTTGTTGGCGCTTATTACGTGATGTCGCCCGCTGTCACAGAGGCCCGCATTAGCGAACTCAGCCTGATTTCTACACCGATCGCTCTGATGGTCGCCGCCATCCTGCACGCGAATAACATCCGCGATATGGATGCCGACCGCGCCGTCAACAAACGCACGCTGGCTGTCATCTTCGGCATTCGCTTCGCCCGCGCCGAATACATCTTCCTGGTCTTGGGCGCTTATATCGCGCAGGCGCTGGTTATAGTCGCCGGCCTTCTGCCCCTCGCCACGCTTTTGACTCTGATCACCTTGCCCGAGGCCATTCGCCTCATTCGCATCTTCAACAGCAGCCGCGCAGTGCCTCTCTTACACCAGGCGCAGGGGCGCACCGCCAAACTGCACGGGCAATTCGGCCTGCTCCTGGTCTTGGGATGGGCATTCACCTTGATAGCTTCCTAATCGCGACAGCCATGTAGTTGAGGGCAATGTTGTCTTTAGCGATGTTTGCCCGTAGACTAATTACTGTGATGCCAAGATGAACCGGACAGGAGCTATTGTTGCCGTCCGCGTTGGCGCGAAGGCGGGTGACACGTGCAAGCAGACAAGAACAGAACTGTAAATCCCGAAATCGAAGAGACCCCCGGGCCGACGATTCCCGTAGACGAGATCGAGAAGCTGGCAAAGCAAATCGGCGACGAACTCGGCGAAAAGCATGCCAAGCCCACCCGACAGATCGCTCAGATGATCGAGAAATGTGGTCCGGCCTTTGTCACCAAGATCATGGCGGAGACCGAAGCGGCAGAAGCCGCAGGCGGGCTCTTGACCCAGGACAAAAAACGGCGGCGCAGCAAAGGCGGCGTATTTTTCTTCCTGGCGAAAGGCCAGATGGATCCGGAGTTGCGGGCGCGGATCTTCCCCAATTTCGGCAAACACGGCGACGGCTCCATCATGCCGCCGGGTATCGATTGGGGAGAGCGCGTCGCGCACATGGAAGCGCTGCGTGAGCAGCCCGGCCAGATCAATAACCTGACGGTGACTTTGATCGGTCGCCCCGGCGCGCTGCATATCGAGGGCAGCAGCGTCATGACGGTCATCGAACAGCGCGCGGTCAAAGCGCCTCCCTACCCAAAGGGCGTGCCGCCCTTCGACAGCGTCCGGGATGTCACCAAATACTACGTTTTCATGGGGCTGCGACACTGGCGGAAAGTGGAGAAGCCGCTGGAAAACGAAGAAGACATGCTTATCGTCGAAGGCAGCGCCATCTATGATGAGCAATTGGGTGGCATCACCGTGTTGTCCACCGGCGTTTCCACCAAGGTCCTGGAAAGCCAGAAGCGCCAACAGGGGAGCCAACCGGGCAAGAAGAGCGCGGTCCAAGCCGCCAAAGGATCCACGGGCGGCAAGTCAGCGAGGCTTGCTAGAGTGATCGCTGAGCCGCCCGACTTGACAGGCTTGCCCAAAGAAAGCGCCGACAAGCTGCGTCAGCTATTCAGCGCTGCGGAAAAGCTGCGTCAGAAGATCGACAATATGGAAGACAAAGGGCAGAACTCCGGCCTGGCGATGACACGACGCTTGCTCGAGCAAACTGAGAAGCAGATAGCCACGTTGGTCAAGCAATACAATCTGTAGCCGGCGTTACCAGTGCCAGATTTGGTCCCAGGCGCCCATCCAGTTTTCGGCGCGGCTGTATACCTTCTGCAATTTGCGGTCCAGTTCTACGCCCGGCCGGCCGCGGAATTCCTCCATCTTTTCCACCTGGTCGACCTCAACAGTGATGGTCACGGGAGAGGCCAGTACGTAGGGCGCAACCGCATTCAGGTCCTCCAAGGCGCGGAAAGCGCCGTCCTCGATCATCTCTCGCGCGCGCACTGGCGGGATCTGCCGAGCGGAATATCTGCTCAAACCTTTTTTCACCGCGACGGTCGTCAATCCCTCGCCCAATAGCCCGGTCGCTTCACGGCAAACCGCCTCGTCCCCGGTGACGAGCAGCACCGGACAGCCGTAATGACCGCAAAGCGCGGCGTTGACGCCGACTTCGCCTACCAGATCGTCATTGAACCAGAGATTGTGCCACTTGACCGTCGATATGGTATGGCACATGACGCCATCCGCCGTGTTGTTGCGGGCGTGCATGCCCACCAGCAGGCAGGCGTCGGCGCCTTCTTCCAGCAATTCGGTGTAACGCGACCAGGCATGATGCGCGACCCAGGTGCAGTTGACATCCAGCAGTTCCGGGACCAGGGAATTGAAGGACCAGTCGCCGCCGGCGCCGTGGCAGTCGACCACCACGATTTCCTCCGCGCCGGCTCTCTTGGCGCCGCGCACGGCCGCATTGATCTCCTCGGTATAGAGCTTGCGACCCTCTTCATACATGGGCGCGCCGCCATTGACCTGGCTCCAGGCGACAATGCCGCTGACGCCTTCCATATCCGTCATAATCAGTATTTTCATCGCTTAATCTCCTCATTCTCTTCGCGTTTTTGGTCGACGCTGCCGCGTCGAGCTGCTTCGGCAGTGTCAAATCGAAGCCTCGATGAGTCCCTCCAATGCCGCTTCCGCGTCCGTCAGGGAAAGCCAGCCATCCTTGATGGTTGGCGCGAGGGACAAATCCGCGTCCGTCTTCAAGAAAAAGCTGCATTCGCTGGCGCAGGTGACAGCCCTCTGCGCCGCAAATGCAGCGGCATGCAAGCAACCCAGCAGCGAACTGGCCTGCGAACCCACCATCACCTCTTTGCCCGCTTTCACGCAGGTCCCCAACATCGCCCTTGAAGCCGAGAAACCGGTTCGCGCTGTCTTGATATTGAGGATGTCAAAGGTATCAAATGCCAGCTCTCGCCCTAGATCCTTCGGCGTAAATGCCGAGTCATCGGCAATGATCGGCATACGGCATTCCCTCCGCAATGCCTGTCGCGCGCGGAGGCGTTCCACCGGCAGCGCCTCTTCACAATGGATCAGTCCCAAGTCGTATAGCGCATTCAATATGCCCGCCGCGCCGTCCTCGTCCAGCGTCTGATTGGCATCCACATAGAATTGAGCGGCCGGGAAACGCTCGACAAGCCCGCGAATGGTCTCGGTTTCTCCCGCGATGTCCTTGCCGATTTTCACCTTGAAGACGCGCAGGCCAGAGCGATAGGCGCCCTCTACATCCGCCAGGACCGCGTCCGTCTCGCCGGTACTCACGATATAACTGAGTCGGATGCGTTCGCGCGTAGCGCCGAGATGTTTGACAAGCGTCGTCCCGGTGGCGCGGCAAAGCGCTTGATGCAGCGCCATGTCGGTCGCGCCCTTGGCTGTATTGTTGTTCTTGATCAGGTCCATCCGGGCGCTGATATCGGCGACGCATTGAAAGGACCCCAAGGCCGCGCCTTTTAGCAGCGGCGCCAGATGCATTTCCACAATGGCGGCGATCGAGGCTTGCGTCTCGCCATAGATGCTGGGGCGGGGCGTCGCTTCGGCGATGCCGACGCTGCCGTCCGACAATTCGACGCGAATCAAGACGTGCTTCAGCGCCCGCAACTCATCCGACCGGCCCCACTTCAAGGACCCTTTCAGCGGAATCTCAAAGGGCAGGGCCCTTAGATCTTTAACTTTGAGCATTTGCAATCGCTTCCACAATCTCCGCCACTTCCCGCGCGACCTCGTCCGGGCTCCTTTCGTCCACGGCTATACGATGATAATTGGGATATTGATCGCCCGCCGCGAATGGTAATAATCCATAATTATTCACCTCCGCCCCCATGATCGCTATCGCCTTGGCGTCGATCTCGCCCGCCGCGAGCATCGCTCCCGCTTCCTCACGCAGTTGGCAGGGCAGGAAGGACAGATCGGCAGCGCCGGCAGCGCGATCGAAGCGGTCGCGCCGTTCGCTCAAGCGGCGCAGCCGCGTCAAGGGATCCAGCGTCAACTCGACGATTTGCCAGGCGGGAAATCGCGTCAGCGCATGGCGGATCTCGTTCCCGCCGCGGATGCCTTCGGCAATGACCAGGTCGCTATAGCTATCGGCCAGATACAACCAGGAAAAGACCGCCGCCATGCCGCCGGGCACGCGTTGGGCAAAGGATCTGGTATAGGCAAAGCGCCGGGGGCGATCAGCAACCGGGAGCATTTCTTCCCCGTTCAGCGTTTGCATCATCGGCAGCGCGATCCAGTCGGCCAGTTCGCGCCGCGAGGGAATGAGTCCCAGGCCCGAAGGTCCCAAGATACGCCGCAAGCAGGCCAAGGTTGTCGATTTGCCCGTGCCGGTCAATGCCACCAGCATCAGCAGCGGGTGCGAGCCGAGGGGATGATAGCCGGCCGCCTTTTCCAAGCGGACCAGCGGGTAGGCATCCGACAGCGGGAGGCTCAAGCGGGGATAGACCTCGCTCAGATAGTATCGTTTGCCCGGCAATTGCATCTCGCTCGTTTCGCCATTCATATCGATATATCCAGCGTCGGATAGAAGATTATACATTCCGCTGTGCGAACAGCAACCGTCGCCATCTCTCCGGGCAGCAGATTGCCGGCTTGCCGCCGGTGAAAAACTTTTTTCGGCAGTTTGGCAATTTGCGGCGACAATTCGCTCGTTAAAGCGCGCAGGGCGGGTCGACACTGCCCGCCGCCATTGGCCGCATGTGGCAATTATTTGCCGACCATATGCCGAGTTACACATAATTAACCTGGTTCCAGCGAGGGGCGAGCCGGTGGCTCGCCCTTTTTGATGGTCCGAGAAAAGCATCCTGGATAAGCAAGTCGAGCGGAGATTAAAGCGAAAAGAGTCCATAAATCGCTGGTTAGAATGCCTTTTGAAATTCCGCGCACAGAGAGACATGGCGATTTTGCGTCCGTTTTTATGACCGACACCAAAGTTTTTTCGGACACAAAAAACTGCTTTTATGTCAATTTGCCGTTTGATGCGACGGATTGGGATGCGGGCGCAGGCAGTCATGAGTTGAGCTTAGCAGAATCTGAGACGGCAATGGCGACTATATGGTCGCGTTTTTCGATTTTGGTCTACAGTTTCCTAGTCACGTGTAGTCAGTCGTGCAAGGACAATACAGCACAGAGGCGCCGAGGGCACAGTGGGATGATATTCAGGCGACCAGATTAGTCGCTGTTGAAATTCTACGCCAGCCCCCGGCCCCTTCCCCATTGCAATGGGTCGCGTAGACACTGACCTTCGGGAGGGGGAGCGCGTTTGGCGGGACTGGGAATAGATCCGGAAGTTTCGCTACAGATGAGATTTTTTCGCATGGCTTGATTGGTACTACTGAGCATTCAGTGGCGTGTGTTTCGGGCGCCCTGATAGGTCGCCCCGACGGTTTTCGATGAAAACGAACCTTGTCGGGCTCAGGGTGCGTAAGGCGCGCGCATACGCTTATGAGCCGATCATCGCTATAATCGTCTGACCTACGGAATACGATCAAAGGAGACTGACGATGCCCTTGCTGGACATGTCGCTAGAAGAGATGCGCGTCTATTGCCCCGAGCGCGAGGAGCCGGCGGATTTCGACGCTTTTTGGGCGCGCAGTTTGGGAGAGGCGCGCGCTCAGGATTTGAAGGCCGTCTTTGAGCCGGTCGATGCCGGCTTGGAAACGCTGGATGTTTTTGATGTGAGTTTTTCGGGATTCAACGGCGACCGCATCAAAGGTTGGTATATGCTGCCGCGCGGGGCGCGGGGTCGGCTGCCCGGCGTGGTCGAATACATCGGATACGGCGGCGGACGGGGTTTTCCGGTGGACTGGCTGGCGTTTCCGTCGGCGGGCTTCGCCTATCTGGTGATGGATACGCGCGGCCAGGGCAGCGCCTTTCTGCGCGGGGACACGCCCGATATGCCCAATGGCGCAAATCCTTTCACGCCGGGTTTCATGACGCAGGGCATCCTGGATCCGGAGACTTATTATTATCGTCGCGTGTACGTCGATGCTGTGCGGGCAGTCGATGCCATTCGCAGCCGCGACGAAGTCGACCCGGCGCGCATTGCGGTGACCGGGGGCAGCCAAGGCGGGGCGCTGTCGGTCTCGACCGCGGGACTGATGCCGGATGTAGCGGTATGCATGCCAGATGTGCCCTTCCTGTCCAATTTTCGGCGCGCTGTGGAGATCACGCCCCGCGATCCTTATCCGGAAATCGCGCGCTATCTCAAGATTCACCGCGAGAAAATTGACCGGGTTTTCGAGACGCTCAGCTATTTTGACGGCGTGAACTTCGCCGCGCGCATGAAAGCGGAAGCGCTCTACTCCGTGGGCGTGATGGATACGATCTGCCCGGCCTCGACCGTTTTCGCCTCGTACAACCATGTCTCGGGGCCAAAGGACATCAAGGTCTATTATTACAATGATCACGAAGGTGGCGGACCGGATCATCTGATGGAGAAGATTCATTATCTGCGGCGGCGCTGGCTGTCATGAGCCGGACGCAGTTGGTCATCCTGGGCAGCGGGACGCCCAATGCCGAAGCCGATCGCGCGGGTTCGGGCCTGGCCATCACCGTTGACGATTGCCCCTATCTGGTCGATTGCGGTCACGGCGTCGTGCAACGCGTCGTCGAAGCGCGCGCGGCCGGGATTATCAACTGGTCGACGGTCGACCTGACGCACTTGTTCGTGACGCATCTCCACGCCGATCACACGGTCGGTTTGCCGGATCTGCTCTTCACGCCCTGGATACATGGTCGAGAAGAGAAGGTCGTCGCTTTCGGTCCGCGGGGCTTGAAGGATATGGTCGAGCATATTCAAGACGCCTACAGTGTTAATACCCACGAGCACATAAGCGCGCATCCCGCGTCACCTGGCGGATTTATGGCAGATGTCAGGGCGGTTCAAGCTGGACAGGTCTACGCCGATGATCGCGTGCGGGTCTATGCCACCCGGGCCGATCACGGCGATATGGAGGCTTTCAGCTACAAGTTTGTCACGCCGGACAAGACGATTGTTATTTCGGGCGATACCAAGCCCGTAGCAGGATTCGCGGATTGGGCCCGCGCCCCCGATATCCTGGTACACGAGGTGTATTCGTCGGCTCAATTCGCTAGTCGACCGCCGGCCTGGCAGGCTTATCACAGCACTGTGCACACCTCAACCGAGGAATTGGCGGACTTGGCAAAGGAGATTCACCCGGGTCTGCTGGTTCTCTATCATCAGCTATTTTGGGGGAGGACGGCGGCCGATCTCCTCGGCGAGATTGGGGCAAGTTATGAAGGACCGGTAGTCAGCGCAAATGACCTGGATGTCTTCTGATTCCCAATTATAGATTAGAAAGTGTCTGCCATGACGATCGAGGCGCGATTCGAGAGCTTGAACTTCGAAACGATGGAGGTCGACGAGCAATTGCGACGCTCGCGGGTTTTCACAAAACGGATGTTGACGCGGCGAACGGTGCGCGATTTCTCCTCGCGGACGGTTCCTTATGAATTGATCGACAACGCGCTCAAGGTCGCGGGTTCCGCCCCTTCCGGCGCCAATCAGCAGCCCTGGACCTTTGTCCTTGTCAGCGATCCGGCGGTCAAACGCGCGATTCGCATCGCCGCGGAAGCGGAAGAAAAAGAGAGTTACCAGCGACGCATGAGTCAGGAATGGCTGGAAGCCCTGGCGCATCTGGGCACCGACTGGCGCAAGCCGCATATCGAAGACGCGCCCTATTTGATCGTGGTCTTTCGGCAAGCCTATGGGGTGGCGTTGGATGAAGCGACGGGCGAGGAACGGAGAGTGAAACACTATTACAGCGAAGAATCCGTTGGCATCGCCGTCGGCTTCCTGCTGAGCGCCCTGCATATTTCCGGGCTGGCCACATTGACGCATACGCCCAGCCCCATGCAATTCCTGCGCGAGATACTGGAGCGGCCGCCCAATGAAAGGCCCTATGTTCTGATCCCGGTCGGCTATCCAGCGGAGGATGCCAAGGCGCCGGTCATCGAGAAAAAATCGCTGGCGGACATCGTAGTCAGGCGCAGTTCGTAACCCCTCATCCCCCAACCCCTTCTCCCACAAGGGGAGAAGGGGAGCGTCGCTGCGCCCGAACCAGCGAACTGGCAGCGGTCAAACCCGCAACGCGTGGCCTAGGGTGAGGATATTGTAGGGAGGACTCCAGGGCGAGTTGCCCGGCGTAGGTTGCGTTCATTATCTTCCGTGAGCGCGGGAGTCCTTTTCGCCGGTTACGCGCCGAGCGGCTGTTGCGGTTAATCTATGCTGACCCTATTTTGATTTATACTGTAAAATCAACTAGCGAAATTAACCTGGATAATTTGCGTACTGAGTAATTGAAATTTAGGCTGGCCTCTGTGAGAATCGTCACGCTTCTCAATGAAAAAGGCGGAGTTGGGAAGACCACTATCGCCTTTCACGTGGCGGCCGGGTTAGCGGTTGCTGGCTTTCGCGTGGTCGCGGTAGATGCTGACGCGCAGGGATCTTTGACAGAGACCATGGGTTTCGAACAAGCTCCCGGGCTTTATGATCTGATCGTTCGCAACAATCCCTTTCGGGATGTCCTGCGCTTTGTCAATCCGGAGATTTACGAGTATGCAAAGCGCGAGGTGAAAGGGCAGCTCTTCCTGTTGCCGTCGAATGTGGAAACGCAAAGTATCGCTAGCAATTCAAAGGATGCGCTGGCATTCGTCCGACGCTTCACCGAACTGAAAGACACCGTCGATTTTGTGATTGTCGATACCTCGCCGACGCCGTCGCTGCTGCATGGCGCGATCTATTTGGCGACCGATGCGATTCTGTATCCAAGCAAATGCGAATACCTCAGTTTTCGCGGGTTGCAGAACAGCTTCATGCATCGCCAAGAGAACGAGCGCTACCGGGGTCAATTCAACTTTGCGCCCATCGCCAACCTGGGAATTCTGCCGAACATCTATCGTCATGGCACGCTTGAACATCGGGACAATCTGGAAGAACTGAAAGAGACCTACGGGGATCTGGTCTGGGATCCGATCCCGCAATCGACCATCTGGACAGAAAGCAGCCGCGTGCATCGCACGATCTGGAATTATGCGCCCGGATCGCCCGCCGCCCGGCATGGCTGGAATCTCCTGAAGAAATTCCTGGAGGCAATCAAACATGTCAAGCCGACGAAATCGTGATCGCTCCAAACCGGCGCTGCCGAAACTGGAGGACCTGCCGCGCGTGTCGTATGAAGAAGTGGCGGGCGCTACCTTTGGCGCGTCCGGCAGCGAGCCGGTGGATCAGTGGTTCGGGGGTATCGAAGCGACGAACCTGGCTGCGGCGGAAGTCGCGGTGGTTGGAGACGGTTCCATCCGCGCCTACGAGTATCGCCTGACAGCGCTAGGAATCGATCCCGCCGGCCTATCCAGGAATAAGCGGAATTGGGAGCTGCTGGGCCAATTGCTCTTTCGGCTGGACCATTCCATACAGTGGCTGATTGGAGACTGGCTCTTACAAGGTGAAATGAAGCAGTGGGGACGGCATGAAGAAATCGCCAAGGCGCTGAATTACGAAGTGAAGACGCTCTACGACTACCGCTACGTCGCGCGGAATGTGCATTTTTCGGTACGTACCGACAAACTGTCATTTGGACATCACAAGTTGCTGGCTCATCTTGAAACGGCGGAGCAAGGTCGCTGGCTCCGCAAAGCCGCCGACGGCGACATCGACCGCGAAACCGGCTTGTCTCGGCCTTGGTCAATCAGCCGGCTCAGACGAGAATTGTCGGATTTTCCGGCGCTTCAAGAAAATCAAGATACCCCCTTCGAGCGCAACCTGCGTCGCATCGACCGAGAAATGACGCGCAAGAAATGGAACAAGCTGACCGTCGCCGAGCGGCGCAAGCGCTACGAGCATTTGCGCGATATTTTGGCAAGGATGCAGCGCTGGGGCTTTGACTAAGGCATGGGTCAGCGCTTTTGCTCCGCCCGTTTGACCCGCTGAAGAGCGGAGACCTTTTCATCAGGCGCGATATCGCCGCAAAACCCGAATAGATTTCGGCGATTTTCGGGCGACCAGATTGGTCGCCCCTGTTTTCTTTGCCAAGAGCCACTTTTGAGCCCAACATGATGCTCAT
>WTGF01000015.1 GCA_011525385.1 Chloroflexota bacterium | reverse complement strand
TCGGTCCTATGTCCGGCGATTTACACTTATTGAACCCAGTTTTTCAACAGCGTCTGATAGGTCGCCCCTACAATTTTCATCATAGGAGATGCCTAGAGATCGGCGTAGATTTGGGTTTGAAGTTCGTCCCTCTTTGTCTGAATGTCGGGCAAAGAAAAAATATTTTTCGGACATTAGCGCCTCTTTTTGGACAATGTCGTTTCGTTTAGGCCGGGCGCATGGATTAAAAAGCGGCGGCTTGGGCCGGGAGGCTGTGTGTGCTGCAAACAAAGGATAGCGCAAGGCGGGGCACAAAAGGCGACTATATGGTCGCGGTTTCGACATAGGCTCGCGGGCTAGCGGGAGCGGCGGCGAGCGAGTTGGCAAAAAGCGCCCGCTGCTCGGGCAGTGTATGCAAGTCGGTTGAAATTGAGAACAGCAATCACCTGACAGCCGGTAGGGGCGATCCGCTGGATCGCCCGACGGTCAGTGTCGACGGTGAGTGTTTACGCGACCCATGGCTGCGCGAGGCGCAAACAGCCTGGTCAGTCATTTCATTCGATGATCTTGTCCGGGTACAGTTCCATGTAACGGTAATCGTGATTGGGTATGACGATATCGGCCAGGCTCTTGATTCGCAGGGAATTGCGCAGCCATTGTCCCAGGTCCCAGTAGGCGCCGGGCGGCCAATCCAGTTCCATGTTGACGTAGTTGTAATAAAAGTCGCCGACCAAGGCGACCTTGCCGCCCGAAGTTTCGATCACCACCACCATGCTGCCGGGCGTATGGCCGCCGACCAGCACCAGATCGAGTCCCGGTTCCACCTGCATATCACCTTCAATGCAGTCTACCTGGTCCATCACATCAAGCAAGTAATGCCGTAATTCCGGATAGTAAAAGGCGCTGGCGACCGGTGGCGCCATGAACCAGGCTAACTCGTCTCGCTGCACGATGAAGCGGGCGTTGGGGAAGAGTGTCGTATTGCCGATATGGTCCAGGTGCAGATGCGTCATGATGACGATATCGACTTCTTCCGGCGTCACGCCGAGGCGGCTCAACTGGGCGCGCGCGTCTTGCTCTTCGGTGTGGTACCAGTATTGCCTGCCGCCGTAGGCTTCAGTCAGTTTTTCGCCTTCGCGGCAGGTATCGATATTGGTGCCGGTATCAATGATGATATTTTGCTTGGTTCCCTCGATGTAATAAAATGGAATCGGCACCATAGTGCCCGTACCTGTCGTTCCATCCGGGCGCTCGAAACTTTCGCGGTATCCATAAGGGAGCACCTGGCCGCCGGGCACATGCGGATTGTATCCATTGCCCAGCAAGCTGACCCCCAAGCTGACCTCAATCTCCCCGGTATTCATCCAATGAACGCGATAAGTCATCGTCATCTCCTCTAAACAATTAAACAGCGTCGCTCAGGCGACGATCAGGCTTGTATTATTGTGAGAGCGCGGCGGATTTTTTGGCCGGTTACGCGCCGCGCGGCTTATGTTGGCGGGCGAGCAACCGGGACGCCCCGGTCGCTCGCCGCGTCGTAAAACCTCCGGATTAGCCGGACTGGCTTTGGATGACTGCCCAGGCATCGGGTTCGTGTTCGGCCATGTATGCCTCGAGCACCTTGGCAAAGGTGAAGACTTCGTCGAAGTCCATCTCGCTTTCGACGCTGCCCAGGCCGGCGTAGAAGTCGTAGACAAATTCCATGCGCGGCCGCCAATAGCGGTTGCCCTCCGGGCTGACCAAGAGCCAGTACATTTCGGCACCGGTGGTGGGGAAGAATTCGATCTTGTTCCAGAGGTTCTTGATGTCCCCGATGGTCATCTGGGCGCCGGTCATGGAATTCAGCAGTTCCGCAATACGTCCGAAAGCGGCATCCTGATTGGCATTGACATATTGCAGGGTCAAGAAGGTGCCTTTGGCGAAGTCGACCAAGGTATCGAAGTTCGATTCAACGTAGTCGGCCGTGGTCAGGAAGCCGCAGAGGATGACTGCTTGCGAACCGACGTCCTGCGCGGTGACCAGGGTCTTCATGCCTTCCTTGACCAGGCGGAAGCGTTGCGGCAAGCCGCCCAGATAGGCATCAGCCTCGCCGGTGAGGAAGGCTGCCAAGCCGTCGTCCGGATTGAGATCGATAATGTTGACATCGGTGATATCCAGGCCGCCGGCGGCCAGCGCCGCGCCAACGCCCATTTCCATATCGGTGCCTTTGGTCGTGAGCACATCCAGGCCTTCAAGCTGAGAAACTGTCGCCGCCAAAGCCGCGGAATGATCGCCCATTGAAGCGAGATTCTCCTCGTATGTTGACATGCCCGATTCCGGGCGCACCATGATCGCCGAGCCCTCGAAGGTATAGAAGATATTGCCCAGACGTTGATGCGGGAAGGCGTCCCAACTGGTCACCACCGTCGTTTCACAGATGGAGCCGAGATCGAGCGAGCCAGCCGCTACGGCTTCTGTCACCGCTTCGTAAGGGAGATGGATAAACTCCAGGTCAATACCGACCTGGTCGTAAATGCCCTGTTCTTCGCCGACTACAATCGCCAGCATGTCCTGGAAGGGTGTCATGCCCAGCCTCACGTGCGTCAAGTCGTCCTGCGCGACAGTTGTCATCGCGCCAAAACCAAGCGCCAAAACAGCCAGCAGCAATAGAACTCGGAGTAAGATTTTGTTCCCTTTCATTTCATTCATTCCTGTTCACTAAAGTCATTTGACGAAAATGCGATTTGCCTTGCGACTGTTATTTCGATAGGCGCCTCCCGTCTGAACTACATGAGTGAAGCCATGCGCACTGCACCCATTTGCTTTCCCTGCTGGTCATGCGGCTATAGCGCGCTCGCGTGTCTATTCGGAACGAGGCGCCCAGCGCGTCAGATAATTGCCGATAATGCGCACGAAACGATCGACGATCCAGGACGTGATGCCGATGATAATGACGCCGACCAAGATCGCGTCCGTTTGCAGCGTCCTGCGCGCCAGCATGATCATATATCCCAGCCCGCTCTGCGCGCCCATGAACTCGGAGGCGATGACCAGGGCAAAGGATAGCGCCACTGTCACGCGGACGCCGCCGATCAAAGTCGGCGTTATCGCTGGCAGGATAATGGTGCGGTAAATTTCCAAACGGCTGGCGCCCAGCGTCCGCGCCGCCATGATATAGATGGGCGAGACGTGCTTGATCGCCTCCAAAGTCGTCACCACCATGACGGTGAAGCCGCCGATTGCCGTCAGGATCAACTTGCCCGTATCGCCAATGCCGAACCAAAGTATGAAGAAGGGAATCAGGGCCACAGCCGGGATGGGACGCAGCCCTTCAATGAGCGGATCCAGCACCGAGTTAATCCATTTGTTCCAACTCATCGCGACGCCGCAAACGACGCCCAATACCGCTCCGATCAGCATGCCCACCACCACGCGATACATGGTCGCCAGGAAGTAGTCGACCAGTACGCCTCGCATGCGCTCGACTACCTGAATCGTGTCCACGGGCGAGGGAAAATACAGATCATCGATGTAGGAATCCGTAAGCGCCGTCCACAGCGCCACCAGTATCAAGACAGTGATGACGCTCACAGCGGCCTCGCCCGTTAGCCAGCGACGCTTTTTCGTAGCTTCTTTGCCCACCGCATCCACGCTATTCGCCAGCTCGTCCTGTTTCACGTCAGTTCTCTTCCTCCTCGGTAACCAGTAGTTCGCGTATTTGTCCGCGCAGCGCCTGGAATTCCGTGGATAGACGAATCGATGCTTCTCGCGGTCGTGGAAAAGGGACATCAAGAACGACTTCAATAGTGCCAGGTCGCGGCGTCATGACCGCCACGCGGTCGGCCAGGAAGATGGCTTCCTCGAGATCGTGCGTCACAAAAATGATCGTGCGTCGCTGTCCCGTGTCCGTCACCGACAAGCGCATGAGATCAACTTGCATCTTCTCTTTGGTGATGGCGTCCAGCGCGCCAAAAGGCTCGTCCATCAATAAGACTGTCGGGTTGGTCGCATAAGCGCGCGCCAGGTCGACGCGCTTTTTCATGCCACCGGATAACTCTTTGGGAAAAGCGTCAGCGAATCCAGTCAGGCCAACCAGATCAATCAACTGCTTAACAGTCTCGGCCTGTTCTGTTTTAGAAATGCCGCTATAGCGCAAGCCATAACCGATGTTCTGCGCCACCGTCATCCAGGGAAAGACGGCATCGCCTTGGAAGACCATGGTGCGGTCGGGATCGGGCTCCACTACCGGCTCGCCGCCGACGCGCACTTCACCGCCGCTGGCTTTGACCAATCCGGCGATGATGAATACCAATGTCGACTTGCCGCAACCCGAAGGGCCGACCAGGCACAAGAACTCGCCCGCCGGCACATCCAGATTGACGTTCTGCAAGGCGTCGATTCGCCCGGCCGTGCCAGCGAAGGACTTGGTGACATCGGCGATGCTAATGTAAGCGCTCATCCGGTTCCCCGCGCGGCCCGCCGCAAGATGATTTCGCAAGCCTTGTCAAAATATCCGGACAAGTGCTCGGCGCCCGTTTCCGTGATCAAATAGCCCGATTCCCAGCGGATGCCCCAGAGCTGCGGATGGAAAACGGCCAGATCAATTAGCAGCACCATCCCCGGCAGCAACTCCCAATTCGGATTCGCCGACAAAAAGGGGGCTTCCGCCTCCAGCAAGCCGCAGGAATGCACGGCGCCATAGATCTGATACTTTTCCAGACTATATCGCGCCAGTTCTGCGCGGGAATTCCGATAGATATCGGCGGACATCTTGCCGGGACCCAATTGCACCTGCACGGACCGAAAGACCGCGAGCGTATTTTCAATGAATTGCCGGCGTTCCGCGCTGACCGTGCCTACCGTGATGGGTACGCCGAGCGATGCGCAGTAGCCGTTATACTTGGGGCTGATACCGATCATGAGCATACTGCCATCATCCAAGGCGCGGGACGTCGGCCTGCCAAATACCGAGTTGGTACGCGCTTGGGACGTCAAGATAGTCGAATAGGCATAGCCCTGGGCGCCTGCGGCGCGCATCGCGCCTTCTCCCACACCGGCCAAGGCCGTCTCGGTCATGCCCGGCTCCAGCGCATCTATCATGGCTTCCAAGCCGGCATCGACGATTTTGAAGGCCATTCTGGTATTGTCGATCTCGCTGCCGGTTTTGATCGCGCGCGCTCTCTGGACACTTGCGCTGAGGTCGACAATATCGGGCGCTATATCGCCAAGCGTCTGGTAAAGCCCCGCTGGCAAAGCGCCGCCCCCTACGATGCCGATACGGCGCGGACTATGCCCAAGCATTTCATTTAGCACATCCGCCGCCTCTTCCCATTCGGTATTGGGATATCCGGCGCCCCATGCCAGGAACAGGGACACGATTCGGCTGGGTAAATCCGCTTCGTGCGTCATGACAAAGTTCGCCGTCTCTGGCCCCACAAGCAGGCATACCTCGGCAGTTGCCGTCGCCAGCGCGACCAATCCCCGTTCGAATTGTGTCCAGATATTTGTCAGGTAATAACCGTCAGCCATGTTGTACTCGTCAAAGTAGACGAGAATGACATCGACATCTTCTTCCCGCCCGGCAGCAGCGAGGCGCTGCCAGCGCCCTTGCAGTTCATCCCTTGTCGCCATGTAAGTCCTCCAATAAGCTCTATTTGATCAAAACCGTTCTCTACTTTGGCAACTGTGTCTAGCGCAGTATTGCCACCTTATCCATCAAGGCTCGTACGCGCTTGGCATCAACCGGGTTTTCGAATACGCCGTCCCTTTTGAAGGCTGTGCCGATGATAGCGGCATCCGCGATTGCCAGTTGTTCCTGAATATTGCCCAGATGAACGCCGGTATTGGCAACGACCGGTATATCCGGCAAAGCCGATTTGACCAATTGCAGTGTTTCGGTCGATGTCACTTGACCGGCAGTCAAGCCTGAAATGCAGATTGCATCCGGCTTGGTGTTAAAAACGGTGGAACGGGCGACGGAAACGATATCGCGATCGGCCAAATAGGCGGCCGCTTCGGGAAGAATATTGAAGAAAAGCCGTACGTTGCCGCCGCCAATCGCATATTGATGGCGCACGATGGCGCCGCAATTGGTATCCCACAAACCGAAATCGCTGGCATAAACGCCGGTAAATATTTCGCGCACGAAGAGCGCGCCCGTGGCGACCGCCAGATCAAGCGAAGCATAGGGATCCCAAAGCACATTGACACCGAATGGCACCTCGATCTGGTCGTATAGTTCGGCAATCACCCGCGCCATCGCCGCGACCGTCACGGCATCCACTTTGGTGAGGTAGGGCAAGCTGAATTCGTTGGAAAACATGACGCCGTCGACGCCGCCCTCTTGAAGGGCGCGTATGTTCATTCGCGCATCCTCCACCACCGCGTCCAGACCCGAATCACAGACATAGGCGGGATCGCCGGGCAGCGCCTGCAGATGGCACATGCCGATGATCGGTTTGGGGACGGCAAACATGTCGCGCAAGCAATTTGTCATACTTGCCTCCACGCAATCATTGATGGTTCTGCCGCTTCGATATCCGCTCGCGTACAAATGGATAAAACGATCACACAAGCACCATGTCGATCCCCTCGGATTTCAATGCGGCGATCTCCTCGGGCGCTTGACTGTCGGTGATGATCATGTCGATCTGATCCAGGCCACAGATTTTGGCGAAAGCGACTTTGCCCAGCTTGGAACTGTCGGCGACAACAATTCGTCGCTGGGCAGCGCGGATCGCCTCGCGCTTAACCTCCGCTTCTTGCATGTTGTAGTCGGTGACGCCGAACTCCGGATGCACCCCGGCAACGCCCAAGAAGAACACATCAAAGACCAACTCGCCAAAGGCGCGCGTGGCCAGGCTGCCGACTAGGGATCGCTCGCGCGCTCGCGTCGTCCCGCCTGTAACCATCAGTACGATGCCCGGTTCGTCGGCGAGGATCGCCGCCGCCCATAAATTGGAAGTGAGCACGGTGAGATTGACGCGGCCTTTTAATGCCTTGGCAATTGCGACAGCGGTTGTTCCAACATCAAGAATGGCCGTTTCGCCCTCGTTGAGCAGCTCCGACGCCCGCTGTGCGATACGGGACTTGACCGCTGCATTGCTGTCCTTGCGTATTATGTATGGCGGTTCGTAACTGAGGGAGATAGCGCTGACCGCGCCACCGCGAGTTCGCCTGAGAACACCTTCGCGTTCCAGCGCCTCGAGGTCGCGACGAATGGTCATATCGGAGACCTTGGACAATCGACTGAGTTCCGCAACGGAGACCCGCCCTCGCGCCTCCAGCATGTTGACGATCGTCATCCGACGCGCATTGCCGGTCATCGCAGGGACCTCGCCCGAGGATTCCTTGACCAGATATCCGAGTATTCCTTCGGAATAATTGTGCGAAATTTCATGCAACAAGGGTGTTTACTGTTCAAATAAACATAGATACAGTTGGAATATAACGTAAAACATGCGCGCTTGTCAAATGACGGTAGTGTATCGTTTTCGGTTGAAATAGAAATGAGCCGATATGGATTAGGCACACGGGCAACAGTAGCGATTAAGCCCGCCCTCGAGTGAAAGGCGCCTTTGGGGCGGAAAAGTCGTCTTAACATGCGATTGACTCGTTCCAAGAGGCTGGTCGTTCTTAAAGCCGTGTGTGGCCATTTCGGGTATCGTTGCAGGACGCGGAAGAAGGCAATCGTATCTCGCCAATCTCGTTTCAGAGTCGCAATCAAGTCGGGTTGAGTTTTGGCAAAGGCTTTGCAGAAAGTATCCCGTAGTTCAGTGGCTTGCCGACTATCTTCGGCCTCAAAGATGTCGCGAAGCGCTCGTAGACATCCAGCTCCAGTTGAGATTCAATCGCTTGACTAGCTTTCTCGGCTAGTTGCTGACTTAATGTTGACAAAAAAGATTTGATTCCATATCCCTGTGGCTGTATCCTGGCGTACATGACGTGACTCCAATTCCTGTGCTTTGCTAGTACAACTAGCATGAATTGGTTTTCACGTCATTTCTATTTCAACCGAAATGGATACACTACCCTGCGACTTGCCGTCGGTGGATTTGTAGCGCTCCGCTTGCTTGAAAGTCTCATGCTGCTTTCCTCGCCGGTGGAACTTGCCCGTTCAGTAAATCACAGGGGAGGTCGGCATTCGTTTCTAAACGATAATTCACCACAAAGACACAAAGGACACAAAGTGTAATGTAAAGGCGACTTGGAGAAGTCGCCCAAAACATCTAGCAGCAGTGGGCGAGCCAAGGCTCGCCCCTACGACTCGACGTCGGAATTTGCATGGCTTACCTGGTTTTATTTCTGTGTCCTCAGTAGTTACAAGAAAGTAATGAGACTCTGAAAAAGCGACAAGGGCGGTTCGCTGAAACGCCCGAAAACAGTTAGTGAAGGAACGGACGGCACAGCGCCGTGCGTAGACTCAGCGGGTCTGCCGCCCCTACAGCACATGATTTTTTTGCATGACTTACTCGCACTTACTTCTGTGTCTCTGTGGTGAATCCCCCGTGTCCTCGGCGGTTAATTCATCTCATCCTCATACAACAAACAGGCCACGCCGTGATCGCGCGCTACTGATTGAAAGCGCGGCACGGTATGCGCGCAGGCGGACATAGCCCCCGGGCAACGCGGATGAAAATGGCAGCCCGAGGGCGGATTTAGCGGCGAGGGCGGCTCGCCCTTTGGCAGGTCCCAGTTCATGCGCCGCGCTGGATCGGGCAGGGGGATGGCGGAAAAGAGGACTTGCGTGTAGGGATGCTTGGGCTCAGCGAACAAGGTCTCTGTCGGCGCTTCCTCGACGATTTTGCCCAGGTACATGACCGCCACGCGATCGCTGATGTGCTGCACCACGCTCAAGTCGTGGGTGATGAAAACATAGGTCAGACCCAGGTCGCGCTGCAAGTCGGAAAGCAGATTCAATGTCTGGGCCTGCACCGAGACATCGAGAGAGGATGTCGGTTCGTCGGCGATGATGACGCGCGGCGACAATGCCAATGCCGCGGCGATGCCCACGCGCTGGCGCTGGCCGCCGCTCAATTCCGACGGGAATGCCCGCTCGTGATTGCGATTTAGTCCTACTCTCTCCAACAGTTCGTGAACGCGCTTTTGTCGCTCCGTTTTGCTGCCTTCGCCGTAGATATCCAGGGGCTCGCGGATGATTTTGCCGATCCTCATGCGCGGATTGAGCGAAGCGTATGGATCTTGCAGGATGATCTGCGCCTGGCGGCGAAAGGCGCGCAGTTCCGCGCGATTCATGCCGAAGATGTCCGCGCCCTGGTAGAGCACTTGTCCGGCGCTCGGCTGCAAGAGGCGCAGCAGCAAGCGCCCCAGGGTGCTCTTGCCCGAACCGGATTCGCCGACGACCGCGACGGTTTGCCCGGCGTAAACATCCAGCGTGACCGATTCCACCGCTTTGACAGTCGCTGTGTTGCCGCGCAAGCTGGCCAGTAAGCCGGTTTCCAGCGGGAAGTATTTGCTAAGCCCCACCGCGCTCAGCAAGGGTCGCTGTCCGTCAGTCGTAGAGGACACAGGCGACCTCCTGCAAATCCGAGACCTGTTTCAGTGGCGGTATTTCTTCGCGGCAGACCGCTTTGGCCTGCGGACAGCGCGGATGAAAGCGGCATCCGGCCGGGCGATCGGCCAAGCCCGGCACCCGACCCTGGATATTCTCCAGGCGGCCGCGGGCGACGCCCTTGCTAGGCAGAGAGTTCAGCAGAGCCTGCGTGTAGGGGTGCAGCGGGTTGGAGAATAGCGAATCCACGTCCCCGAATTCGACGATCTTGCCGGCGTACATCACCGCCACGCGGTCGCATACTTGTGCCACCACCCCCAGATCGTGCGTGATCAGCAGGACGCCTGTGCCTTGCTCGTCGACCAGCAGCCGGCGTATCAGCTGCAGGATCTGCGCCTGGATGGTGACATCGAGAGCGGTGGTCGGCTCGTCCGCGATCAGCACCTGCGGATGACAGGCGATGGCGATGGCCAGGGCGATCCGCTGCGACATGCCGCCGCTGAATTGATAGGGATAAGCTTTCAGACGTTGCTCCGCCGCCGGAATGCCCAATTGTCTCAGCAACTCCAACGCGCGCCGCCGCGCGCCTGCCGGATCGAGATCGAGGTGTTCCTGCAAGGTCTCAATCACCTGATGCCCGACGGTGAAGAGCGGATCCAGCGCTGTCGTGGGATCTTGAAAGATCATCGAGATTTGGCGTCCGCGCAAGTTTTGCAGTCCCTGCTCGTCGAGGCTCGCCAGGTTGACGTCTTCCAGCCAGACTTCGCCGGAACGGATACGGGCATTGCGGGCGAGCAGGCGCATGACGCTATAGGCGATGGTGGATTTTCCGCAGCCCGATTCGCCGACCAAGCCAAGAATCTCGCCACGCCGCAAGTCGAAAGCGACATCGGAAACCGCTTCCAGCCAGCGGCCGCCACTGCGGAACTCGGTGCTGAGGTCGCGGACCGACAGCAGGCTCATCGGTTTATCGGCCCTTTCCGGCGGGATTCAATAATTCTTGCAAGCCATTGCCCAGCAGGTTGAAGCCCAGTACAGCCAGCGAAATCGCCAGCCCGGGCACCATGACCATCCAGGGAGCCTGCTGCATGAAGGACCGGCCTTCGGAGAGCATCAAGCCCAATGAAGGATCGGGCGGTTGCGTGCCCAAGCCGATGAAGCTCAAGGCGGATTCCAGCAGAATGGCGATACCCATCAGGATGGATGCCTGGATCAATACCGGCGGGATCGCATTGGGCAAAATATGCCGCAGCATCAAGCGCAGGTGGGAGGCGCCGCGAGCGCGCGCGCCCTCGACAAAAAGTTCATTAACCACTTCCAGGGTCGATCCGCGCATGACACGCGCGAAGATCGGCACATAAACGACGGCCACCGCCATGATCATCACAGAGACATCGCGACCGACGAAGCCCGTCAGCGCCACCACCAGCACGATCGCGGGAAACGCCATCAACACGTCCATCGGCCGCATGATGATATTGTCCAAGATGCCGCCGAAATATCCGGCGAGCAGACCGAGGCTGACACCGACGATCAGGCCGAAACCGACCGAGCCCAGGGCCACCGCCAATGAAATCTGATAGCCGTATAGCACCCGCGTGAGAATATCGCGGCCAAAGTTGTCCGTTCCCAGCAAGTGCGCGCTCGTCGGGGCGCTGAGCGGCGCCATGAAATCCATCGCTTCGGGACTGTAAGGCGAATACAAAGACACGGTCGCGGTCAGAAGGACCAGTAGGCAGATGATAACGCCCCCCAAGACAGCCGAGCGGCTGGCATCATAAGCTTTGCGCAAGGCAGCTTTGGGCGGGAATTCGCGCTTCATGCGCCGGCGCCTCGTATTTTGGGGTTCAACAGCCCATAGAGCACGTCCGTCGCCAGATTCACCAAGATGAACATGAAGGCGACCACCAGCATGCCCGCCTGCACCACCGGATAATTGCGCTCCAGCGTGGCGCTAACGATCAAGCGACCGACGCCCGGCAAGCTGAAGACCTCTTCCACGATGACGGCCCCGCCCAGCAAATAGCCGAATTGCAGGCCGATGACAGTCACGATGGGTATGCTGGCGTTGCGCAAAACATGCTGATAGATCACCAGCCGTTCGCGCAGTCCCTTCGCGCGCAGGAATTTGACAAAATCTCGCTCCATGACCTCCAGCACAGCCGAGCGCGTAACCCGCACCAACACGGCAGACAAGCCAACAGCCAGCGTCAGCGCGGGCAGGAAGAATGAGCGCAGGTTTACCAGAATGTCCTCGTGGAGGCGCGCATAGCCGGATGAGGGAAACATGCGCAGAGCAAGCGAGAAGACCAGGATCAGCATGATGCCCAGCCAGAAATCGGGAATGGATATACCAAAGAGACCCAGCAGCATCGAGCCGCGGTCGGCGATGCCGCCGGGTTTGATGGCGGCGCGAATGCCCAGCGGCACGGCGACCGCAATCGCCAGCGCCAGCGCGAGCACCGTCAACTCGATCGTTACGGGCAGACGTACGCGCAGCAAGTCGGTCACCGCTTCGTTGCTGCGGAAGTCCTTGCCCAAGTCGCCAGCCAAGACCTTGCCCAGCCACTGGCCGTATTGCTGGTGAATCGGCAGATCGAGCCCCAGCTCTTCGCGCACGATTGCCAGTCGTTCGGGCGTTGCCCGCAAGCCGAGAATCACGGCTGCAGGATCGCCCGGGATCAAACGCAGCAGCAGAAAGATCAGTATTGAAGTGCCAAAGAGGACCGGTAACAAGAGCAGTAGACGGCCTGCAATATAGCGAATCAATCGCATGGGCGCATCACCGGTGAATACTTGGAAAAAGACGAGAGGAACGCGGACAGCGCTCCTCTTGATCGTCGAATATCAGGCGTCGATCCAGACGTCTTCCATGCGCAATTCCAGCGTAGGCAGAGTCTGCGCGCCATGTACGTTGGGCTGCGTCCAGTACGTTCGCTTGAAGTTGACCTGGAATACTTGCGGCGAGGATTCCTGGTGCAGCCGCACCACGTTGTTAAAAGCGTTCTGCCGCGCTTCGGGATCAAGCGTGAAGCGGAATTCCTCCAGCGCTTGATCCAATTCGGGCGAATCCCTGAAGGCAGAGAAATTCCAAGGCGACGCCGAATGGGAGAGCGGATACAGACAGTGCTCGCCGGGATCAGCTGTGGCGCTCCAGTAGGTGCCGGTGATTTCGTAGTTGAGGGTGAACAATTCTTCGAACCAGCGCGCCGATTCAAAAGACTCGACTTCAACGCGGAATCCGGCCGGGGCAAGCTGCTGTTCCAAGAGTTGGCCCACCAGGGGCTGGGTCGGCACTTGCGGCTGCGAAGCGTAACGGATTGTCAAACCGTCTTCATAGCCTGCTTGCGCCAGGAGCGCTTTCGCCCGATCGATGTCGGGACCGCCCTCATAAACATTGGCGCCGGAATACCAGGGATTCGACGGTGAGACCGGCTCGGCCGAAGGCGTTGCTTGCCCGAACCAAACCAGATTGGCGATGGACTCGCGGTGCAGCGCCCATTGCAAAGCCTGGCGCACTTCCACTTTGTCGAATGGCGGCTTGGAACAATTGATCAAGAACATATCGGGGAAGAATTCGCCGTCTGGGTTCGCCTTTACGTCGGCATTCGCGCGCAGTTCGTCGGCGCGGTGCAACGGCACCTGCTCGATCCAATTCAGCTCGCCCGTCTGCAAGCCCGTCAGACGCACGGTATCATCGGAGATAGCGCGGAAGATCACCTTGTCGAGATAGGGCTGACTGGGCTTGAAGTATTTGTCCCAGCGCTCCAGTTCGATGAAGTCGTCCTTGACCCATTGCACAAACTTGAAAGGTCCGGTGCCGATGGGCAGCAATTTGGGATCGTTCTCTTCAATAGCCTTCTGATTGACCACCTCGGCGAAGGCGCCCAGAGCCTCCAGCAGGCCGCCCCAGTTGGGTTGCGTGATAATACGGAAGGTGTAATCATCGACCACCTCGACGCCTTCCAGGGGCGTGAAGAAGACGGCGTTTGGCGCGCCAAGATTTGGATCAAATAGCCGGTCGAAGGTGTATTTCACGTCATTGGCGGTGCAGTGCTCGTCGTTGTGGAAATAGGCGTTGTCGACCAGGTTGAATTCCCAGGTAGAATCGTCGATTTGCTGCCAGGACTTGGCCAGACCGGGCAATACGTTGTTATTCCGATCCAGGTTGACGAGCTTGGAGAATATATTTTGGTAGACCTGCATGGACGAGTAGAGCTCGGCGAAAGCCGGGTCCATATTGACGGGCTTGTCGATGGTGGCCGCGACCAACGTGCCGCCGCTCTTGGGACTGCCCTGCGCCAGCGCGGTCGCCAGGCGGAAGCCCGGCATCATGGACTGCGCGACCGCGACGCCGCCAACGGTCGTCACCGCTTGCAGGAACTGCCGTCGCGAGATGCGCTCTTCGGCGTACTTCTTGATAAAGTCATGAACCTGCTCTTTTTGCAAACTCATTCAATTCTCCTTAACTCTAGTACATTCAATGGACCGGGTTACGTCTTGAGTGTATCCAACCAGGCGACAGAGGTCAAACAGGCACTGTCGCGAAGTGCATCGAAGTCGGTTGAAATACATTTAGCCAGTCCTCGACATGGGATCCTAAACCCAAAATACCAACAATCTGGCAGGGGCGACTCGGCGGGTCGCGTAGACACAGACCGTCAGTCGTCCGATATTCATTCGTTTCTATTCGTCGGGCGAACCATCGGATCTCCCCTACCGGTTGTCAGGTGGTTGTTGTTCTTTATTTCAACCAACTTTGATACGCTACCAGTCGCAGCAGGAATTGATATAGCCTGTCGTACGCGCTATACTGACCACAAGAAACATCGCGATAACGCATTGAATCCGAGGAGACAACATGGACCAAAATACGCAATTCATCATCACAGTTGGCACTGTTATCGGCGTCTTTCTTTGGCTTCGGCATGATATCAACCAGCTAAATGCGAAAATCGACAAAGTGTCCGACGACCTCAATTCACGGGTAGATAATCTCAGCTCAAGGCTTGACAGGACGAACGAAAGTATTGCCGCTCTGCGGGAAACACTCGGCTGGATACGCGGGCGCATGGGCTTTACGGAGCAGACGCCTCCTCAAACCGACTGATTCGATCCCCCGCTGCTCACCCCGCCTTCCAAGCAAAAAACAAGCCGCTATGCTGCCGCATGCGACGGTTTTCAAAAAAGGAGGAACAACATGGGTTATGGCAGAGCCAGCTCGGACGAGGTGCTGGACAGCAGCGTCGTCCATGCGCTGGCCAACAAGATGGAACTGGCGATTTCGCCCGCAGAAGCCGAGGTCTTGACGGCTTTGCTGATGAATCAGATGGCGGCCTTCCAGTCCTTCGACAGTTTTGACTTGCAAGATGTCGTACCGGCGCCGATCTTCCGCGCGGGAGGAGCGAGCGATGAGTGAATTGACCGATCTGTCACTCAGTGACGTTAGCGACATGCTGGACGCGGGCACAGTCTCGTCGCTCGAGCTGGTGGAAGCCAACCTGCGCGCCATCGAAAAGACCGAAGCGCTGGTCCATGCCTATGCCAGCGTGCTGGCGGAAGAGGCGCTGGGCGCGGCGCGCGCGGCGGACAAAGCCATCGCCGCCGGCGACCGGCGCGGCGCCTTGCACGGCATCCCCATCGGGCTCAAGGACAATATTTACACAGCGGGCAGCGTCACCGAAAGCGGCTCGCAAGTGATGGCGGGCTTCGTGCCCGATTACGACGCCACCTGCGCCCGCTTGCTGAAGGAAGCCGGCGCCATCATCATCGGCAAAACCCACTGCCACGAATTCGCCTACGGCGTCAATAGGCCGCCCAGCCGCAGTCCCTGGAATAGCGAGGTTTATCCCGGCGGATCGAGCATCGGCTCGGGCGTGGCGGTGACCAGCCGCTCCTCTTTCGGCGCGCTGGGCACGGACACCGGCGGTTCCATTCGCGTGCCGGCTTCCATCAACAACCTGGTGGGCATGAAAGCGACTTACGGACGCGTGAGCATCTACGGCGTCGTGCCGGTGGCCTGGTCGCTCGATCACGTGGGACCCATGACGCGCACGGTCAAAGACAATGCCTTGCTGCTGGCCGGCATGGCCGGCTACGATCCCAAAGATCCCACCAGCGCCAGGCAGCCCGTTCCCGATTTCTGCGCCGATCTCGAGGCCGGCGTGTCCGGCCTGCGCATCGGCGTCGAGCGCGATTATTTCTTTTACGACGGCCTGATAGACGAGATCAGGACAGCGGTCGAAGGCGTGATCGCTGAATACCGCGCGGGAGGCGCCGAGATCGTCGACGTCAGCATCCCGGAATTGGCGATCACGCAGGACGCGCTCTTCACGATAGTGCTCTGCGAGGGCAGCAGTTATCATCGCAAATTGATCCGCGAACAGGCCGACAAGTACGACCCGGCCACACGGACGCTCATTCAATTGGGCGAACTGGTACCGGCCACACATTACCTGGCGGCGCAACAGGCGCGACGCGTGTATCGCGACGCCATCAATCGCGCCTTCGCCGAGCAGCAACTGGACGCCATGCTCTGGCCCACCATGCCCATGACCACCGCGCCCCTGGATGACTTGAACGCCCTGCGCGCCGACGGCTATCCCGATACGCCGGTGGGCAGCATGTGCCACCATACCTTCAATGCCAATCTGGCTGGCCTGCCGGCCTTGAGCGTGCCCTGCGGCATTAGCGAGGCGGGTTTGCCCTTTGGTTTTCAGCTGACCGGACGCGCCTTCGACGAGGCCATGGTCTATCGGATTGCGCGGGCTTACGAACGGGAGCATGACTGGCATGAGCGAAAGGCGGCGATGCTGGAGGGGATGTGAGGCGCTGACAGGTTCATCAACTGCTTGCTTAGCCGAGTCCTTCCATCAACGCACTGGTCTCAAAGCTTAACAGAAAGTCGGTGTAGTTGTTGTCAAACACGTCTTTCAAATACTCGGTTAGGTCGACGTCTTCATAATTGTCATGACCGTTCAATTGCCTGACAATGTACTTTCTGTTTCTGGTTATTAGGTAAAGAAACAGTGTATGGTAGTACACACGTGAAATATACTGACGGTCAGCAAGCTCACGCTGCTCTTCTGAGGGATTTTGGCCCATAGGCTTGAAGTTTTTCAAGACTCTACTATCCATATTGATGTAAATCTTTTCCAGCTTATCTTTTTCATCGACCAAGGGATGCATGACTACGCTGTGATCCATTATGATCCCCTCCGGCAAGTCATCCCAGGTTATAACTTTGCTTTGGCCCACAACCCGCGCGAACACCTTGACCGGCTGCGGCAAACCCAGTATTTCCTCCTTTGGCGGTGGTTTGGGTTTCTCCGCCTTCTTCGGTTCTATGATCGATATCCAAAAGATGACCGGCATCGCACCATCTGGTTCGGCGGAACTAAGTAAATCCGCTCGTAGCTCTATTTCGTCTCCCACCTGCAAGTCCTCTGTTGGCTCAAATACAATCTTGATATTGCCATCCTTTGGACTTGTTTTCTTCACTGACAAAATATCGCTGATACTGTTGACTGTACCTTTCTGGTTGCCGCCAGTTGCATCGTTAGGCGTATAAGTCAATATTGCGATATTCAATCCACCCGGATCATCCGTTCTGTCGAAGTAGTTGTCCGCGACATCACTCTCAAATCGAACTGTCCGCGAGCCACCTACCGGGATTGAAATCACCGGACTGCCATCTTTTGACTTTGACTTCACCCGAAAAAACGAGGGATAGCGTTTCAGGTCGACGGACACAGGCGGTTGCGGGGGCTTGGGTGGTTTCGGTTTTTGCTTGTCGCCTGGCTCGTCTAGCTCCAGGGTCTGCTTTATCAAGTCCCGCATAGTCTTGTCGAACGGCAGATCTTCCGCAATCTGTTTCAGCAAATCTTCGCTATCAGCGCTGTCATGTCCGGCCAGATCTTTACGTGCTTTGAAGATGTCTCGGAGCCGCCCGGATCGTAAGGAATCACCAAGTTTTTTCCGAAGATAAGATGATTCTTTCCCTTGCTTAAGTCGATCACGCGATGCCATAAAGAGTTCACGTCTGAATTCAGGTTTCATATCAGTACAGTCTACATTGATTAGAGCATAGTCTTTCAACAAACTGAATTTCAAAGTACGTGAGATGAACTCTGCCGTATAGTGTCCATGAACTTGGCCATTCAATGAGAACAATACTTGCATTCTATTTTTGAAGAATTCGTCGCGAACTGTTTCTCTTGTATTCTTTCTAGTTTTACCTTCAACGAGTGCTTTGAAAACGTAGACTGTTACCTTCAATTTACCCATACGTCTATCGGTTATTTCTTCGGAAAATGTATCCTCCAAATAGTTACTGTTATCGAGTCTACGCTTGAGGCCGAAAATCACACGTGGAGTATGCGCTTTGGGATTCGGATATCTTTCTGCGCTTTCGACTATAGTGATGGGAAGAGCTGGTTCAAACAGGAACTCATTGATACTTCTACCCATGTCACGACCGAGATGACGATTGCCCTTTACGTCATAAGAATAAAGCTTGATGATTGTTCCCGTACAGAATTTGCGGTTTCGCAATCCAAGATCCAGAGTCTGAATTTCAAAGGAAGCAATCCGACCATCGATTTTCAGATACTCATACCAAGGTTCATCAAATCTCCAAGCCTCTTCTGACGATAAAGGATGCTCGCGAATCAAAGTAAAACCAAAGCTCCCGGTGCGATCATGACGTTTGGATGCAATTAGCTGATATCTTTTCTTGCCGCAAAATGTAATGGCTCCACTGCCACCCATGTTATACTTGCCTTGGACGAATGGGATTTCACGCTTGTTGTCGCGAATAAGAGAAAGGAATGTATTTTCAAAATCTTCGGGATGCTGACCTTCTCCATCATCGTAAATGACTATGGAGGTATTTGCAGTATTGTCGCGATATCCATCTGCGATAATCTGAACTGATTCCGCCCGTAGATTACGAGGAGTTTGCAAATCCCAATTCTTATGTTCAGGGAAAAAAGCTGCAATTGCGTTCTCAATTGTTCTGGGAGCGTTAGCAGATTTGGGGTTTATACTTTCCTCATAACACCTCCGCATGAGAATAGCATCAATAGAATTCGTAAGTTTCTCTACTAATGCTGCAACCGGATTCGCCTGTTGGTTCTTAACAACTCCAATGTTATTGGGTATTCCTCCCAAAGGGCTCCAATTAGATTGGTTAAATATGTGCGATTTACTCCGAATGAGTTTGTCGACATCCGTTTCATTCTTGGAGTTATACAGTTGCCAAAACAACTGTTCAATCTCTTTTGCATTCATGGCAATTCCATATTGAGTACAGCAGCGAGTTCGATTCTAACGGCAATAATTACGATTTGTATAGTCCCTACTCCTCCCCCACTTCCTCCGGCTCGCCCTCCCGCACGGGATACAAACCCGCCCCGCGCCGCCGCCCCCAGGGACTGGGCGCAGCCGAAGCCGAGCGCTCCCGCACGCGACACTGTTCCAGCTTCGCCTCATCAAACTGAATACCATTGCCGGGGCGGTCGCCCAGGATGATATAACCGTCTTCGACGCGGCTGTCGTGTTCGAAAACAAGGTCATAGCCGGGATCCACCACTTCCATCCAGATATGATTGGGCAGCACGGCCGCGAACTCCGCCATGTAGTTGCCCGGGCAATTCATCACCGAAACGGGCAGGTCGAAGCCGTCGGCCATCTGCGCCACGCGCATGGCGCCGGTGATGCCGCCGGTGCCGACGCCGATCTGCAATACGTCCGCCGCCCGCCCCTCGATCAAAGGTCGGAAGTCGCTGGCGTCATCCAGGTTTTCGCCTGTCGCCACCGCCGCGTTGACCGAATCCGAGACCTTGCGCAAGCCGGTGGTGTCCCAGCGGCGGGCTGGCTCTTCCGCCCAGAAGATTTCGTGATGGCGCTCGAAATAGCGTATGTGCTGAATCGCTTGCTTGGGCGACCAATACTCGTTGGAATCGATCAACAGGACCGGATCTTTGCCCGATGTAGCCAGGGCTTCTTTCATGATGCCGATGCGCCGCAGGTCTCCCTCGCGATCCAGCCCGACCTTCAGCTTGCCGATAGAAATGCCGCGCGCGGCCTGGGACTCATAAAAGGCGCGGATGCCAGCGTCGTCCAGTGACAGGTCGATGCCGCTGGCGTAGGCCTTGACGGCGCGGCTCGACGCGCCCAGCGTCTTCCAGAGCGGTTCGTCGTTGGCTTTGGCTTTGAGGTCCCAAAGCGCCACATCCAGCGCGCCGATGACATCGGTGACGGCGCCGCGGTTGCCGCCCTTGAAGGCGAAGTTCGCCATGCGCCCCCACAAACCGACGACGCCACGCGGATCGCGTCCCAGCAGCAGATTCTCGGCCATCTTGTGGATATCAGCAGCCGCGCCCGGATCGCCCAGCGAGACGCCGGTCAGCCCGGCATCAGTCTCAAGAAATACCGCCAGGGCCGCGTATTGGGCGCGTCCGCGCGGATTGTTGGCGTCGCCGATGGGACGCGCCATCTCGTGCTCGAACAAGATCGTACGGATGCCTGTGACTTTCATTGGGTTCTTCTTTCTGTTTTGTGTCGTCAGATATGGAAATCAGCGTCGTGCCCTGACGCCGCAAATCAGTTAGAACGCGCCTTCCGCGTACATATTGCGCAGCACTTTTTTGTCCATTTTGCCGACGCCGGTCTTGGGAATGGCATCCACGACCGCATAATCGTCCGGCAGCCAGAACTTGGGGAAATGCCCCAGCAAGTAGTCATTGAGCGCGTCCTGATCGACGCCGGCTTTCAGCGGAACGATCACCGCCAGCGGCCGTTCGCCCCAGCGCTCGTTCGGCGTCGCGATCACCGCCGCTTCCAGCACATCGGGATGCGACATGAGCGTATTTTCCAGGTCCACCGACGAGATCCATTCGCCGCCGCTTTTGACCAGATCCTTGGTACGGTCAGTGATGTTCATATAGCCGTCGGCGTCGACGGTGGCGACATCGCCGGTGCGGAACCAGCCGTCTTCAGTGAAATGTTCGCGATCTTGCTCAATCTTGTAATATTGTCCCACCACCCAAAAGCCGCGCACTTGCAGTTCGCCCATGGTTTTGCCATCCCAGGGCAGTTCATTGCCCTCGTGATCGACGATGCGCGCCTCGACGCCGGGCACGAAATATCCTTGCGTCGCCTTGATATCCCAGCGACTATCATCATCGAGCGCGTCATGCTGCGCCCCCAACTTGGAGACGCTGCCGATGGGCGACAACTCGGTCATGCCCCAGGCGTGCACGACATTGACGCCCAGTTCTTTTTCGTAGGCTTCGATCAAGCCGCGCGGCATGGCCGAGCCGCCTACGATCAATTGCTCAATGCAAGAGACATCGCGCGGGTTCCGACGCAACTCGTGATAGAGCCCGTTCCAAATCGTCGGCACGCCGGCTGCGATGGTCACGCGTTCGGACTCGATCAACTTGGCCAGGGCATCCGGCTTGAAATGCGGTGCGGGCATGACCATTGTCGCGCCCACGTAGGTACTGGCGTAGGGAAGTCCCCAGGCCATGGCGTGGAACTGGGGCACCACCGGCATCACAACATCTCGCTCGGTCACGCCGAAAGCGACCCCCGCCAGCACGCAGAAGGTATGCAAGACCATGGCACGATGGCTGATCAAGACGCCCTTGGGCATGCCGGTAGTGCCGCTGGTATAACAGAGCGCCATCGCCATCTTTTCGTCGGTGCAGCGCCAGGCATAAGACTCGTCGGCGGATGCCATGAGTTCTTCGTATTGCAGCAAATTGGGCAAGTTGATCGGCTGATCTTCGCGGGCATTGAAGACTACGAAATACTGGACCGTCTCCAATTGATGCGCGATCGGCTCCAGCAACGGGACCAGCGACCCATCGACGAAGATCACTTTGTCCTCAGCGTGGTTGATGATGTAGACAAGTTGCTCTTGCGGCAGTCGAATATTCAAGGTGTGGCAGACCGCGCCGGCCAGCGGCACGCCGAAGTAAAGTTCCACATGTTCGAAGCTGTTCCAGGCGAAGGTGCCGACGCGATCCCCCGGCGCGACGCCCAAGGCGTCCAGGGCATTGCACAGTCGTTTGATTCGGGTGTAAAACTCGGCGTAGCTGTACTCGCGCAGGGGACCGTCGGGCAGCTTGGTTTTGATCGTCTTCTTGGGGTACATGCGCCTGGCGTGCTCGAGGATATGATCCAATGTCAGCGGGAAATCCATCATCAGACCATCTAACATCTGGCTGCTCCTTGTCGGGGAATCACCTGGCGTCCGGCGCAATCAACTTTAGCACATTTTGAGGCATAACGCAGTTGACCGCGGGCGACCCGCCGAGCCGCCCCTGCCAGTCCTTGAGTTTTGGGGATTTATAGTGAGCTTAAAGAACAGTGTATTGAGTTATGCCCTAATCATTCCGGCGTCACATAAGCGGCGGTGATGCCGCCATCCACCAGGAAGGTGCTGCCGGTCACAAACGAAGATTCCTCCGACGCCAGGTAGAGGGCCGCCTTTGCGATCTCTTCCGCCTCGCCGAAGCGTCCCATGGGGATATGCACCAGCCTGCGGTTTTTCTTTTCGTCCGTGTCCAGGTATTTCATGAGCAACTCGGTGCGCAGCGGACCCGGGCAAAGCGCGTTGACGCGGATATTCTCCCGGGCATGGATCAGCGCCAATTCGCGGGACATGGACAGCACCGCGCCCTTGCTGGCGGTATATGCCAGTTGCGGCGTCGCGGCGCCCAAAACCGCGACAAAAGACGCCGTATTGATGATGCCGCCGCCGCCGGCGCGTTGCAGGGCGGGGATGCCGTATTTGCAGCCCAGAAAGACGCCTTTGACATTGACTTGCATGGTCAGGTCCCAGACGGCTTCGCTGGTCTTGATGGCGTCATCGTCTTCGGCGTGGCTGATGCCGGCGTTGTTGAAAAGCACGTCGAGCTTGCCATAGGTCGCTTCGGCCGCGGCGATCATTCTTTGGCAGTCGTCCGCGATGCTGACATCCGCATGTACATAGCTCGCCCGCCCGCCGCCAGCAAGGACCTCGGCGACGGTGGCTTCGCCGTCCGCGTCATTGATGTCGACAGCGATGATCGCTGCGCCTTCGCGGGCGAAGAGGGTGGCCGTCTCGCGCCCGATGCCGCCGCCCGCGCCTGTGATCAGCGCTACTTTGTCCTTTAGTCTCATAGTAAATCCCAGTTAGATGCGTTCGAAATAACGTCGTCGTTCCCAATCGGTGACCGCGCTGCGAAAACTCTCGATCTCTGTACGGTAGAAGTGGCTGTAATGTTCCACAACATCGGCGCCAAAAGCCCCACGCGCGAACTCGCTGGATTCGAAATTCTCCAGCGCTTCTTCCAGCGTATAGGGCACGCGCGGCAGATGACGCGCGGCGTAAATGTCGCCTTCGAAGATCTCCGGCGGCTCGATCCGGTTGGCGATGCCGTCCAGTCCCGAGGCCAGCGCCGCCGCATAGGCCAGATAGGGGTTGCAATCTGCGCCGGGCACGCGGCATTCGATGCGCAAGCTCTTCCCCTGCCCGACCACACGAAAGCCCGCCGTGCGATTGTCGTAACTCCAGGCGATGCGCGTCGGCGCCCAGGAACCGTCTTGGTAGCGTTTGTAGGCATTGATCGTGGGCGCGTAAAAGACCATCATCTCTTGCAAGCGCGCCATCCAGCCGCCCAGGAACCAGCGAAAGACATCCGACCCGGCGACCGGCCCCAGCGCCACGTCGCCAGCAAAAGCGTTGCTTTCGTCATCAAAGAGGCTGAGGTGGATATGGCAGCTCGAACCCGCTTGACCGGCCTGCGGCTTCGCCATGAAGGTCACGCTAAATCCCAGCCCGTCAGCGATTTCTTTCAGGCAATGCTTCATGACCGTGTGACGATCGGCCATCGTCAGGAGATCGGCATAACGGATGTTAAGCTCATGCTGGCCTAGCCCCCATTCGCCTTTGCTGTTTTCCACCGGAATCCCGGAATGTTTGAGATGAAAACGCGCGGCCGCCGTGAAGGGTTCTTCCCGCGTGCCTTGCAGCAGATGATAATCTTCCAGGTACCAGCCCTGGGGCGACAGATCGGCATAGTCTTTATCGCGCGCCCCCCGATAGCTGTCCTCGAAGATGTAGTATTCCAATTCGGAGGCGGCGTAAACATCGTAGCCCAGCGCCGCGGCCCCTTCCAGTTGCCGGCGCAGGATCGAGCGCGGCGCGACAGCGACCGACTGATGCGATGCCTCGTCTTCAATATCGCAAATCACCAGCGCCGTCTTGTCCAGCCAACTTGCGACGCGCAGCGTCGGCATATCCGGGACCAGGTGAAAGTCGCCGTAGCCCGCTTCCCAATTGGCGAAACGATAGCCCGCCACCGGCTCCATCTCCATATCGACCGTCAGCAAGTAGTTGCAAGCGTGTGTGCCTTGACGCGCCGCTTCCGCCAGGAAGAACTCGGCGTCGAAGCGCTTGCCCATCAGACGCCCGTAGAGATCGGGAAAAGCCAGGATGACCGTTTCGATGTCCTCGGCCTCGATCTTGGCTGACAAGTCCTCAAGGGTCAACATGCCGCGCAGCTTGCTCATCGCACGTCCCTATTCACGCAAACCAAAAAGGCCGGCTGCCTTGGTCTTGCTCTCATCCCAGGCGGGCAATTCGGCAATGCCGTCAATGCCCTTGTGATAAACCGGGCTGGACGCATCCAGCGGCAGGCTCACGACTCTTCCGGTCACGCCCGAGATATAAGCGCCCAGCGCAATCTGCAGGGCCCGCGCGCCTGCCGAAGCCGGCGCCATCGGCTCGCGATCGTCGCGGATGGCAGCGCGGAAATCCGCCCAAAGCTCCGTGAAGGAGCGCGCGACGCTGTCCAGGTGATGTTCCAGATTGGCGATGGCGTGATCGCTGCGGTTCCAGTCTTTATCGACGCTGTAGAGTTCCACCGGTTGATTGAATCCGCCCGATTGATACTGTTTGTAGCGCAGGCGGATCTGGCCGTCGCTGCCGCTGATGTCGATGCCGCCGACGCCCTCTCCCCAGGCCATGTGAATGACAGCGTAGCCGGTCGGAAAGGCGATCTGCACCAGGGCCAGATCTTCGATCACCGGTCCCCGATGGGCATATTCGGGCGCGTCCACGAAGGCCATGACCTGCTGCGCCTGATCCCCGGCCAGCCACTCGGCCAGATAAACGGCGTGAATCATGTCCATCAAGACCCCGCCGCCAGCCGCCATGGTGTGTCGCCAATCGGATTGATACTCGGCCGCGCCGGGATAATCGATAACGCCAAGGAAGTGCAGGGTGGCCACACGCAGATCGCCTATCAAGCCAGCGCTGATCATCCCTTTGATTTGCCGGAACTCGGGCAAGAAGTGGTAGTTATGCACCATCGCCAGCTTGAGCCCGGCGGATGCAGCCGCGTCGATCAATTCATCGGCGACAGCCGGCGCCTGGCTGATGGGCTTCTCGCTGAGCACGTGCTTCCCGGCGGCGAAGGCGTCCAGCACGATCCCCCGGCGGAATTGCTGCGGCACAGTGATGGCGACGGCGTCGATGGCGTCGATGGCCAGCAAGTCCCGGTAATCAGCATAGAGTTGATCGTCGCGCAGGTTAAACCAGGCTTTGCCGATCGCCCGCCGCGCCGGGGTGATATCGGCCAGCGCAAGCAATTCGATATCCGGCAGCCCGTTGATGGCGGGACGATGACCGTATTGCACGACGTTTCCACAGCCGATCAGACCAACATTGAGAGACTCGGGCATATCGCTCCCTTAGGAAAACTACCAGTTCCTCAAGCCGAGAAGTTTCTCGCCCAATGGCGTAAGTTCCGCGGTTGCGCCCTGTTCGACTTCCCATCGACGGGGATCGCCCGGGAAAAACTTGTGTTCGGGCGATTTGCGTTCTTTCCACAATCTGATGCGCTCGCCTCGCGCCGCTTCATCATCTTCTTTTGCCGGGAACATGGTGATGTATTGGGCCAGCCGCGGGCGGGTAGAATTATTGCGCCCGGTGCCGTGCGGCAGCAGGCTGTGCCAAATGACAAGATCGCCGGCATTCATGGCCAGGGACCTCAGTTCCAGGCCGGTCATATCGGGTATGCGGGGATCGCGGTCTGATGGCTGCGTCCGCACCCATTCCTCAAAGCGCCGATGAAAACCGGGGACGACCTGCAAACCTCCCGCGTCTTCCGGCACATCTACCAATGACAATACACCTTGCACCCGCATGGGAATCGGCCGCTGCGATGTATCAATGTCCCAATGAACAAAACCCCCGAAATCCCAATCGGGCCGCGCCGGCGGGTTAAGATTGACGCGATCTATGGAAACCCATAGTTTCTCGGTCTGCCAAATGTCGACGAAGGCTCCGTAGACACGTGGATGCTGTCGGTTATCCCAGAGCGCCTGGTGCTGGTAAAGCTCCGCCATCCCCGATTCTTTTAGTCTCGGCAAGCTGTCATCGCCGTCGCTCGAGCGATACCATGTTTCGGGGTCATGGCGATCCATCTCCATGAACTCCCAGATGATATCGACCACCGCGTCGACGTTTGCCCGCGGAACCGCATCGCGCAGGATGACGTATCCGTTTTCATGCCAGAATGCCATTTCTTCTTGAGTCAAGACCTGCATTGTCGTTTCCCCAAAGTAATTCGCGGGCGACTCATAGCCGCGCGTCGACACAGCGGTTCAGTCGCCCCTACATTTCTGCTTAGGTTGTGCTGACGCATCCCCTACATCTACTGATAATAACTTTCGCGCTTCTTGTATGCCACGTAAGCTTCGCGCGCTGACTGCACGGCTTCGCTCTCGCTGACCTCGGCCACGGGCACATCCCACCAGGATTCGTAGCCCGGGACGCGCTGGCGGCGATCGGTTTCCGTGACGATGCAGACCGGGCGTCCCTGGATCGTCTTCGCTTCTGCCATCGCTTGGGAAAACTCTGCGCGATTGGCGGCGCGGATGACGTGCGCGCCCAGGCTCTCGCAGTTCTGGGCGAAGTCGATGGGCAGCGTCTCGCCGTCGAGATGTCCGGATTCGCCCCGATAGCGGTACTTGGTGCCGAAGCCGTCGCTGCCGACACTCTTGGAAAGGCCGCCGATGCTGGCGTGACCGTGGTTATCCACCACGATGATATTGACCTTGATGCCTTCTTGCACCATGGTGACGATCTCGGTATGCATCATCAGGAAAGAGCCGTCGCCGACCATGACCCAGACTTCGCGTTCGGGGTCCGCCATCTTGACGCCCATGCCGCCGGCGATCTCGTAGCCCATGGTCGAATAGCCGTATTCCAGATGATAACCCTTGCGATCGCGCGTACGCCAGAGCTTGTGCAGGTCGCCGGGCATGCTGCCGGCCGCGCAGAGCACGGTATCGCCCGGCGCCGACAGCGAATTGACCAGGCCGATGACCTCGCCCTGGCTCAACAGCGGTTCGTGCTCGAGGTTGTAGATGCGATGCACCTCGGCATCCCAGGCTTGATTGAAAGCAAAGGCTCGGTCGTGATAGTCGCGATCGGTCATGTAGCCGTTCAAGAGCAGCAAGAGTTCTTCCAGTGTGATTTTGGCGTCGCCGACCAGGGGCAGCGCGTTATGCTTGTATGCGTCGAATTCGGCCACATTGATATTGATGAAGCGGACATTTTCGTTGGAGAAGGCCGTTTTCGAGGCGCTGGTGAAGTCGCTGTAGCGCGTGCCGATGCCGATGACCAGATCGGCCTCGCGGGCGAGGATGTTTGCGCCCTCGGTGCCGGTCACGCCGATGGCGCCCAGATTGAGCGGATTGTCATACTTGAGCGCGCCCTTGCCCGCTTGCGTCTCGCAGACCGGAATGTTGGTGAGCGCGGCCAATAACTCCAGAATGCCGTAAGCCTCGCTGTAGTGAACGCCCCCGCCGGCGATGATGATGGGCTGCTTACTGGCGCGGATCCATTCCTCAGCGGTTTTCAGGGCGGCGCTATCGGGCCGGTTGCGCGGGATCTGCCAGACGCGCTTCTCGAAGAGCGCGCTGGGATAATCATAGGCTTCGGCTTGCACATCCTGGGGCAGGGCCAGCGTGACTGCGCCGGTATCGGCCGGCGAGGTCAATACGCGCATGGCTTCCGGCAGGGCGGTGATCAGTTGCTCGGGACGGTAGATGCGGTCCCAGTAGCGCGAGACCGGCTTGAAGCAATCGTTGACGCTGATGTCCTGCGTATGCTCGCTTTCCAGTTGCTGCAGGACGGGGGCTTGGATGCGCTCGGCGAAGATATCGCCGGCCAGCAGCAGAACCGGTATGCGATTGACAGTCGCCACCGCCGCGCCCGTGACCATGTTGGTGGCGCCCGGCCCGATGGACGAGGCGCAGGCGAATGTGGCCAGGCGGTTACGGTGCTTGGCGTAGGCCACCGACGTCAGGACCTGCGCTTGTTCGTTGCGGCTCTGGTAGTAGCGGAAATCGGGGGCGTATTGTTCCAATGCCTGGCCGATGCCGGCGACGTTGCCGTGGCCGAAGATGCCCCACATGCCGGCGAAGAAGGGGTTTGCGCGGTCGTCGCGGGCCACGTGCTGGGCGGCGAGGTAGCGGACGAGGGCTTGTGCCATGGTGAGGCGTGTGGTTGTCATGGGGAGGTCCTTTCGGTAGCTAAGTTTAGCCCCCACCCCCTAACCCCCTCTTTATGGGGGAGGGGGTTAGGG
>WTGF01000105.1 GCA_011525385.1 Chloroflexota bacterium | reverse complement strand
GCAGCGCAGTTGACTTTTAATCAATTGGTTGCAGGTTCGAGTCCTGCCGCGCTCAATGTCTATCAGTCGCACCTAGCCGCATTTTGAGCGCAGGCGTTTTGGCGCGGGCGAACGAGCAGATCGGTCACTCCCATTCAACATCGCTTGATCTTTCGGTACGGGCGAGCCGGCGGCTCGCCCCCTTTTTTCAAAGCAATCGTCAATCACGGTGGAATCTATCTTCACTCCAGCGTGACGGATTCTCAACAATGTACGTACGAATGCGCTCTAGCGATCTCTCGTTGCGTACAATATGATCGTAATAATTGCGCTTCCATATCGGCAGGCGCGGCGAATTGACGAGAATTCTACTTCTTTTTGTTACAATAGACTTGAACTGTGCGATGATCGAACCGAGAGAATTGGCACGTATAGTCGTGCTAGGTTCGGGAATGCGCTCCGCCCGGCTTTCGGAAATCCAAAGTAGTCCATGTAAGTGGTTAGGCATTACAATAAACAGGTCGACGTCCACCGACGGCCGTATTTCTGCCGTCTTTCGCCATTCCTCCTCGACAAGCCTCCCCAGCTCATTCAATAGCACTTTGCCATTCACGATTCGCCCAAACAGGCTCGCGAACCGGTACGTACAGATCGTGACAAAATAGACGCCACTTCGCGTATAGTCGTACTCGGGCAGTGTCGCATAGAACGGCGATCGAGCATCTTGCTTTCAGTTGCTGTGGAAGCGTACAGATGCGGGCGAGCCACCGGCTCGCCCGTACATGACGCCTTCTCTAGTGACCGCCCCTTGCCCATAATCGCGTTTTCACCTCAACCCGGCACCCAGGCCCGGGGAGCGATGCCCTCGACATCTGTCTTGACATCGATGACAACCGGACGATCGGCCGCGAAGGCGCGCTCCAGCGCCCCGGCCATGTCCCCGGCCTCAGTCACCGTGAGTCCCAGGCAACCCATCGATTCGGCGATGCCCGCGAAGTCGGCATCGTCGAAGAGCCAGAGTTCGTCCGAACCCGCCGTCGTCCCGCCATAGATGGCTTCGACGCCATCACGTTCTTGGTTGAGCGAGTGGTTGTTGTTGACGGCGATGACGGTATTGACGCCGCAGCGCGCGGCCGTCTCCAGTTCCGCCAGGTGATACCAGATGCCGGCGTCGCCAGTGAAGCAGAGCACCGGACGATCGGGCGCGGCGCATTTGGCGCCGATCGAGGCCGGCATGCCCCAACCAAGCGAACCCGAACAGCGAATATAAGACTGGTCGGGATGACGCAGGTCGAGCATGGTGCCGGTCCAGACGCCGGAGTGCCCGGTATCGGAAACCAGGATCGCATCGGAGGGCAGGTGCTCGCTCAATTCCTTGCAGAGCCGTTCCGGGCGCATCGGCGATTTATCGGCGTTGTAATGTTCGCTGACTTCCGCTTTCCATTCGCGCACAAGCGATTCTACGCGATCGATCCATGCCTGGCGCCGCGGCGCGCTTTCGGCGGTCGCTAGCATCTGACGCAAAGTATCCCTGACATCGCCTTGCAAGCCAACTTCAACGGGATAATTGCGGCCGATCTCGGCGGGGTTGATGTCGAGCTGAACGACTCTGACGCCGGGCGGCGGGATGGTGTAATTGTTGGTGAGTTGCCCGCCGGTATGGCTGCCAATATAGAAGACAAGATCCGCCTCGCACAGGATCTGGTTGGAACAGGCGCGCGAATAAGAGCCGGGCACGCCGACCGCCAACTCATGATCAGCCGGGAACATAGCTTTGGCGTTGAGCGCTGTCGCAACGGGAATCGAGAGTTTTTCCGCCAGCGCGATCAACTCGGCGCGCGCGTCCGATGTCGTGACGCCGCCGCCGGCCACGATCACCGGGCGCAGCGCCCGGGACAGCAGCGCCAGCGCCTCGTCGATCGATTCCTGATCCGCCGTCGGCCGAAATGGCGGCAGGCTGGCGAATTGCTCCTCAACGATGACTTCAAGCTCCGCCTCGACGTTGACAACCGCGCCGCCGTCAATCCCTTGCAGGTCCAGGTGCGTCGGGCGCGGCGTGCCTGTGGTCGCCGCGCGAAAGGCTTGCCGCAGGTGATGCCCCAACTCCGTCGGATTGGAGACGTAGGCGTTGTACTTTGTGACCGCGGAAAAAGGCGCCATGTGATCGACTTCCTGGTAGGCGTGACGCAACTGATGCTCCTGCCACTCGCGACCGGTGATGGAGACAACCGGCGAACAGGACAGGAAAGCGTCTTGCAAGCCGGCCGCCAGATTGACCGCGCCCACGGATTGCGCCATACACAAGCTGGGGGCGCGCCGGACGCGAGCATAGGCATCGGCCATGTAAGCCGCCGCCTTCTCGCCGCGCGCTTGCACGCGTTTGATGCCTAGCGATTCCATCTCCATCAGCGCGCGCGGCGCGATATAGGGCACAAAGAACACGGTATCAATGCCGTATCCGTGAACAGTCTGCGCGAGCAGCTTGGCGCCGGTCATTTTCGGCATTTCGCCCTTCCCTTCTCACAGTCAATTTGAAGAAGAATAACGACGTTTCGAATCAATCGCCAGCCCTCGAAAGTCGGCGCCGCGCTCACGTCGGATTGAGAATTCACCACAGAGCCACAGAGCGCACAGAGAAATTCCTCTTTTACTTTGTGTTCTTCGTGTCTTTGTGGTTCGATATGCTTTCGACCGGGCAAAATCGCTTAACTTGCCAATAATCTGAATTGCCCCAAACTGGGTCTCAGTTACTTGACAAGAATTTTCAATCAGTTTATACTATGCGCGTGAGTTAATCGGTTAACCTGTCATCGTTTTTGAAATCAGCTTTTGCGATTTCACCATCAGGAATGAGTGGTTTAAGGAGGTGCGCAGGCGAATCTCACAATTTGCAGTCAAGCTAAATGTGTCGCTATTTTGAGGAGCTAAACATGAATGAAAAGGAAAGAAAAGCGGGGAACGAGCAGCAGCTAAGCCGGCGCGATATGCTGAAGATGCTGGGCGGCAGCGCCGCTGGCATGAGCATGGCCAAGATCGCCGGTTTGGGCGGCAGCGCCGCCGCGCTGCTGCAAGGCATGCCGGCGGGCGCGCAGAGCAAAGTCGAAATCTGGACGGGTTTCGGCCAAGGCCGTATGGCTGACGCCATGCAGGGCGCGATTGACAATTTCGCCGTGGAGAATCCCGAATTTGCCCCCGAGCACATCATCGTGCCCTGGGGCGAGATCCATGATCGCGTGATCGCCGCAACATCGGCCGGCTCACCACCGGACGCTTATCGTGGTTGGGCCTGGATCGTTGGCGACGCCGCTATCGGCGCCCTGACCAACTTGCAGCCCTACGTCGATGCGGCGGACGTCGACCTGATGGACTTCTGGCCCGCGACGCTCAACCAGATGAAATACCAAGGCGATGTGCACGCGATGAGCATCTCGACCATCGTGCTGTTCATGTATTACAACAAGGACCGCATGAGAGAGGGCGGCTTGGATCCGGACAACCCGCCGAAGACGGTCGCCGAGCTGGATGAGCAAGGCGCGGTGCTCAATGATATCGCCGACGATGGCGAAATCCTGCGTCTTGGCTTTGCGCCGACGCTCCCGAGCAAGCAAGTCTGGGACTGGGGGGCCGCTTTCGGCAGTCAATATTGGGACGAGTCCGAGGGCAATATCGCCCTTGACCAAGAAGCCTGGGTCGAATTGCTGAATTGGTACAAGGGTTATGGCGACAAATTCGGCGTCGAAAACCTGGCAGGTTACCACTCCACTTATAGCGGAAACGGCTTTGGGCGCAACTCGCCGCAAGGCATCTACTACACCGGTTTGATCAGCTTCTGGGTTATCGGCAGCTGGTTGTTCAACGACATGGGCGAATATGGACCGGATGTCGACTTCGGCGTCGCTCCAATCCCGACGCTTGAGAGCGCCGACGATGCCAGGCCGGGCACATCCATCGGAAATATGTACTTCGTGCCGGCCAATTGCGCCAATCCCGACGGCGGCTTCGCTTTCGCAAACTATATGAGTTCGTCGCCCTACGTGACGATCAACAAGGCGCTGCCGGATAGCGTCATGCCGTCGCGCCCGTCGCTGGCGAATTTGCCGGAAGTCGAAGAAGAAGGCGCTTGGACTGTCCTGGCGCGCGACGAGATTCTGCCCAATACGCTGGAGAGACCGAGCTTCCCCGGCAACGGCTTCCTGGGCGGCGCCTTGAATGAGGCGGTTGACCATGTCATGTTCAACGATGCCGACCCGGCGGAAGTGATTGCCGATGCGGTCGCGCGTTCGCGGCGCGAAGTGGAACGCTTGAGGGGTTAGCCCTCGGATTGAACGTTGTAGGAGCGTTTGAACTGCTGTGTCTATGCGCAGCGCTGAAGCGCCCTTTTGCGGCGCTGTAGGTAAACGCGGGCGTCTCGGCGAGTCGCGTAGACACTGACCGTCAGACGCCCCTACATCCCGGTCACAACAGATGGGGGCAAAATGTTTAAGTTGAATCGGGATCCGGCCAACCAACCGAACAGTTGGCGCACGGACAATCTCCCAGCCTGGGGCTTGTTCTTTGTGGCGCCTTGGATCATCGGCTTCGTAGCCTTTACCGTCTATCCCTTTTTCGCCTCTCTTTATTACAGCTTCACCAACTTCAACATCATCAACTTAACCCCGCGCTGGGTGGGCTTGGACAATTATGTCGAGCTCTTCACCGCTGATCCGCTATTCTGGACATCGATTAGCAACTCGATCAGATACGCCGCCCTGCTGCTCGTCTTTGCCACGGTTTTTGACATCTTTATCGCCTATTTGCTTAGCCAGAATGTACGGTTCCTGTCGATCTATCGCACGATATTCTTCTTCCCGGTGCTGGTGCCGGTGGTGGCTGCCAGTTTGACCTGGATCTGGATCTTGAATCCGCGCTATGGTTTGATGAACGGCTTGCTTGATCTTATTGGCGTCAAGGGACCGAATTGGCTGGCGTCGCCGGACACGGCGATGTACTCGCTTATTTTCATCGGCGTCTGGGGCAGCGGGCGCAGCGTCATCGTTTACCTTTCTGGCTTTAATGACATTCCGCGGCAACTTTACGAAGCCGCCGACATTGACGGCGCGTCGGGCATTCAGAAGTTCTGGCGCATTACGCTGCCATTGCTCTCTCCGCAAATCTTTTTCAATGTTGTGACGTTAATCATCTTTTCCCTGCAGTCATTCTCCGAGGTATACATAATGACCGGCGGCGGACCCGCCAACTCGACCTTGCTCTACGCCTTGAATCTGTACAACCGCGCCTTCCGCGATTACGCCATGGGCTACGCCTCGGCGCTGGCCTGGATCATGTTCCTGCTCATCCTGGGTTTGACCTTGATCATTTTCAAATTCTTGAGCGGAAAAGTCATCTATGAGCGCTAGGAAGGGATCTTAGAATGGCAGTTTTGCAGCCGGCCGCGCCCGGACGCCGCGCCATGACGGCCGAAGAGCGCAATTACCTGCTTCTGCAACGGGCGAGATCTGTCATCAAACATGTCGTTTTGATCGTATTCGGCATCGCGTTCATGTTGCCTTTCGTCTGGATGATCAGCTCCTCAGTCAAGCCGAATATCGACATCTTTGAGATCCCAGTTCGCTTGATTCCCAAGTCGCTCCGCCTAGAGAACTACGTCGACGCCACCAACGCGATTCCCTTCTGGCAATACTTATGGAATTCCACCTATTACACGATTTTCGCCACCATCGGCGCGGTACTTTCCAACACCTTCATCGCTTACGGCTTCGCACGCGTACGCTGGCGGGGACGCAACGTGGTCTTCATCATCGTCATCGCCACCATGATGCTGCCTTTCCAGGTGCGCATGATCCCGCTCTACATTTTGTTCGCCAGGATCGGCTGGCTGAATAGCTTCCTGCCGCTGATCGTGCCGAACTTCTTCGGCAACGCCTTCTACATATTTCTGATGCGGCAATTCATGATGACGCTGCCGAAGGAGCTGGATGACGCGGCGCGCATCGACGGCGCCAGCGAATGGGGGATTTTCTGGCGGGTGGCGGTGCCCCTTTCCAAGCCGGCCATCCTGACGGTGGCCATCTTCGAGATCATCCACACCTGGCACGACTTCATCGGTCCGTTGGTCTATCTGCGGCATCCGACCAAATACACCCTGTCGATCGGCTTGCGGCTCTACTTCACCCAGTACGGCGCTGAGTGGGGACTGCTGATGGCGGCGGCGGCCATGTTCACGATACCGATGGTGATCTTCTTCTTCTTCGCGCAGCGTTCATTCATTGAAGGCATAACCCTCACCGGGCTAAAAGGCTAGCCGCATGGCTCGAGTGCTGCATCAACCGCAGACGCGAGACGCAATCAAAGCCGGGATAGATACGCTGGCGGGCGCGGTCATCCCCACCCTGGGACCGCTGACGGGACCGGTCGCGCTGGATGACGCCAATCGCAAGGGTTCGCCCGAACTGCTCGATGATGGCGGGGTTATCGCCCGGCGCATCCTGGAATTGCAAGACCGCGACGCCGATATCGGCGCCATGCTGCTGCGCGAGGCGCTCTGGGAACAGCGCCAGCGTTGCGGCGACGGCGCCGCCACCGCCGCGGTCCTCTATCAATCGGTTTTCAACGCCGGGCGCCGATTCATCAGCGCTGGCGGAGATGCCATGTTATTGCGCGAGCAATTGGAAGGCGGCATCAAAATCATGCTGGAAGCCTTGCGAGAGCAGGCGCATGAGATCAATTCCCCGGCGGAAATCGAGCGCCTGGCTTTGTCCGTCTGCGGCGACCGAGAGATCGCGAGAGCGCTGGCGGACATTTTCGATGTGCTGAGTCCGCATGGCCCGGTCGACGTGCGCGATGGCGGGCGCGACCTGCAGCATGAATTCTTTCTGGGCTCGTTTTGGGAGAGCAAAGTCCCCTCCGGCATTGTTTTTGAGGGTGTTCTGGGCGAGCGCATCGAACTAAAGAATACGGCCTGGCTGATCAGCGATTTCGAATTGGATGATTTGAGCGCGTTGGTCGCGCTTGTTAGCGATGCCTATCAGGCGGGGTACGATTCGCTGGCGATCGTCGCCAAGTCATTCTCCGAGCAGATTATCGCCGCGCAAGGCGCCAACAAACAGATGGACGATTTTACGCTCGTCTATATCGAACCGACCGGACTGGTCGACGAGCAGGAAGCCGCTCTTGAGGACCTGGCATTGATTTCCGACGGCCAGGTTTTGAGGACAATTACCGGGCACACTCCGGGCGCGATCACGCGAGACATGCTCGGCGCATCGGAACTGGCCTGGCTCGATCGGGACCGCTTCGGCATCATCGCCGGCGCTGGCGACGAGGAGACTGTCCAGCGCGAGATTGCGGCGCTGGAGCGGCGCTTCGCGCTTAGCGACGATTCGCGTCAGCGAGAGGTGTTGCGAACGCGAATCGGACGACTGCACGGTGGATCGGCCGTCGTCTACGCCCACGGCAGCAGCGAGAGCGAGATGCGCTATCAAAAAGACCTCATCGAACGCGCAATCGCAGCGATCCGGTCCGCTTTGCTGGGGGGAATCCTGCCCGGTGGTGGAACTGCATTGCTACGTTGTATCCAATCTTTGCGAGAAAACTTCAGCGCGGACGCCGATCCGCAAGAGCGGGCGGCCCTGCAAATCCTGATTGAGGCGGCGACAGCCCCGTGCCGACAGTTACTCGCCAATGCCGGGCACGAAGCGCCGGGAATCGTAGTTGACAAGATCCTGTCCGGCGTGAACGGCGCCGCTTACGACCTGCGCGCCGAAAACGCTTCGGTTACGGCGGGAGAAGGCGTAATCGATTCGGCGGCGGCGGTCACGACAGCAGTGCGGCAGGGCATAGGCGGGGCGGCGCTGGCTTTGACCGTGGATACCATCGTCCACCGGGTGAATCCGCCGCTGGCGATAGAACCGGGCGGTTTGCCATTGGGCACAGATGTCGGCAACATTGAACTGAAGTAAGGCGCAAGCACGTACTGTGAAAACTTGAAGGAGTTTTGAAAAAAATGGGTTGGGAACCGACAGAAGAACAAAAGCGAAATTACGAAGAGCGCGGTTACTTCACAGTGCCTAACGTGGTCTCGCGGCAGACCGCTGCCGAGATGCTGGGCGTGATAAAGAACACGATCTTGACGCCGGATACCGACGATATCATGACCGATGCCGATCCGATGGATCCGATGAACGATGACAGTCCCGAAGCGCGCTCGGTCCGCTTCCGCAAACTGAGCAAGTTCAATCAACGCAATCCGCTCATTTGGCATAACGCCCACTGCGGCAAACCAGTTCTGGAAATCGCGCGTTACTTCCTCGGCGACGACATCCTGCTCAAATACGACAGTTGTTTCCTCAAACCGGCGCGTTCGGGCAGCGCCACGCCCTGGCATCAGGATAACGGCTTGTGGCGCGATGGCGATATCGAACCCTTCAACTTCTGGATGGCGCTGGACCCGGCCACGATCGAGAACGGCTGCTTGCAGATGATCCCCGGCAGTTACAAAACGGAGATCGTGCCGCATGTCCTGTACAAGGACAGTATCCATGGCGTGCTGCCGAAGGAGCGCGTCGAGGAGATGATCGATACTTACGGCGTCGAGCATATCGAGTTGGGGCCGGGCAGCATCGTCGTCTGGCACAGCAGCGCCTGGCATTACAGCCCGCCCAATACCAGCGAAAAGGGCCGCATCGCCATCGCTGGCGTGTTCAGCAGCCCCGATATCGTCGAGAATGGGCGCAGCGGCGATGTCGGTTACAAGTGGCTGATGAAAGACGGCGCGGTCATGACCGACTTCCCGGCGAAAGAATACACGATGAAACGGCAGACATTCTATCAGGCGGAGCCCTGGAAGAAAGTCAGTTAAGCCGCTCGCTGACTGGCGCCGCAGTGGAATCGCGCACGATCAGCCGCGAAGGCATGATGATTCGCTTCACGGGCAGATCCGGTTCCGCAATTCTTCGGAGCATCAGTTGAGCGGCATTTTCGCCCAACCCTCGTGGATCGGCTGAAACAGTCGTCAAGCTGGGATGCCACAGCGTGGCTTCCGGCACATCGTCGAAGCCGATGACGGCGAAATCCTGCCCCGCTTCCCTGCCGGCAGCGCGCAAGCCGAGCATCACGCCAAAGGCAATCACGTCGCTGTAGCAGTAAGCCGCCGACGGCGGCGACGTCATGCTCAAGAGTTGATGGATCGCGTCATAGCCTCCCCGCCGCGTCACCGGACTGGTGATGTCAAGGGCCGGGTCACACTCGAATTTGTGTCGTCGCAAGATGTCGCGATAGCTTTGCAAGCGCCTTTGCCGGGTTAGTGTCGAGTTGTAGCCGCCAACAAAAGCGATTCGCCGATGCCCTTGCTGTATCAGATGTTCTACCGCTCGTTCGGTTCCATTCACGTCATCCATGCCGACGCAATCAACCGCCAGCGCCGAATAATACTGGGTCAGCAGAATCATGGGACAGTATTGCGACCATTTCCGCAAGGCGTCTAATGCGGTACCCGTAACCGTCGACAAGATCACGCCATCAACATCGCCCTCCAGCATGGTTTTGATCATGCGCGCCTGTTTGTCCATATCATCGTCTGTCGTGCCCAACAGCAGGCTGTAGCCTTCTCCTGCAAGTTGAGATTCGGCCCCAGACGTAAGCTCGGCATTAAAGGGATTTGAAACATCCTTCAGAATTAAGCCGATGGTGTATGATCGCCGTGTTCGCAGGCTGGCGGCGCGCTGGTTGTAGACGTATCCGAGCGATTCGACCGCTTCCAGAACGCGCATACGCGTCGGTTCGGAGATGCGCGGGTTCTCCCGCAAGGCTAGCGAAGCAGTCGCCTTGGAGACGCCGGCCGCATCGGCGACATCTTGCAGCGTAACCTTTTGATTGCGTGGCCTTCGATCCGTCATAGCGATAACAGGTAAATCGATTCAGCAGGTCCCTTTCATCTTAGCACAATTCCATAGTCGAGGGCACAGTCAGCTGCAGCAGCGAGCAACTTGGCGACTCGCATCCAAGCTGTCTTCTGCTACAATGCGGCCATGCGATAGCGAGGTATTCGGAAAAGGGAACGGGCATGGAGAATCTGGCGGATATCGGCTTGATCGGCTTGGCGGTCATGGGCCAGAACCTGGCATTGAACATCAACGACCACGGCTACCGCGTGGCCGTGTTCAATCGCACGACCTCCAAGGTGACGCGCTTTATCGAGAACGAGGCCCGCGGCACCGAGGTGATCGGTACCTATACGCCGGAAGAATTCGTCAGCAGCATCAAGCGTCCGCGCAAAATCATCTTGATGATCCAGGCCGGCGAGGCCGTGGACAAGTCGATCGCGCAACTCGCGCCCTTGCTCGACGCCGGCGACATTATCATCGACGGCGGCAATTCCAACTTCAAGGACAGCATCCGGCGCACGGCGCAAGTCGAGGCGAAGGGGCTGCTCTACATCGGCGCCGGCATCAGCGGCGGCGAAGAAGGCGCGCGCTATGGTCCCTCGATCATGCCGGGCGGCTCGGCCGCGGCCTGGGAATCGGTCAAAGCGATCTTGCAAGCGGTGGCAGCCAAAGTAGCGGATGGCACACCCTGCTGCGATTGGGTCGGCGAAGACGGCGCCGGGCACTTCGTCAAGATGGTGCACAACGGCATCGAATACGGTGATATGCAGTTGATTTGCGAAGCCTATCACTTGATGTCCGCCGTGCTGGGCATGAGCGAAGCCGAGATCAGCGACGTTTTCGTGGAATGGAACAAGGGCATCCTGGAGTCCTTCCTGATCGAGATCACCGGCGACATCCTGGCTTATCCCGATGAAGACGGCTCGCCGCTGCTACGAGCGATCCTCGATACCGCCAGCCAAAAGGGCACCGGCAAATGGACGGCAGTAACGGCCCTGGAAGAAGGCACGCCCTTGACCTTGATCGGCGAGGCGGTTTTCGCGCGCTTCCTTTCCGCCATCAAAGACCAGCGCGTGGCGGCTTCCAAAGTGCTGTCTGGCCCAAGCGTCGCCTTCGACGGCGACAAAGCGCGCTTCATCCGGGATCTGCAAGGGGCGGTATACGCGGCCAAGATCATCAGCTATACCCAGGGTTACATGCTGATGCGCGACGCCGCGCGCACTTACAACTGGAATCTCAATTACGGCGGCGTGGCGCTGATGTGGCGCGAGGGCTGCATCATTCGCTCGGCATTCCTGGGCGAAATTCAAGCAGCCTACGCCAGGAACCCCGCGCTGGAGAATCTACTGCTGGATGACTACTTCCGCGATGCGGTGATCAATGCGCAACCAGCCTGGCGGCGGACGGTAATAACCGGCATCAAACACGGCATTCCCTTGCCGATCATGAGTGGCGCGCTGGCTTTTTATGACGGCTATCGCTCGGCGCAACTGCCGGCGAATTTGCTGCAAGCGCAGCGCGATTACTTCGGCGCGCATACCTACGAGCGCGTCGATCGCCCGCGCGGGGAGTATTTTCATACCAACTGGACGGGTACGGGCGGGGATGTCACGGCTGGGAGTTATGATGCGTGAGCGAATACATTGTACCTTCTAGAATAGAATTCGTAACGAACATCCAAGCCACTCATGCGCTATATTGGAACATAAGAACAGTCGATTATCCCTACGTTTGGATTTCTAGTAGCGGAGACGAGTATGAGCGATCAGCAAATTGCAAATCAACTTTACTTTGGCGACTGCCTGGAAATCATGGCAGAGTTCGTTTCCGACGAGTCTGTTGACCTTATTTACCTTGACCCGCCGTTTAACTCCAAACGCATATACAATGCCTTTATCGGTGGCGCGCAGTGGGTCGCATTTGACGATACCTGGCGCTGGTATGAAGCAATTGACGATTTCCACGAGGTTGCGGGTGATGTGTCAGTGGCGCCAACGATGGAAGGATTGCGAAAGATTCTAGGAGAAAGTGGTGAACTCGCTTACTTATCTTATATGGCGAACCGACTGCGGGAATGCAGGCGTGTGCTTAAGCCTACGGGCAGCATTTACCTTCATTGCGACCCGACTATGAGCTATTTTTTGCGCATAGTAATGGATGCTGTATTCGGCAAGAAAAACTTTAAGAACGAAATAATTTGGCATTATCGAAAGTGGCCCACGGGCAAATACACTTTTCAGCGCAATCACGATGTTTTGCTATTCTATTCTCGGTCAGGCAGCCGAAAGCGGAGATTTAATCAATTATTCATGCCGAGAACAGAATCAACGTTAAAGCGATTTGGCAAGAAACGGATAGTCTCCGGTCACGATGAAGCGGGCCAGCGCTTGCCTTCTCAAACAGCGGAAGAAGAGTCGGAAGGCGTACGCATGGACGATGTGTGGGATATTTCTCGTGTCCCTCCTATCAAGCAGCTGTATCCTACGGAAAAGCCCCTGCCGCTCTTGGAGCGAATCATATCTGCATCAAGCAATCCAGATGATCTAGTTCTCGATCCCTTCTGTGGTTGTGGCACAACCATTCATGCCGCGCAAAATCTCGACCGCCGGTGGATCGGAATTGATATCTGTGTAAATGCCTGCAAAGTTATACAAAAGCGAATCGAGGGCCATTTTGACAGTCTATGGGACAATATCGAGTTTGTTGGCATGCCCAAGACACTCGACGACGCCAAAGTTTTGGCAGATTACGACCCATTCAAGTTTGAACGATGGGCAGCGTCACTTGTGCCAGGAGTCGAGGCAAACAAGCGGCAGCGGCGCGACAAGGGAATTGACGGACGCGGACGATTGCCAATTCGGAAAGGTCAATTCGTTGATGTAGTGGTACAGGTCAAATCGGGCAGTGCCAATCCAAGCCATGTACAAGCATTCAATGAAGCAAGACGGCAAGGGCAAGCCCAATTGGGTATATTCACTTGCTTTGAGAATAGAGTCACTGACGGTATGCGCAACGCCGCAGTCAATGCTGGCAAATATCTAGACGAATGGCCAGTGATTCAAATCTATACCATAGAAGATTTTTTTGAACGTAGATTGCCAGACTTGCCGCTTGCAGATTTCCGCCTCCCGTAGTCAGCGTAATTTCAAGGCAACTCAGGCGCGAACTGGTAATCCGGCTCGCGCTGCTGGCGGCGCAGGATGGGGATAATCTGCGCCCAGGCGCCCGTGACGCCGCGCGGACAGTCCGGCAAGTCTTGTTTGATCAGCCGGTGAAGCTCGGGCAAGTTGTAGAAAGGGACCGCGGCGTACATGTGGTGCTCGATATGGTAGTTCATCTGCCAGTAAAGATAGGCCAGCATGGGATTGAGCAGGATGGTGCGCGTATTGATGCGGTAGTCGTCGACTTCGTCGGTCAAGCCAATATGCTGCGCCACGTTGAGCAAATACTGAAATCCGCCGCCGTAAAATGGCGCCAAAGTGATCAGAACCGTCAGCATCCACCAGCCCGTCAGGATAGAAACAAGCACGACCAGCCCGTGCCCGATGATGAGCAGCCGCGCCCAGTTGAAGAGCGCCCGTCTGCCGTCAGCGTTTTCGAGCGGGAAGAGCGCCCGTTCCCAACCACTCTCGATGACGCCGAAGCAGAGCAGAATCACGTTTTTAATGCGCAGGACGAAGCCGCGCGGATTGATGAAGGCGAAGCCGAGATAGGAGCGCAGCGTCAGATCGACGGGCAAGACCACTTCGAGGTCATCGGGCGGGTGCAGGGTATAGCGATGGTGCGCCTGGTGGCTGGCCCAAAACGAGACCGGGCTGTACCAGCCCAGGAAAGCATAGAGGTTGCGAAAGATGATGTTCAGCGTATTGGTCTTGAACACGGTCTTGTGGCAGAGTTCGTGGAAACCATTGACCATAAAGGCGTGCAACGCGCCGTGCAGGTAGATCAGCGCGATCACCAGCAGCCAGTGGGTCCGGCCGACGGCATACCAGGCCAAGCCGCCGCTGCAAATCAACACCGCCAAGAAGCTGACTGTCTGAACCAGTCCGCGCCAATCGCTGCGCTGATTAAGCCGGGCCAAATCCGCCGGGTCGAGCGGCGAGCGATACCACTTGATGCGCTTTGCTTGCCGATTCGCGTCCATCGTTATTCTCCCGGCCTCACAAACCCATCATAGATTATCAGGCCCTCTATTGCAATTGATCGAAGCTCAGCATGGCTTTGATAACGCCGGACGCCGGATCCAGCCAGGTCGGGAAATCGTCGGCGATCATCTCTGGCGCGGCGCGATGCGTGATCCAGGGATCAAGGTTGATGGCGCCCATCTGTAAGCATTTGATGACCCGGGCAAAATCGGACGGGGTCGCGTTGCGGCTGGCCAGCAAGGTCATCTCGCGGGAATGGAAATGGGGATCGCTGAAGCTCAAATCGCCCTTGATATGCCCTACCAGCACCAGCGAGCCGCCGTGCGCTACATAGTCAAAAGCCGCCTTCATGGAACCGGCACTGCCCGTGCAATCGAATACGAGCGTCGGCAATTCGCCGCCGAGCAGTTGCTGGATCTGCGCCATCGGGTCCTTGCCGGCATCGATCAGTTTGTCGATGCCGAGCGCTTCGGCGCAGAAATCAAGCCTGGTTTCGTTCATCTCCATGACCATCACGTCAGCGCCGGCGATCTTGGCGAAACTTGCCGTCGCCAAGCCGATGGGACCGGCGCCGATCACCAGCGCATTTTCTCCAGCCGAGATACCGGCGCGTTCGGCCGCGTGCGCGCCAATGCAGAGCATCTCCACCAGCGCCAGTTGCTCGACCGGGACTCCGTCCGCCCGCAGGAGCTTGTCGACCGGCAAGGTGAATCGCTCGCGCATGCCGCCGTCGATATGCACGCCCAGGACTTGCATGTCCGTGCAGCAATTGCCTTTGCCGCGCCGACAGGCGATGCACTCGCCGCAATTCATATAGGGGATAACGCAGCATTGATCGCCAGAGGCATAGTCCAGCGCGCGATCTGTATCACCGATTTCCAACACTTCGACTGCCAATTCATGCCCCATGATGCGCGGGTAGCTGAAAAAGTTCTGATTACCGCCGAAGGCATGCAAATCGGTGCCACATATGCCCACGCGCTTGACCTGCACGAGCGCCTGGTCGCGCCCCGCATTGGTCGGTTCGGCGACCTGACGCAAGCTCAGTTGAAAGGGTTCTTCCAATACGATTGCTTTCAAGTCATTTACTCCAGTAAGTAATCTCAAGGTAGGCCGTAAAAGGCCCTCGCGTTGGCGCCCATGACTTTGGTTTGTTCTTCATCCGACAGGCCAGCGATGTAGTCGCGGACAATGCCAACCACTTCACTATAGCTGCCGGAGAGCGTACAAACGGGCCAATCGCTGCCGAACATCAGCCGATCAATGCCGAAACAATCGAAGACCACATCCAGGTAGGGCGCATAGTCGTCCCCCGTCCAAGTCTTCCAAGCCGCTTCCGTGACCATGCCTGAGACTTTGCACCAGACGTTTTCGTAAGTCGCCAGTTCGCGGATCTCGCTCGCCCAGGGTTCCAGGATGCCATCCTTGATATAGGGCTTGGCGATATGATCGAGCACAAAGGGCTGATCCGGGAAGCGCTTGACCACATCAATCGCCACTCGCAGGTGCCTCGGATAGAGCAGCAAGTCGTAAGTCAGCTTGAATTGATTGAGCAGCGCCAGCCCATCAAGGAAGCCGCCGCCGAGCATGAAGCGATCGTCGACTTCGTCATGCACGATATGACGTACGCCGACTATACGCGGATGCGGGGCGAAGCGCTCCAATTGCGCCGCGACATCCCGCGCGCGCAGATCTACCCAGCCGACAACGCCACGGATGAAGTCCTCCGCATCGGCGAGTTCCAGCAAGAATTCGGTCTCGCGGGGGTTCTGCCGCGCCTGGACGGCGACAGTGCCATCAATGCCATTGGCGGCCATCAGCGGCGCCAGATCAGCCGGCACGTAGTCGCGCTTGAGCGCGTCCTTGGCGTCGTCAATCCAGGGATATTCGGCAGCCGCATACAGCCAAAAATGTTGGTGAGAATCAATGCGCATGCCCATTCCGACCTCCTAGTTGTTTTCGGGCAGCCCGGTCTGCCAGGTCTTGTCCCGGATCGGCGCCAAGATTTCAAGTACCGCTTCAATCAATGCTTCGTCATAGGGCGCATCCAGCCATTCAACATTGCGCCGCATATTGTCCGGGTTGGCGGTGCCGATCAAGGTGCTGTGGATATCCCGATTCCGCAGGGAGAATTGTACCGCAAGTTGGGCGATATCGACGCTTTGTTCGCGGCAAAAGGCGGCAGCGGCGGCGCAGCCGGCTTTGATCTCGTCAGTGGCGGGATGCCAATCAGGGCTGCCGCGGTTGGTGAGCAAGCCCATGCTCAGCGGCGATGCGCCGATGATGCCGACATCCTTTTCCTGCAAATAAGGAATCAATCCCTCCAACGTGGTATCGTTCAGCGAATAATGCGCGTAGGACAAGATGGTATCGACCTCGATGCGATCCATGATGGCGGGATAGATGGCGAGAGGGAATCCTGTGATGCCGACAAAACGGGCCTTTCCCGTTTCCTGCACCTGCCGCAGCGCCGGGATCGTCTCGTCGACGATCTGATCCAGCGACACGTATTCGATATCGTGGCATTGGATGATGTCGATATGCTCGACGCCCAATCGTCCCAAGCTCTCGTCGACGCTGACTGTGACGCGCTCGGCGCTGAAATCGAATTCATCTTCCCCATAGCGCCCGACTTTGGTCGCCAGCACATACTTGTCTCTGGGAACGCCGCGCAGCGCTTTGCCCAAGACCGTTTCCGCGGTGGTGATGCCATAGAAGGGAGAGCAATCGATCAAGTTGACGCCCAGGTCCAGCGCGACATGCAGGGCGCGGATGCCCTCGTTCTCGTCGATGGGACGGAAGACGCTCCCCAGCGACGAAGCGCCAAAGCTCAGGATCGATACGTCCAGACCGGTTTTCCCTAACTTGCGATATTCCATTTAGCCCATACCTGTTTATGTAAACCGCGTCGCTCATGCGACGAGAAAGCTTACTATTTTGCGTGAGCGCAGCAAATCTTTTCGCCGGTTACGCGCCGAGCGGCTCTTAGATGCTGGTATTGCGTGTGATCTTGAAGGCGTAGACGTGATCGCAGGGTTTGTGATCGGGCCGCTCGATCTGGAGCCCGGCTTCCGTCATTTTCCATTGGAGCTCACCTTCGCTGCCTAATAATTCAACCGAGCGCAGCTCGCCCGGATAAAATGCCCGCGCGGATTCGATGAGGAAACTTTTCTCCGGCCAGTCAAAGGTCATGGCATAGAGTACATTATCCCGCACGGTGAAGCGGATATCGCGAGCCGTGTATCGCAGCTTTTCCTTGGTATCGCTGAAGGCGCCGACATGGGTCATCCGGGTCGGCCCCTCGCCGAAGGTATTCCAGGGCACCGTATCGTAGATCGCCTCCCCGTTTACCCGCAGCCAGTCGCCCATGCCCTCGAGGATCGCTTTCGACTCGTCCGGGATGGCGCCGTCGGGTTTGGGGCCCACATTGAGCAGCATGAAACCATTCTTGCTGACGTTATCCGCCAGATACTGCACCATTTCAGTCACCGACTTGTATTCGGTTTCCTTGATGTAGCCCCAGCCCTGGCCATCATCGACGGTGGTATCGGTAATCCACTCGTAGTGGGTCAGTTCGGCGGTTTTGCCCAATTCAAAATCGAGCAGAGCGGCGCCGGGCGGGATATCGTGCCATTTGTAGCTGGCGACGACTTCCCGTCCCCATTCGGCTTCTTTGTTATAGTAATAGGCTAGGAAGTCCTGTTTATACTGATCGTGCACGAAGCGCAGTCCGAAATCGAACCAGATATAATCCGGCTCGTAACGCTCGACGACTTCGACCAGCCGCCCCTTCCAGCGATCGAGGAAGGCTTTGCTGGGCTTGTCCTGCGCCATCCATTCTCCGTGGTCTTGATGGACGCCGGCCCGCTTCGGGTCATAGTCGAAGTCCAGGTTATGAAGCTGGCCATAGAGCCCGGCATATGCAGGATCGGAGGTGTCGTATTCGCTTTTCCAATGCGGGAAGAACCACCAGTTCTCGGCGTGATGCATGGCGACCATGAAGCGCATGCCCTGAGCGCGAATGGCTTTTTCCAGTTCCCCTACCACATCGCGCCTTGGTCCCATTTTGCCCGCGCACCACTCGGTGTCGCTGGCGTCCCACATCGGGAAGCCGTCATGATGTTCGGCGACCGGCCCGGCGAATTTGGCGCCGGCGCGTTTGAAGAGTTCCGCCCACTCATCGGGGTCGAAGCGCTCGGCGGTGAACATGGGTATGAAGTCCTTGTAACCGAACTGCGAGGGATGCCCATAAGTCTTGCAGTGGTAATCGAACTGTGGCGAGCCTTCACGGTACATGTGATAGGGATACCAGGTCACGTTGGGTCCGGTGGCGGGCACACAATAGATGCCCCAATGGGTGTAGATGCCGAATTTCGCCTTGCGCATCCATGCCGCGGTAGGATGCGTCTTGAGCGATGCCCAGGTCGCGTCGTACTGTTTTCTCATGTTGTTCTCCTATTCATAACGGGGACCGACCTCAATGCCCCTATACATTCTCGGCTCACGGCGGTCGGGATCCACCAGCGCTGTGGAACGGGGAACGATTCTAATGGATACAAGGCGCGGCTTTTCCGCTCGTTGGCATCGGGAAGCAGGCGTTAAATGTCGCCATTTGTCCAGATTTCAACTCGATTGCCGCAGGACCAGCTCGCAATTGAAAAGAGCGGACGGGATATCATCTTGATCTCCGTTTAGGGCCTGCAACACCTTACGCGCAGCGGTCTCGCCAATGCGGTAGGTGGGTTGGCGCACCACGGTCAAGGGCGGGCTCGATACCTGCGCCCAGGGATGGTCATCAAAGCCGACGATCGCGACATCCTCCGGGCAAGTCATGCCCAAGGCTTGCAAGCCCATGAGCGCGCCCAGGCTCAGCAAGTTATTGCAGACGAACACGGCCCGCGGCCGCTCTTCTTGCGCCATGAGTTCTCTCATGGCGCGCTGGCCGTCTTCAATGCTCAAGTGACTGTCCACGGACCAGCGCTCATGCCGGGGCAGACCTGCTTCCGACAGCGCCATTTCGAAACCGGACAGACGCTCGCGCATGGTCGACAGGCGCTGAAAGCCCGAAAGAATGCCGATTTCGCGGTAGCCACGCTCGATGAGATGCTTCGTGCCCAGATAGGCGCCATATTTGTTGTTGACGCCGACATAGGGCGATTTGGCGTTGTCGAAGGTGCGATCCAGCATGACGATGGGAATGTTCAGCTTGGCCGCCTCGTTGAGCGCGTCCCAGTTTTGGCTGGTCGCGGCGGCGATGATGCCATCGACGCCCTGCCGCAGCAGGATATCAATGTAGTACTCCTCGCGTTCCAGCACCTCGCTGGTATTGCAGACCATCAAGCTATAGCCATTGGCGATCAGCACATCTTCCACGCCCAGCATGATTTCGCCGAAGAAAGTATTTGTGACATCGGAGACGATCAACCCGATGACGCGCGTACGCTGGGTCGTCAAGCTGCGGGCAGCCACATTTGGTCGATAGCCGAGCGCGCGTATAGCGTCCTGCACGCGTTCCTTGGTGGCCTCTTCCACATAGCGCGTCTCGTTGATCACATGCGAGACGGTGGCTTTGGATACGCCGGCTTGTTCAGCAACGTCTTGCATCGTTATGCGTTTCATCAATGCGCAGTCCTCTTTCTGAACAACCGCCCTGCTCTTTCAAGGAGAACGCTCGTTGTTTTCTGTGAGCGCGACATTCCTGTAGACCCTCCCACTGTTTACGCGTCGAGCGGCTGGGTAACCCGTTGCGTAACCGATTCCTGGAATGGTATCCGATTGCGCTGGAATCGTCAAATCCTCGCCGTTCCTAGCATCGCAATTGTATCAAATGCTCCTTCCACAAGTTAGGAAGGCTAGCAGGTCCAAGAACCTGACGCCAAGAGCAACAGCAAGCACTGCAGGGCGACTGATCTGCTCGCCCTATTTGTACGGTATCGATTTCCGGCGACTGGGTCTGCCGCTACTACATTGTCTCCTTTTTCGCAGAAAGCCGGATTATGCTCGCTGTCCGCGGTAACTTGCACGATTCCGGCGCGATTGCCCTGGCTATCCCAGCAGCTATGTTGCGGGCGCATCCGCCCTATGTTATAGTCGCCTGCGTCGCTGGGAAACCGATTGCGCGGCCCGGATAGATCATCAATTCCCTGGCGCGCGCCAACAATAGGGACGCCAATGAAACGTGTCACTGTGCTGGGAAAACAACGTGCGGGAATCGCCATGGGGCAGGTTCCCAAGGTCAAAGAAAACTGGGTCCTGGTCAAGGTGCATGCCGCCCCGATGTGCACCGAATACAAAGCCTTCGCAACGGGTACCAATCACGGTTTTTTCGGGCACGAAGCCGCGGGTGAGGTGGTGGCGGTGGCGCAGCCGGGCAAAATAAAAGTCGGCGACCGCGTCGTGGCGATGCCACTGTCCTCGTGTGGACAATGCGCGTATTGCCTGGCCGGCGAATACATCCACTGTCAGGACTTGATCGACTTTGACGCCTGTCACGGCAGCGACGATGGAAAAGCGACTATGTCGCAATATATCTTGAAACAGGACTGGATGCTGGCGCCGATTCCTGATGGCATGTCATACGAACACGCGTCGATGGCCTGTTGCGGCTTGGGGCCGGCCTTCGGCGCCTTTCAGTTGATGGCCCTTGACGCGCACGATACCTTGCTCATTACCGGTTTGGGACCGGTAGGACTGGGCGGCGTGATCGGCGCCAGGTACCGCGGCGCGACTGTGATCGGCGTCGACGCCAACAAATACCGCGCGGCGAAAGCGCTTGAACTCGGCGCCGCAGCCGTGATTGACCCGGCAGACCAAGACGCGCTGGCGCAGATTCTGGCGCTCACAAGCGACGGGCGCGGCGTTGACAAATCGCTGGATTGTTCCGGCGTGGTGGCGGCGCACCGCCTCTGCATAGACGCGGCCCGGCGCAAGGGCATGGTCGCCTTTGTCGGCGAATGCGCGGATGACACGCCGCTGAAGATCAGCCAGGATATGATCCGCAAGGGCTTGCGTTTGATCGGATCCTGGCACTACAACCTGGCGGATACGCCGCGCATGATGGCCATGATCAGCCGGGTCGGCGACAAATTGGATCAACTGATCACCCATCGATATCCTATTGATGATATTCAAAGCGCCTGGGAGACGCAGCTTTCCGGGCAGTGTGGCAAAGTGATCTTACAGCCTTGGGAGGGAAGCCATGTATAAAACGGTTATCATCGGCGTCGGCGGCGGACGGTCGCACGGGCACGCGGATGCCTACCAATACGTGAAGCGTGGCCGGGTGGTGGCCGTCTGTGACTTGCGGCCCGAGCCAATGGACGAGTTCGCCGACAAGTACGATGTGAAAGCGCGTTACACCGATTACCGCGAAATGTTCGAGAAAGAAAAGCCTGAACTGGCGCACCTCAGCACGCCGCCCAACGTCCGGCTGCAGATCCTGGAAGCGGCTGAGGCAGCAGGTGTGCCGGCGGTCGTGGTGGAAAAGCCGCTGGCGATACAGGGCGAGGACTACCTGGCCATCAGAGACTTCGCCGCGCGCAATCCGAAAATCAAGGTCGCTATCAATCATCAATTGCAGTTTCATCCGCGCCGGCAGCATTTGCAGAAGTTGGTGGCGGATGGCGCCATCGGCGATATCCGCTTCATCGAAGCCAGCTCGGGTATGAACCTGGCATACCAGGGTACGCATTCCCTGCAGGCGATCGGCGCCTTTAATCCAGCAGCCCCGACGACTGTCTTCGGGCAAGTATCGGGCGCGGTCGGCTTGCAGCCTAATGTCAAAGAGCATTACGCGCCCGATCAAAGTCTGGCCGCGGTTGAATACGACAACGGCGTACAGGCGACGCTGCGCTGTGGCGAGAACGCGCCGCGGGTGCCGCGCGGCGACGCGATTTATCAGCACAAGCGCATCGCGGTTTATGGCATGAAGGGCTATATCCACTGGACGATGTGGGGCTGGGAGACATTCATCAATGGCGCTTACGCCAGCGGCGAGCACGAATACCCGGAGGAAGACGTGCTGGGCCAAGCCGCCATGACCGAGGCCATGTTCGACTGGCTGGAAGACGATAGCGCCGCGCATCCGCTAAACCTGGATCGCGCCCTGGTCGACTTCAACGTGATTCTGGCGCTTTACGCCAGTTCTCTCAACCACAGGGTTGTTGAGTTGCCCTATGAGCCGGAAGCCGATCTGGTGCCGAAATTGCGGGACGTTCTCCAAGACTAAGGACTATGGAGAACAAAGCAAAGCTTCTGATCGCCATGCGGCCGGCGCTCTTTGACATGTTGTTTGCCGAAGCGCAGCAGGAGCGGCTGCGGGCATTGGGCGACTTGACAATGCAGGATTGCGAGGACAACCTCAGCGAGGCTCAACTGACGCGGCTCATCGGCGGCAAAGATATCGTCATCACCTGCTGGGGCACGCCGAGTTTTTCCGATGCCGTGCTGGCTGCCGCCGACCGCTTGAAATTGATCGCGCATTCCGCGGGCACCATCAAGCGCCTGCTGCCGCCGCCGGTCTTCGCCAACGGCAGGCGCGTCACGCACGCCGCCGCGGCGATGGCAATTCCCGTAGCAGAGACGACCCTGCTGTTAATCTTGCTTTGCCTGCGCCGATTCCACAAGATTGATCGCGCCTTCAAAGACGATGGTTGGGAGGCGGCGAGGGCCTTGACGCCGGGCTCTGAATTGGCCGGGATGCGCATCGGCATCATCGGCGCCGGCCATACCGGGCGCGAAGTCATCAAGAAATTGAATGCCCTGGACGCGGACCTGTGGCTGTACGACCCATACGTCAGCGAGACGGACGCGGCTGCCTTGGGTCTGCGCAAAGTGGATCTGGAGACGCTGCTGCGCGCATGTCCGGTCGTCACTTTGCAGGCGCCAGCCACAGCCGAGACCTACCGCATGTTGGGCGCGGAGCAGTTTGGCTGGATGCAAGACGGGGCGATTTTCATCAACACGGCTCGCCCGCGCCTCGTCGACCAGGAAGCATTGCTGGCGGAGTTGCAGTCGGGGCGGATCAGCGCGGCGCTGGATGTCTTCGAGACGGAGCCGCTGCCGAACGCGAGCCTCTTCAGGCAATTGGACAACGTCATAATTACTCCTCATGTCGCCTCGGTCACGCATCAGGCCCGGCATCGCCAGGGCGCGATCATCACGGACGAGGTGGCGAGATTCTTAGGAGAAGGAAAATTGCGCTTCGAAGTCACGCGCGTTATGCTCGAAACTATGGCATAGGCGCTGCTACGCGAGCGCGAGGAGGATCGGATGGGCGCATTGAATGGAAAGACGATCATCGTCACCGGGGCCAGCAGCGGATTCGGCGAAGCGATCGCCATCGCTTGCGCCGCAGAGGGCGCCAAAGTCAGCCTGGTCGCGCGGCGCGCGGAATTGTTGGAAAATGTCGCCGCGGCGGCGCGCGCGAATGCTGGAGGCGAAGCTTTGGTCTGCCCCGCGGACGTCAGCGACGATGCTCAGATTCAGGCTTCAGTCGACAAAACGCGAGCGGCCTTTGGTCCGATTGATGTGCTGGTCAACAACGCCGGAACCAACATTCCGCAACGTTCTATCACAGATACCTCGGCGGAGCAGTGGCGCGAGTTGATGGATATCAACTTGACCAGCGCCTATGTCTTTACGCGAGCGGTCTTGCCGGAGATGAAAGCGCGCGGCGATGGGCTAATCGTCAATATCGCGTCCCGGGCGGGCATGTTCCCCAGCATCGGCGCCGGCGTGGCCTACAGCACCAGCAAAATTGGCATGGAAGCCCTCAATGCGGTCACCAACGAAGAAGGCAACGACCACGGCGTGCGCGCCTGCCTCTTTAATCCCGGCGCGGGCAACACGCCCATCATTGACCGGCGACCGGTCAAGTTCAGCCAGGAGCAAAAGATGAAAATGATCCAGCCGGAAGATATCGCGGCCACTGTGGTTTTCATCGCGGGCTTGCCGCCGCGCGTCAACATTGACCTGGTATCGATGTTGCCGACCAAGAGTTGAGCGAGACGGGCGATGAATGAATTAGCCCTCTTCACCAAACCCTGGAAGAGCCTGCCCCTGCCCGAACTGGCGGCGCATATCAAGTCCCTGGGCTTCGACCTGATCGAATTGCCGGTGCGGCCGGGCTTTCAAGTCGAGCCGGAAACAATTGAGCGCGATCTGCCGGCCGCGGTCAAGCTGCTTGACGAACAGGGCATCCGCGTTTTGAACGTCACTGCAGCCTTGCCCTTTGATGACGAGCGTCTATACAGCGCCTGCGCCGCAGCCGGCATAAGCATGAACCGCGTCATGTTCTGGCAGCGCGACTTGGATTATTGGTCCGCGGAAGCCGAAGCGCGCCGCCAACTCGACGGCGCCCTGCCCTTCTGCGAGCGATATGGCCTGCGGATCGGCGTGCAGAACCACAGCGGCAAATTCGTGCCGGTCAATGAAATGGGCGCCTACCATCTGCTCAAGGATTACGACCCGCGTTACGTGGCCGCCGTTTGGGACCCGGCGCATAATGCCCTCGAAGGCATGAACAGCGACTCGGCGCTTGATGTGCTGGCGCCATACCTCTGCGTGGTCAATCTCAAGAACGCTTACTGTCGGCGTGTAAGCGGACCGGAAGCCGAAATCGCCGAGTGGAAGATCTACTGGACTTCTGGGGCGCAGGGACGCGCTTCCTGGTCGCGTGTAATCGCGAAGCTGAAAGCCATCGACTATCAAGGACCGATCTGTTTCTCGGCGGAATACAGCGACGAGGAACGGGTTGACGAGTTGATCGTCCAGGACCTGGCCTTTGCGCGGAGATTGTTGGCGGAGGAATAGGGATGCGATTCAACCCTTGATTCCCGAAGTGGCGATGCTCTCGATGAAGGCCCGCTGCAGGGCCAGATAGAAGATCAGCACCGGGATGGTTATAATCGACAAGTAGGCCATGATCTCGCCCCAGGCCACATTTAACTGGAAGAAGTATTGCAGGCCGACCATGATGGGGCGCAGCTCCTCCGAGCGGATAGTCATCAGGGGCCAGATGTAGGCGTTCCACATCACCAGAAACTTGAGAATGGCGACAGTGGCGACGATGGGTCCTGCAATCGGCATGATGATGCGCGTGTAGATTTGCCAGATGCTGGCGCCGTCGATGCGCGCCGCTTCCACCAGCTCATCGGGCAAATCGCGAAAGTACTGATAGAAGAGGAAGATGCCCAGCGAATCGGCGATGAAGGGGATGATCTGCACGTGGTAAGAATTGAGCCAGCCGATCTCAATGCCTTCGGGGCCGATCCAGGGCAGATTGTTCGCCACCAGAAGCATGGGAATGGCGATCACTTCAAAGGGCACGATGAAGGTGGCGATGATCAGCGAGAGCAAGATGGCTTTGCCGCGCCACTGCAAGAAGGCGAAGGAAAAGGCCGCCATCGAATTCAGCAGTAAACTGGCCGCCACCGAAACAGAAGTGGTGAAGACAGAATTGAAGGCGAACTGCACTATAGGCACGCGTTCAAAGGCTTCGGCGTAGTTGTTCAGCGAGATATCTCCCACTGGCAAGAAGGCGCGCAACGAAGCCGAATCTCGCAGCATCTGCAAATCCGGCTTGAGCGAGGACATCACCATAAACAGGATGGGAAAGATGAAGATAGTCGCGATCAATATCAGCAGGGCATAACGCAGACCGATGCTGAGATTGTGACGTGTTTCGAAGCTCATGGCATTCATGGCTAGCGCCGTTCGCGTGTTAGATAACGCTGCGTCATGGCGATGACGAAGACGATGACGAAGAGGATGACAGAGATGGCCGAGCCTTCGGCGATGTCTTGTTTGTCGTAGCCTCGCTGCACCGCCTGGTAGACGACGCTCTGCGTGGCATCCAGCGGGCCGCCGCGGGTCATCACATCCACTTGTACGAAGAAACCCATGGCCTGGATCGTAATGACGATGAGCACGAGCACGGCTGTATTGCGCAAGCCGGGCCAGGTGACGAAGCGGAATTTCTGCCAACCGCCGGCGCCATCCAAACTCGCGGCTTCATACAGGCTGGCCGGAATCGTCTGCAAACCGGCCAGCCAAATCACCATGTGAAAGCCCACCGCCTGCCAGACGGACATGGCGATGATGGCCGGCAAGGCGGTATAGGGATTGCCCAGCCAATCGACCGGTTGGAAGCTGCCAAAGGACAGGAGGCCCAACAGGTTGTTGAGCAAACCGTTGTTGCCGTCATAGATGAAGCGCCAAAGCAGCGACACCACGACCATGGAGACCACGACAGGCGCGAAGTAAATGGCGCGGAATACGTTGATGAAGGGCAAGGCCTGGTTGAGCAGCAGCGCCAGCAGCAGCGCCAGGCCACCCTGCAGCGGCGCGATTACGCTGGCGAAAACAAGCGTATTGATCAAGGCGCGCAAGAAGACAACATCCGCGACCAAGATGACGGTGCGGTTGTCGCCCGATTGCCATGACGTGAATTCGCGCAAGCCGTCGAGTTCGGGATAATTGGGGTTGTTGCGCGTGAAATTGCGCAGTCGCGGATAAACGATGCCACCGTCCTGGTAGACAATCGCGCCGCTGTCGTCCCGCTCCGGCTCCAGCGTAAAGGCGCGAACACTGAGCAGACGCTCGAAGTTGCGCAACCCCACCCACTCAGCCGGATTTGGCGAGATGAGTCGCTGATTGGTGAACGAGATGACAATGGCCATCAAGAACGGAATTACCAGGAACACGGTCAGGATCAGCAGCGCGGGAAATGCCATCAGCCAGCCGACGAGCGCGTCATTCCGCTGATATAGCGGCGCGTCTTTCGGTAGCAAGAGACGAACCCAGAGCGGGGCGTTTTTTCTGGCTTCAGCTGCTGTCAACATGCGGCTGCCCCAAGAAACCGGGTTAAGGTCAGCAAGGATTTCGGAATAAGGTCAAGAGGAAAGGCATTTCGGGGGCGAACTGGCGGCGCGGCGCTGTAGCCAAGCCTGCCCCCCGGCCCCCGCCCGCCAAGTTTATGACCGGCAGCCGACGAGTCAGGGGGGCGCGAAAGACTTGCCACGAGTCGCTGGACTTGCCAAATCGCCCCGTGAAGGCCACCGCCACCCTTCCCCGGTGTGCTGGGGAAGGGTCGGGGATGGTGTAATGCTTTGGCAAAACGCCAACTACATATCGCCGAAGCCGTAGCCGCCGTTGTCTTCGATGTCCTGTTCGATTTCGTCAACGGCTGCGTCCAGTGTATCTTGTACGTCGGCGCCGTCGGCGATATCAGTCACGGCTTTTTCGAAGCTCAGCGACAAGTTGGCATATCCCGGCGTAACGGGCCGGACCAGGGCTTGCGCCTGGCTCAAGCCAAAGAAGACTTCCAGGGGGCCGCCCTCATAGTAGAGGTCCGACTCCGCTGCCGCGCTGGCGGTCGCCGGAGCCAAGCCGCCAAAGTTGCTGAAAGCGACCAGGTATTCATCCTGAATGGCGAATTCGATGAATGCGCTGGCGCCATCAGGATGCTCGCTGGTGGACGAGATTCCGAATTGCCAGGAAGCGGCGCCGATGGTGGAGCCATTGCCAAAATCGGGCGCGGGCAGGAACAAGGCATCGTCGCCGAAGGCTTCCACAGCGGCGCGCGCCGCCCAGTTGCCGTTCCATTGCAGCGCATACTTGCCGTCAAGGAAGCCGGTATCACGGTCGGCGGGGTCTTGCGATGTACCGGGTACAAGGCCGCGCTCGAACAGGCTCTGCCACCATTCGCCAAAGGCGAGCCCGGCTTCGCCGTTGAAAACCCCCTCGGCGCTGAGGTAGGTCTCGCGGTCGATCATGTCGCCGCCGAAGCTTTGCAGGAATGGCGAGAAGGCGTAGGTATACCACTCGCCCTTCCAAGCCATGCCGACATCAAAGGCGTTTTCAAAGTCTCCGGTGGCTTGAAGGGTCTCCAGGATGGCGTCAAATTCTTCGCCGGTCCAGGGTTCTTCGAGCGTGGGGATGCGGATATCGTTCGCTTCCAGGACTGATCGGCGAGCGTAAATTGCGACCACAGCGTCCCACAAACCGACGGCATAGAGTTCGCCGTTGTAGATGCCGACAGCACCGGGCAGGAAACCGTCCAGCGCGCCTTCGGACAGGTTGAGCGGGGCCATGTAACCAGACCAAGCCCAGCCCGGCATGATAGGAGCGTCCACGTCAATGATGTCGGGCAAGTCTCCCGTCAGCGCCGCCGCGACGATGGAAGAATTGTAGGATTCCTGCGGAAACTCTTCCATGACGACCGACCAATCCGACTGCGACGCGTTGAAGTCTTCAATGACGCTCAACAAGACTGCGCGTTCTTCCGGGTTGCCAGCGCCGTGATACCACAGGCTGAGCTCGGTTTGCGCGCTTGCCAAG
>WTGF01000111.1 GCA_011525385.1 Chloroflexota bacterium | reverse complement strand
AAGCATTGGAGGAAGGGGAGCTAAACTTTGCGGAATATGTAATAATTTGTTGATTCTCGCAATGTTCGACTCCCTTTTTGTATTGTTTCGGTACTGTTTCCGTTATCTATGTGCATGATTTGCAGTAGTGGACAAGCCTTGCAACACCGCGCGGAACGGATTTTAGAGATTCTGAATCCGGCGGGGGCCGTATAATATGGAAACTGCGCCAGCGATGGAGACGGACCATGCGCGACAGACCAAAGGTCCCCGACGAGCGGATTGTTGCGGGTCTTGAGAGTGCCTACGGCATTTCGGTAAGGGCTATAGAATTCTTGCCCATAGGCAATGACGCGGCCGCGTCGACTTTCAGAGTTCTCGGAGAGCAGCGCGCATTTTTCCTGAAGTTGCGCAGGGGCTCCCCCAATCGCGCCTCGCTAACCGTTCCCCATCATTTGCGGTTGAGCGGCATCGACAGTGTGGTTGCGCCGCTGGTCACAATTTCGGGGGCGCTTTTCGCTGAATTAGACGAATACAGCTTGATCCTGTATCCCTGGATTGAGGGCGAATCCAAGTGGGGCAAGTCGCTCAGCCAGCGGCAATGGCGCGAATGGGGGGCGATCATGCGCGCCATTCACCGCACATGCCTTAGCGGGGAACTGAAAGCGCAATTGCCTCAAGAACAATATGGCAAGCGCTGGCTTGGCAGACTGGAGAAAGTCGAGCGGGCGCTAGAGCGAATTCAGCAGCCCCATGTCTTCGCAAATGAATTGGCGACGCTCTGGCGCCAAAAGGCCGCGAAGATTGAAGAAGCGCGCGGGCGCTATTTGTCCCTGGGGTCGCGCTTGGAAGCGCGAGGCCATGAACATGTCATTTGCCACGCCGATATCCACCCGGCCAACATCATGGTCGACGACGCCGGCGCCATACACATCGTCGATTGGGACGAAGTCATGCTGGCGCCGAAAGAACGAGACCTGATGTTCTTCATTATTGACGGTCATCCAAATGATGCCGTAGCCGCGTTTATGGATGGCTATGGCGAATGCAAGGTCGATAAGTTCGGGCTAGCGTATTACCGCTACGACTGGGTGCTGCAAGAATTCTGCGACTACGGCGAACGCGTGTTGCTGTCAAATGAGTTGAGCGACCGCGAATTGCAGTTCTCCATTGATGAATTCAAGCGGTTGTTTTCACCTGGAGATGTGATTGAGCTGGCTGAAGAGGCATATCGGGATAGCGGCAAGCCCTGATTCGGCGTAGTCCTCGCGTAGGCGTCGCGTAGGCTTGGCGTAGGCTTTTGCGCAGGCCAGTAGTCAAAGAAGCGTATAAATCAAGCGCGCGTCTCTCCTTGATAATGTGAGCAAATCTCGAAGCCACGCACAGGAGAGACTCCTCATGAAGCGTCATTCGTTCGCAGTCTTCTTTTTGATCTCAGTTTTAATGTTGTTGGCGATTCCGCAGCTTTCGGCCCAGGTTTTTCCGTCGGAATTCGGTCGATTGCGTGATAGCGGATGCGCTTCACAGCCACCGTTCTTGCAGAGCGCATTGCGCGACACAGGGCAGCAGTCGAAGTTCGCAGTCGACCGCAGCAGGGAAGTGCTATCCACCTCACTAGAATTCTCCTCCAAAACAGGATTTAACGTGCCCGGCTTCATGGGCTTTTACAATGCCTGTGCGCCGAGCATCGCAGTCCATGTCTATCACGGCGACGAAGCGCAAGAAGAGCTTGCTCTGTATCAGGTGCCGATAGACGATTTTGCTGCCAGCCTATTTGCTGAGAGGTCTTGGGATCCGGTTAACGCTTTTGAACCAGACGAGGAACAGCTGATAAAGCGTATTCACGTTGACGGAAGCGCCAGTGAGGATACCGTACCGTTTTGGTACGGTGCAGAGACTGACCCGCTCGGCGCAGATGGCCTCTTGAAGCAAACAGCGATTCCTGTCAGTGACGGCGCGGGGGAGATGCTATCGCCCGGCGTCTATTTCATGCAGTTCTCCACGTCGGGTTTTGAGCACAGTTATGCTAGTTCTCAGTCCACCTACCGGACGAAGTACTTCCTAAATGTCGCGACTGCCGCGCTGACCCTAAAGAGAAGCGGCGGACAGTTGCTCGTCTGGGCAGTTGATGTCAACTCCGGTGCGGCATTGGCCGGGGAGCGGGTCGATATCTACGGCGCAAACGCTGCTTTGCTGGCAAGCGGAGAGACTGACGAAAGCGGCGTACTTAAGCTCGATTTTGCTACACAGAACAGACAGTTGCTCGCCGTTCTGAAAACCAAGCAGCACTTCGCCTTGAGCTACACAGGTTGGGACACAAATATACTGCCGGAAGTGCACTACTATTTCGACGACTCGCCGCCTTATCAGGTTCATGTCTATACCGACCGTCAAGTCTACTTGCCCGGGCAGAGCGTACATTTCCAAGGCGTCGTGCGCGTCAAAGACGATATGAACTACACCTTGCCCGATTTCAAGACGGTGAAAGTTGTCCTTCGTGACAAATACCGCGACGCCGTACGGGAGCAAGAAGTCCAGTTGAGCGATTTTGGTAGTTTTCACGGCGTATTCGCTTCTGGCGGCCTCTGGTCATATGGGCCATACGATATTCAGGTCTCGCGTGGCGCCGATGATAAAGGGGACGGTCCGTACCATCTCGGAGGCGCTGAACAAAGCTTTATTGTCGCCAAGTATCAGAAGCTCTGGTCTGGGGTCAAGAGCACCGAGGTTGTCATGGAGACGCATGCCAGCATCACTAGCGACGATCTCGGCCACTCGGTTGATGACCAGAGGATCGAAATTATCGAGCCTGTGCGCCTGATCGAAGAAAAAACTGAATTCAGAATCGGCGAGCGCGCCCGCATCCTGGTCACATCTCCTTTTGAGGGTGAAGCGCGGGCTTTGGTCACAATCGAACGCGACGACGTCATCAGCCATGAATTGATCACACTCCCCGGCAAAACGTTGACCTATGAATTTGAAATCCTGCCGGAGCATGTCCCGAATATCTACGTGAGAGTCTTCATTCTCAAAGCCGTGTCGGCTGGCGGGCGTCATCCTATCGCGGCTTATCAGATGGGTTTGACCGAGTTAGGCGTTAATCCGGAGCGCCAGAGGCTCAACATCGACATCAGCAAGGCGAGACAATCCCTCACGCCAGCGGGGAAAGAGACTTATGCATTCCGCGTGACCGATTACAAGGGCGATCCTGTCGCTGCGGAGATCAGCGTCGCTTTAGTCGACCCGGCGGCGCAGTCCCCGCTACCTCGCGTCAACGCGCCTCTGCTGTCTACGTTTTACGGTCGACAGCAACTGTATGTCGCGACTTCGTCGTCGCTGGTCACAAGCGCCGAGGGTGAACCGGGCGCCTTGAGCTTCTCGGGCTGCTGCGGCGCTGGCTGCGGCGGGCAGATCTATTTTGAGGATCCGATCATAAACGATTCACCCGTCGAGACCCCCTATTGGAATCCGACGCTGCGCACGGACGCGCATGGTGAAGCGACCATCGAGTTAAACGTCCCAGAAAGCCTGCCCGGCTGGCGCCTGGATGTACGAGCGATCACGGACAGCGCCGATGGCAGTTTGCTTGTCGGTGAAAAGACCTTCGACCTGCCAGTTGACCTAATGGCTTAAGTCGTAAAGAAGCGCAGGTCAAGTCGAGACCATTTCAATTGACCCTGCGGCTTCATCGACAAAGATGCCGCAGGGACCGCCTTGCTCGCTCAGTTTCATCTCGACGACATCCCCGTCGAAATTCAAGAGCGGGTGATAGAACTCGGCAACTTTTTCCGCTTCGCCGACGACATAGTGCGCGATCAAGGCGCGGCGAAAACGCGCCTCGCTGGTATTGGGATAGCTGCCGTGGATGACTTGCCCGTTGAAAAAGAGGACGTCGCCGGCGCGCATGAGGACTGGGAGCGGGGCCTTGCCGGGCGGGATCGGCACGGTCTTGGAGCTGAAACTCTCTGACAGATCGGCCTCGATCAAACAGAGTTGGGGCAGGTCTTGCGTGCCGGGCACGATTTGAATGCAGCCATTGGCTTCGTCACAGTCATCGACGGCCATCCAGGCCGCCAGGCAAGTGCCGGGCCGGACGCGCAAGGACTTCTGGTCTTGGTGCAGGGCCTGGCCGCGCGCGCCCGGCGGCTTGAAATAGAACATGGTCTGCGCGGCGTAGGGTTCGCGGCCGAGCAGGGCGGTGGTCCAGTGGCGCAGCCGCGCGTCCAGCAGCCAATCAAGCGCGAGTTGATCGAAGCGATGCGGATGCACCAGGCGCGGGTAGGCCTTGAGCGGGTCGTCGTTTCCCAGCAAGGTCGCCTTATCGGCTTCGTACCCATGTCCTCCCTTATTCAAAGCCATGAAATGCGTCTTGATCGCTTCCACCTCTTCGCTCTCGAACAGTCCCGGCACGACCGCGTATCCTTCATTCTGGAATTGATCGATGACTTCGCTGGCATTCATGTTCGCTCTCCTAGTTTCTCAAGAGTCCCATCAGGCGGGGCGCCAACTTGGCATAGGCGTCATACAGCCAGGGCCGCGGGGGGTAATCCCAGGCGCCGATATGCCGCAGCACCTGTCCGCGGAAACCGCGCTTGAATTGATAGACCCCCCACAGGCTGTCGCTTTCATCGAAGACATCGGGGGCGCCCCACATATCATAGACGGCGTAACCTTGGGCCTTGGCCCATTTTATCGCTTCCCATTGTAACAGGTAATTCGGCATGCGCTGCCGCTCGCGGTCGCCGGAAGCGCCGTAGAAATACCAGCAGCTCCTGCCGAAGTGGAAGAGGATGACATGGGCGATTGGCTCGCCTTCGTATTCGGCGATCAGGGCATGAGCCAAGCCGACATCCATAAAGGCTTGCCAGGCGCGCCTGTAGTAGTCATAGGGTCGGATCAGGAACCCGTCGCGCGCGGCCGTAATTCGGTAAAGCTGGTACAATATCGCGAGATTATCATGACCTGCGGCGCGAACGGTCACGCCCTTCTTTCCGGCGGCGCGGATCTTGCGCCGGGTATTGCCGCTCATCGCCATCAAGAGCTCGTCCTCGGTCCGGCTGAGGTCGAATTTGATGGTATTGCGGAATTGCACTTGCGCATCCGAGAAGCGCCAACCGCGGTCTTTCAACTGCGCGCATATTCGCTCACCCCAGGCCCTGGTCTTTTCCTCTGCGCCCCCGGGAACGCCGGTCGCCAAAACGACATCCGGGTCGATCTTCAGCCAGACGGCTCCCGTGCTCCGCGCGCGCGATTCCAGCGCGTCAAGCACCTCAAGAAAGACCGGCTCATTGTCGTAATCCAGCACCGGCCCCTTGCTGACGTACAGGATCTTAAATGGCCCCATGCTGCGCATGCCTACGCTCGCCAGAGCAACCGGAATCCCGTCGCGCTCGAATGCCAACCGAGTCGGTTGCCAGCCAGTGGTCTCCCGTTTGAACTCGCCCCAATCCCAAGTCTGCAAGATATGCGCCGCCGGCAACAGACGCAAGCGACTGTTCCATTGCTCGCGATCGGCGATCTCGGAAACGGTGAGGATGATGGAATCCTTTCCAGTTAGGACGGTCGCTAGTCGCTGAGCTTGAGCGCCGTTCGGTAGGCGGCGTAGACAAGCGGATTGAAAGCCAAATCCCAGGTGCCTGAGGCGCGGGAGATGCGTCCTCCCCAGCCGCGCTTGAAGCCGTAGACGCCCCATAAGCCGTCGGAACGCATTTTGAACTGGGCTTCCAGCGTTTCATGGTCGTGGTCGGGTATGCCCCACATATCGTAACAGAGGCAGCCGCGCGCTTTCGCCCACTGAATCGCCCGCCATTGCAAGCCGTAGCTGGCGTACAGGTTGCTATTCTCCCGCGATGAGGCGCCGTAGAAGTACCAAGCGGTAGATCCAAGGGCGAAGATCATGATCGCGCCGAGGGAGTTGTTGTCCCGTTTCGCCAGCAACAGGGCGCCATGCTCCGGGATGAACAGTTCAAAGACGCGCTCATAGTATTCTAGGCTATGTACACCGAAGTCATTGCGTTCGCCCGTTAGTTGTATCAAACGATTGAAGTCTGCAAGGTCCTCGCGCGAACCTCGAATGTAGTTTACGTCGGCTTTCAGGCTCTTGCGGATCTTGCGCCGCGTCCCTTGGTTCATGCGTTTCAGTATGATTTCGTCATCAGCACTTATGTCGATCTGGATCGTGTTATTGGGTTGGATTGACTGGGGGCTGGGCGCGAATCCCATAGCCGAAAAGTCCGGCGTGGGCTGATCTTGAAAATGTCCGGCTTCCACTTTAAGGAAGGCCGCGCCTGTCTGCGAACGGATCGCCTCCCAGAGCAGAGGATAGTGCCCGGCGTCGGTCGCGTAGGGTCCGCGGGGCAGGTAGGCCATTTTGCCCAGGCCGAGCGGCAAGTTCTTCAGCAAGACCGAAGCGCCCGCCACGATCCCGCTGCCGTCCGCCAGGGCGACGATTTGCGCGTCCCAGCCGAACTGTGATTTAAGCGCGCCCCAGGCTGCCAACTGCAAGAGATGCGCCCGTGCCTGGCTACGCAGAAAATGATCCCAATCCTCGGGATTGGGGCGCAGGACGGTAAGCGCGCCATGGTCTTCGCTCATAGCGTTATTTTGAGTTAGCTCATGTGCAAATCATAGACCGAGTTTGCCGCTTGCAAACGCGATTTTCGGGATAGACCGTCAATCGCCGCCTCCTCGCTCGATAGTCCTTGGAAGTGATATTGGCATGCAAACGAAGTTGTGAAAAAATCCCCCGGTTTGGTCATCAACATTCCGTTGCACTTGGGTGATGGTGATGATATACTAGCGGAGTTTGTGATAAATGGCGCAATCGGATACCGAAATGCCGTTGGTCAGTGTCGCGGCATCAGTCCTAACCAGCTTGAGGGTATTGCTCCGATGAACGTACTGAACGAATGGGCTTTTGTCGGTTTGTTCGCGTTGATGGCGCCGGTATTCCCGGCTTTGCCGATCGTGATCGCCTGGCTTGTCCGTCCGCGCAAGCCCAACGTGCTGAAGAGTTCCACCTACGAATGCGGTGTGGAAACCATCGGCGATACCTGGGTGCAATTTCGTGTTCAATATTATATCTACGGTTTGATTTTCCTGGTATTTGATGTGGAAATGGTTTTCTTGTTCCCATGGGCTGTCGCCTATAACGAGATGAACCTCTTTGGATTCGTGGCGGGCTTCCTGTTCATCTTCCTGCTGACTGACGCGCTCTTCTATGCTTGGAAGAAGAACGCCCTGGACTGGAAGTAAGCTCGGGCGGAGGCTTGCCGGAGACGACTATGGACGAACTTTGTACCGGTCTGTGCAAATTGATGGTGGAGTCGGGGGCCGACGCCGGTTTGGCGCAATTTGTCTCCCTGCTGGTCGGTGTCTTGCTGGTCAGCGGCGTGCCGCTGCTGACAGTCATCATCTTGATCTGGGTGGAGCGTAAGGTCGCCGCTAGGATCCAAGACCGCATCGGGCCCAACCGTGTGGGGCCGCTCGGGCTGATGCAGACCTTTGCCGACTTGCTCAAGCTGCTCGGCAAGGAAGACATCACGCCGACCTCCGCCGATCGCGTACTCTATAATGCCGCGCCCCTGGTTTCATTCGCATCCGTCGTACTCATTTGGGTAGTGGTGCCTTTCACGCCCTTTCATTTCGGCGTCGATTTAGAGATCGGCGCTTTGTATTTCGTGGCGATAGCTTCTTTGGGCACGCTTGCAATCATGACCGCGGGCTGGGCGAGCAACAACAAATATGCCTTGCTGGGCGCCTTTCGCGTGGTCGCGCTGCTGGTGAGCTATGAAGTGCCGCTCGTTTTCGCGCTGCTGGTGCCGGTGATGCTAGCTGGCAGCATGAGCATGCTTGATATCGTCAACGCGCAAACGGGCATGTGGTTCGTTGTGCTTTCACCGCTGGCTTTCGCCATCTTTTACATTTCATCACAAGCTGAAACCGGTCGCGCGCCCTTCGATCTGATCGAAGCCGAATCGGAGTTGGTGGCGGGCTTCAATATCGAATACTCGGGCATGAAATTCGGCATGTTCTTCGCGGCCGAATTCTTGCACGTCTTCACCAACGGCATCTTGATGGCGCTGCTCTTCTTCGGCGGCTGGATGGGACCGCTCTACTACGAATCGCCGCTGATCGCCTTCGGCTGGCTGGGCCTCAAAGGCACGATCATCTATTTGACCACGCTCTGGTTGCGCAATACGGTGCCCCGCCTGCGCATTGATCAAATCATGGCATTCAACTGGAAGTTCCTGGTGCCGCTGTCCATTGCCAACTTGATTTTGCTTTCAGCAGCGCTAAAGATCCTGCAAGAGTTGGGCATTGCGCCTCGCGATATGCTGTCCGCGAGCTTAGTGGATGTCTTGCCCACGACGATCATCATGCTGTTGATCAACTTGGCAATGGTCGCTTACTTGTTGGGCATATTGCGCAAGCGCGGGCAGGAAGCCCGCCGCGAGTCGGGGGCCAATCAGGGGTCGCTGGCGCAGGCGGCGAGCGGAGCCGGGGACTAGGGGGACGCAGAAGATGGAATTGAATGCGGTCACCATCGGCTTTTTCGTTTTCACCGCCTTGACATTGGGCGGCGGCATCGGCGTGGTGACGACCCGCAACCTGTTCCAAGGCACGATCTGGCTGATGGTCAGCTTGTTTGGCGTGGCCGGTTATTTTGTTTTGCTCAGCGCGCCTTTTTTGGCGGCGGTGCAGGTGCTGGTTTACATCGGCGCGATCGCGATTCTGATCACTTTCGCCGTGATGTTGACGCGCAGCGTCACCCGTATCAACGAACGATACATCCGGACGATACCGAGCTTTGTCGCCTCGCTGGCGCTTTTCCTGGTGTTGCTCTTCGGCATCACCGTGCCGATCTTCGGCGATTATCCTTCGGAGATGGCGCCGACAGTTGTGATGACCACGCGCGATCTCGGCGTCGCGCTGGTCGAAGGCAACGGCTATGTGGTGCCATTCTTGCTAGCATCGGTATTGTTGACGGCAGCTATGATCGGCGCGATCTTCATCGCTCGCGATGAAGAAAGCTAGGGGGTAGGGACGCATGGTGCCTCTTTGGATGTATCTGGCGGTTGCCGCGGCGCTCTTTTGCATCGGCGTCTTTGGCGTCCTGTCGCGACGTAACGCCGTGGCGATCCTGATGGGCGTCGAACTAATGCTGAACGCCGTCAATATCAATTTGGTCGCGTTCTGGCGCTATAGCGAAACGGGCACGCCCCTGCTGCTCAACGGTTACGCTTTCACCGCTTTTGTTCTCATTATCGCAGCGGCGGAAGCCGCTGTGGGCCTGGCGATCATTATCACCGTTTATCGCAATCGGCGGTCGGTCATACCGGAAGAAGCTGACACGCTGAAAGGATAAGGACCGCGATGGATTTCCTCAACGACGCCAATCTCACCCCCTGGCTGATCCCGGCGGGTCCGCTGTTGGCGTTCCTGGTCATCACGCTTTTGACCAACCGTTCCAAGTTGGTAGCTGCCACGGACCAGCACGAATATGGCGGTCATCATCCCGACTATGACGGGATGCAGGTGCCGGTCGTAAACAGATACAGCCGCGTCATCAGCGTCGCCGTCGGCATGGCCGGCGTCGTCTTCGCGCTGTTGATCAGTTGGCGCGTGCTTGCCGACGCGTCTCAACTGCACCACATTGGCGAGGAAGTCCTGGCCAGCAGCATCGCCTGGATGGACACGGGCGAGACTTCCTTTTTTATGGGCGTGCTCGTCGATCCCGCTACCGTCATAATGCTGGTTATGGTACCCATCGCCGTATTGATGATCTTCATCTATTCCATCGGCTACATGGCGCACGATCCGCGCCAAGCGCGCTTCTTCGCTTTGATCTCGCTCTTTGCCGGCGCCATGCTGACGCTGGTGGTGGCGGATAACGTGCTTCTGCTCTTTGTCGGCTGGGAGATCATGGGCGTTTGCTCATATCTGCTAATCGGCTTCTGGTTCGAGAAAGAAAGCGCCTACAAAGCCGCTATCAAAGCTTTCACCACGACCCGTATTGCCGATGTCGTCATGCTGCTCGGCATCGCCTACCTTTATAGCATCACCGGCACCTTGAGCTTCCGCGACATCATGTACAGCCCGGAAACGCTCGATCTGCTGGCGACAACCACACCGATCATTTTCGGCGGTTGGACCGTCAGCGCGGCTAGCATCATCGGCATCTTCCTCATCATCGGCACCGTCGGCAAATCGGCGCAATTCCCGCTGCATGTGTGGCTGCCCGATGCCATGGAAGGTCCGACGCCGGTCAGCGCCATGATTCACGCCGCGGCCATGGTTTCCGCCGGCATCTTTTCACTGATTCGTCTTTATCCGCTCTTCGCCGCCGGCGGCGATCCACATCACGGCATCTTGACCGAGCCGCTGGCCTTCATGGCGGTTGTCGGCGCCTTCACAGCGCTTCTGGCGGCGACGATGGCGGTCGCGCAGAACGATGTTAAAGCTGTGCTGGCTTACTCGACGATTTCGCAACTCGGATTCATGATGGCTGCGCTGGGCATTGGGGCCTATGTGGCCGCGGCTTTTCATCTGATAACGCATGCCTTCTTTAAAGCGCTGCTCTTCATGGCGGCGGGTTCTGTCATCCATGGCATGGAACATGGCGAGCATCATGCGCACGAGCATGCTCATGACGGCCACGATGACCACGGGCACGATCATCATTTTGATCCGCAAGACATGTTAAACATGGGCGGCCTGCGCAAGACCATGCCCGTGACCTTCTGGACCTTCTTGATCGGCGGACTGTCGCTTTCGGGCTTGCCGATAATCACTGCCGGCTTCTGGTCGAAGGACGAGATTCTGGCGGATGCCTGGCTCGTCCTTGAGCAATACGGCAGCGGCGCGCACGCGCTGGTCTTTTTCATGCTGGCCGCCGCCGCCTTCATGACCGCCTTTTATACCATGCGCCAGATTTCTCTGACTTTTGGCGGCGAAGCGCGTAGCGAAGCGGCGAAGTACGCCAACCTGGGGCAGGGGATCGTCAGCTTTACCATGACGCTGCCCTTGCTGATCCTGGCGGTTTTCGCGGTTGGGGCCGGCTTCGTTGGCGTGCCGAGCGATTTCCCGGTTCTGGGACCGATCTTCTCGCCAAAGTACAACGCCTTCCATCATCTGATCATTGAAGCGCTGCCGCTGCCGGAAGCAACTGCTGCTTACGCCAGCTTGCCCGACTATCATCCGCATGCGCCGCCTTTCAACATCGTCCCGGTCGCGACGTCTTTCTTGGTCGCATTGCTGGGATTGTGGTTCGGCTGGAGAATGTACTGGCGAAATCCGCTCAAAGCGGGTCAGCAGGACCCGATGGAATCGCTACTCGGCACGATGTATCCCATCTTGAAGAACCGCTATTATCTCGACGACCTGTATGAAAAAGCGTTCGTCAAGCCCTCGCAGTGGCTTGGCGTACAGGTCATCGCTTTCCTGGACAAGGGAATAATCGACAGTTTCTTGCACGTCATCGGGCGCATTTTCACCTGGTTGGGCGATCTGGTCAAAGTCTTGAACCTGTGGCTGATCGATGGCGTTGGCGATGGCATCCCGATCGCGATATTCAACTTTGGCGGCTGGTTGCGGCGCATGCAAACCGGCCGTGTCCAGCAGTATATGCTGCTGGTGCTGGTAGCGGCGGTTTTGATCGGAATCGTCCTGGTACTCTCGTCGGGCGCGGTCGAACTGCAATAGGGAGACGCATCTATGATACAGATTTTCGGGATTGACGCGCTCTCCGTGCTGATCTTCGGTCCAGCGCTGGCCGCCTTCGTCGTCGCTGCGATGGCGCCGCTGGGACCAAGCAAATCAGTCGGTCGCTGGACCGCGCTGATCTTCTCGCTATTGTTCGCGATGCTCTCAATCGCGGTCTTTCTTGATTATCAAGCGGCGGCGCCCGCCATTGGCGACGATCAATACATCGTGGCGCAAGATGTGGAATGGTTTACTGCGCTGGGCGCGCGCTGGACGCTGGGCATTGACGGCATCAGCGTCGTGATGATTCTGTTGACCGGCATCCTGACGCCGTTGGCGATCCTGGCAAGCTGGAACATCGAAGACCGCAGCAATATGCACATGGCGCTGCTGCTCTTCTTCGAGACCGGCAGCATGGGCGTCTTCGCGGCCATGGACCTGATGGTCTTCTTCCTCTTTTATGAACTGACCCTGGTCCCGATGTACTTCCTGATCAATCAATGGGGCAGTCTGCCCAAAGCGGGCATCAAATACAGCGGCCGCTTCTACGCCTCTACCAAGTTCATGATCTACTCATTTGGCGGCACGCTGGGCATGCTGCTGGCTACACAACTCATCGGCTGGTCGGCCGGTACCTACAATATGGCGGAATTGGTGGAAACCTGGCCCCTTTTCCGACAAGGCGAGGCGCTGCTGGGCATCGACGTCAGTACGGTTAAGGCGCTGGCATTCGCCGGTTTCTTCGTCGCCTTCAGCATCAAAGTGCCGATTTGGCCCTTCCATACCTGGCTGCCGGACGCGCATGGCGAAGCGCCAACCGCCGGTTCAATGCTCCTGGCGGGCATCATGCTGAAGCTGGGCGCTTATGGTTTCATCCGGCTGGTGATTCCCCTGTTCCCCGATGTCTGGCTGACCGAGGTGGTGCTGATCGGCGTCAATGTGGCGACGCTGTTTGCCATATTGTCCGTGGTTGGCATTGTATTGGGGGCTTTTGCGGCATTCGGGCAGAATGACATCAAGCGGCTGGTGGCCTACAGTTCCGTGAATCACATGGGTTTTGTCGGTATCGGCATCGCCGTCATGGCGCAAATTTACGCGCAAATTTGGACTGGGGCGGGAGCGGGCGCCGACGTGCAGACGGCTATTCTCGCCACGAATGGTACCGTGCTGCAGATGTTCAATCACGGCTTGAGCTCGGCTGGCATGTTTTTGCTGGCGGGCGCGCTTTACCACAAGACGCACACGCGCGACCTAAACGACTACGGCGGCCTTTGGGTGAAAGCGCCGGTGATGGGCGCGATCCTGATATTCACCAGCTTGGCCAGCCTGGGATTGCCCGGTCTGAATGGATTCGTGAGCGAATTCCTGATCGTGCGCGGGTCCTGGCCCGTTTTCACCGGGCTGACGGCCATCGCCATGATCGGTTTGCTTTTCACCGGCGGCTACATTCTCAAGGGGATCCGCGCGGTTCTGCACGGTCCCTTCAACCTGCGCTGGCGAGATTACGACCTGGAATTGACCCCGGCCGAGCTGCTGGGCATGATACCGCTGATGTTCTTGATGTTGCTCACGGGACTTTATCCCAACTGGATTCTGCCGACGATCAATGCGACCGTCGCCACCTTGTTCGCCGGAATAACTGGCTAGGAATGGCATAATGGATGCAACGGGTTTTTCGGTACTCACGGCGATCATCTTCATTCCCATCATCGCCGGTTTTGTCATTCTCTTTCTGGACAGGAAGAATCGCGACCTGGTGCGCGGGGTGGCGATTACCGCCGCTTCGGCAGTTCTGGCCTTGTCCCTGGCGGTGTTCTTCGGTTACGACAATTATGTCAAGGGCGCCGGTGGCTTGATCGAGCAGCAGATGACGATGCTGGCGGCCGGCGGCGATCTCAGCGGCGCGCGGATGTTTGTCGATTCGCTGGCCTTCGAGCAACGTATCGTCTGGGTGGAATCGCTGGGCATCGCTTATCACGTGGGCGTCGATGGCGTTTCGGCGCCGATGGTCTTGCTCACCGGCATGGTGGCTGTTGCCGGCGTCTTGATCTCCTGGAATATCGAAGACCGCCTGCGCGAATTCATGGCTTTCTTCATGTTCCTGGTCGCCGGCGTTTATGGCGTCTTCATCGCTGTTGATCTCTTCATGCTCTTCTTCTTTTATGAACTGGCGATCTTCCCGATGTATTTGCTGATAGCGGGCTGGGGTTGGGTGAAGCTGCGCGAGTACGCCGCGATGAAGCTGACCTTGTATATCCTGGTTGGTTCGGTATTCGCGCTGGTTGGCGCGGTGGCGATGTATTTCGCGGCGGGAGCGTTTTTCTCCGGCAGCGGCGCGGAAGTCTTCCAAGCGGCCCTGGCCAGCGGCATTTTGCCCGCGGACAGCGCGCCTTATAGCTGGAGCATGGTGCAGTTGACGCTGGCGGCGGAAAATGGCGCCTTCGCGATTGAGATACTGGGCATCGAAGGTTTGAGCTTCGCGCGCTTCTGGTTCCCCTTCATGTTCATCGGCTTTGGCGTGTTGGCTGGTGTATTCCCATTCCACAATTGGTCGCCCGATGGTCACGTGGCCGCGCCGACGGCTGTCTCGATGATTCACGCGGGCGTTTTGATGAAAGTGGGGGCTTTCGCGGCCCTGCGCGCGGGCGTGCAGTTGCTGCCCGACGGCGCGCAGACGCACTTGCCCTGGATCGTTTTCCTGACCTTGATCAACGTCGTCTATGGCGCTCTAATCGCCTTCAGGCAGCGAGACTTCAAATATGTCATTGGCTTTTCGTCGGTCAGTCACATGGGTTTAGTGAGCATGGGCTGGGCGACGATGAACCTGACCGGCATGACGGGAGCGGGCATTCAAATGTTCAGCCATGGCGCGATGACCGCCCTCTTCTTCGGTGTGGTGGGCATGGTCTACGATCGCGCTCATACCCGTGATATTCCCAGCCTGGGCGGCTTCATGAAAGTGATGCCCTGGGTGGGCGTGGCTTTTGTCATCGGCGGTTTGACCAGTATGGGCATGCCCGGTCTCAGTGGCTTTATCGCCGAATTCCCCATTTTCCAGGGTATGTGGGCGGCCTCCGAGCAAATTACCTTGCAGCTAGGCAGCTTCCAGCTCAGCAACTATTACAGCGTGATTGTGATCCTGTCCGCGCTGGGTATTGTCATCACGGCAGCCTATGTATTGCGCGTGGCCGGGCAGGTCTTCTTCGGCGAGTTTGATGCCGAGCAATTCCATGATGTCGGCGATATCGCGGCGACCGACCGCATCGTACTCATTATTTTGGGCGCGCCTCTTATCATATTGGGCTTGTACCCGCCGATCATGGCTCCGATGATCGAATCCGGCATTCGACCGCTAATCGCCCTCTTGGGAGGTGGCTAGATGGAAGCATTTGATCTCTGGGCGCAACTGCCGTCGGTCTTGCCGGAAGTCGGCTTGACGGCGCTCGCGGTGATTGTGCTCTTCGCCGATATCTACGGTTCTATCGCTACCCGCCGCAATGTTGTCTTTGTCTCGGCCGTTGGCATGGCGCTGTTGGCGCTGGTCCCCTTGATCTGGGTTCCCGACCCGGCGCAATTTGAGAAGGGCGTTTTGCTCTGGGGCGGGATGGTCAATTACGATCCGCTCTCGCAGATATTCAAGGTGATGCTGCTGCTGTCGGGCGCGGTGACCTGTTTGATGGCGCTGGGCGACAAGGGCGTCGGTGACAAGGGCGAGTTCTATTTGATCGTGATCGTTGCCACGCTTGGCGGCTTGATGATGGCCAGCGCGAGTGACCTGATCCTGGTCTTTGTGGCGCTGGAGACGTTGTCGATCCCGCTTTATATGCTGGCGAGCTTCCGCCGCGGCGATTTGCGTTCGGCGGAAGGCGGCATGAAGTACTTCCTCTACGGCGCCTTTGCCTCGGCGATCATGCTCTTCGGTTTCAGCTTGCTCTATGGCTTCGCCGGCACGACCAATCTAGGCGGCATTGCCGATGCCATGAGCGGCGGATTCGACGGGGGGTTGGTCGCGGTTATGGCGGCTTTGGTCATGGTGGTGGTTGGCTTCGGCTTTAAGCTGAGCGCGGTGCCCTTCCACTTTTGGACGCCCGATGTCTACGAAGGCGCTCCGACACCAGTCACAGCATTTGTGAGCGTCTCGAGCAAGGCGGCCAGCTTTGCCTTGCTGGTCCGTTTTCTGACGGCTGTTTTCCCGCCCGATTTAGCGATAGCCGGCGTCGTGATCCAGGATTTCTGGGTCAACCTGCTGGTCGTGATCGCGATAGTGAGCATGACCCTGGGAAACGTCGTCGCCTTGCGGCAAAGCAATATCAAGCGTCTGCTGGCATATTCGTCCATCGCCCAGGCCGGCTATACCTTGATCGGCGTGGCAGCGCTCCAGGGCCTGGATGACAGCCTGGCAGTCGCATCGGTCTCCTTTTACATGTTCATGTATATCTTCACCAATCTACTGGTATTCGGCGGCGTGATTCTTTTCATCGCGGCTACCGGCAAGGAAGACATCAAAGATCTGGCTGGCTTGAACCGACGCAGTCCCTGGCTGGCGCTCTTTATCACGATCGGATTGCTGTCGTTGGGCGGCATCCCGCCGACAGCCGGTTTCTTTGGCAAGTTCTTCCTTTTCCAGGCTGCGGTCAAGTCCAATTTGGTCGGGCTGGCATTGATCGCCGTGGCCAATGCCATCATCGCGCTCTATTACTATCTGGTTGTCATTAAAGTGATGTATGTCGATGTGGGACCGGATGACGAGATCCCGGTGGGCATCCCGCGCTCATACGGTTGGGCTTTGGGCATCACCGCGAGCATTGTCGTCTTGCTGGGCACAATTGCGGTCACGCCGATTTACAACTGGGCGGTGCTGGGCGCGAGCGGCCTATAATCGTTATAGCAATGGAAAATCGTTTGTGATAAAATTCTCGAATCAAGCTTGGCAGGGACTTCCGCTGTTGGTTCGCCGATGACAAGTAAGTGAACCGTGAAGCCGAATAACAATCCTTTGTCCACCTATGGCTTGGTGGCGGGGGTGGTAGGGCAGGTAGGGTGTTTAATCCTGCTCGTCATTCTGGGAACGATGTTGCTTGGCTGGGGCTTGGACGAGCTTTTCGGGACGCGCCCCACAATGATGTTTGTCATGTTGCTGGTGAGCGTTCCCATCAGCATTGCGGCGATCTTTTTCTATACACGGTACAAAGCGAAACAGCTACATGGAAGCGCGGTGCAGAAGGAGGAAGATATAAGTGAATAGTTTTTGGAACGGGAAACGCCGGTTCGTCGCCTTGCTTATGCTGCTGGCTGGTGTTTTTGTCGCGTTGCGGGTTCCACCTGTCATACCCTTCATCCAATTGCCTGGAGAGAATTTCCCCGAAGGCTTTAACGTCCCCTTCACGGATATTCGCTTGACGAATACCTTCACGGGTTCGGTGATCGTGTGGATTTTGCTGCTCCTTTTCGTCATTTACGTCTCGCGGCGCCGCCCCAAAAGCGGCAATGAGGTTCCGCCGGGCGGCTTCTACAACATGTTTGAGGCGCTGTTCGAGGGCTTGATGGGCTTCGTCGGAGGCATCGCCGCGGGCAGGCATTTCCGTCTGATCTTCAACATGTTCATGACGATCTTTCTGGTGGTGCTGCTGGCAAACTGGATGGAACTCGTGCCCGGCGTCGATACCGTCGGCTTCATCCATCCTCACGTCAAAGAAAAATACGATGCTGACAGTGGCGGATACAAGGTGATCACCACCGATGGCTACGAGATCTATCAAGGTTTCTTGGGCATCTCCTACGTCAACGGCCAGTGCGACTGGATCAGCCCGGCTGATGAGGCGGCGGCTGACGAGGCGGCGCTGGTAGAAGCGAAAGCCGCCGCCGCGGCTGCCGAGCAGGCGTCGATTGAGGACGCCGCTTACGCGCGCTATCAGGCGGCGAAGGACGAACACGGCGCGGAAGAACACACTACTGACGAATCGAGTGATGGTCACGGCGATGAGGCGCATAGCGCAGAATCTGGCGGGTCGGATGCGGCCACGGCCGCTTATGACGAAGTATTGGCGGCTAGGGTAGCCGCAAAGCAAGCGCGCGCCGATCGCAGTTGTTATACCGGTGTGGGACCGGTTCCATGGGCGGATGACTATGTCGGCGACGATAAAGCCGACAAGAAGAAATCCATCCCGCTGCACCCGGATCCCAAGGGAGAAGAAGCCAAGCTCGTGCCTTGGGTGGTCTTGCCATTCGTGCGCGTCCCGTCAACCGATCTGAATATGACGCTATCGCTGGCTTTGATCTCATTCGTCATGATCCAGTTCATTGGTTTCAAGGCGCTGGGCATCGGCTATCTGACCAAGTTCTTCAACTTTGGCACACTCTTCAAATCGCCGCTGGGCGGTATTGATGTAGCGGTGGGCTTGCTGGAGTTGATTGGCGACTTCGCCAAGATTCTCTCGTTTGGCTTCCGTCTTTTGGGCAATATCTTCGCCGGGTCGATCCTGCTCTTTGTCATGAGCTTCCTGGTGCCGATCCTGCCCTGGCCCTTTTTCATCTTGGAGTTTTTCGTCGGTGTCATACAAGCTCTGGTATTCGCCTTGTTGACCGCGATCTTCATGAATCTGGCAACGGTCAGCCATCATCATGATGATGATCATGACCATGCCGAAGCACATTAGCCGCTCGGCGGCAGCGATAAGCGCGAGTAGCAGACGGGCAGGGAATCGGAGTTCGTTTTATCTGCCGCGCAAGCGAGTTTAGGCAATCAGACAAGAACAAAACTGGAGGAAACATCAATGGATCCACAATCAACGATTATTTTGGGTAAAGCGATTGGCGCGGGTCTGGCGATGATCGGCGCGGCCGGCGGCGGCATCGGCATCGGTTTGGCGGTGGGTGGCGCGGTGCAGGCGATGGGACGCAACCCGGATCACACCCCGACCATTCAGGTCAACATGATCCTGGGCGTGGCCTTCGCGGAAGCGGTTGCCATTTACGCCCTGGTCGTTTCGCTGATTATCCTCTTCGTACTTAGCTAGTTAGCGCGGGGGACGAACAGGAGAGCATCATGAGCGTACTTGACAATTTGGGCATCAATCCCGGATTGATGCTGATATGGATAATCGCCTTCATCGTTCTGTATACGGTGATGACACGCTTCATCTACGATCCCTTGGTGAATATGCTCAACGAGCGGCGCAATCGCATCGCCAAAGGCTTGGAAGACGCGGCCGCCGCGGCGCGGGCGCGGGAAAACGCCGAAGCTGAAGCCGATACGATCCTGGCGCAGGCGCGGGCTGAAGCGCAGAAGGTGATCGACGAAGCCCGTGGCCGCGGCGAAGATGTCGCCGCCGCGGTCGAGCAGGACGCGCGCCAGGCCGCGGCCAAGATTCAAACCGACGCCCAAACCGAAGCGGTGGCTACGCGTAATGCCGAGTTGGGCAACCTGCGCGAGCAGGTGCTGAACATCTCGGTCGCTGTGGCCAGCCGCATTTTGGACGAGAATATCACCAAGACCAAGCAGAAAGCGCTGGTCAACAGCTTCATCGCGGACCTGCCCGAGGGCGCAAAAGGCATCGGCGGCAGCGTGGAAGTCGTCAGCGCCATGCCTTTGACCGCGGCCGAGCAGAAAAATATTCAAGGCGAAATTGGCGCGGACGAAGTAGATTATCAAGTTGATCCGGAGATTCTGGGCGGCTTGATCGTGCGCTGGCCCGGCGGCATGGTCGACGGCAGCGTCCGTTCGCAACTGACCGGTTTGGCTCGCAGCTTGAATTAAGCTGACCTAAACTCAAAGCATTTGACAAGCGCGTTGGATATCCTCCAGCGCGTTTGTTTTTTCAATGTAAACAGTTTCCGGAAATTCATCATAAAATAGGGCAGAGCCTGACTACGCGCTAATTGCCAAACGCGAGAAGTTTCATGCCCAAGACTTTGCCAGACCTGTTAGAGTCCATATCAAAGCGGCATCTGGTCTCCATACAGGGGGACATCTCCGGCGAGATCATTGCCCCGGTGACGGAATCAAGCCTCGAGGTGCAGCCCGGGGGAATATTCGTCGCGCGGGCGGGACAATCCACCGATGGCCACCGCTACATTCCGGATGCCATCGCGGCGGGCGCGGCCGCGATCGTCGGCGAGGCGGATCTGACTAACTTGCCCGTGCCCTATGTTTGCGTCCGCGATGCCCAAGCCGTGATCGGACCGCTGGCGGCAGCCTGGCATGATTACCCCTCGCGGGAACTGGTTGTGATCGGCGTCACCGGCACCGACGGCAAAACCACGACTTGTCATCTGTTGCACAGCATTTTGGGGCGCGCCAGGGAGGTCAAAGCCGGTTACATCAGCACCATATCCGCCGACTTCGGCGACGAGACGGTAGCGACTGGACTGCATGTCACAACGCCCGGCGCGCCGCGCATACAAGCCTACCTGGCGCGCATGGTCAAAGCGGGCTTGACTCACTGCGTCCTGGAGATGACCAGCCACGGCTTGGCGCAAGGCAGGCTGAATGGCGTCGATATCGATGTTGCGGCGCTGACCAATGTCATGCACGAACACCTTGATTACCACGGCAGTTGGGAAAACTACCGCGACGCCAAGGCCGTCATGTTCAAGATGCTGGACGAATCCTGGCGCAAGCCCGGTATCCCAAAGCTCGCGGTTATCAACGCTGATGACGATTCTGCGTCGTATTTCGGTACTTTCGCGGCAGACCGCCTGCAGAGTTACGGCGTCCGTGCACGGGCGGATTACCGCGCGACTGACTTGAGCTTCCGACCCGATGCCACCGCGTTCCGGGTGCAGGGTCAGCGTTTGGAGATGCGCTTGCTGGGTGAGTTCAATGTTTCAAACGCCTTGGCCGCCATTGTTGCCGCGCGCGAGCTCGGCGCATCATGGTCGGATATTCGCGCCGGGATCGCAGCCGTCGATTTGATTTCCGGCCGCATGGAGCGGATTGATGAAGGCCAGGATTTCATCGCTATGGTCGATTTCGCGCATAGTCCCAACGCGCTGCGACGCGCTTTGAGCGCGGGCCGGGTGATGCTGCCGCCCGGCAAACGTTTGATCGCGGTCTTTGGCAGCGCCGGATTGCGCGATGTGGAAAAACGCCGGCTCATGGCGGAAACGTCGGCGCAACTGGCGGACTTGACGGTCTTAACCGCCGAAGATCCGCGCACGGAGTCGCTCGACGATATCCTGGAGATGATGGCGGAAGGATGCCGGGCGAAAGGCGGCATCGAAGGCGAAAGCTTCATCCGCGTGCGGGACCGCGGCCAGGCGATCTTCCGCGCTTGCCAGATGGCGCGGTCCGGCGATCTGGTGATGGCCTGCGGCAAGGGCCATGAGCAGAGCATGTGCTTTGGCGTCACCGAGCACCCTTGGGACGATCGCGCTGCCATGCGCTCGGCTTTGCGGGGTAAGCCGCTGGCGACCTTGCCGACCGCCAAGCCGGGAAGATGATTCTGACAGCGGTTCCGGCGGCCATGTTCAGCCTGAGCGTCCCGACATTTGCCGATCAGCATATGAGGTAGAGTCACTCGATGCGACGAATTGATTGCTGGGCGGTGACAATACTGCTGCTATTCGCGGCGGGCTTGCGGATCGCCGGCATCGGATACGGCTGGCTGGAACCCGAATATTTCCCATCCTACGCCCCCTATGGCATGGCGCACGAACAACTGCCAGTGAATCCGGATTCTTTCCACAATGTCGCGATTCCAGTGGAAATGTCATTGAAACGGCGTCTGAATCCGGAGTTTTTCAATTATCCCTCGCTCATCATCAACAGCAATTTTTTGCTCTACCAATTGACAGGCGCTACGCGCGGTCTCTCGCTTGAAGACCGCGACGGGCAAACCTTGCGCAACTACGCCGCGTTCCCGCTCTATGTCTTTTCCAGAATCTATAGCGTCCTGGGCGGTCTGGTGATGGTTGCCTGCGCCTACGCCAGCGCTCGGATCATAGCGGGGAGGTACGCGGCAATTTGTGCCGGGCTCTTGGTCGGGTGCTCATATTCACTGGTTGTGCATGCGCATTACGTCAAGCCGAGTGTACCCGCTACGGCATTGATGATGCTTGCCATGTGGGCTTGCGCGGCATCTCTTTACAGCCGCGGCAGTCGATGGCGCCAAAGGATGTACATTCTAGCCGGCATTGCCACCGGCCTGGCCGCATCGACCTTTTACAATGCGGCGGCCGTCGCGTTGATCGTTGCTCCGGCTGGGCTGGTTCTCTTGTATCGATACCGTACGCGGCGTATGCTGTCGGTAGCCCTTGCCGGCTGGCTGGCGATGCCTTTGTTTTTCTTTCTGGCCTCTCCGTATATCCTTCGCGACTTCGGTCATTTCTGGTACGACGTGTCACGGATCGTCGAGCAATACAAAATGCCCGGGCAAGTTCACAGTTTCTTCCTTGTCGATCAGTGGACCGGACTGCGATATCTGCTGACCTATACCGCTCTCTATGCTTTGGGCATCCCCGCCATCTTGCTGATGACGCTTTCAACTTATGCGGCCTGGAATCAGAGACCGTCGACGCGCCATTTGCAACAGAACTCAGTATTGCTCGTCGTCGCGCTCCTTATCCTGATGTTGCTGGCATACTCGCTGGTGGTGCTGCGAACAGTCCGGCCCGGGCACAGCGAACATCAGTTGATTCAGATCTTGCCCTTCATGGCGCTTCTCTCGGCCATCGGCGCTGGATGGCTGGTTGAACGGATAGCGCTGTCGCCGCGTCTTCTCATGCCCGGCGTCGCGCTTCTCTTGATCGTACAGCCCTTGACGCTGTCGGTACAAGCGGCAAAGATGTTTTCCCAGCCGGATACCCGACAGATCATGCTGCGCTGGATCCATAACAACATCCCGTCAGGATCCCGTTTTTTCATCAACGGTTCTTACAATGTGCCCTTGGATTCGGCGATATACCCAAACTATCAGCATTTTGTCGGATACGCCGAAGACCTGCCCTCAGGCGACGACTTCGATTATTTGATCATTTCCGATGCGCGCGCTTTTGATATCTATCGCTCGGAATGGATCGTCCCGACCGCTGTCATTGAAGAGCAGCGCGCCTACCTGGAAACCCTCGACGATCGCTATTCGCGCTTGGCCGAGATCGCGCGCCCGACCTGGACGGGCTCTCAAGCGATGATGAATATGGCGGCCTATTATCACAACCCGGGACTGATTCTGTACTGCCTTAATCCCCAGAGTTGTGAGACAGGGCAGTAGATAGCGTGTAGCGACTCATAAGCCGTGATAGACTTTCCTCAGTGTATAATTGAAAACTGTTGCTACAGCCGCTCGGCGGCAGCGAATTTGGGCTACCGAGATCATAGAAAATAGTAAACCGGCTTGGCTACCGCGAATCGCGGTTTGTTAAAACAGAGGTATCAGTGCAGGACATCGGCATCGTCATCGTTAATTGGAATACTCGCGAGCACTTGCGGCGCTGCCTCGAGACCGTTTTTGCGAGCGAGGGTGATTTTAGATTCAGCGTGGTCGTCGTCGACAACGCGTCAACTGATGGCAGCGTGGCGATGGTCGGCAGCGATTTCCCGGATGCGCAAGTCATCGCCAATGCCGAGAACGTCGGCTATCCTCGCGCCAACAATATTGGATTGCGACATCTCGGTTTCAGCGACCAGGGCGAAGTGAAGGCGGGCGCGCCGCGTTATGCCCTGTTATTGAATCCGGATACGGAATTGCCCGCCGACGCTCTTTATCGCATGATCCAATTTATGGATTCGCGGCCGGACGTTGGCGCAGCGGGACCGAAGCTGACCCTGCTTGACGGCAGCCTGGACAAAGCCTGTCGTCGTGGCTTTCCGACCCCGATGGTGAGCTTTTACCATTATTCCGGATTGGCAAGACTCTTTCCGCGCAACCGCCGTTTTGGTCGCTACAACATGACGTTTGCCGACGAAAACCAGGAGTTGGAAGTGGATTCCGTGGTCGGCGCCTATATGCAGGTGCGGAAAGAAGCCATAGCCAAAGCAGGTCTGCTGGACGAAAGTTTCTTCATGTATGGCGAAGATCTGGATTGGGCCTATCGCATGAAGCAAGCGGGCTACAAAATCTGGTATTATCCAGTTGTAACGGTGCGTCACGTCAAACGAGCGGCGAGCACCCGATCAAAAAAAGCGCAGTTCGAGTTTTGGCGCGCCATGTTGATCTTCTATCGCAAGCACTTTCGACAGACTACGAATCTGCCTTTACACCTGATGATTATGGCGGCCTTGTTGCTGAAAGGGGGGCCCGACCTGTGGAAGGAGATCCGCAATCCGACTCTGTCCGGCTAGCGCCTAGATCCTATCGCTGGAACAACGAACATCTGAAGGCCCTTTCCACCGTTTCTTTGTTCCTTGCCGATGTCGCCATGCTTGTAACGGCATTCATACTGGGCTACGAAGCGCGAGAAAGCCTGCCGTTTTTTGCTCGTCCACAGGATCAGCCCCCCATTGCCAATTTCGCTCCAATGATCGTCTTGCATGTGTCGACGATCATTCTGATGTTCTATTTTTCACAGTTGTACCATCTCAAGCGCGCCTCCAGCCGTATTGATCAGTTTCGCAATGTCCTTGGCGTCGTTACTCTGGGTACGCTGCTGGCAAGCGGCATCCAGGAATTCGTGCTGCAAAATACCGCATTCGAAGCGATCTATCCGCGCAGTCTCTTGTTCTACGTATGGTTTTTCAGCATGTTACTCACTGGCCTGGGCCGCGAGATTCACAGACGAGTTTGGGCTTCCCTGCGCCGGCAGGGCGTCCTGCGCGACAACTTGCTGATCGTGGGCGAGGGGCGCATCGCCCATGAAATCACTGAAAAAATACGCAATAGCCCTTCACTTGGATATGACATTGTGGGCATCGTGAGCGCGAATGAAAGTCAGGACGAAATCCCGGGCATCTCCATTATCGGCAAATACGCGGATATTCCGCGCTTGATCGACGAGCATATGGTGGAGCAGGTGATTGTCGCCTTGTCCGATCCGCGCCGAGGCGAGCTGGTTGAGTTGATTAACCTCTGTCAGCGCGGGCGCGTCGACATAAAAGTGTATCCCGATCTCTTCTCCTATATGGCCGGCGATCTTAATGTCGACGACCTTGGCGGAACACCGTTGCTGACTGTACGCGACATCGCCTTGCGCGGTTGGAAGTTGAGCTTGAAGCGCGGGCTGGATCTCATCGGCGCGTCGCTCGGCCTCATCTTGCTTTCACCGCTCATGTTGTTGACCGCGCTCTTGATCCGCCTGGAATCTCGTGGATCGGTCTTCTACTGGCAGTGGCGCATGGGGCAAGATGAACGTCCCTTTCCCATGATCAAGTTTCGCTCAATGCGCTCCGATGCGGAATCACAGGGACAAACCTGGACGGTCGAAAACGACCCGCGCGTCACCCGTATCGGCCGTTTTATGCGTCGCAGCAACTGGGACGAGATCCCTCAGTTGATCAACGTTATTGTGGGTCATATGAGCCTGGTAGGTCCGCGACCGGAGCGTCCGATGTATGTGCAGCGATTCCGCAGTCAGATCCCGAATTATATGACCCGCTTGCGCGAGAAATCCGGCATGACCGGATTGGCGCAGGTCGAAGGCTTGCGTGGCGATACGTCGATCGCCGATCGTACGCGCTTTGACCTGCTGTATGTGGAAAACTGGTCTCTCTGGCTGGATATCAAGATCATCATTCGCACTATCTGGCAGTCCTTGACTCGCTCGAGCCCAAACGCGTATTGATCTGCGGAGGCGACAGCAAAACATGGACCTGGAAACCCTGACGGCGGCCATGCGCGACTTTGTCCAAAGCAAGGGCTGGATTGACGAGGGTTCCTCCAAACCGCAGAGTCAGCGGAACCTGGCCATCTCGCTGGTCTTGGAAGCAAGTGAAGTCCTGGAACACTTCCAATGGAGCGAAGAGTGCGCCGACCCGGCGGCTCTGGCCGAAGAACTGGCGGATGTGATGCTGTATCTGCTGCAATTGGCCGAAATCAACGGTGTTGATCTTGGTGAAGAAGTTATGAAAAAGCTCGCCAAAAACCGCAAGCGCGATTGGCCCGCGCCAGTTACTGGGGACGGCGACCGTAACCCCAAGCTGGATTAGCTGATGTGGTCTTCCTTGCCAGCGTATCCAGGCCCCAACTTGTTATAGGCTATCATTCTTGACGCGGCGCATTATAATACCTGGCACCGTGCAGGAAGCGTACGGACGGGGCAGCGCGAGGCATTAGCAAGGTCTCGTGAATTCTAATCGCGTAATCGTTTAAGAGGATCGTGTTCAAATGTCGGAACAGGCTGTTACAGCCCAAAGCAAAGATTTCTCGCGTTGGTATAACGAAATCGTCTATCGCGCTGACCTGGCGGCGCCGTCGCCAGTTCGGGGCTGTGTGATTATCAAGCCCTATGGCTATGAAATCTGGGAGGGCATCAAGGGCGGTTTGGACCGACGCTTCAAAGCGACAGGTCATCAGAATGCCTATTTCCCGCTCTTTATACCGGAAAGTTATATCAAGCGAGAAGCGCAGCATGTCGAGGGTTTCAGTCCCGAGCTAGCAGTGGTCACGCACGCCGGCGGGAAGGAACTTGAAGAACCCTTGGTGGTGAGGCCGACTTCCGAAACGGTCATTGGCGAGGCCTTTAGCGACTGGATTCAGTCCTATCGCGACTTGCCGCTGCTGATCAATCAATGGTCCAACGTCGTACGTTGGGAGTTGCGGACGCGTCCTTTCCTGCGCACGGCCGAATTTCTCTGGCAAGAGGGGCACACCGCGCACGCGACCCACGACGAAGCCGAAGAAGAGACATTGCAGATGTTGGACATCTATGCCGATTTCGCCATGGAAGATGCCGCAATCCCGGTAATCAAGGGCGAAAAAAGCCGCATGGAACGTTTCGCGGGCGCCTTGCGCACCTATACGATCGAGGCGATGATGCGTGACAAAAGGGCACTGCAGTCGGGCACGAGCCACAATTTGGGCCAGAACTTCGCCAAAGCTTTTGACATTCGTTATCTGGCGGAGAACAATGCGCAGGCTTATTGCTGGACGACGTCCTGGGGCTTGAGTACACGCATGGTAGGCGCAGTGGTGATGACACACGGCGACGACAAGGGGCTGCGCTTGCCGCCGAAGTTGGCGCCGTATCAGGTCGTGATTGTTCCCATTTATCGCAAGGACGATCAAAAACCGCTGGTTATGGAGACGGTCAACAGGTTGGAAAGCCAAATCAGTGCGGCCGGCATCCGTGTACATGTCGATCGACGGGAGGGGCAATCACCCGGATTCAAGTTCAACGACTGGGAGATGCGCGGCGTCCCGGTTCGCCTCGAAATCGGACCCAAAGACGTACAGAAAAATAATGCGGTGCTGGCGCGTCGGGACGTCCCGGGGCGCGAAGGCAAACAGTTTGTTTCCCAGGACGGCATTGCGGACGCGCTAGAGGCGCTGTTGAACGCGATACAGGCTAATCTCTTGGAAGACGCGCGCGCCTTCCGCGACCGGCATATCAGTGACGTTGGCACCTACGACGAAATGAGACAGGTTGTTGAGGGCGGGAATTGGGCGCGCGCCTGGTGGAGCGGATCGGACGAAGATGAGTTGGCCGTCAAAGACGAAACGGGGGCCACGATCCGCTGCTTCCCGTTTGACCAACCGGGGGGAAGGGGCTTTTGCGTCAAGACTGGGCAACCTGCCCAAAAAGTCGCCCTCTTTGCGAAAGCCTATTAGACGATATTCGTGTATACAAGTAAATGAAGAGCGCGTCTACAGTCCTAGCGGCGCGCTTTTAATTTCCCTTTTTCACGTTCGCGTCATGGTATGAGACTTCTAATGCGAATCTTGTATTGTGAAAATAGACACAATTGAAAAACTCCTGTACAATGGCGTCCTTTGAGCTTTAGTCGGGAAGGTAAACTGAAAAAAAGTACATTTACGGATCGGACAGTTTGCTGCTGCTGGCATTTGTGGAGATTAGCTTACAGTGCTAGACTGAAACGTACCTGTACTTATTTTTCTTTGAATGATGCGATGATTGTTGCAACCAGATCTAAGCAAAATTTGCTTGCCCGTGCTTCGGCACGGCGGCTTTGTGCATGCCACTTGCCTGCGCCATGTCGGGTTGGTGGCTTGATTTATTAGGACAGAATAATGACAGCCTATTTGATTGTTGACGCCGATGACATCCTGCAATTCGCTTCGCAAGAGGGAATAGACCTTCAGGAGTTGGCAGTAGCCTTGCGCGGTAACGCCGCTCTGGTAGCAGGCCTGTACGACTCGTCCATGCTGACGGCGGTGGCCGTGGCAAATTGGGATTCCGAACAAGGTGATTGGCCTGTCGATCCGCAGACGATTTTCCGCAGCGCCGGTTACGAGATTCTTGAGGTGTCGGAACGTGAAGATCTGGTCAAGTTTCTTATAGAGCGTTATTTCTCCACAGACCCCAAACTGATCGACGAGTTGATCGTCGCGAGCCGGTCGGGAGATTTGCTCCCGCTCATTGACAAGGTGGAGACGCCAGCTAACGCTCGTATCCGCCTTTGGAACGAAAAGGATTCGGTTCCAGGCATCGAGTTCACCAAGAACGTGTTGGTCCAGCCGCTGGAAAACCTGTACGGCTTGCGGCCCAAGAATGTCTGGGTGTACATCGACTTCGAGAATATCTCAATTAGCTTGAACGAGCAGGGATTCGTCGTCAATCTCGATCACCTGATCGAACGCTTTGTCTCCCAGGCGCAGGCGCACGGCCGACTGGTGAAAATGTCCGCCTATGCCCCTTGGGGCCAGCGCGGCGCCTTGCCGCCATTGGTCGATTCCTCAGGAAGAGAGGTGGCGGACGACGCGCCGTCTCGCCTGATGATGGCGAATATAGATCCTGTCTTCAACCTGCCGGGCAAGAACAGCGCGGATATGCGCATGGCGCGTGACGTCCTGACCGATGCCGGCCATCCGGAAGCGGGCGATGTCATCATCTTGGCAAGCAGCGACCGCGACTTCAATGACGTCATTAATCCATTGCTTCAGCGGAACAAGACCGTCGTTTTGTGGGGTGTGCGCGGCAGCACCGGGCGCCTCTTGCAGAGCCACCCCTCTTTGCATCTGGAATTCATTGACGATTTCACCGATCTGCAAACACATGAATCGCTCAGCCATGTGGAGGTTGCCGACGACGCCGAGAGCTTCATCCCGTCTCAGTGGTCGAGTGTCATTATCCAATTCTACCGGCTGCAGAGCGCTAATCCCTCCAGCGAGATCACCTTGGCTGCCTTGATAGAGCAATTGATTGATGTCGGCGACGTGATTTCCTCCGAACGCGGTCAAGATTTGGTATCGCAGGCGATTTCATTGGGTATCTTGAAGCAGCTTTCAGCGTCCGGCGCTGTCGAGTTGAGTTATCAGAATCCGGTGGTTGACAAGACCTTGTTGATTGTGGAGCGCATGGTTCGTCGGGTCATCAACACTTTGAGCGCGCGAAATTGGGAATATGTCAATTATGGATTCTTGCTAAAGGGATTGGCAATGGAGCGTGATCTCGACCGTCCCGGCATGAATGAAAGCGACCAGTGGCGCTCGCATTGGATTGATTGTCTGGTGCGCGAGCGTGTCTTGCAGCGTGAATTGGTGCCGCATCGCCACAATCCGGATGATCTGGTGCCGGTAATCAGGATTCCTGTCGAAACGCCGCGTCCTGTGCCGAGCAAAACAGCAGAGGATGTCGACGACGCGGAGTTGGCCAGCCGCAAATGGCTCGGCATTCCACCGCACAAGCTCTTTGAGACGGATCCCGAAGTGGCCCGCATGGTCACCCGCATCGTCGTGAGCGTACAGCAATTCACCAGTTTCCGTAATTTCGCCTGGTGCCCGCTGGGCAGTTTGCACCGTCGGCTGCGGGAATTCGATAGCGGTGTGACTTTCCAATACGCTGTAGAATACTTGCTCGTCAATGAGATGGTCACCGTGCAAGAATACCCAAACCCGCGCAGTGACTACAACACCAAGGGCATCGAGCTCAATCCGGAATGCGCCTTTGTCGCGGTCTTGCTGGCCGAGCGCGATGAATTCGTTCGCGTCTTGCTGGAAATGTACAACGAGAATCAAACGATCAGCGCGGCCAATGTCAGTACTCGGCTAGAGGACAGTTGGGACGTTGACCTGTGGGTCTCGATCATGAGAATCGAAAACGTGCTGAACTTGCTCCCCGGTCGCACAGATCAGTATAGCTTGTTCCGGACCCATCATACCGTGAAATTGGTCGCGAATGACGATGTCAACGAACTGCAAAAAGCGGACGAATAGCTCGGCATTGTTGCGGCTTCCTTGAACTGATATAATCATCGCGCTATTAAAGACCGACAGGAAAACTGTCCTGCCTGTTCGGTGACGATAGAAGGGACGGAAAGTATGCCTTTGGACAAAGCGACTAAAACACGGATAATCAACGATTTCGCCCGCGAGGAAGGTGACACCGGGTCACCGGAGGTGCAGATAGCGTTGCTCACCTCACGGATTGAACAACTAACCGAGCACCTCAAAGTACACAACCACGACGAGCACTCCAGGCGGGGATTGCTGAAGTTAGTGGGGCAACGCCGCCGCCATTTGAAGTACATCGCTCGGAAGAAACCGGATGTGTACCGTGAATTACTGCAGCGCCTCGGGTTACGGCGATAAATCCTGCTTGCGGGATACAAGCGGAATTGTCGGCCTATGACCCCGTCCTGCCGATGCAGCCTCATAGGCCGAGCAGCGCAAATTTGATGATTCTTGATGCGTCAAAATGATGGGCAGCGCCAGAGATACCAGCTTTTGTTCCGCTGGTAGTTGATGAGACTGCGCGTCAGATTGGCGCATTTTAACTGTATGGAGAACTCTATGACATTAGAGATACGCGAATATCGAAGTAAAGTGGCGGACAAGGAAATCATCATCGAGACCGGCCGCTTTGCTCAACAAGCAGGTGGTTCGGTGACGGTGCGCATGGGCGATACCATGTTGTTCTGCTCTGTCACCATGGGGTCGCCGCGCCCGGGACTGGATTTCTTTCCCTTGAGCGTCGACTACGAAGAAAAGATGTATGCCGCCGGTCGAGTGCCAGGCGGTTTTTTCAGGCGAGAAGGCCGCCCCTCAGAAGGCGCCATTCTTACCTCCCGCGTCATTGATCGGACCCTGCGCCCACTTTTCCCCAAGAACATGCGCAATGAAGTGCAAGTGGTTCTGATTTCCCTTTCGCACGACAAGGAACATCATGCTGACATGCTGGGCGTCATCGCGGCCAGCGCCGCGCTGGTGATTTCCGACATTCCCTGGAATGGCCCGGTGGCTGGCGCGCGCGTCGGCCTGGTCGACGGCAAGTTGTCCGTGAACCCGACTTATACCGAGATGCAGACCAGCCCATTGGACCTGCGCGTTTCCGGCACAGGCGAGGCCATCAATATGGTCGAATGCAATGCCGACCAGGTGGACGAGGATACGATGCTGGAGGCGCTCTTCCTGGCGCATGATGCCGTACAAGACATCATTGCGCTGCAGAACAACATACGAGATGAAATCGGCAAGGAGAAACAGGAACCGTCGGTTGACGACATCGACAAGGACTTGCAGGCGGAGGTCGAGGGTAAAGTGTCCGATCGGATCCGCGAGGTTATGGCCGCGCATAGTGATCGCAACGAACGCCGCGAACCGCTGCGAGCGATTCAAGATGAATTAGTCGCGGAATACACTCGGAAGAATGAAACGATCGATGACGAAGACGAGCGCTACAACCTGAAACACGTGGAACGGGCTTACGATCAGACGATGAAAAATGTCATCCGCGCTCGCATCGTCAATGAAGGCGTGCGCCCCGACGGACGCGATTACGCTACGATTCGCCCGCTTTTCGCAGATGTGAATCTGCTGCCGCGGGTGCACGGTTCCGGCATGTTCATGCGTGGCGAAACGCAAGTGCTCACCATTGCCACGCTGGGTACGCCCCGCGATTCGCAATTCATGGACAGCATCAGCCCTGAGGACGACAAGCGCTATATCCACCACTATAATTTCCCGCCCTACAGCACGGGCGAGACTTATCCCATGCGCGGTCCGCGCCGGCGCGAGATCGGGCACGGCGCATTGGCCGAAAAGGCGCTGCTTTCGATGATCCCGTCCGAAGAGGCGTTTCCTTACGTCCTGCGCCTGGTCAGCGAAGTTATGAGTTCAAACGGCAGTACATCCATGGCCAGCGTCTGCGCCAGCACACTGGCCTTGATGGACGCTGGCGTTCCGATCCGTAATCCTGTCGGCGGCATCGCCATGGGCCTCATCAAAGAAGGCGACAAAGTTGCCGTGTTAACCGACATCCAGGGTATGGAAGATCACTTGGGCGACATGGACTTCAAAGTAGCCGGCACTGTCGACGGGATTAATGCCTTGCAGATGGACATCAAGATCGCGGGCGTGACGCGCGATACCATGCGGCAGGCGCTGGCGCAAGCCAGAGAGGCGCGGCTGCAGATCCTGGACGTCATGCAGGACGCTATTGCTGTACCGCGAGACACGCTGAGCGAGTACGCGCCACGGATGGAATCACTCAAAATTGAAGTGGACAAGATTGGCGCTGTCATTGGTCCTGGCGGCAAGAACGTGCGCGCGCTGCAGGAAGAGCACAATGTCAAGATTGATATCCAGGAAGACGGGCTGGTCTATGTCGCCGGCGAAACGGGCCCCGAGGTTCTGGAAACACTCGAAAAGATCAAAGCGATGATAGAGGAGCCCGAGGTCGGACAGATCTATACGGGCCGGGTAACCCGGGTGGAAAACTACGGCGCCTTTGTGGAATTCTTGCCAGGCACCGATGGCATGGTGCATATCTCGCAGTTGGCGGACTACCGTGTCAAGAGCGTAGAAGAAGAAGTCAGCATCGGCGACGAGATTATGGTCATGGTCATCAGCGTGGACCCCACTGGCCGGGTCCGCCTCAGCAGGCAAGCTGTGCTCGAGGGCTGGGATGTGGAAGAAGCGATCCGGCGAGACGCCGCCAACAGCCGCGGCAATCGCCGTGGTGGAGGAGATCGCCGCGGCGGCGACCGGCGTGGCGGAGGCCGCCGCAGTGATGACCGGCGCGGCGGAGGCGACCGACGAGGTTATGATCGAAATCGCCGCGACTGAACCGCCGGCCAACGACGACTACCGACGTGCTACCGCGCCATCAGCCGCGAGTAGCACGTTTTTGATTACTTATTTAATAAACCACCCTGCTCATACATGCAGAAGGTTTATTGTTTTGTGAGCGCGGCAGGACAATTCGCTGCCGCCGAGCGGCTTTGCTTATTGGGCGCGGGGAGTGTAATCGTGACAGATGCCAGCGATGGTCCCGGCAGAGGGATTGCCGAGACCGAGAATTACCTGATTTGGGAAGTGCAAGCGCCGGACGGTGAAACGACATACCATCTGGAATTGGGCGTCGTCACCTTGCATTTCTATCACGAAGAATGGGGGGAATTTCTGCAATTGATGAAAGACGCGGCTAGCAACAGCTGATGAGCCCAGGGCCAATGCGACAACGCTTTGTTGAAGCGCTGGCAAAACATCTGCCGCCGAGCGCCTCTCGCTTGCGTCTTTTGGACATTGACGGGCATTGCGGCGCTATCTTGGCTGGTCGGCGCGCTGACCTGGACATGCGCTGCCCCGCGGCGGATGACCTGCAACGGTCGGAGGTTGCCCCGGCAGCGGCGGATGCTATCGTGGCATTTGACCTTGATCTCGACAGAAAGATGCTGCGGTCGATCGCCGCCAACATGAGACCCGGTGGGCGTTTTATCGCTGTCCTCCCGCGGGGCGAAGTCCGCGAGTCCTGGGTAGGTCTGTTGGAAGCGGGGGGACTTGTACGGATTCTGGTTGAGCCGGCCGTCGATGGCGCCGGCGTCCTGATACGTGGCGAAAAACCCCATACTACCCTCAATACATTGGGGCGTATTCACACTGTAGCGCGAGCTGATGTCGATCTCTTGGACTTGGCCGAATACCGAGGACCTTACCTGCATCTTCTGATTCGCCAGTCGCCCAACAAGCCGGTTTGGAAACTGGAAGCCGGGGAATTCATCGCCTGGCGCGCGCTTGCCTTGGGGGACGATTCGGACGCTGTTTTGCTCGCATTCAGCAGTTTGCCCAAGGCGGTCGGATTCTTGCAGCCCGCCGTCTTGATCGACATGGTGAGAGACGTCAACAAAGTTGGCAAATTCGCCAGAGAAGTCGCCGGGGGATGGGGGAGGCCGGTCATTCTCAATCCGACCTTGGAAGCCATCAAAGATCAGCGTCTGCTTTGGCTGCCTGTTGATCCTCAAACCGCTGCGGCGCCGGATGAATGAGCGCTTTCACCATTTGCGTTCGTACCACCGCCACAGGTTCCAAAAGTGAGAGAGGCGGTTCCACAGTTGCCGGGATCCGATTGCGCGCAAACTCATGAGTTTTTCGCAGGCTGACATCGAATACTTGAGCAGCGATCCCGGTCGACGCCTTCTGGAGTCGCACGCGCATAGCGATGTCTCCGAGGCGAACACCCTGGCTCTGCTGACCCAACTGAGAAAAACGCTGTCCCCGGCGCAAGCGGCCGCAGTGCTGTCGACGCTTAGGTTGAGGAAGAAAGCAAGGCTGAAATTCCCGCATCAGGCCCAGCGGATGTTGTTCACCGAAGAGAGCTTGCAACAAGCGAGTCACCCGCGAATTAGGCAATATCGAGCCGGTCTGCTGGGGTCTGACAAGCTGGTCGACATGTGTTGCGGCATTGGTAGCGACTCAATGGCCTATGCCCAATCCGGGCGTCAAGTCCTTGGCCTGGATAAGGACCCCGTGCGTATCGCCATCGCCCGGCACAACGCCGCTGCGCTTGGCGTCACCGTGGAATTCGCTTTGGCGGATGTTCGCGCGAGCATGCCATCCGGTTATGATGCCGCATTTTACGATCCGTCGCGGCGCGATGCGGGAGGCAGACGAATCCGCGACGTCGAGTGTTATGTGCCTCCGCTGTCTTTGATTCGGCGCTGGCCTGCCAAAGAGCTTGTAGTCAAACTGTCTCCCGCGGTCGCCTTGGCGCAAGTCCAGCGCTATGGCGGCCAGGTGGAATTCATCTCGGTCGACGGCGACCTCAGCGAAGCGGTTCTGTGGCGACACCGGCAATCTGCGCCACCGCTGGCGACACGGTTGGACGCTTCCGGTATTCACCACTTGTCGGCAGATCTTGACGAGCACGTTGAGATCTCGGAACCGAGAGCATGGCTATTTGAGCCGGATCCTGCGGTTCTTCGCGCCAAGTTGGTTCGACAATTGGCGGCGATACTTGATGCAAGTTTGCTTGACGGCAAGATCGCCTATCTGACTTTGGATGAAATCGTCCATACGCCCTGGGGAAGGTACTGGCAAGTCCTGGACTGGATGCCCTTCAACCTCAAGAAACTGCGCCGCTATTTAGTAGATAGAGGGGTCAGCCAGGTGACTGTGAAGAAGCGCGGCTTTCCCATGCTGCCCGAAGAGTTGATCGCAAGACTGCGGCTGAAACAGGGGGGAGAATCGCGTGTGCTGGTCTTGACGCGCTGTCGCGCCCGGCCCGTCGTCATTGTCTGCGCTCCCAGGTAATTTGGGCAATTTGAACGAATCCATTATAATTGTGTTCCGCTATGTGATCGGCAGAAATGGATGATGCAGCCACAGGAACCGCGCAAACATCGTTTGGTCAGCTGGGAAGAGGTCGACCAGCTTATCGATGGATTGGTTCCGCGCATACAAGATCTGGGACCCTTCGGCGCGATGGTCATGATCACGCGCGGCGGCGTGATACCGGGCGGTTTGTTGGCAGAAGCATTGAGCATTCGGCACCTGCTGACAGCTTCGGTAGACTTTCTCTCGACAGAACAATCCGGCATCATGGCCTGGCCGACATTCTTGCAGTTCCCCGATCCGGAGCTTCTACGCGGGAGGCGAACCTTGATCGTCGACGATGTCTGGGGCAGTGGGCGAACCAGCATCGCCGTGCGGGAACGCGTGAATGCGGCGGGAGCGCGGGCGGTCAATTGTGTTTTGCATTTCAATCCCTATCGATCGCTGTTTTCCAACATAATGCCAGAGCTGTATGGCGATGTTACAGACGCTTATGTAGTGTATCCTTGGGAGATTGATCGCGGCTTGCTGGGGCGCGGCTTTGGGGAAGCGCAGCCGGAGATCTGATCGAATCTACTTGGCTGCGAGCGCGACATTGTGCGATTCGAGGGAGTTTGCGATATAATGCATGAACGTTTTATGCAGTCGTTCACTTCAGCAAGATTTGTAGATACCAGCATTTAGCGGATTGTGAGCGCCAGTCAGTTTCTCGCTTAGCTGTGCATGAGCGTATGGCGTCCGACTGCAACGAGATAATGTATACTGCGTTTAGGTCTAGTATTTGTGTTTCTTGACACCCTGACCTCATTGTTGACCCAAGTGCGCGGTTCGCCTGCGGGTTCCGGCACGATTATTACCTGCTGATGCAGGAGGCAAAACAAACCATATGAGTGAACAACATGATAGCAACCCCGTACCCGATGAGAATTTCGAGGAGATGCTCGCCTCATCATTCGATTTTTCCTATTCTCCGCCACGCCGCGGCGAAATTCGCGAAGCTACCATTCTTCAGATAGATGAACGCGAGATAATCGTCGATCTCGGCGCAAAACAAGACGGCATCGTTCCCTCACAGGATCTTGATCGGATGGAAGACAGCTTCCGCGCGAGCTTGGAGGCGGGCGCCAGCATTCCGGTTTATGTGGTCAACCCGCGCGACCAAAATGACAACTTGATCGTATCCATCAACATGGGTTTGCAGCGTTACGACTGGGAAAAAGCGCGCGAGCTTTTGAGCTCGCAAGACCCGGTCGATGTCAAAGTGAGCGGCTATAACAAAGGCGGAGCTCTCGTGCGCTGGAACCGGCTGGAAGGTTTTATCCCTAGTTCTCATTTGGTTTCCGCGAACATGGCGATGGACCGCCGCGAAGCCATGAGCGAGTTGATCGGCTCTACGCTTAGTGTCAAGGTCATTGAAGTCGATCAAGATCGTCGCAGGCTCATCTTCAGCGAGCGGGAAGCTCAAAAAGAGTGGCGCGCCAAGCGCAAGCAGAAACTCCTTGCGGAACTTAACGTCGGTGATGTCGTAAATGGCGTCGTCACCGGACTGCGGGATTTTGGCGCTTTTGTCAATATTGGCGGCGCCGACGGATTGATACACGTCAGTGAGCTGGCCTGGCATCGAGTCGATCATCCGCGTGACATCTTGGCTATCGGCGACAAGATCGAAGTTTATGTCCTGAACCTCGACCGCGAAACCAATCGCATCGCGCTCAGTAGAAAACGTCTCTTGAGCGATCCCTGGGACGAGGCGCAATACCGCTATCACGAAGGACAATTGGTGGAAGGCCAAGTAACCAACGTGGTTGACTTCGGCGCGTTTGTCGCGCTGGGAGATGGTCTGGAGGGCTTGCTGCACCTCAGCGAAATGGGCGACGGCGCCCTCAAGGAACCCTATTCTTACGTGCAAAAGGGCGATCAGCTTTCGCTGCGCATTAGCCACCTCGAACCGGAAAAGCGCCGTGTAGGCTTCACCCAGCGCTGGGGCACCGAAGTTGGGGAAGAGGACGACGAACAAGACGATTTCGACGTGGGCGACGATGGGGTCGACAGCGCAAATGAGATCAAGGACCAAGCGACCGACGACGGATCAGACGATAGCGCGGATGCCGCGGATGATGAATCGCCAGAGAACCCTGACGACTCCTCATTGGACGAAGATGACTAGGAGCGGCGATCTGCCCGCCGCGCAATTGATTGCCAACCGCCAATAAACTTGCCGATCACTTTGCCTCGCGCCGTTGACAACGCTGTTGCCACTCTGTATAATGCGCGGCGATTCTTGGTGAGGGCAGGTCGTTCGTGTAATTCCGCAATTGCAGACGAACAAGGACATTCCGAGCCTGGTTATTCGGCGACCGCCGAAGGTTACCGGGTTTTATTTTGCCTCCGATCAAGCATCAGTTTCGTATTGTTCCGGGAGAGTTTTAAGTTATGCAAACAGAAACCGCGCTGGACCAGTCTGTCGACGAGATGGACTTTGCCTCACTTTTGGAAGAATCCCTTGCCAGCAGCCAGATCGAGCGGGGAGATATCGTCAGCGGTACCGTCTTGTCCATCGACAACCAGGGATTGATCGTCGATATAGGCTGGAAACAAGACGGCCTAGTCACGCGCAACGACATCGAACGCATGGGTATGAGTACGAAGGATTTCCAGGTGAATGCGGAGATCGACGTGGCGGTCGTGCGCTTGAACGACGGCGATGGCAATTTGATCCTATCCGCTTCACAAGCGCGCCAGAACGAAGACTGGAAACGCGCGGAAGCCATGATGAATAGCAAGGAACTCTATGCCGGCGTGCTCGCCGACGCAAACCGCGGAGGGGTGATCATGCCCTTTGGCCACTTGCGAGGTTTCATTCCAGCCAGTCATGTGATTGATCTGCCGCGCGGACTTAAAGAGGACGAGCGCCTGATCCAACTTCAAGAATTGATCGGCAAGGAAATCAGCGTCCGCGTGATCGAAGTGAATCGCAAACGGCGGCGCTTGGTCTTCAGTCAGTTGGAAGCGGAACAGGAAAACCGCGCGGCCCGCAAACAGGCATTGTTAAAGGAACTTGAAGAGGGGGGTACGCGCGAGGGTGTTATCAGCGGCTTGTGCGATTTTGGCGCCTTTGTTGATTTGGGCGGCGCTGACGGTCTCATTCATATTTCGGAGTTGGCTTGGTTCCGCGTACGTCATCCCAGCCAGGTTGTGGCGGTCGGCGATCAGGTCGAGGTTTTTGTCTTGCACCTGGATGACGAAGGCAAGCGCATCGGCCTGAGCTTGAAGCGCTTGCAGCCCAACCCCTGGTCGCTGGTCGACGACATGTATCACATTGGGCAATTGGTCGAGGGCGTCATTAGCCGTGTAGAGTCCTTCGGCGCTTTTGTCAGCCTGGACCCGGGCATTGAAGCGCTGCTGCACGTCAGCCAGATGTCGCATAACCCGGAAGAGAATCCCTTGCGCCATTTATACGAGGGCCAAAAGCTATTGATGCGTATTATCAGCATTGAGTCGGAAAAGCAGCGCTTGGGGCTGAGCTTGACCGAGGTCACGCCAGCGGAACTGGAACAGTGGGAAGAGCGCCAAATGGAATTGGTCGCGCAAGCGCGCGCCGCTGCCGAGGCGGAGGCGGAAGCTGAACGTGATGAACAAGCCATGCCTCCCACTGAATCCGATCTGGAAGAGGAGGGTGAAGCCGAAGCGCCGCTTGAACCGGAGGTTGAAACGGGACGATAAGCCCGAGCATAGCCTTAAGGCGGCCGGCGCGAAACGCGATATGGCATTGGGCCGGTTTGTCGTGTACACTCCCTTTGCTGCTTAGCTGAGAGTTAAGCATTTCATACGATTTATACAAAAAGGCGGTGATTTCGAGCATGGCTTCGGTAAGGTTAAAGCCAGGCGAAAGTCAAGAACAACTCTTGCGGCGTTTTCGCAAACGGGTGACAAATGCCGGCATACTTAGCACTGTCCGCCGGAAACGTTGGCACATTTCCAAGAGCGAACTGCGCCGTATCGAAAAGAAGAAAGCGATCCGTCGTTCGCGCCGGCGGCAACGCAAAGTGTGATTCATCCGCTTGAGGAGTTGCTGCCGAAGCGCGCCTGACGATTGCGATCGTTGCGCGAGGCTCATGTGTGGTCCTTGCCAGCGGATTCAGGCCGCGGAACCGGAGTCATAAGCCCGTTGCGCAGGCGGACACCGCAGCGGGCTTCTATATTTTGTGAGGCAGGCTGTTAAGTTCACTAGGGAGGAACATGGCCAAGAAAGAAGAAAAGATCGAAGTTGAAGGAACTGTAATTGAAGCGTTACCCAATACGCAGTTCAAAGTTGAATTGGATAACGGACATCAGGTTCTGGCGTATTTGTCGGGCAAAATGCGAAAGTATTACATACGTATACTTTTGGGAGACCGTGTCAAAGTTGAGATGAGCGCCTATGATATGAATCGAGGCCGTATCATCTACAGGCACAAAAACAACGTACGCGCCTAATGCCGGAAAGCTCCTCGTTGGGGCAGGGACGTTATGGCCGTTGCCTCCCGCGATGATGCGGTTTAGCGCGATCCCAACTTTCAGATTCATAACTAAGGGACGAGTCAACTGTGCTTGGCTCGTCCTTGTTTTTTTGCCCCCCCGAACAGCGACAGACGCGCAGGCTGAATAGTTTGCAAGAGCGTGGCAGCGCATAAGCGCCGCCTGCGGGACAAGCGGCTATTTGGGCAATTTACAGCCCCAATGCGCCGCCATCGTGCTGAACATGAAGGTGCGGAAACGCACATCGACGAATCCGGCGCTTTCGACCAGATGCGCCAGTTCCCGCGGTGTCTTGAAGGCGCGCGTCGATTCCGGCAAGTAGCGATAGGCGTCGCTGGCGGATTTACCCGCGATCAAACGGCCAAGCAGCGGAATCCCAAACTTCAAATGCGCGAGGATCAAGGGCTGCAGCAGGTTGCGCGGGGGCGGGGTTGTGTCCAGTATCACGATGCGCCCGCCCGGCTTAAGCACCCGGCGCTGTTCGGCCAGCGCGCGCACGATATCCGCGACATTGCGCATCAGATAACCCGACACTACAGCGTCGAAACTGTTGTCGGCAAAGGGCAACTGTAGCGCGTCGGCGCCTGTCCATCTCACCAGGCTGCCGTAGCGACCCTGCCGCCGCCCAACTTGCATCATTTGCAGCGCAAAATCGGCGCCGACAACCGTGGCTTCCGGGCGCCGCTTCAGCGCTTCAAAGGCGATATCGCCGGTGCCGGTCGCAATGTCGAGCAGCGCGCCGTTTCTCGGCAAATCAGCGGCTTCCACGACAAAGCGACGCCACTTCAGGTCTTGCCCGCCGGAGATAATGCGGTTCATCAAGTTGTAACGCGCGGCGATGCGGTCGAACATCGCTTGCACATATTCAGATCGCTCTTTCCCGTTAAGCTGTGCCATGATCGCGATTGACTATGCCCCCGGTGGCCTGGTCTAGCGGCCGTACTGTCTCTATAAGTACCCAATCGCCCATTTTGCGACTCGCGGTGGGCGTCAATCCCGCGCGCCGCAGGCCTGCTTCTACCTCGTCCGCTTGACTGTCAATAATGCCGCTGAATATGGCGATCCCGCCCGGCCGCAGGATTTGGGATAATCCGCGCCCGGTCATCTCGAGTATGATCCGCGCCAGGATGTTCACCAGCACCATATCAAAGCGTCGCGCGGAAGAGATGACATTCTCCAAGCTGCCTTGTTCGGCGACGATCTGCTGCGCGACGCCATTTCGAGCGGCGTTCTCCCGCGTGGCTCGCACGGCGATCGGGTCGATATCCAGCGCCAGCACTTTCCCGGCGCCCAGCTTGGCCGCCGCGATAGATAGAATGCCGCTGCCAGATCCCAGGTCCAATACATCCATCGCCGGATTCGCCATCGTCTCCAGCGCCTCCAGACAGAGCTGCGTTGTGGGATGCGTACCCGTGCCGAATGCCATGCCCGGGTCCAGCGCGATTTCTATGTCCTCTGGCGCCAAATCAACATCGACCCACAGCGGGCGAACCAGCAAACGCTTTCCAAGGCGCAAGGGCTGATAATGCGCTTTCCAGGCCTCCGCCCAATCATCTTCCCTCACAGTGCTATAGCTGGGTAGGGGCATCGGGTACATCAGCCGCATATGGCGGAGCGCGGTCTCTAATCCCCTCCTTTTGCCGGGGAAGTCGTCGTCATCGAGGAAGTAGGCGCGCAGGATCAAGTTTTCCGCGGGCGGGACTTCGTCTTCGTCCCAGGTATCCGGCGGGATGCCATCTTGCTCCAGGGATACGCCCTGGTGAGCAAATCGCCCCAAGACTTCGGCGAGGGCTTCCGCGCTTTCGCCGTCAACCCGCATCGATACTTCGATCCAATTGTTCATGAGAGAGGGCTAGTTTTCGCCGCCGAGGAAATCCATTACTTTGTCGAAAAAACCGCGACCGGCCGCCTGGGGCCTAATCTCGCGCCCGAAGGTCTCCGCCAACTGCTCGAAGAGTTCGCGCTGATGCTCGCTCAAATGGGTCGGCGTCTCTACTTGAACGTAAACCAACTGATCGCCGCGACCGGAGTTGGTCCCGTCGCTGCGCAGGCGGGGAATGCCCTTGCCGCGCAAACGGAAAACCTTTCCCGTCTGTGTGCCCGGGGGCAGGCTCAATTCCACCGGCCCATCCACGGTGTCGACGCTGATCCGGTCGCCCAGGGTGGCCTGGGCAACGTTGATGCTGATATCGAGGATGATGTCGTTTTCCACCCGCTTGAAGAATTCGTGATCTTTCACGTGCACCACGACGAATAAATTGCCCGGGGGGGCGCCCTGTTCGCCGACATCGCCGTCGCCGCGCACTTGAATCTGGATGCCCTCGCTGACGCCGGCCGGGATCTTGACATTCAAGGCGGCTTTCTTCCGCCGGCGGCCGGAACCATCGCAATTGCGGCAGGGCTTGGAAATGACTTTGCCTTTTCCGCCGCAATTGGGGCAGGTATTCACCCTGACCATGGAGCCGAGGAAGGTCTGCTGAACCTGGCGCAACTCGCCACTGCCGTCACAGGTAGGGCAGGTGGTGGGTCTCGATCCCTCCGACGCGCCGCTGCCCTCACAGACATCGCAGCGTTCCAGGCGCGCAAACTCGATCTCCTTTTCGATGCCAAATACAGCCTCGACGAAGTCAATCGTGACATCGACCCGCCGGTCGCGCCCGCTATTGGGGGCCCGGCGTCGTCCCCCCGGCGTATCGCCGAAAGCGCTGTTGAAGATATCGAAGATGTCTTCAAAGCCGAAGCCGCCCATGCCGGGTCCATAGCCGCCCCCGCCGCCATTGACGCCGGCGTGGCCAAAGCGATCGTAACGGGCGCGCTTCTCGTCATCGGCCAGGACCTCGTAAGCCTCGTTGATCTCCTTGAAGCGCTCCTCGGCGCCGGCTTCGTGGCTGACATCGGGATGGTGCTGACGCGCCAGACGCCGGAAGGCGGTCTTGATCTCTTGTGTGTCCGCGCTCCGCGCTACGCCGAGCACTTCATAATAATCTCTGGGCATGGAAGGGGTCCTGTACGCGCCCTCTAATTTTTCGGCCGCTCATGTTACCGGGATGCGAAACGGGGCATAAAACATTATACCCCGATCCCTGACCATTGGTATCTCGATTCTCTGGTCTTGGAAGGCTCCTTGCTCGTTCACGAATAGCGCTTGGAGATCTGCGCGAGCAGGCCATTCCGGGTCCTGTTCGCCGGTTACGCGCCGTGCGCTCTTTAGGTCTCCGTGAATTCGGCGTCGATGACATCCTCGTCATCTTCGGCCGCGGGCTGTCCATCGGGCGGGGGCGGGGGAGCGCCCTCCTCGTACATCTGCGCGCCCAGCGTCTGTAACTGCGCCATCAACGCCTCGGTCGCCGCTTTGGTCTCGGAGACGTTACCGCTCTCCTGCGCCGCCTTGACCGCCGCGATTTTTTCCTCGGTCTGCCGCACGGCTTCCTCCGGCAGCTTGTCCTTGTTTTCGCGAATCAGCTTCTCGGCCTGGAAGACGGCGCTTTCCGCTTGGTTGTTGACCTCGGCTTCTTCCTTGCGTTCGGCGTCCTGGCTGGCGAACTTCTCCGCTTCCGCCACCATCGTGTCGACTTCGTCATCGGACAAGCCGCTGCTGGCGGTTATCGTGATCGCTTGCTCGCGCCCGGTCGCCTTGTCCTTGGCGCTGACATTGAGGATGCCGTTGGCGTCAATATCGAAGGTCACCTCGATTTGCGGCAGTCCGCGCGGCGCCGGCGGGATGCCATCAAGCATGAACTTGCCCAGCGACTTGTTGTCGCCCGCCATTGGCCGTTCGCCCTGCACGATGTGGATCTCGACCGTGGTCTGGCTGTCGGCCGCTGTCGAGTAGATCTGCGACTTCTTGCTTGGTATGGTGGTATTGCGGTCGATCATGGCGGTGGCCACGCCGCCCAGCGTTTCCACGCTCAGCGTCAGCGGCGTCACATCCAGCAGCAGGATGTCTTTGACATCGCCGCCCAGCACGCCCGCTTGAATGGCCGCGCCCAGCGCGACCACCTCATCCGGGTTGACGCCCTTGGTCGGCTCTTTACCGAAGAAGTCCTTGACGGCTTCCTGAATGGCCGGCATGCGCGTCATGCCGCCCACCAGCAGAACCGCGTCGACATCGCCCGTGGACAAGCCGGCGTCCTTCAATGCCAGCCGGCAAGGCTCGATGGTGCTGCGCACCAAATCGTCGACCAGGCTTTCCAGCTTGGCGCGCGACAGGCTCATGTTCATGTGCTTTGGCCCGCTCGCGTCTGCCGTGATAAAGGGCAGGTTGATCTCGGCGCTCAAGGTGGTCGAAAGCTCGATCTTCGCTTTCTCGGCCGCTTCTTTCAAGCGTTGCAGCGCCTGACGATCCTTCCGGAGATCAATGCCGTTTTCTCGGCTGAACTCATCGGCTATCCAATTGATGACGCGGTCGTCGAAATTGTCCCCGCCCAGGTAAGTATCGCCGTTGGTCGATTTGACCTCAAAGACGCCATCCGCGACCTCGAGTATCGAGATATCGAATGTGCCTCCGCCCAGGTCGTAGACCGCAATGATGCCTTCGTTGCGTTCGCCCAAGCCATATGACAGGCTCGACGCCGTCGGCTCGTTAATGATGCGTAGCACTTCCAGACCGGCGATTTTGCCCGCGTCTTTGGTCGCGTTGCGCTGTGTATCGTTGAAATAGGCCGGTACGGTGATCACCGCTTGATCGACCGCTTCCCCCAAATAGGCCTCGGCATCCGCTTTGATCTTTTGCAGGACCATCGCCGAGATCTCCGGCGCGCTGTAGTCGCGCTCGTTCAAGCGAATGCGGACGTCGCCGTTTGATGCCGCCGATACCTGGTAGGGCATCAGTTTGGCCGCGTCCTTCACTTCCTTGTCATTGAACTTGCGGCCCATGAAGCGCTTGACCGAAAAGATGGTATTTTCCGGGTTCACGACGGCCTGGTTGCGGGCCACGCGCCCGACCAGGCGCTCACCCGTTTTGGTATTGATAGCGACCACGGACGGGATCAGGTTGCCGCCTTCCGAAGAGGGAATGACGGTCGGCTCGCCGCCTTCCATCACTGCTACAACCGAGTTTGTGGTGCCCAGGTCGATTCCAATGATTCTGCCCATTCCGATTACTCCTGTTTCTCTCTGGTGTTCTGACCAGTTTGGCTTTGATTCCTTTGCGTTTTCAGCTCGCTACTTTGACCAAGGCCAATCGCAAGATCTTGTCACCTGCGCGGTAGCCCTTTTGCAATGTCTCGGTGACGTGCCCGCTCTCAACTTCATCGCTCTCTTCCGTGCCGATGGCTTGATGCAGATTGGGATCAAAAAGATCTCCCGTCGGGTCGATAGCCTCGACTTGGTATTGTTCCAGCAGCGTGACGAACTTGCGCTGGATCATGGATACGCCGCCGATCCAGGGATTGTCGCTGATATCTTCGGGCAGGCTCTCGAAGGCGCGGTCGAAGTCGTCAACGATCGGCAGCAGCGCCTTAAGCGTGTCGAGCGACGCTCGCTGAAAAATTTCGATCCGTTCGCGCTCGATCCGCTTCTTGTAATTGGCGAATTCGGCGCGGGCGCGCTGCCAGCCGTCTTTATTGCTTTGCGCTTCCTGCTGCGCTTCAATGAAGGCCTGCATCAAGTTAATACCTTCCGGCAATTCCGGCGCTTCTTCCTCATCTTTGCCACTGTCGTCGGCGCCTCCCTCGATCGGCAATTCTTCCGCCGATTCGGGGGCGGCGCTCAATTCGTCTTCGTTTTCTTTTTCGAGTTCTTCAGCTGGGTCTTTTACATCGCTCATATGCTAATCCTGAAACGCACAATTCAATCGTCTTGATCCCCTTCGCGGGATAGCCAAAATATCGTCCCTAGCATAGCGCAGGATTAAAAGATTTGTATAAGCGATCCTGTTTCTTATGAAGTTTATATGTTGCTGCCGGGGTTACCGTCCACATTGTCCTGGTACAGCGTCGACAATACATTGGTCATCAAGTTGGAGACGTAGCGCACGGTGCTGATAGCGCGCCCGTAATTGATATGCGTGGGACCCAATACGCCGATGGCGCCGCTCATCTTTTCCGGATCGCCATAGCGGCTTAACACCATGCTCAAGCGGCTTAGATCTTCGTAGCGGTCGTCGCCGGCGATGACCACCTGAACATTCACGTCATCGCTGCCATCGGGCGGCAGTCGATCCAGCAATTCGTTGACCAGGGCATTAAGCACGGTATGCTCTTCCAGGATGCGGATCGCCTGCTGCGCTCCCTCGTCATCGCCAAAGCTTTCCATCATCCGGCTCAATCCGTCTCGATAGATGACGCGCACCTGATTGTTGTCGGCATGCTCTATCAGTTCGGCGGTTAATTCCGCCACTTCGCGCTCCAGCATCGGCAGGTTGATGCTTTTGAGGCGCACCTGCCGCGCGCCGAAATCGGCGCACATCTCGTTGACGCGTTTGGCCGCCTCCGCCAATTGAAGTTGCGGCACCGGTTCCGCCAGTGTCAGCATACGCTGATGTACGCTGCCGCTGTTTAATACCAGCACCATCAGCGCGAGGCGTCCTTGTATCGAGATCAACTCGATGTGCTTAAAGGAATTGGTCTGCGAGATTGGCGGCGTGACAATGGATGCGGACTGTACCGAACGCGCGAGCAACGTGGCTGTGCGGCGCATCCATTGTTCCATGCCCGCATGCAATGTGCCGACCCGCTCGGAAATATGGCTCTGCTCGTTACGCGTCAAACTGCGCGTTTGCAGCAAGCGACGTACAAAATAGCGGAAGCCGGCTGCCGTCGGCACCCGCCCGGCCGAGGTATGAGGCGCGGCGATATAACCCATCTCTTCCAGCCGAGACATTTCGTTGCGCACGGTCGCCGAACTGATATTGAGCTGGTAATTCTCTACCAGATGACGGGAACCGACCGGCTCCGGTTTTTCCGAATATGCCTGCACGATGCAGGTAAGAATGTCTTCCTGACGGCTGCTTAGATTGGGCAATTGTTGTTCATCGTTCATCAAGAATGCCGCTGACGTTTCCCCATAAATGGCTTGAATGCTAACACGCGCTCTAGGGTGCGTCAAAGGAAAATCTGATGTAAGATGTTTTTCGCGCCGCTCGTCCATAAACTACGTGACGGAGTTACAGGCACGCGGCGAAACAGTCTCGCCGCGCGACCCGAGAATCCCAAGGAGAAACACAATGAGCTTGAAAACTTTCGATGTTAACCAGGACGAATTTCAGAGCGAAGTTCTGGACAGTCAAACGCCGGTTTTGGTCGACTTTTGGGCGGAATGGTGCGGCCCCTGCAAGATGATCGCGCCCATCGTTGACGAGATCGCCGATGAATACGACGGCAAGCTGCGCGTCGCCAAAGTCGATGCTGATGCCAACCAGGATATCCTGATCAATTATGGCATTATGGGTATTCCAACTTTGATTCTGTTCAAAGATGGTGAAGCGGTGGAACGTATCACCGGCTTCAAGCCCAAAGGCAAAATCGTCAGCCAGATTGCCGCGCATATCTAGCGGTCCACGCTTGAATCGGTAAAGGCGCTCGCCGGGGAACGGCAGCGCCTTTTTCTTTGGATGTGACTTGCCGGCGAGCGTGAACTATAATCAAAGGCAGATAGATATCGGGCATTGACGCAATGAGGCAATCCCCCATTCGCATATTGATCGCAAAGCCCGGCTTGGATGGTCACGATCGTGGCGCCAAAGTCATCGCCCGCGGCTTGCGAGACGCGGGTATGGAGGTCATATACACCGGCTTGCGTCAGTCGCCGCAGATGATCGCCGAAGCGGCGTTGCAGGAAGATGTCGATATTGTCGGCCTGAGCATCCTCAGTGGTTCCCACATGACCTTGGTACCGGCGATCCGCGCCGAAATGGACGCGATGGATCTTGCCGACGTGCCGCTGGTTGTGGGTGGCATTCTGCCCGACGAAGATCAGCAGGCCTTGCTCGACGGCGGGGTAAGCGCGGTCTTTGGTCCCGGCGCCAGCCTCGGCGCAATTGCCAGTACGATCGAGCAGCTATGCGCGCGGCCAGCCGATCAGTCGACTTGAATCTCGAGGGCATTCGCTCCGGGGATCGCCGCGCCTTGTCACGATTCCTGACTCTGGTCGAAAACAACCGCGACGCCGTGGCGGAGGAATTGGCAGAGCTGTCTCCATACGCTGACGACCGTCAAATCATCGGCGTAACGGGACCGCCCGGCAGCGGAAAAAGTACGCTCATAGCCGCGCTGACCAAGCTTTACCGCGAAGGCGGTCGGACCGTTGCAATTGTCGCCGTCGATCCCAGCAGCCCCTTTACCGGCGGCGCGCTGCTAGGAGACCGCATACGACTGAAAGCGCTGGCCGGCGACAAGGGCGTTTTCATCCGCAGTATGGCCAGCCGCGGCAGCCTGGGAGGCTTGGCATGGCGCACGCAGGACGTCGTTCGTGTGCTGGCCGCTGCCGGCTTTGACACCGTCATCGTGGAAACTGTCGGCGCTGGACAAACAGAAGTTGATATCGCCGGGCTCTCTCCGACAACCATCGTCGTGCAAGCCCCCGGCGCCGGGGACGATGTGCAAGCGAACAAAGCTGGCCTGCTGGAGATCGCCGATATTCTGGTTGTCAACAAGAGCGACTTGCCCGGCGCCGAGCGCGCGAAAAACGCCTTGAAGGCGATGCTGGATCTTGGCCACCCGACCAAGGCCAAAGCGGGAGACAAGCCGATCTGGGTTCCGCCGATCGTGCTAACTTCCGCGATTGAGGAAAGGGGCGTCAAGGATCTCGCCGAGTGCATCGCAAGCCATTTCAGCTATCTGCAGAAACATGGATTGCTGGTCGCGTTCCAGGCAACGCAATTGCGCGCCGAGTTCATGTACAGATTGCGTGAAACCTTGCAAGGACGGTTGTTTGACACTTTCACGGCGGAGGAATTTGCTGGTATCATCACGCACATGGTTCAGGAGCGTATTGATCCCCAGTGTGCGGTGGACCAACTCCTTCAAAAACTTGAGTTTCGTCGGCGAAGATAGCACCTGAAAGGCGGACAAGAACAAGAGCATGGCTAAAGTTCCCGGCGCAAAATATAACCCCGCGCACGTCAACAACGTCCATCAGGAAGAGCAGCAGATGTCATCGACCATGCGCTTTGGCTCGATGAAGATTTTCTCCGGCAGCGCCTCGCGGGCGCTTGGCGCAGAGATCACTGATTACATCTGTAGCGTTTCTGAATACAGGCTCAAACCGGGCGCCTATACGCGCAAAGTCTTCTCCAACGAGAACATCTTCATCAAGCTCGAGGAGAGCGTACGCGGCAAGGACGTCTATTTGGTGCAGACGATGGCCTCGCCCGTACACGAAAACTTCATGGAAATGCTCATCATGATTGATGCGCTCAAGCGCGATTCCGCCTGGCGGATCAATCTCGTCGTGCCCTACATGAGCTATACGCGCTCGGACCAGAAAGACCAACCGCGCGTACCGATTTCCGCGCGCCTTGTGGCTAATATGATCGAGACCGCGGGCGTCGATCGCTACATGACCGTCGATCTGCACTCCGGGCAAATCCAGGGTTTCTTCAACATCCCGGGCGATGCCCTCACCGCCCTGCACCTCTTGAGCGACTATATCTTGCGCAGGCTGCGCCTTGGCGAGCTGAGCGATTTGGTCGTGGTGGCGACTGACCTGGGCTTCGCCAAGAAAGGACGCAACTGGGCGCAGATCTTGGGCGTACCGCTGGCATTCGTCGAAAAACGCCGCGTCGACAATGCGGAGAGTCCGCGAGCGCTCTCGCTGATCGGCAGCGTCGAGGGCAAAAACGTTTTGCTGGTCGACGATGAGGTCAACACCGCCGGCAGCATCGTCGAAGCGGTCAAGGTCGTCCGCGACTACGGCGCCAAAGACGTGCTCTTCGCCTTCACGCATCCCTTCTTCTCCGACAAAGCCTACCAACGATTTGCCAGCTTGAACCTGCGTGAAATCATCTTCACCAATACCTTGCCGATTGCCGAAGATCGCAAGCTGCCCAATATGACCGTTCTGTCGATCGCGCCGCTCTTGGGCGAGGTGATCCTGCGCGCGCACGAAGGCAGAAGTGTGGGTGCGCTTTTCAATGAATGAACGGGTTCAGCCGGACGGGGTGTCAGGCAGACTGGCGCAAGACAATCCCCAAGAAGAGTTTTCCTCACGCAGCCTGCTGATTGGCGGAGCTCTTTTCCTCGCGCTGCTGACCGTCCTCTATTTCATTGTTCAGTCCATTGGCATCGACGAATTGCAGAGGACAATCAAAACTGCGGGTATCTGGGGGCCATTGATCTTTGTCAGCATCAAGGCATTGACATTCACCTTCGCGCCCTTGTCCGCGGGCCCGATTCAGTTCGCCTCGGGCATCTTGTTCGGCGTTATTCCCGGTACGCTGTATTCACTGTTGGGCGAATTGTTGGGCGGCACTGTCAACGTGATCATCGCCCGCGTATTCGGCAGGCCTATCGTGCGTCGTTTCGTCGGCGCGGCCGCGATGTCGCGGGTCGATGAATTCTATGAGCGCCATCTCAACGATTGGAAGTCACTTCTGGCGGCGCGTGTTCTGCTGTTTTCAGTGTACGATTTCATCAGCTATGCTGTCGGATTCAGCCAGATTCGCATCTCCGTATACATCGTCGTATCTTTCGTCGGCGGTCTCTTCCCGACCCTGCTCTTTGTCTTGATCGGCTCCGAGGCATCGCAGAACCAGAACCTCTTGCTCTTGTTCTACCTGCTCGCCGCCATCGCCTTCTTTGTCTTGGTCCTGTTCCGGGTGCCGATATCGCGAATGATTAAACAATACGGGAGACAAGTCCAAGAATAGCGCTTCCGTCGCTATCACTGGGATCTACACCCGGGAGTCTATCACCAAAACCGGAAGCCCCGTCAATCCGTATAGACGATTGCCGCTCGTTCAGCTTCGTGAGCATGGTTTCATTGGGACGCGCGCTGCTGATCGCGGGGGGCGGATGTCCTTCAGTGTCTCAACCAGTATGATATAATCGTCTACGAACAATACTTCAACGAGCATGAGAGGCGCCATGTTCCGCAACATAGTCAAATCTATCTTCGGCGATCCGATGCAGCGGGCGCTTTCCGACTATCAAGAAACCGTCGAGCAAATCAACGCGCTCGAACCGGCGATCCAGAAGCTCAGCAACGATCAGTTAAAGGCGAAAACCGCCGAATTCAAATCGACGTTGGCCAGCGGCGCCAGCTATGAAGACATCATGGTAGAAGCATTCGCCGTCGTGCGCGAGGCCTCCGTGCGCAGTACCGGCTTGCGTCATTACGACGTACAGATGATCGGCGGCATCGTCCTGCACGAGGGGCGCATCGCCGAAATGAAAACGGGCGAGGGCAAGACGCTGGTCGCGACTTTGCCGCTATACCTCAATGCGCTGGAAGGCCAAGGCGCTCATCTGGTGACGCCCAACGACTATCTGAGCAAACACGGCTTGCAGATCATGGGACCGATCTATCATTTGCTCGGCCTTTCAGCGGCCGTCATTCAAAACACGGGCGGTCTTCCCGATAGCGGCTCCTTCCTCTTTGATCCCGACTTCATCTCCGATGACGCGCGCTATCAATATCTGCGCCCGATCAGCCGTCGAGATGCCTATCGAGCGGATATTCTCTACGGGACCAATAACGAATTCGGCTTCGACTATCTGCGCGACAATATGGTCTTGTCCTACGACCGGCTGGTTCAACGGGAACTGCGCTACGCCATCGTCGACGAAGTTGACAACATCCTGATCGATGAAGCGCGCACGCCGCTGATCATCTCCGGGCCGTCGGACGAACCATCCGACTATTACCGGCGCTTCGCGACCATCGTCAAACGGCTCAAGAAGAGCAGCGAAGACAGTGTCGAAGCCGAAGAGCCCGACGGCGACTTCGTGCTCGACATCAAAGATCGCATCGTCTATCTGACGGAGCAGGGCGTCGAAAAAGTGGAGAATGCGCTGGGGTTGAACCAACTCTATCATCCAGACAACGCGGAAATGCTGCCCTATCTCGACAACTGTCTACGCGCGCAAACGCTCTATGAAAACGATAAGGAATACATCGTCCAAAACGGCGAAGTGGTCATCGTCGACGACTTCACCGGCCGCCTGATGCCCGGTCGCCGCTTCAGCGAAGGCTTGCACCAAGCCATCGAGGCCAAGGAAGGGGTGCAGATCCGCCGGGAAAATATCACCATGGCGACTATCACCTTCCAGAACTTCTTCCGCATGTATGACAAACTGGCAGGCATGACCGGCACCGCCCTCACCGAAGCCGAAGAATTCGAGAAGACCTACGAACTGGATGTCATTCCCATACCCACGCATCAGCCAGTCATTCGCGATGACGACGACGACCTGATTTATGTCAACGAAACCGCGAAATGGAACGCCATAGTCGAGGCCATTCGCGAGCGCAACGTCCGCAAGCAACCGATTCTGGTCGGCACGGTCGCCGTCGAAACCTCCGAACGCCTGAGCAAATACCTGCAAAAGGCCGATATCAAACACGAAGTGCTTAACGCCAAGCAGCACGAAAAAGAAGCCGAGATCATCACCCAGGCGGGTCGCCCCGGCGCTGTCACCATCGCGACCAATATGGCGGGCCGCGGCGTCGATATTCTGCTCGGCGGCAATCCCGAAGGCTTGGCCCGGCAAGCGCTGCGCCGGGGTGGCATCGACCTGACCGCCGCCACCGGGACGCAATGGAACAAGGCGCTTGGCGAAGCGACCAAGACGGTAGAGCGCGACCGACTGGTGGTGCTTGACGCCGGCGGACTTTTTGTGCTGGGTACCGAGCGTCACGAAGCGCGCCGCATCGATAACCAGTTGCGTGGTCGCTCCGGCAGGCAAGGCGACCCGGGTCAGTCCCGCTTTTACCTAAGCCTCGATGACGACCTCATGCGGCGCTTCGCCAACGACAATGTGAAACGGTTGATGAAAACCGCCGGCTTCCCCGAAGACGAAGCGATCCAGCATGGCATGATCAGTAAATCCATCGAACAGGCGCAAGTCCGCGTGGAAGGACACAACTTCGACATCCGCAAACGAGTGGTCGAGTACGATGATGTTGTCAACCGCCAACGCGAGATCATTTACAAGCAGCGCCTCGATTGGCTCGGAAAAGACGCGGATCTGCTGCACGCCGATTACTTGGCGATGATCCAAGATCAAGTGGCCGCGTCGGTGGACGAAGTCTATGCTGCCGATCACAACGGCGACTACCTGGAAGTCGATGCCATGTTTCAGCAATTGGCGCTCAAGGGACTGCCGCTGCCCCCGGATCTCACGGCGGATACGCTCGACGAACTGGAACAAGAAGACCTGACTAAAGCAATCTCCCTTCACGTGGGCGGTCTGCTGGAAGAGAAGAAATCCCAGTTGGAAGAAGCGCGCGAAGGTTTGACCGAGATCGCCGAACGGCAAACGGTGATCCGCGCCCTTGATCACTTCTGGCAGCGTCATTTGACCGACCTCGATATCCTGCGAGAAGGCATCGGTCTGCAAGCTGTGGCGCAAAAGGACCCGTTGGTCGAGTATCAGCGCCAGGGTTTCCAGATGTTTCGCATTGTCGAGGACACCTATCGACAGATCGCATCGCGCAATATCTTTCTGGTGCAGCCCGCCGTCGTGCAGAGTCCGCAGCAGCGCCGTCAAACCCGCGAATACCGCCCGGATCTGTTCATGGGCAATAGCGAGCGTCCTGCGCAGCAGACCGTCCGCAAGAGCAAGAAACGCCCCAGCCGCAACCAGCCTTGCTGGTGCGGGAGCGGCAAAAAATACAAACACTGCCACCTGCGCGAAGATCAGACCTCGGGCAAGTGGCAAACCGCATAGGTTCGCTTCCGAAGATTATGATTTCCGTCGGCGACATCGATATCTATCTATTCAACGACGCGACAGCCTGGGTGGATCCGGGCGGCATTTTCGGCTTGGTGCCGCGTGTGCTCTGGTCACGCTACCTGGATGCCGACGATCGCCAACTGGTGCCGCTCGCGCATCACAATCTGTTGGTCCGCGCTGGGGAGCTGAACATCATCGTCGATACCGGTTTTGGCAATTGCCTCAGCGAATCTCAAGAAAAGCGCTTCGCCCTGACGGGGTGCGACGGAACTCAGGCCGGGCTGGCCGCGATCGGCGTCTCGCCAGCCGACATCGATATCGTCTTTAATACGCACTTGCACGATGATCACTGCAGCGGCAATTTTCGCATAGACCCGTCCGGTCGACGCGAGCCAGCTTTTCCCAATGCCGAATACCTGGTCAGGCGCCGTGAATACGAAGACGCCTGCCAACCCAACGAGCGCACCCGCGCCACATACAGTATCGACAACTATCTGCCTCTCCACCAGACGGGCCAGTTGCGCCTGTTGGAAGGCGATTGCGCGATTGCGCCCGGCGTCGAGGCCCTGGCGACGCCGGGCCATACGCCCGGCCACATGAGCCTGCGTCTGGAGAGTATGGGTCAACATGCCGGCTTTGTCTGTGATCTGGCATCTTTGGCGGTGCACATGGAACGGCTGGCCTGGATGACCGCTTACGATGTCGAACCGCTCGTCACCCTGGAAACCAAACGCCGCTGGCAAACCTGGGCGCTGGAAACAAGCGCTTTGCTGGTGTTTCCACACGACTTGACTAGACCGGCCGGCCGCTTGACCCGGAATGACAAGGGCCATGTGATCGTCGATGTCCTGGAGATTCCCTACAGCAACCCTTAGTATATCCGCTCCGGCTGGCAATTGGGGCAGTAGTGCGTGCCGCGCTGAGCGACGCGAATCTTGTTGATCGTCGCCCCGCAATTGCGACATGCTAGGTTCATACGGCCATAGACATAAAAGTGGTTTTGCGATTCGCCTTTGCCGCCATCCGCTTTGCGATACCAATTTATGCTGGCGCCTTCGTGTTTGATGCCGGCCAGCAGCGCGTCGCGAATCGTCAGATGCAAGAGTTCGGCATCCTCGTCCGTCAGTTCTCCCGCCATACAATTGGGATGGATGCCCGCGCGAAAAAGCGCCTCATCGGCGTAGATGTTGCCGATACCCGCCACGATCTCCTGATCGAGCAAGTGCGCCTTGATTGAACGCCTGCGTCCCTTAAGCCCTTCACGAAAGCCCGCCAACGTGAATGATTGATCAAGCGGCTCCGGACCCAGGTGGCCTAGCAGGCGGCTCAGGTCATCAGTCAGGTAGACCTTGCCAAACTTGCGCACATCGGAAAAGCGCAACTGCTTGTCTCCGTCCAGGTCGAAGCGCACATGCACCCACCTGTCGGCATCGTATACGTCTTCCGCGGACGCTACATACAAGCGACCGGACATCTTCAAATGGACCACCAGCACATCATGTTCAAGTTCGATCAAGATGTATTTGGCGCGTCGTCCAATCCCGCGCACCGTCTGGCCAGCTACCCGCGCCGCGAACTCTTGGGGAGACGGCGAGTGAAGCGTCTTGTCCCAATCATGCCACATGCCAATGATGGTACGTCCGACCAGCGGCTCGCGCAATCCGCGTACAACTGTTTCAACTTCGGGTAACTCAGGCATCGTTTCTCGCTTTTTTCGGTCGCCTCATGATTTTGTCAAATGTACTCGTTGGACATGGTATCTTGGGTGTTATAATACGGCTGTTCACAGTTTTTTCAAAATCGATTCCAGTTGGTAGCTAGATGACAAGCGACTTCGTTCATCTTCATGTGCATACCGAATTCTCTCTGCTTGACGGTCAGAGCAGGATCAAGGATCTGGTCGAGCGAGCGCGGGAGCTGGAAATGCCCGCGCTTGGCATCACCGATCACGGCGTCATGTTCGGCGTTATGGATTTCTACAACGCCTGCGTCGACGCCGGCATCAAGCCGGTCGTCGGCATGGAAGCCTATCTGGCGACGCGCTCCATGCGCGATCGCGATCCCCGCCTCGATCGCAGCCCCTATCATATGCTGCTGCTGGCTAAGGACATGACCGGCTATCAAAACCTGCTGAAGATGGCCTCGGCCGCGCAGCTCGAGGGGCACTATTACCGACCCCGCATTGACAAAGACTTCATGTCGGCCCATGCCCAGGGCGTCATCGCTACCAGCGGTTGCCTGGCAGCCGAGATTCCACGCCTGGTGGCGAACGGGGACGATCAAGTTGCCCGCGACACGATCGGTTGGTATCAAGACGTATTCGGCGCCGAGAACTTTTTCCTGGAATTGCAGGCGCACGACATCCCGCAGCTACATCGGCTGAATCGCTGGCTTTTTGACTATCGCAAGAGCGGGCACAGCAAGGTGGGTTTGCTCGCCAGCAACGATGTCCACTACGTTCACGAACACGACTCCGATGCCCACGACACGCTGCTCTGTATTCAAACGACAGCGCTGAAATCCGACCGTGATCGGATGCGCATGGAGCCATTCAATAGCTACTACCTCAAATCCGCGGCCGAGATGCGGGTGGCCTTCGACGGCGCGCCAGCGAACCTGATCGACGAAGCCTTCGCCAACTCCATCAAGATCGCTGAAATGACCGACATTGATCTTGCGCCCAAGGGGTATCATATTCCGGTTTTCGCCGTGCCCGCCGGCTTCAATGAGTACAGCTACCTGCGCTACTTGATCGAAATGGGCATGGAGTGGCGTTTCGGCGCCGATTGGCGCGCGGACAACGTATTCACGGAGCGTATCGAGCGCGAATTGAATATCATCCACAGCATGGGCTTTGATTCATATTTCTTGATCGTCTGGGATCTCTGCCAATTCGCGCGTTCTGTCGATATCTGGTGGAATGTGCGCGGCTCTGGCAATGCAAGTTTGGTCGCCTACAGCTTGGGCATCACGAATATCAACCCGATTCAGAACAGCCTTTTGTTCGAGCGATTCTTGAACCCGGGCCGCGTCAGCATGCCGGATATCGATCTCGATTACCCGGACGACCGCCGCGGGGAGATGATTGCTTACGCGGCGAGAAAGTATGGCGAGGACAAAGTTGCCGCCATCATCACTTTTGGCACCATGGGCGCCAAAGCCGCAGTCCGCGATGTCGGCCGTGCCCTGGATGTCGATTTGGGCAAGATCAATCGCGCCGCCGCCATGATCCCGCAGGAGGCGCGCCAAAAGAAGATCCGCGATTACGTCGAGGCCAATCCGGAGTTGCGAACGTTGTATCAAGAGGACGCTGAACTGACCCGCGTCATCGATACCGCAATCGAATTGCAGGGCATGACGCGGCACGCGTCTACGCATGCGGCCGGCGTTATCGTCGCCGATCGTCCGCTGGTGGACTACCTGCCTCTGCATCGCATCACAGGCAAGGACCCCTCCGGCGGCGCGCTAAAAGCCGTCACGCAATTCCCAATGGAAACAGCCGAATCCATCGGCTTGCTCAAGATCGATTTCCTGGGCTTGTCGACACTCACGATCATGCGCAAAGCCTGCGAACTGATTTCACGCCATCGCGGCATCAACTACAACATGGACAATATTCCCTATCGCCATGATTCGCCGATCAGCGACGAAGAACGCCTGATGCTTGATGACGCCTTTGCCATGATGGGGCGGGCAGAGACGATCGGCGTTTTTCAGGTGGAATCCGGCGGCATGCAACAGATGCTGCGCGGGATGCGCCCGCGCGTCTTCGATAATATCGTGGCTGGCATCTCGCTCTATCGCCCGGGCCCGATGGAATTTATCCCGGCTTACAATCGTCGCATGCACGGGGAAGAAGAGATTGAACTCCTGCACCCGCGCCTGGAGCCGATCCTGGATGAAACCTACGGCATTTGCGTCTATCAAGAACAGATCATGCAGATCGGCGGCGAGCTCTTTGGCTATGAACTGGGCGAAGCGGATCTGATGCGCCGCGCGGTATCAAAGAAAAAGCCGGATGAGCTCAACAAACACAAAGCCATTTTCATCGAACGCGGTCCGGGTAACGGTATTCCGGCCGATATATCGGGGAAGATTTTTGACTTGATCGAGTCTTTCGCTGATTACGGCTTCCCCAAGCCGCACGCTGCGGATTACGCCGTGATCACCGTGCAGACTGCGTTTTTGAAGTGCCACTATCCCGAAGAATATATGACAGCCTTGCTCAGCGTTCAACGCGATGACCTGGGCAAAGTCTCGACCTTTCTGGAAGAATGCCGCCGCTTGAATATCCGAATTCTGCCGCCGGACCTTAACGCCAGTCAACTGGATTTCGATATCGAGACGACAGCGGACGGGGGGCGTGCCATCCGCTTCGGCTTGGCAGCCGTCAAAAATGCCGGCGCCCGCGCGCTGGAAGAATTGCTCGCTGTTCGCGGAGATACGCCCTTCGCCGATCTGATGGACTTTTGCCAGCGCCTTGACATGCGCCAATTTGGCAAGCGGTCGCTGGAAAGCCTGATTAAAGTAGGCGCCCTGGACAGCTTTGGCCCGCGCTCCAGCTTGATGGCCGCGCTCGACCGCATCGTCAGTACCAGCAGCAACTATCACAAAGACCTGGAAGTCGGTCAACTGGATATGTTCGGCGACAAAGCCGAGCTCGAGGTCGATTTGCTGGACGACCTCCGCGGCATAGAGGAATACCGACCCCGCGAACTGCTGAAATGGGAAAAGGAATTGTTGGGGCTCTATGTCACTGGCCGGCCGGTCGACCGGCATCGCGACATATTTGAGCGGCAGAACCTGCACAAGATCGCCGATCTCAAGCGGGATGGTACGCCCAAGCCGGAGACGGTGCGCATAGCCGGTGAACTGACGGGGGTGCGCAAGATCACCACGCGCAACAGCGACTTGATGGCTATCCTCAGTCTGGAAGATTGGCACGACAGCGCTGAAATCATCGAGATCGTTCTTTTCCCGCGCGTCTATGCCCAGGTTATGACCCGTTTTGCAGACCTGAACAGCGCCTTGGCCGACGACGAGACCGAAAAGGGCTTGTTTGAAGGGGAGATCGTCGCGGTTACCGGTCGCTTTGATGACAGCCGCGGCGATCCGCAAGTGATTGCCGAAAAGGTCACGATCGATTTCAATTCCTTCTCCGCTGACGGCGACATGCCCATTGACATGGATGATTCGCTGCCGGTTTGGGCAATGGTTGAGGAAGCTCCGCCGCAGCAAGACCTATCACCTGAATCCGTGGGGGAAGCGCGCGAGGACGCCGCCGCTTCGGATCCCGAACCCATTTCTGATGAGACCGTTCAAACGGCGGCGAGCGAGGAACCCCAGCCATCCGACGAGGGGGAGCCGGTCAAACAAGGTGACGAGGCCGAGCCGGAATGGACTAACGGCGACGACCATTTGGACATGCCCGGCGAAGCACAGAAAGAGGAGAGCCCGCCGCTCACAATCACGGTGCGATTGCATGCCAGCGCCGACGAGGATAAAGATCGCCGGAAGTTATCGCGCATCCACAACGCGCTGGTGAAGTATCCTGGCAATGACCGTTTTGTCATCGTTATTCAGCGAGATGAAAAATCTTTCCCCTTGAACTTCCCCGGCCTGACGACGCAGGTCTGTACCGAGCTGTGTAACGACCTGCAAGCGATCGTCGGCAGCCCGGACTTGATCACGGTCGATAGTGATCTTTGATCCAGATATCGGCGGCGGATTGCTTTGAAGCTTAACTATCCTTAACGCTTTCCCCATTTGTCAGCCGTCTTAAAACTGTTTAGAATAGTTGCGCGCTGTCGTATGGATAGTCCGCGATCTGCCGACCCATCCGTGACGAGGCGCGACAAATGAAATGGAGTCACGAGCTATGAAACGGGTCGCCGTGATGACAAGCGGTGGCGATGCGCCCGGCATGAACGCGGCTGTACGGGCGGTTGTTCGCGCCGGCCTGGACAAAAATGTGGAAGTCTATGGCATCCGCCAAGCCTATCAAGGCTTGCTGGCCGGCGATATGGCTTTGCTCACCAGCCGCGAAGTCAGCGGGATCTTGCAGCGCGGCGGGACAGTCCTGCAGACAGCGCGCAACGAAGAATTCAAGACACCGCAGGGCCAACGCAAAGGACAGCGCCGACTGAACGAAAACGGCATTGAGGGCGTAATCGTGATCGGCGGCGACGGCAGCTTGCGCGGCGCCCAGAAGCTTCACGAACTCGGCGTGCCGGTTGTCGGCATCCCAGCCAGCATCGACAACGACATCTGGGGCACTGATACCAGCGTCGGCGTCGACACCGCCTTGAACACGATTCTCGATGCGGTTGACCGCCTGCGCGACACCGCCACCTCGCACAACCGCGCCTTCGTGGTCGAAGTCATGGGACGCGACTGTGGCTACCTGGCGGTGATGGCGGGCATACTGGGCGGCGCCGAAATTGTGGTCACGCCCGAAAACGGCGTCACCATGAACGAGATCGCCTCCTCCCTCGAAGACGCCTATATCCGCGGCAAAACACATGCTATCGCGGTCCTGGCGGAGGGCGCGCCCTATCAAGGGCCAGAACTGGCGAGATACCTGGAGCAGAAGCATATCGGCTTCGAGATCCGCCTGACCATCTTGGGGCACACGCAGCGCGGCGGCAGCCCGACCGCCTTTGATCGCTTGCTGGCAACGCGCATGGGCGTCTATGCCGTCGAATTGCTCTTAAGCGGCGAATCGGGCGTGATGGTCGCGCGCGTCGGCCGCGAACAACTGCCTATGCCGCTAAAGGACTGTACCTCTCGCACGCGCCAAATCACGCCGGAGTACTTCGATCTCGCTCGCATCCTTTCCCGCTAGCAGGGCTGAGGAGCGGACATGTTTCCCCCTCAGTCCGCCACTCAACGGGGGCGGAAATCCCGAAGCATCAGGTCGCGTAGACACTGACCTTCGGGAGTGGGAGCGCCAGCGCAGATCAAGGTATTTCATCTGCGCAATTGCAAGACCTCGCGGGCTTGGTCACGATTTCATCAACGACCCAAAGCTTTGGGGAAGGGCCGGGGATGGGGTTGATAAAAATGCTCGCATCCTTTCTCGATAGCCGGTTGGAAGGGGAGTCGATCCGCGTTCCCTAGCGCGTTTCGCTCGCGTCAGCGACATCAATAATCTCGCATGACACCAGGTCAATGAGAGCCTTTGTCTCCAGGCGCACCTGTATGCCGCGTTCCCCGGCGCTGATCACGATATGCGACTGTTCCAACGCTCGCCTGTCGAGGTAGACACCCCAGCGCTTCTGTAGCAAAGCCAGGGCGCTGATGCCGCCGACCTGCAGGCCGGTCAGCTTCTCGGCATCGGTATGCGCTGCCAGAGCGACTTTCTTCGCGCCCAGGGCTTTGGCCAGCCGCTTCAAGTTCAGCGTTCTGTTGCAAGGCAAGAGCACCAGGATCGGTTTCTTGCGGGACGGGACTTCCGCCACCAAGGTCTTATAGACCGAATCCGCCGGCATGCCCACAGCAGCCGCCACCTCCTGCGCGTCGCGAATCCGCGGGTCATATCTATGAATCTCGTGGGGAATCTTCCGCGCTTCGAGCAAGCGTATGGAGTTGAGTTTCCGTTTCTTGGCCATGCCTGTCTTCTTGTGCCAGATGATTGCGTCTATTTCGTCATCGTGATGTTTATGTTGGCGATCAATCGCCTCGATCTAGTGGCTGATACTGTCGTTTCGCCAGGCGCGCCATGATGCCCGGAACCAGGATCCCGCCCAGGAGAACTAGACGGTCGAAAAAGCGAAAAACTACGCGCCTGGGTCGTCCCCGCGCCGCTCGTACGATGGCTTCCGCCACTTGATCCGCCTCTATGGTCGGCAGACTGCTCGCCCCGCTCTTGATTGATCCCAGCCTGTTGACGTTGAAGTCCGTCACAGTCCGTCCCACCAGCAGATCGGTCACCTGGATATTGTCACCCTCCAGTTCCAGCCGCAAAGAACCCGCCAGGCTGGAGACAAAGGCTTTGCTGGCGGCATAGGTCGCCGTGTAAGGCGTATGAACGGCCGCCACAATCGACGAGACGATCAAGATCTGCCCGCCCCCGGCAAGCGCCCGCATGGCCGGCACACAAGCGCGTATGCCATGCAATACGCCGTCGATATTGGTCCTCATCACAGTTTCCAGATCCTCCCAATCGGCCTCGACTACCGCCCCGCTGTGGCCGAGGCCGGCATTCGCCACCAGCAGATCCAGCCGCCCAAAGGCATCGACCGTCTGTCTTACAGCATCTTCAACCGCGCCCGCGTCACGGACATCGCCCGCTACCGCTAGAAAGTCGCCATGCGGACCCGGCAAATCGGTAATTTCAGCGCCCAAGGCTTCCAGTCGATCGTGGCGCCGCGCCAGGCCGCAAACGTGGTATCCGGCGCGGGCGAAGGCCAGGGCGGTCTCCCGGCCGATGCCGCTTGACGCGCCTGTGATGAAGACGACGGCTGTGGTCATGTCAGCTTCCTGAATTCGTAAATTGTCTCGTTCTCAAGACCTAATCCATTGTACTTTCGACGATGCAAACGCTCCGAATTCAAACAATCAGCGGCTCCTCGTACACCCCAAAAACCTCTCGCATCACATCCACCGTCTCGCCCAGCGTGGCACCCGCCTCGGCGCATGCGATCAAATAGGGCATGACATTGTCCTCGCCGCGACAAGCTTGGCGCAGCGCATCCAGAGTCCTCGCGGTCTCCTCATTGTCGCGCTCCCGCCGCAGGCGCGCCAGACGCGCGGCTTGCCGCTCATAGCCCTGTGGATCCATCTTCAATATCGGAATCTTTAGGTCCTCATCTTTTTCAACATGCTTGTTGACGCCGACAATGCCGTGCTCGCCCGCCTCCACTTCGCGCGAATAGCGATAACTCGCTTCGGCGATCTCACTCATGAAGAAGCCGGCATCGAGCGCGGCCAAAACCCCGCCCAGATCGTCGACGCGCCGAAAATAGTCATAAACCTCGGCTTCAATCTCGTCTGTCAAGGCCTCGATGAAGTAGCTGCCGCCCAGCGGATCGACCGTATTGGCGACGCCGCTTTCCTCGAGGATGACCTGCTGCGTGCGCATCGCCAGCGTGGCCGCATGTTCCGACGGCAGAGCCAGGGCCTCGTCCATGCTATTGGTATGCAGCGACTGTGTGCCCCCGAGCACGCCGGCCAGCGCTTGAATCGCCACCCGAACGAGATTGACCTCCGGCTGCTGCGCGGTCAAGCTGACACCGGCCGTCTGCGTGTGAAAGCGCATCAGCCAACTGCGCGGATCCTTGGCGCCGAATTCCTCGCGCATCTGCCGGGCCCAGATCCGCCGCGCCGCACGATACTTGGCGATTTCTTCAAAGAAGTCGTTGTGCGCATTGAAAAAGAAGCTGATGCGAGGCGCGAATGCGTCAACGTCCAAACCGCGCTCGAGCGCCCAGCGCACATACTCCATCCCGTCCAATAGCGTAAACGCCACTTCTTGCGCGGCTGTGCTACCCGCTTCGCGAATATGATAGCCGCTGACGCTGATGCTGTTCCAATTCGGCAGATGCTGGCTGGCGTATTCGATGGTGTCGGTCACCAGGCGCATGCCCGGCTTCGGCGGGAAAATATATTCCTTTTGCGCGATGTATTCTTTGAGAATGTCGTTCTGCAGCGTGCCGCGCAGTTGATCCAGCGGGATGCCCCGCTTTTGCGCCAGGGCGATGTAATAAGCCCAGATGATCGCCGCCGGACTGTTGATGGTCATGCTGGTCGAGATCCGATCCAGCGGAATGCCGTCAAAGAGGATTTCCATGTCTTGCAAGCAACTGACGGCAACTCCGCACTTGCCGAATTCGCCCAGCGCCTCCGGCGCGTCGCTGTCGTATCCCATCAGGGTTGGCAGGTCAAAGGCGACCGACAAGCCCATATTGCCCCGCTCAATCAAGTACTTGTAACGCGCATTGGTCTCTTCGGCGCCGCCGAACCCGGCAAAGATACGCAAGGTCCAGGGTTTGCCGCGGTAACCGGTGGCATGGATGCCTCTTGTGAAGGGATAGTCTCCCGGATTCGCCAGATCCCTTTCGTAGTTCAGGTCCGCGTTGTCCAATGGCGTGTAAAGGCCTTTGACCGCCTTGCCCGAAATCGTCCTGAACTTATCTTTTCGTTCCGGTCGACCCCTGAGGCTCGCCCCCAAGGTCTCGCCTTCCCAGCGTCCCTGGTATGCGCGCAGGTCGTCGTAATCTCGCTGCATGGGCATCTCTCCATCTCGCTATTGAGGCGATTATAACATCACCATCATGCGCGCCCGATAATGGCGCCTGGCTTCATGCAACCGACAATTGATGGCCTGCGGAAAGCGCGCGGCAAAGCAAGAAATCAGTAACATAGCGTTAATGTCCTTAAACTTCGCTTAACACATTTTGGAAAACACGCTATAATTCGAGTGAGTAAGATGTCCGCCTGCGCGCCCCGGCGCTATCCAACCGCCGTCCAAAAGCAATCAGCGAGAAAGTCGATTACCTATGGGCAGATTAAACAAGTCCAAAGCAAAGCGCGACATTACCTTGCGCGATCCAATGGCGGAAGCCGGTCGCAAGCTTCTCGCCGCGCAACTCGATCGGATGAAACGTCATGAAGCGGGCAGCCGCACGGGCGAGGACATCGAATCCGTCCACCAAATGCGGGTCGCCATCCGGCGTATGCGTAGCCTCTTCATGCTCATTGGCGTCGCCTACAAGCCCAAGACCGTCGACAAGTACAGTCACGATTTGCGGCGTATCGCGCGCGCCCTCGGCCGCATTCGCGATCTCGATGTTTTGATTCATGATCTGGAGGCATTTCGCCCCTCCTTGCGGGAGGACGACCAGGCGGCGCTCGATCAGGTGATTGACCGGCTGGACAGCCGCCGCAGCGAACACCGCGAAGGACTCAATGCGCTTTTCGATTCGAAGTTCTATGCGCGCTTTCTGCGGCAGTTCGCGCGGCTCTGCAAAAGGCCGGGCCGGGGAGCCAGGCCCGTTCCAAACCTCGAAGAGCCGCATCAGTTGCGTCACGTGCTGCCAATACTTTTGCACGAGCGTCTGGCGCGTGTACGAGCTTATGACACGGTGCTGCCCGCTGCCGACGACAGGATCTTGCATGCCTTGCGCGTCGAATTCAAACAGTTGCGCTACGCCCTGGAGTTTTTTCAGCCGCTCTTGGGCAAGACCACTGACAGCTTCTTGCGAGAAGCCAAAGAGATGCAAGAGATCCTCGGACGCATCAACGACATTGCCGTCTTCAGCGACTATATGAGCGGGCTCAAAAAACTGAGTCCGCAGCAGGCGGCAGTCGTCCAAAGCTACCTGGCCGATCGCGACCAGGCCTTGGCCGCGCTGCGCCTTCGATTCGAAGAACAGCGGGCTTCCTTCAATACGCGCGCGCGCATGCGTCAATTCTCGGACGCGCTCCTGGTTCTGCGCTAGATCAACTGCGGAACTTGTATATGCCCTCCAATTGCCAGGCGTCGCCCGCCTCCGCGCCATCAATCCTTAGCGGCAGAAACTGCTCCGACTCTGGATTCCATACGCGCAGGCGCAGCACGTAGTCGTCTTCCGGCGGCAGCGGCTCGTCGCTCGGCAAGCGCAGCACCGTGGACATATTAACCAATTCGCCGGCGTCCCATAGTGCCGTCGAATAGTAGCCGTGCCGATGTTGGACCGGAACAAAGCGCCACTGGTACTCGGCAACTCGGGTCTCCGGATGGGTCAATTCCAGCACGATTTGATAGTCCTGCCCCAGCGCCTCTTCCGCGCGCCATATCGTGAGCAGCGTGACGGGCGTCCCCTTGTACGCTTTCCGCGGATAGGCATCCGTCGCAATCAAGCGCAATCGAGCCCCAAACAGTAGCTCCTGCTCATAAACGTTGGAGACAAAACCGCGTGACGGCTCGCCGACGCGCGCGGCAAAATCGCCGCTCTCGTAGAGTTCGTAGCTGAATGTGCCGTCATAATGCCACTTCTTCAGTTCGAAGAGATCGTCCCGACCCAATGCCGCAATCAACTGTGTCCGTCCTGGATCCAGGCCCGCGTCCAGGTAGGCCTGTCGAGCCTTGGCGCCATAAATGAAATGTGTCGCGCCCAGCGCCTCGTATTCGTCGAGTGTGCTTATCAGCTTATCTTCGATGCGCATTCGCGGGAAGAAAAAATGTAGTCGTTCCTCGCCCGGCGCAAGTATAAACGGCTCCCGTTCATTCTCTCGCAAGTACTCCTTGAGCCCGAATACCATTTCCATCAGCGAGGGATTGTAGACCTGATACTTTCTGGTGTCGCTATCAAGCCATTCATCAACCAGCCACACTCTCGACCAGGTGACATCAATAGCCGCCGAGACAATCCCCGGCGCTCCCAAAAGCAGCAGAGCCAGGGTGTAACTCCGTCGAATAAGGGGGCGCCATCCGCTTATTCGATCCGGACTTAGTACGCTCGCCAATGCGACCGCGCTGGGCAAAACCAGCAGCGGCACGATCGCGAAGCCCAGCCGATAATGATAACTGTAAGAAAAGAAAAAGGTCAGGAAGTAGGGCAGCGCCAACAGCAAGGCCCATCCCACCGAAACGCAGCCCGGTCTTGCCAATGCGTCAATCAGCCCCCGGCGATGCCCATACAGGCTCGCCCCGATTAGCAAGATCCCGACGGCCATAGTAGCTGCTTCGCTCAATTGTATATGACTCGCCGGCGGATCGAATCGTTCCGGGAAGAGGATTGGATTCGACGCCAAAACGCCAACTAGCAGCAGGATTGCCCCCGCCGCGCCAATCACGACCTGCCGAGCCGGCAATCTGCATTTGATCGCCGCCGCGACGACGCCCACGATGATCGCCAGAACGACCCAGCTGAGGTAGTCTCCGCTACGCCGCGCTTGCGTCAGCCAGAAGTCCGCCGGCCAGGTAATCGCTTCGTGCCCGAGCAGCAGATTGCGCAAATACCAGACGCCGCCTAAAGGCGCGCTGGCCAGGATCGTCCACAATGCGACCGTGAATCGTGGCTTCAGCCGCCCAAACTGTAACTTTGCGCGCGCCGCTTCAAGGGCTAGCAACAGCAGGACGCCCCAAATGAATGCGCCCCCCGTTGGTTTGGTGAACAAGCCGATGCCGAGCATTAGCCCGGCCAACAAGGCATCCTGTCGACGTTCGCGCGCGTCTTCTTGCTCGGACCAGGCGCGCAAAAAAAAGACCGCCGCGAGCGTAAAACTGTAAGCGAGCGTGATCTCCAGGTCGCCGATGATCGACTGCTGCCCGACGAAGGGATGCAGGCTCCACAAGGCGGCGACGAACAGCCCAACTCGTCGGTTCAGCAGCCTTTCGCCAAGAAGATATGCCGCAAAAATGCCGCCGATGTGCAGCCAAGGCAGTACCATGCGCGCCGCGTGATCGTTGATCGCGCCGATTAGAATCTGAACATAGGCGTACTGAAGCTGCAAAAACGGTGGATAATACTCGATCGACCCCGGGATCAGCCCTTCCAGAAAATACAGGCGACCTTGATAACCATAGACCCAAAGCGCATCGTAAGCGGTAAAGGGCCAATAGGCCGTGTGGATCCAACGCAGGACGACCGCCCCTGCGATCATGGCAATGATCAGTTTTTCGTCAAAGGCATAAGACGCTCGGGGTGCCGAAGCCGCTGTCAATCTGCGGCGTTTGCGCCAGGCGATGCCACCGCCGAGCGCGGCAATCAAGAGGCTGCCGCCGATAATCCACTCTCGGACGAGCAAGCCTTGCCCAGTCCCAGCGCCGAGCAGACCCAGGAACAGCATCCAGCCTGTCATGCAGGCCGGTCCTATAAGCAGCGCTAGCGCAGCCACAAGCGCCCGAGAATGCCAATGTCCCCTCGGCAGCAGAGCCAGGGACCAGGGCAAACCTAAGCCGACGCTCATCCATAACGTCGGCAAGATACCCGCGAGCGCTTCGTTTAACCAGGTCACTGTCTTAGCGTCGCGCCATGTCGCGGCGCTTCCTTATCGCAGTCGCCATGCTTGTCAAAGCGTAGGCAGCCATCATCAGCGTGAAGGGCAATACCGGCAGATAGTACCGCGCCCAAGGCAAGGGCGTCAGCGCGAAGACGATTGCCACCGTACCGCCGCCCCAAAACAACAATAGCGCGCGATTCTGAAGGCTTATGCCGCGGTCGCGCAGGAGCAGCACAATACCGGCGGAAACAAGCGCTGACATGAGGGGCGCCGCGATCGCGTTGCCGCCGATGGTCGCGCCCGCCCATCCAGAACTTTCATAGATCTGGATTTGCTCGCTGATTTCGGCGTAGCCCGCCCATTGCTGGTCTTCAAAGTATTGCGCTTCGCCACTCAATACAAACTGGAAAAACCCTCTCACTCGCTGGCCCAAAGATTGATAGCCGCCATAGACGCCCGCTTGTCGCTGCAAAAGCGCAGAGCGCTCGGACATGACCTCCCCGGCGGTTTCCAGCGGCGCGTCCCACCAGCCGGGGTTCAGCAGATAGAACACCAGCAGCGTGACGATGCCAGTCATCAAGATGCCCGCGAGCGGGCGCATTTTCAGCCTGTCGCGCGGCGCGCGCGGCGTGAGCTCTTGTCCGATGCTCTCGGATTCGCGTTCGCCCTTTGTTTTACCCCCCTCGTTCCCCTCATTGCAATGGGGGGATGAACACTGCTTTGGCGCAATTAGCGCTTTTGCGGGGGCTGCGTCATACAGATTTTGCAAATGCGTATCGTCTTCGCGCGATATTAGCTCCCCTTCCCCGTTGCTACGGGGCAAGGGGTCGGGGGATGGGGTAGAAAACGCGCTGGCAAGCTTAGTACCAGACAAACCTAGTAGACGCTCGTAGACGGACAGACCGGATACCGCCAGAAACACAATAGCAACGGTGAAAGCGCTGGTATGTTTTGCGGCAATGGCCAGGCCGGCGCAAGCGCCCAGGAGCGCGTATCCCCACCAGCGCCGTTGACGAATGAGCCAAGCCGCTGCCAGCAGCACCAGCATTATGCCGAGCATGTGGCTGCCTTCTTGCAGCGCGCGCCTGCCGTTAAGGAGCAAGGTAGGATGGGTGGCAAAAAACAAACTGGCAAGCAAGGCTGTCGGGCGGTTTATCGTGATCCGAGCGAAGGCATATAACAGTGCCGCAGCGGCGGCCAACTGCGCCGCCGACGCCAGACGAGCGGTCTGAAGCAGGCGCGCCTCTGGTACGCGGTTGGACTCCAGATTAGATCTATAGTCCAAACCCCAATGCCAATCGTCATTCAGGTCCGTGATGGCGTATCCGCTGCTGGCAGCCAGCCAACCGTAGATCATGTTGGAGATCGAGCCGCTAGCCAGATTAGCGCGATATTCGCCCGAACTGGCCGATCGTTTCGCCTGGTGCGTGAGCTTTTCGCGATCGCCTTCCAAGAACAGGAAATAGAAATCGCGCCCGACATAGATCTTTGAAGATTCGTCGCCGTGGAAGGGCACGATCGCCGCGCCCCCTATTATGTAAAAGGACAGCAAAGCCAAGCAAATGACATCGACGCTAACGTGAAAGAAACCGCCACTCTTCATTGCCGAACTTCCCCACGAAGGTCAAGTCTTACGGTCATCTGTTCAGCGCCTCATAATTGCAGCGCGCCCAAACGCATGAGTCTTCCCTTGATCTCTCCCCGGCATATCGCGGCCAGCCTCACCAGGGCATAAGCTGACAAGATCATTGTAAAGGGCAAGACCGGCAGGTAGTAGCGCAGCCAGGGCAGGGGAGTCGCGACCAAGGTGATCAGGGCGATGCCGCCGCTCAAGACTATCAGCAGCCAGCGATACTTGCCTTCTATATCCTGGCTGCGAAGCAAATGAACCCCGCCAACAAGCGTGAGCGCCAGATTAAGTAACCCGCCGGCGGCGCTGCCCCCAATCGAAAGACCCGACAAGCCGGATGCTTCATAGCTACTGACCTGTTGGGTGATCTCGCTATAATCGGCCCATTGCGCCGCTTCAAAGTATTGGTAATTCTCGACAAATACGTAACGGAAGAAACCTTGGACTCTTTCAATCAGTGAATTGTATCCGCCGAAAATGGCGATCTGTTCTTGAAATAGCGCGAAGCGCAGCGACAGAGCCTCGAACCCGCTCTCTAAAGGCGCTAGCCACCAGGCCGGGTTCATTAGATAGAAGATGAACAACGCCAGCCCGCCCGCCGCTAGCAAGCCGACCAGCGACTGCACCGGCCTTCGCCTCTCCTGCCCCGGTATTTTGGCTGTCTGGTAAAGCCATAGGGCGGCGCAGGCAAGAAAGACAAGCGCCACGACAAAGGCATTGGGATGTTTCGCCGCGACGGCAAAGCCGGAGGCGACGCCCAGCAAGAGGAATTTCCACCAGCGCTGCTCTTGCAAGAGCCATGCCGCCATCAACAGCACCAGCGTCATGCCGAGCAAATGGCTGCCTTCCATCATGGCGCGTCTGCCGTTGATCAAGAGTGCTGGATGCAGAGCGAACATCGCGCTCGCGACATAAGCTTCTTGCCGGCCGATGCTTATGTTGACCAGCGCAAAGAGCGCCACAACCGCCATCGCCAATTGCGCGGCAGAGGCCAGGCGCGCGGCATCCAACAGCGATCTGTCGGGAATGCGATTGCTCGCGCTGTTCTGGGCGTAATCTTGTTCCCAATCCCAGTGCCCGTTGATCTGTTCGAGCTTGGTTCCCTGGCTCGCCGCCAGCCAACCATGGATCGTTTTGGACACCGTGCCATTTATCAGGCGCAAATGTTGCTCGTCCTGGCGACTTGACCAAGCGCTGTCATAGAGGATTTTTGACAGGTCGCCTTCCTGGAACAAATAATAATAATCGCGCCCCATAAATATCTGTGTCGATTCATCGCCGTGAAAGGGAACCAACGGCGCTCCAGCCAGGACATAGGCAGCCAGCAGGAGCAAATAAAGGAAATCAATCCACTTGGGGAATGGACCTGGCCAGCTAAGCTTAGTCATCTTCTGAGGATGGACCAATTTCGACCAGGATGTCTCCCTTGTCAACCGCCTGACCAGTATCGGCGTGTATCGCCGTAACCACACCGGCGACCGGCGACTTCAGTTCGTTCTGCATCTTCATCGATTCCAGGATCACAACCGTATCGCCTTGCGCTACGTTTCGACCCAGTTCCACCGTGACCATGACAATGAGACCGGGCATGGGCGCATTCACTTCGCCGGAAGTGATTTTCAATCCGCCGCGCCGCTGCAGCAGCAGCATGGCGCGTTCATCCAGCACCTGCGTCTCGAAGAGTTGCCCGCCCATCATGACCGCAATCTTGTCTTCGTCATCATCAATGACGGCTTCCAGGGATTTGTTCTCGGTGATGATCGAATACAGCGAGCCGCCCAGGTTGAGGAAATCCACATCGCGCAGCTCGCCGTTGACCAGGATCGCGCCATCGTTGTCGATCTCAATTTCGTAGCTCTGGTCATTGATGACCGTGACGTACTTCATCGATGCATCCTCTCGAAGCGGCCCATCCACTTCCAGTTGCTGGCGTCCCGCTTTGCCGGCGCGACAACTTGAGAAGCCAACCGCCGCTTGCGGTGCGCGTACAAGGTTGCGGCTATGGCAACGGTCTCCAATTGAGTCGCTGTCGGCGTCTTTTCATAGGTGTTCATATTGAAGCGCTGCTCGACAAAATTGGTATCGATCTGCCCGGCGATGAAGCTGATGCTATTGAGCAAATTAATGTGGAAGGGAATGTTGTGCTTCAAACCCATAATGCGATATTCCGACAAGGCGCGCCGCATCCGCAGCATCGCTTCCGAACGCGTCTCGCCCCAGGTTATTAATTTGGAGATCATGCTATCGTAATAGGGGGTAATTTCCGAGCCGCGATAGACGCCGCTGTCCACGCGCACACCCGGTCCCGTCGGCAAGATCATGGTGGTGATCTGGCCCGTCGAGGGCATGAAATCCGCATAGGGGTCTTCGGCGTTGATACGACATTCGATTGCCCAGCCCTTGGGATGCAGAACGTTTTCCGTCGGACCCATGCGTCGCCCGCGCGCGATACGTATCTGCTCTTTGGCGAGGTCGACGCCGGTCACCAGCTCGGTCACTGGATGTTCCACTTGCAAGCGCGTATTCATCTCCAGGAAATAGTAATTTTTGTCTCGGTCGACCAGGCACTCGATCGTGCCGGCATTGACATAGCCGACCGATTCGGCAGCGGCGATGGCCATCTCGCCCATTTTCTGCCGCAGTTCAGTATCGACGAAGACGCTGGGCGCCTCTTCCACCAGCTTCTGATGGCGCCTTTGGATGGAACATTCGCGCTCGCCCAGGTGTATTGTATTGCCATGACTATCCGCCAGGATCTGAAACTCAATGTGACGCGCGCCCCGCAACAGCTTCTCAAGATACACATCACCGTTGCCAAAGGCGCTTTCCGCCTCTCGCCGCGCTGTTAGCAGCGCCGTTTCGAAATCTTCCGCGCGATGCACCGGGCGCATGCCCTTGCCGCCGCCGCCCGCTACCGCTTTGATCAACACCGGGAAGCCGATTGACTTGGCGGCCTCGGCCAAGTCGTCATTCGATAGTCCAGCTTCAATCCCGGGGATCAGCGGTACGTTGTTGCGGGTCACGGCAAGTCGCGCAGCGTGTTTGTCGCCCATGGTGGCGATGGCATCGGACGGCGGTCCGATCCACACCAAGCCTTCGTCGATGACTTGCCCCGCGAAATCGGCGTTTTCCGCCAGGAAGCCATAACCAGGGTGAATGGCGTCCGCCCCGGTCCTGCGCGCTACCTCGATCAGCGTATCTTTTTTGAGATAACTGTCCGCCGGGCGCGGTCCGCCAATGTGAACAGCCTCATCGGCATAGCGCACGTGCAAAGCCGCGCGATCGACATCGGAGTAGACAGCCACCGTCGGGATGCCGAGATCGCGGGCGGCGCGAATGATACGCACGGCGATTTCGCCGCGATTGGCGATCAAGATCTTGTTGATGCGGGTGAGTTGCTCGGCCATCGACGCCTCCTAGAGCGGAATATTGCCGTGCTTCTTGGGCAGGTTTTCATCGCGCTTGTTCTGGAAAACCTGCAAGGCGTTAATCAAACGCGCGCGCGTATTGTGCGGTTCGATGACGTCGTCGATGAAACCTCGGCTGGCGGCGATGTAGGGATTGGCAAAGGTCTCGCGATAGTCTTCCGCCAATTCCTGCTTGCGCGCGGCGGGATCTTCCGCTTCTTTCAACTCGCGGCGGTAGATGATCTCGACCGCGCCCTCGGGACCCATAACGGCGATTTCCGCGGTGGGCCAGGCGATGTTGAGATCGGCGCGGATATGCTTGCTGCTCATAACGCAATAAGCGCCCCCGTACGACTTGCGCGTCGTGACGGTCAGCTTGGGCACGGTCGCCTCGCAAAAGGCGTAAAGCAGCTTGGCGCCGCTCATGATGATGCCGTTGTGCTCCTGGTCAGTGCCCGGCAGATAGCCGGGGACATCAACAAAGGTGATCAGCGGCACGTTGAAGGCGTCGCAAGTCCGCACGAATCGCGCCGCTTTGACGCTGGCATTGATATCCAGCACGCCCGCCAGCACCATGGGCTGATTCGCCACAATGCCAACCGCGGACCCGCCCAGCCGCGCGTAGCCCACCACGATATTGCCGGCGAATTCTTCCTGCACTTCGAAGAAGTGCCCATCATCGACGATGAGCTCGATCACTTTTTTCATATCGTAAGGCTGGTTGGGATTCTCCGGCACGATCGTGTCAAGCGCGCTTTCCGACCGCAAGGGATCATCGGTGGTGGCTACCACCGGCGGATCTTCCATATTGTTCTGCGGCAGATAGCTGAGCAGTTCGCGCACCAAAATCAGGGATTGCGCTTCGTCATCGGCGACGAAATGGCAGACGCCGCTCTTGCTGGCGTGCACCGACGCCCCGCCCAAATCCTCAAAACTGACATCTTCATTGAGCACTTGCTTGACCACGTCCGGACCGGTGATGAACATATAACTGCTATCTTTAACCATGATGATGTAGTCGGTCAGCGCCGGGCTGTAGACGGCGCCGCCGGCGCAGGGTCCCATGATTACGCTGATCTGGGGGATGACGCCGCTCGCGAGCGTGTTCTGCAGGAAAATATCGGCATAGCCGCCCAGGCTCTCCACCCCCTCCTGGATCCTGGCGCCGCCGCTGTCATTCAAGCCGATGACCGGCGCGCCCACCTTGATCGCCATATCCATGATCTTGAGGATCTTGTCCGCGTGCGCCTCGCTCAAGCTGCCGCCCATGACGGTGAAGTCTTGCGAATAGACATAAACCAGCCGGCCGTCGATCGTGCCCCAGCCGGTCACGACGCTGTCGCTGAGCGGCTTGTTGTTTTCCAGCCCGAATTTGTTGTTGTGGTGATGTACAAAGGCGTCAACCTCGCGGAAGCTGCCGGGATCAAGCAGCATTTCCAGGCGTTCGCGAGCGGTCTTCTTGCCTTGATCGTGCTGCCGCTTGATCCGCGCCTCGCCGCCGCCCAACTGGCTCTGGGCGCGCTTGGCGCGCAACTGCTCGATCTTGGGGCTGATGCTCATATAGCGGTCTCCGTTTGCTGTGTTCGTATTGCGGGTCTCCGCTAATTGTAACACCGTCTGCGGGCGGCGGGTTTGTTACAAAGCGGCAAAACAACCATCCAGTATAGGGGCTGGGGCGATTGAAATACAGGGGAAAGTCAGCTGCGGGGCAGGGCGCGCAGACTCATGCCGGCGCAGCAAAGGGCATTGGCAGGGATAGTCTCATCACAAAGGCACGAAGGCATCGCAAAGTCAGAATTCGTAGGGGCGACTCTGTGAGTCGCCCGCCGCGCGGAGCTCGGCTAAGGCGTAATCCCGAAGCGATTCAGCAACTCGACGATAGCCGTGTTGTAGCCGCTCGCGCTTTCGTCGTGGACAATAATTGCATTCGTCTGCTGGAAGATTTCTATCACGAGGTCCTCTTTTTCGACGACAAACTTGTCTTCCCATTTTGGGGCATACTCGTAGATTTTCGCTTTGAGGTCAAAATCTTCCGAACGCCCGAATTTGTTGTGCCAGACGGGAATGATTGTTCTATTGCTCTCACTTGCCCAACAGATTTCCTTGACCGTCATGTCGGATGACAAGGTTTTTTCGCCAAGCAAAACGATGAAATAATCGCAGTCCTTAATCCGCTTTTCCAGGTCAGCGTGCCAGTTCCCGCCAGCTTCAAGCGCCATGTCGACGAATGGAACGAGGCTGTGCTCTTTGAGTCGTGCAAGAACGAGAAGCGCAAGCGCGCTGCTTTCGCTGCGCTTGTAGGATATGAAGACATCGTATGGTTCGACATCTTCAAGAAGGTCATATGCTTTTGTCGATAGGTGGAGCGCACGCTGATCTTCTCCTCTTATCATATACTCATGGCCGACGAGTACGCCGACAAGGTGACTCACGTCGCGATCTTTCCATCTAGTCGTAAAGTAGTCCTCCGAGTCGTTGCTCATCGTTCGTGCCCTGCCCATATTTAGCCTAGCAATCCGCCATGGCTCCCAAAGATTCCTGTGAACTCCTAAAGCCAATTCTTTTGCCAGCAACTTGATCCAAGCCGTGTCGCCATTCGGAATCGGAATCTTCGACCGCTCTTCCAGAAACTTCCCCAACTCACTCACATGAAATCCTCTCGGTGCTCTCGGTGTCCTCGGTGGTTAACCCAAACAGGCGAGCCAAGGCTCGCCCCTACAAATACGCTAGGTAAAACAGGCTTCGTGCACTTTGTGTCTTTGTGGTTAGCCCACCAGATCCCCAACATCCACATCCAACCCGGCAAAGTCCTCAAAACTGCAATCCCGCATCGTCAAGCCCAACTTCCACTTCAACTCGGCAAAAATCTCCACATAACTCCCAGTCATCCTTCGAAACCGGCCCAAGTCCAACTCGCTCACAACCTGTTCAATCGTCTCGGCATCGGCCTCGATCTCGGTGAAATTGCCGTAGGGCAACTCATCCAGCACGATCTCGGCATCCCCCAGAACCCAGGTCGTCCGATACTTCTCGTAAATCAGCGCCACATCGTAGCCCAGCCGCCGCAGGATGATATCCATCGTCTCAAAGTCGCTGACGACGACTTCCGCTTCGAAGCGCCTGAAGATGCCGTCCTCGCTGCTCGCGCCCGATTTGTAGGTCAGCTTGGCCCGCTCATCTTGGCGCAGCCGCAAGACAATGCCCCCCGCCGTCAGCGTGCCCGCCGCATTCTCATAGCGCAGGTTGCGCTCGAAGACCCGCGGCGATTTCAAATCCGCGCCGGCTGCTTCCAGCGCCCGCTGCACAAGCGCCAGGTCCGGCGTATGCAGCTTGATTTCCACCTCTTGCATGTCATTTTGCGACATCGCCCGTCCTTCTCAGTTCCTCAATGGCACTTCGCGGATGGCGCTCGGCAAGTAATCGTCGATGGCGTTGACGATCGACGACCAGGGCAATTGCGGTTTGTCCGGCGAGACAATCACGCCGTGGCTGTACGTGCCGGCCGCGCGTTGAATCAACCAGAGGCCCCGATCGGTGAATGACAATCCGTCTTGATCGCGCAGCGTGTCGAATTTCGCCTGGCGCAAGGCCCGAACCAGCTTTTCCAGACGGTCTTTCGGCAGGCTCAGCCGCAGCGGCTTGTGCCGATTGAAACCTTCGTAAACCAGCAGTAGCTCGACCTCACCCAGTTGATATTCGATCACGCGCGCGACTGAGTGACGGACCCGCCGCCCGGAATAATAAGCCGTGACCTGCAAGACGCTCATGACGCCAGCCCGCCGCGCGACCCGGTTGAGATTGTCCAATCCCAAGTCGTTCGCCACTTGATAGATTACCGAGCCGTCAAATGCCATCGCTAAAATCTGTTTGAATTCACCACAGAGGCGCAGAAGTAGTTGCAGGTAAGTCATGCAAAAAAAAATTTAACCACAGAGGACACAGAGAGCACAGAGAAGTTTTCGTTGGCCACAGAGAAGTAGATCCAAAAAAGTAATGCAAAATCCACAATAGTAATGAACTGTCGGGCGTTTCGGCGAAACGCCCGAAAAATCGATCTCTTTCTTCTTTTTCTCTGTGCACTCTGTGCCTCTGTGGTGAATTTTGCCTTTGAATTCCCGCGCGCCGGGCATGTTGACTGTTTTCGATTGCCCCCAGCAGATAGGGGCCTGCGTCAAAGCTCCAGCACGACCTTTCCAAAGACCGCATTCTGCGCCAACAGCTCTTGCGCCTGACGCGCTTCGCTCAAGGGCAGGCGCGCGCCGATCACCGCTTGCAGCCGCCCCGCAAAGACCTGATTCATGACAGCCATATAATCGCGATGGGGACCCATCGTGCTGCCGATGATGGCGATTTGCCGCGCGAAAAGCTGCGCTACATTCATCTCGAAGCCATAGCCGCTCGTGCCGCCGACAACCAGAATCCGCCCGCCGATGCGACAAGCGCGCATGCTCTGGCTCAAGGTCGCCGCGCCCACATTGTCGACCACCACATCGACGCCGCGCCGATTACTCAGTTTGTAGATGGCACGCGACCACTGCGCTTCTTCCTCGCGATTGATCGTCACGTCCGCGCCCAGCGCTTCGGCTTGACGGCATTTTTCGGCGTTGCTGCCCACGACATAAACCGTCGCGCCCGCCTGCTTGGCAATCTGAATGCTGATGCTGTTGACGCCGCCGCCGGCGCCTACAATCAGCACCGACTCGCCGACCTGAAGTCCACCGCGCGTGATCAAGGAATGCCAGGCAGTCACGCCGACCAGACCCGCCGCCGCTGCCTCCCCAAAATCGAATTCGTCCGGCATGCGCATCAGATTACGCTCTGGCAAAACCACATACTCGGCCGCCGTGCCGCTGTGGTGCTCGCCGAGAATGGCAATGCGCGACTGGTTTTCCAATCCAGTGTGCAAGGCCGGATCGCCGGGTTGAACGATGGTGGGATCAATGCAGACGCGGTCGCCGACGGCGAACTGATTCACGCCGTCGCCCAGGGCATCGACCAGTCCGGCGCCATCCGAACAAATCACATGCGGGAAGTCCAGCGCCAAGCCCTTCCAGCCGGCGCGCACCCACAGGTCCAGCCGGTTTAGCGCCGCCGCTTTGATCTTGACGCGCGCTTCACCGAATGCCGGCTCGGGAATCGGCAGATCTTCACGATAGTCGACGACCTCGGGCCCGCCGTGCGCCGTTAATGTCGCTGCTCTCATCGTCTCAACCTTCATCTCAACCCCAATTCGTTTCTCGCGATGACCATGCGTTGAATCTCGCTTGTGCCTTCGTAAATCCGAGTGATGCGGGCGTCGCGGTAATAGCGCTCCACCGGCAGTTCTTTGCTGTAGCCCATGCCACCGTGGATTTGTATCGCCTCATCGGTCACATAAGCTGCTGTTTCGCTGCAAAACAGCTTCGCCATGCTTGCTTCGCTGGTATAACGCGCGCCGATGGCCCTTGCTCGCTGTTTGGCAATGATCGCCCGGTAGAGCAGGGCGCGGCTCGCTTCGATGCGCGTTTTCATATCGGCGATCTTCTGCTGGATCATTTGAAAGCTGCCGATTGGCGCGCCAAAGGCTTCGCGCTCCCGGGCATATGCCAGCGCGGCTTCATAGGCCGCCTCGGCAATGCCCAGCGCTTGCGCCGCGATGCCGATCCGCCCTGCGTCCAAAACCGTCATCGCGATCTTGAAGCCTTGTCCCACTTCCCCCAGCACATTCTCGACCGGACAGGCGTAATTGTCGAAGATGATCTCGCTGGTGGCGCTGGCGCGGATGCCCAGCTTCGGCTCGACCTTGCCGCGGCTGAAGCCCGGCTGGCCCGTATCGATGAGAAAGGCGGTGATGCCGCGATGTTTGGCTTCGGCGGCGGTCATGGTGAACAAGATCAAGCGGTCGGCCACCGGACCGCTGGTGACCCAGCTTTTGCGCCCATTGATGATATAGCGCGTACCGGCGTCGTTGAGGCGGGCGCGGCTCGCCATATTGCCAGCGTCGCTGCCCGACATGGGCTCGGTCAAGCTGTAGGCGCCGATCTGCTGGCCGCTGGCCACGGGCGTGATCCACTCCCGCTTTTGCCGCTCCGTCCCGAAGACCTGGATGGGATAACAATAGAGCGAATTATGCACGCTCATGATCGTGCTATGGCTGGCATCCGCTTTGGCGATTTCGATCATGGTCAGGGCATGCGCCAGCGTGTCCATGCCAGCGCCGCCGTATTCCTCCGGCGCCTCAATGCCCATCAATCCCATTTCGCCCATTTTCCGCACCGTCTCCAACGGAAACTCGCCCGATTCATCGAACTCGGCGGCGATGGGCGCGATTTCGCGCCGGGCAAAATCTCTTACCGCCGCCAGCAGCATCTCGTGCTCTTCGCTCATCGCTAGGCTCAAGGGACGCGATTGTTCGGCTAGAACCATCTGCATCTTCCTCCACATTCGTCATGTATTTGTTTTGCAGTTTGCGCTTGTTATTATAACATTCAATGGACGCGCATCATCCCGTCACAGAAGTAGGACCAACAAAGTCATGCTAATGCACTCCAAAATAATCGTCGGCGGTAGGGGCGACCCGTCGGGTCGCCCGCAAAACCTAGCCGGAGTGGTGGGCGAGCTTGCAATTTGTCGCATTATTTTCTTGGAGTTACTTGAGAAGACCGCATTACATGACTGATATCAGCTTGAATCACCTGGCAGTGGTGGTTGACAACCTCGATGACGCCCTGGTTTTCTGGTGCGGCGCTCTTGGGCTGGCGCACGCCGGGGCGAGGCAATCCATCACCGGCGAAGGAGTTGATGTTGCCTTTCTCAACCTGGGCGATTCCCATCTCGAATTGATTCAGCCGAATACGGAGGATAGCGGCGTCGCCAGGTACCTTGCCAAGCGCGGACCCGGCCTGCACCATTTCTGCCTGGAAGTGCCGGATCTCGATAGGGTGCTGCAAGCCTTGCGTGATAACGGGGTTGAATTGATCAACGAGGTCGCTCGCGAACGCGACGGCAGGCGCTACGCCTTTGTTCATCCCGGGAGCGCTTCCGGCGTACTGCTGGAGTTATATGAGCGGATATGACTTCACTCGATGCCATAAGCTGTCGGAGCCGCGTCAAGGACGCGCCGGCTTGATACCTGTTTACGTAAACCGCGTCGCTCATGCGACGAGAAGGCTTACGATTTTGCCTGAGCGGGGCATTCCTGTGACCTTTCCGGCGGTTACGCGCCGAGCGGCTCCGGCTGATCGAGCGTCGCAGTTTTCCGTCCGCGATGAGACCGCATGTAGATGAGACTACTTCTCCTTAGCTTGATTCTATCTTTGCTGGCCACAGGCGCCACCGCGCAAAACAGTTCCTGCCCGGCTTTGCAGGATCGGGCCATCGGGAGCGTCTCCAGCGCCTGCGCCGAACAAGAGATTAACTCAATCTGCTTTGGTCATCCCACCGTCTCGCTGGCAAGATTGCCTGATGTCCCAACCGGTGTATTCGCGCAGCCCGGCGACCAAATCGCATCGAACAGCGTCGACTGGTTTAGCGCCAGCAGCGAGGACAAGACCTGGGGAACCGCGCGAATCTTGTTCGCGGCTTATCCCCCCGACAGCTTGGAAGCCCAGACTGCCGCCTTGCTCGCCTTTGGCGATGTGGCGCTCTTCCCCCCGCCTCCGGCGTCGATACCAGCGCCCTTGCTGGATATCACGGTGGCGGCGGCCCAGGGCGCCAACCTGCGCGCCGAACCCAATACCGACGCCGCGGTCATCAGAACGGTGGCCCAGCGCACGGGCCTCAAAGCGGTCAGACTCAATGAAGACGGCGCTTGGATCCAAGCCTATGCCGACCCGGAAGAAATCGGTTGGATCAGCCGAGAACTGGTGGCGGGTGATATCAACCTGCTGCAAAGCGCGCCGCGCGACAACGCGGGCCTTCCGCTCTGGTTCTCCTGGCAAGCCTTTGACTTCCGCACCGGCATAGACGACGCGCCCTGCGCAGGCGCCGCCGAAAGCGGCCTTCTTTTGCAGTCGAATCGCTTCCAGCCGCCGCGCCAGTTTTGGCTCAATGGGCTTGATATTCGCCTCAATGGCACCGTCTTCCTGCAAGCGCAGATCGACGCCGGCATGTCGATTTACGTCCTGGACGGCGAAGCATCCATTATCGTCCCGGAGGCAAGGGTCGTCGTGAAAAGCGGCTTCTATGCACAAGTCCCGCTGAGCCTGGCCGAAGACGGCAGTCCCACCTCCGCCGAGGTCCCCGCGGCGCCCAGCGCCTATGACTACGGGAGCATGCTCAGCTTGCCGATCGCCGCGCTCCACTATCCCACGCGCGTCGGCCTGGATCCCTACACGATCATAGAAAAGCGCCCCGACGCCGGTCAAAGTCCCTTGGAAGGCATGTCCCTCGAAGCCCCTTGCAAGATCACGGCTGGCACCTTTGGCGCCAATATCCGCTCCCGTCCCGATCCGGAGGCGCCCATCATCGCCGTCATGGGGCATCGTGAAAGCGCCGATCCCATAGCCCGCGCCATCGGCGCCGACGACTTGCTTTGGTGGAAACTGGCGGATCACGTCTGGATCCGCATTGACGCCACCGTCACCGGCGGCAAGTGCAGCGCCGTGCCCCTCATCGCTCACGATAGCTGAGTCCGCCAGACGAAAGATTTGCGATTCTATTGTCGTCTTGATAATATATACCTATAGGGGTATGGGTATAAGGAACGCGCAATGATAGAATCAGCCAGGCAAGTTGAATCGACGCGCGAGGCGCATAATAGCAAGACCATCAACCGCATCAAGCGGGTTCAAGGTCAGCTAAAGGCGCTGGAAGAAATGATCGCCGCCGACGCCGGCAGTTGTGAAGAGCGGGTCCTGCGCGCCCGCACGATCGAGAAGGGCATGAGCAGTCTGATCAATCATCTCTTCGATTGCTATATCGAAAACAGCTTGCGGCATGATCTGCACGCCGATCCCGAGGCTGCCGTCGATGACCTGGGGCGCATCCTGAAGCTCATCAATAGCTGAACCTGAACACCCGGAGCAAGCGTATGACCCTCAAGGAAATCTCACTGCCCGTCACCGGCATGACCTGCGCCATGTGCGTCAAAAATGTCGAACGGAGCCTCAAGGACGCCGACGGCGTCGCCGCTGTCACGGTCAACCTGGCGACAGAAAAGGCGACGGTCGATTACGACGCTGGCAAACTCAAAATGCGCGATCTGGTTTCACAGATCGAAAAATCCGGCTATGGCGTCGCCAGGGCCAGCGTCGACCTGCCTATCACCGGCATGACCTGCGCCATGTGCCAGAAGAACGTGGCCCGCGCGCTCAATAAAGTCGACGGCGTGATTGATGTCGCGGTCAACCTGTCCAATGAGCGTGCGGCCATCGGCTACATGCCCGGGGCGCTAAGTCGCGGCGATCTCGTTGCAGCTGTGGAGAACGCCGGCTACGGCGTCATCGAAGTCAGCGGCGAGGAAGCAGGCGAAGATGCCGAGGCGGCCGCGCGCCAAGCTGAAATCGACCGGCAGACGCGCCTGGTCTTGATCGGCGCGATCTTCACCATCCCGCTGACCGTCTTGAGCATGGCGCGGCACTTCATGCATCAAGTGCCCTTTATCATGGATAGCCTCCCCTGGCTGATGCATGACCTTTGGCTTTTTGTATTCGGCGCGCTGGCGACGCCGGTCGTGCTCATCCTGGGACGGCAATATCTGCGCGGCGCCATCAAGTCGCTGCGCAACCGCAGCGCCAACATGGACGTGCTGGTGGCGATGGGCTCGCTGGCGGCTTATGTCTATGGCTTGATCGTCCTTCTCGGCCTGCTCTTTGACTTTTCCGACCAGGTCGGCAAGTCCGACTATTTCGAATCTGCCGCCGTGATTCTGACCTTGATCACGCTGGGCAAGCTGCTGGAAGCGCGGGCCAAGGGCCGCACCAGCGCCGCCATCAAGAAGCTGATCGGGCTGGCGCCAAAAACCGCCACCCTGCTCAGCGATGGCAAGGAGAAATCGATTTCCATCGACGAAGTCGTTCCGGGCGACCTGCTCTTGGTCAAACCGGGCGAGCGCATCCCGGTCGACGCCATCGTCAACGAGGGCCGCTCAACAGTGGACGAATCCATGCTCAGCGGGGAGAGCATGCCGGTGAACAAGAAAACCGGCGACGAGGTCATCGCTGGCACGGTTAATCAGCAGGGCCGCTTGATCGCCGAGGCGCAGCGCGTCGGCAAGGACACCGTCCTGGGGCAGATCATCCGCCTGGTGGAAGCGGCGCAAGGCAGCAAAGCGCCCATTCAAGCGATTGCCGACCGTGTCTCCGCCTACTTTGTGCCACTCGTCATCGCGCTGGCCATCATCACGCTTGTCGGCTGGCTCACAATTGGCAGTGGCGGCGGCGCGGATCTGCCGACGGCCATCCTCAATATGATCGCCGTGCTCGTGATCGCCTGTCCCTGCGCGCTGGGCTTGGCCACGCCCACCGCTATCATGGTGGGCACGGGACGCGGCGCGGAATCTGGCATCCTCTTCCGCAACAGCGAGTCGCTGGAAAGGACCAAAGCCCTGAGCACGGTTCTGCTAGATAAAACCGGCACCATCACCGCCGGACAGCCCAGCGTCACCGACGTCATCGCGCTGCCAGGGAGCGACGCCGAGGCCGTCTTGCGCTTCGCGGCAGCGGCCGAAGCCGGCAGCGAACATCCCCTGGCCGCCGCCATCCTTGACAAAGCAAAGTCCGAGTCGATTGACTTGTTCCCGCTTGAGGACTTCGAAGCGCTGCCCGGACGCGGCGTTCAGGCGGCCATCGACGGACGAACGGTACTCGTCGGCAACGCGGCCCTGATGCGGGAAAAGGGAGTCGAGACATCAGCGCTGGAGGAAAATATCCGCCGCCTGGCGCGGGAGGCGCGCACCGTCGCCCTGGTCGCCGTCGAGGGCGAGATGATCGGCGCGCTGGGCATCGGCGACCCGCTCAAGCCCAGTTCGCGCGCGGCCATCGCCGCCCTCAAAGCGCGCGGGCTCGAGGTGGCGATGATCACAGGCGACAATCAGGGCACGGCAACAGCCATCGCCAAGGCGGTGGGCATTGAAAGGGTTTACGCCGATGTGCTGCCGGCGGAGAAAGCGGCGGTCATCAAGGACTTGCAAAACAAGGGCGAAAAAGTCGGCATGGTGGGAGACGGCATCAACGACGCCCCGGCGCTGGCGAGCGCCGATGTCGGCTTCGCCATCGGCACCGGCACTGATATCGCCATCGAAGCGGGGGACGTCACCCTTGTCAGCGGCGACCTGACAGCCGTCGTCTCCGCGCTGGATCTCAGCCGCCGCACCATGCGCACGATCTACCAGAATCTGTTTTGGGCTTTCATCTACAACATCGTGCTGATTCCCGTGGCCATGCTGGGCGGCCTGCTGCCCATGTTCGCGGCCGCTGCGATGGCCTTCTCGAGCGTGTTCGTTGTGACGAACTCGCTGAGGTTGCGGGGGGCGCGGGTGTCGTCGTAGAGAAGCGGCCAGTCTGCGTCTGGCACAATTCATCGCCGACAAATCGCCACGTAACGTAGGGGCGACCTATCAGGTCGCCCACAAAATAAAAACATCTACCAAGGCTTTCTCTGTGCCCTCTGCGCCTCTGTGGTGAAAAAAACCTGTGGTACACTCGCCCAAAATCCCAAGCCAAGGACCCACCCATGACCCAAGCGCCCATCACCCCCGAGCACATCGCCGCCGCCCAAACCCTTCTCGACCTCGACTTCAGTCCCGAGCAACTCGCCCAAATGCTCGAGATCGTCAACGGCCGCCGCGAGCAATACGCCGCCGTCCGCGCCGCCGACCTCGACAACAGCGTGCCCATGGCGCTCCACTTCAATGTGGATGTCGCCGATCCCGATCCCGCGCCCGTCCCGCGAACCTACGCCATGAGCGCTCAGCCCACTGTTACACGCCCCGCCGATCTCGAAGAGGCCGCCTTCTATCCCGTCACGCAACTGGCCGAGCTCATCCGGTCACGCCAGGTGACATCGCTGGAACTGACGGAAATGTACCTGGCGCGGCTCAAGCGCTACGATCCCGCACTCAAGTGCGTCGCCGCCTATACCGAAGAGCTCGCCATCGCCCAGGCGACGCGCGCCGATGCCGAGATCGCGCGCGGACTCTATCGCGGTCCTCTGCATGGCGTGCCCTGGGGCGCCAAGGACCTGCTGGCGACGCGCGGCTATCCGACTCAGTGGGGCGCGGCGCCATACAAGGACCAGGTTATCGATCTCGACGCCACGGTCGTCCAGCGCCTGGAGGAAGCCGGCGCGGTGCTCATCGCCAAGCTGACCCTGGGCGCGCTGGCCAACGGCGATGTCTGGTACGGCGGCATGACGCGCAATCCCTGGGATACCAGCGAGGGCAGCAGCGGCTCATCAGCGGGACCGGGCGCGGCGACCGCCGCCGGCTTGGTCGGTTTCTCCATCGGCAGCGAGACCCTGGGCAGCATCGTCTCGCCCTCGACCCGCTGCGGCCTCAGCGGCCTGCGCCCCACCTTCGGACGAGTCAGCCGCTACGGCGCGATGGCGCTCAGTTGGAGCATGGACAAGATCGGTCCCATGTGCCGCTCGGTCGAAGATTGCGCCCTCGTTTTCAGCGCCATTTACGGTCCCGATGGTCATGACCTAAGCATCAGTCCCGAGCCCTTCACTTGGGATCCGGCGCTCGATCCGAAATCGCTGCGCGTCGGCTATCTGGAAAAGGGCTTCCAACTGGATGATTCGGCGCTGGCGGACAAAGACGCCGACCAGGTCGCCTATATCGAGGCGACCTTACGCAACAGCTTGGCAACGCTCGACGACATGCGCGCGGCGGGCTACGACCTGATCCCAATTGATTTGCCGGCGCGGGATACCGGCGGACTCTGGACGATTTTGGCCGCCGAAGCCGCCGCCGCCTTCGATCAGATCACGCGCGATGGCCGCGTTGATACGATGGCGCGCCAAGACAATAGCGCCTGGCCCAATGTCTTCCGCGCCGCCCGCTTCATCCCCGCCGTCGAGTACATCAACGCCAACCGCCTCCGCACGTTGCTGATGGCTGATATGGCGCGGGTGATGGCCGACGTCGATGTCTTCATCGCGCCCAGCCAGGGCGCGAACGTCCTGCCCATCACCAACTTCACCGGACATCCCACCGTGGTCCTGCCCAACGGCTTCAGCGACAAGGGTACGCCCACCAGCATCTCCTTCATCGGCGGCCTCTATCAAGAGGCGGAGACGCTCGCCGTCGCCAAAGCCTATCAGGACGCCACTGACTGGCGCCGGCGCTATCCGGATTTGGACGGTGAATGATGGGCGATCCTGTACGCGACACGCGAATCTTGGCGGGCGGTGTAGGGGCGACCGAAGGTCCGTGTCTACGCGATTATTGGGTCGCCTCTGATCACAAGATTACAGCGCATATTGAACTCCCTTGGACGCGCTCCCCCTCTACTTCGGATGCTTTGGGGTTTCCGCCCCCCGCTTAGCGGGGGGATTGAGGGGGGAACAGGCCGGGGGGAGGGGTTAGCTTACCCCAACAGCGCCTCAACCTCGCCGCGCACCCGCGCATCGTCCTCGCGCCGGTGGAGGTCGGTCAGCAGCTTGGCGCTATCAAGTTCCATGGTCCGCCACAGCGCCCAGGCCGCGTGCCCGCGCACCAGCGCGCTCTCGTCGTAGAGCAGTTGAATCAAATGGGGGATGGCGACTTCGCTCTGCCAGTTGCCCGCGGCCACGCAAGCGTTGCGCACCAGCCGCTCGCGCTTGATGCGCTCAACCGGCGTCCGCCTGAACATGGCGCCGAAGGAATCGTCGTTGGACATCAGAATATCGGTCAGTTTGGGCGCGACGCGGTCCAGGTCAAAAGGCAGGAAGGCGACCTCATCGGTTTCTTCGGCGAAGCGCTGGAAAGGGCAGACCTCCTGGCAGATGTCGCAGCCGAAGATCCAGTTGCCGAATTGCCCGCGCAGCTCACGATCGATCCAGCCCTTGTTCTCGATGGTGTGATAGCTGATGCACAAGCGCGAATCCAAGACGAAGGGCGCGGGAAAGGCATCGGTCGGACAGGCCTGCAGGCAGCGCGTACAAGTGCCGCACATGCTCTCGCGATGCGGCTGGTCGTAATCGTCAAATTCCAGCGAACTGAGGATCTCGCCGATGAAGAAATAGCTGCCCCGCCGCGGGTGGATCAGCATGGTATTCTTGCCGATGAAACCCATGCCGGCTTGCTGGGCGTGGCTGCGCTCCAGGATCGCGCCGGTGTCGACGTATACTTTCTGCGCGGTTTTCCGCCCGGCTTGCTCCGCCAGCCACTCGGCGAATTGCCGCAGCCGCAGTTCCAGCACCCGGTGGTAGTCCAGGCCCCAGGCATAGGCGGCGATGCGCCCGCGCGCGGGATCCTTGAGGACCTCGTCCTCCGCGTAGCGCGCGTAGTAATCCATGCCGACCAGGATCAGCGACTTCGCCCCCGGCAGGATTTCGCGGGGATCTTGACGCCGCCGTACCCGGTCCCTCCGCGCCATATAGCGCATTTCGCCTTGCATGCCCTGTTGGATCCAACGCAGGTATGCCGCCAGCGTCGGCGATGGTTCCGCGGGTGTCACGCCACAGAGGTTGAATCCGAGTTCTCGGGCTTTGAGGCGTATAGCTGTCAAGGTAAGGGGCATAAAAGTATCCGCTGCAACAGGGCTGCCACTTGCCCGATTTTACTTGATCAAGCGGCGCCTTGTCACGCGGGCCGGGCCTGCAAGCGCTTTAGGCCTGCGTTTGATTCCTGCCCAGGACGGCGAAGACCCGGTGCGGCACTTCCAGCGGATCCGCCGGGAAAGAATCGCGCAGGAGCTGCCGCAGATCTTTGTCGAAGGCGAGCACTTGCGGCTCGGCCAGCGAGGCGGCGACGCCGGCGCTGGCGCGCACCCGACCGCGCCAAGCTTCCTGGCTGTAGCTCACGTCCAAGTCGAAGGAGAAGCTCTCCAAGTCGACGAAACCGGCGTCCCCAAGATGGTTCAGCCATTCCGGGTAAAAGCCGTCCCCTCCACCTAGCCTCCAGGCAGGGTTGTGTCTTTTGATGAGCGCTTCGGTGGCCGCGACCAGGTTCCCAGGGCGCGGCAGCCAATCAAAATGCGCAATGATGATCGCGCCGCCGGGAACGAGTATCCGCGCGATCTCTCGCGCCGTTCGAGGACCCTCAAACCAATGCCAGCATTGCCCGGCGGTCACGATATCGAAGGAGCCAGGGGCGATGGGGCATTGTTCCGCCGCGGCTACGAAGTAAGCGCTGCGCGCGTCTGCGTCCAAGTCCAGTTGCCTGGCTTGCGACAGCAATTGCGGAGCAAGATCCAGCGCAAAGGCGCGGCAGCCGCGCCGAGCCATGCCGCGAGCGATTGATCCGGTGCCTGTGCCCAGGTCCAGCAGGCGAGCGCCGGGGCGGATGAGGCCCCTGGCCTCTATGCGAGCGAAGAATGCTTTGGGGAAGCCGGCCCGATGGCGGCTGTAATCGACTGCAACGCGCCCGAAATCGGCGATCATGTGGCTCGGCCCGCGGAGCCGCTATCGGCTAGGTAGTCGCTGGCGGATAGTCTATTGCTGTGAGCGCCACTACAATGCTGTCCTGCGTAGCCGGCGCCTCGAACTCGATCTGGATGGTTTTGCTGGACACATCACCGCTGACGCTTTGTACGCCGGAGAGATCTTCCAACTCCGTTTTGATTGCGGCGACGCAGCCGGCGCAGCCGATATTGGGCACTTCGAAACTTTTGTTGGTCATGGTATCGCCTCGTTGGTTCAGATTCCTATTTATGCTCGTTATTTCGATGACTTCTCTCGGTTGCATTGCTTGCATAGCATTTGACAGTTTTCTTCCTTCGATTCCCACCCTCTATCCAATAGCCGACCACGCTGCCATTGCCGTCGTCATGGCAGACGGCGACGTGGTCGCTGACGTTGAGGTCTAGCTGTTGGATTTTCATTGCGACAACCGATTAGGGCCAACTACGATGCGGGATTACTTTAGCTATTTCTGGAAACTGCCAGCAAACGCGGCCTCGTATTTTGCACTTGCGGGCCTGCGTGAAGCGATTTTTCTTTCAAGACGATTAGACTTGAAACGGCGGAATTATCTTGATGAGGCCAAGCAATGCGGCGCTAATGACGATCATGCGAAACGTCAGATCGCTCTTCAGCTTTTCCAAATCTGCTTTGCTTGCAAGATGCGGACGTTCAGTTTCGATGGAAGATTCGACTCTAGCCATTCGTTCAGTCAGCGTCTGATCGCCAGTCGTCATTGTATTCTCCTTGTCCGACGGTCACAAGGATTATTGACTGACTCAGTCGGTTTGTCAAGTTGCTACGGAACAAGCGAAGCCTCCGCCACCGTCATGGTAGCCGGCGGCGAGGTCGCAGATGGTGAGGTCAAGCTGTTGGATTTTCATTGTGTTATTCCGTTATAACTTTGGGAATCAATTGTCTCAAATCTAGCCAGTTGTCATAGGCTACGTTTATGTTAGGAAAACCCATCTCTATTAGAAATAAGGAGCGCACTATCAGAACGAGAGTCCCATATATTTCTTGGGTAGAATATAGAAGTGTTTCCCTATTTCTTGCATGAGAACCTTTGTTGCGGAAGATTCTGATTTGGTTTGCGATCTTGCTTATATGTGCATCTTGGAAATATGACAGGCCACCCTGTTGTATGTAACTCATTACTGCAATAAATCTGCGCTCAATGTCCGTTTTATCTGTATCGACCGAAACGATGTTTTTTCTTATTGCATACTCCTCAATCATCTTTATGGAATCTAAAAGATGATCGTTGTATATCCATCTAGTATCTTCGAGGATTCTCATGTAAGGAGAAATTAGTGGCTCAATAGACTGATAATTCTTGCGCCAATTGGAAAAAAGCAATGGCATTTTCTCTAAGTTGTCTTCGTGTCCCCAAATCAAGAGTTTGCTCTTGTCAATGACATTTGGCATGTCGGAAAAACGATGTCCGTAGTGCAATACTAGCGACAACCTTTTGCTTCTAGTCTGATTGGATATAATACTAATGCTGTGGTTGCTATAAGTGGCTTTCGTCCCTGATAGCACCGAGATAAACGACAACAATTGATTGTATATTAGGGTGTTACATTCTTCTTCTGGCATGGGGTCATCCAACTCAATCTGTATGGTATAGGTTGATTTCACTCCCCTTTGTGATGGTATCTGTGCCAGAATAATTGTAATTACCCCAACATCTAGCTGTATTACTATAGGGTCTGGTTGCCTAACTATTACTTCTTTTGTGTCCATAACCAAATACACTTTATTTTCCCCAGTGGGTGCTTCGTCTTTCCAAATTATTTCTGCAGTATTTTGGTCGCTATATTCGTCTAAATTTGGGCATTCCAAGAAAATGCGCTGGGGGTGCATCACTTGTTGTATCTCATCCTCATTTAGCAGCATTCCTATTACCACGCAATCCACATATACGTGTTCATGATTATAGATATATGCACCGACTTCTTGGAATCCCGGGCTGATTTGTGAACTACAACCTAGCAGAGTGACTGCTAATACTTTTGTGTGTTTACTCGAGCTGTCCTTTTGTTTAATTACGTCACCGTATATGACAGATCCGATAGGAAATTTTTGTGTTCCATGCTCGCGTTTCTTTGCAAAGATTTCCAGTACAGGCTTGTATCCTTCAGCATAACTTAAAATGCCTACAAACTTATCATCTTCTTTGCCTTTAACCCACCATACGCCTTCCATGACGGTGCTATTGATCATCGTTGATACCTTATCTCAAGTCGTTATCTGTGTCATTAACAATCGCAAATGATTGTACCTTTCGCCCAATAACAATCCTTCTATATTTCCTTTTGCTATTGATTTTGCACATACTTTCTGAGGCTTTCATTTCTTAAAGAAGAATCAAACGCGAGCCATCAATCTCAAATTGCTCCGGGTTATATTTGTCCAGAAACCTTATCGGCACACTCCATCGCGCCGTCCCAGTACATCGAAATCTTGGCGGTACTCGATACTTCAATCGCATCGTGGTTGTCATACTTGAGCGCACTCCAAATGGCGGCGAAGTCACAGAAAGGCCTGTATACCTGTTTGCGCCCGTCCAAGTATCAAAGCGTGAATATCGCTTGTGCCTTCGTATGTGTTGACGGCTTCCAGGTTCATCACATGGCGGATGACGTGAAACTCGTCCGAGATGCCATTGCCGCCGTGCATATCGCGAGAGGTTCGAGCAATGTCGAGCGCCACCCCGCAGGAATTGCGCTTGACCAGGGAGATCATCTCGGGACTTGCCTTGCCCGCCTCCCACAGGCGCCCGACGCGCAACGCGCCTTGCAGACCGAGCGTGATATCCGTCATCATATTCGCCAGTTTGAACTGAATCAGTTGATTCGCCGCCAACGGACGGCCAAACTGACTCCGCTCCAGTGTATATCTGCGCGCCGCCTGCCAGCAGAACTCCGCCGCGCCGAGCACGCCCCAGGCGATGCCGTAGCGCGCGCGATTCAAACAGCCGAAGGGGCCTTTCAAGCCGGTTGCCTCGGGCAGCAGATTCTCGTCCGGAACATAGACCTCGTCCAGCACGATTTCGCCGGTGCTGCTGGCTCGCAAACTGAATTTGCCCTCGATTGCCGGCGTCGACAGACCATCCATGCCCCGCTCCAGGATGAACCCGCGGATAGCGTCGTCGCTGCTGTTATTGTCCCCGTAGGCTTTCGCCCAGACGATGAAAACGTCCGCAATCGGAGAATTGGTGATCCACATTTTGTTGCCGTGTAGGAGCCATCCTCCCTCAACTTTGGTCGCGCGCGTTTCCATAGCGCCGGGATCGCTGCCGTGATTCGGTTCGGTCAATCCAAAGCAGCCGATCCACTCGCCAGCGACCAGCCGGGGGAGGTATTTCTCTCTCTGCGCATCTGTGCCATAGGCATAAATGGGATACATCACCAGCGAGCTCTGCACGCTCATGGCGCTGCGATAGCCGCTGTCGACGCGTTCAATTTCACGGGCGATGAGTCCGTACGAGACATAGCTCAAGCCGGCGCCCCCATGTTCTTCGGGCAGGGTTGCGCCCAACATGCCCAGCTCCGCCATCTCGTAATAGATGGCGCGGTCGAAGGTCTCGCTGCGGTTGGCTCTCAAAATACGCGGCATCAGCTTTTGCTGGCAATACTCGTGAGCCAGATCGCGCACCATGCGCTCTTCTTCGCTCAACTGATCTTCTAGCAGAAAAGGATCGTCCCACTGAAACTGACTTGGCATTTGCACCTCGGCATTCTTATTGACAACCATCTTACCGAGACTCGAAGCCAAAGTGAACGTGGAATAAACGTGAATGAAGGACCGCGATCACCCGGTCTTAATCGATTTGTCCGTTCACTGCTTATCCAATAAGAGTTACAATAAGCCTTCGATTATAGCAGTCTCGGTTTTCGTTATCGGTCGAACCATCCGATGTCCAAGTGTCCGCAATTGGCATATGTAATTCAATCAGGCCTTCTCGACGGAATACAGCAATGGCGCAAGAGAAAATCGTTGTGCGCGGCGCGCGCGAACACAACCTGAAGAATATCGACGTGGAGATCCCGCGCAATCGTCTTGTGGTCATCACCGGGCTATCCGGTTCCGGCAAGTCTTCGCTGGCCTTCGATACCATCTTTGCCGAGGGGCAACGCCGCTACGTTGAAAGTTTGAGCAGCTATGCCCGTCAATTCCTGGGTTTGATGGAAAAACCGGATGTTGACCAAATCGAGGGACTTAGCCCGGCCGTATCCATCGACCAGAAGAGCGTCAGTCATAACCCCCGTTCGACGGTCGGTACAGTTACCGAGATCTACGACTATTTGCGCTTGCTCTTCGCGCGCGTCGGGATTCCACATTGCCCGACCTGCGGCGTTGAGGTTTCCGCCCAGAGCGCGCAGCAGATTGTCGACCAGGTGCAGAAGATGCCGCGCGACGCCCGCATACAGGTACTTGCGCCGGTGATCCATCGCAAGAAAGGCAATCACGTAAAAGCCTTGCAAGATATTGCCAAACAGGGCTTCGCGCGCGTGCGCGTTGACGGTGAGGTGCGAGACCTGGACGAGAAGATCGAACTTGACCGTTATGTGATTCACGATATAGAAATTGTCGTCGACCGGCTAATCATTCGTCACTACGACGATGCGCTGAGGGACGAAGCGACAGCGTTTGAAACGCGCCTGACGGATGCCATCGAAACCGCGCTGGAACTCGGCGATGGCAGAATCATCATCCAGGATGTGAGCGATCGCGAGAACTCGATCGATCATCTCTTCAGCGAAGACCTGGCTTGCCCCAACGGTCACGGCAGCGTCCCGGAGCCGGAACCGCGCCTCTTCAGCTTCAATACGCCCAGCGGCGCCTGCCCGAGCTGCCAAGGCTTGGGATTCAGCCTGGAAATTGACCCGGAGATGGTGATACCGGACAAAAGCCTGAGTATCGCCGACGGCGCGATTAACGCCAATGGTTGGCGACTCGATGACAAGAATGGCTGGATGTGGAATGTATTTCAAAGCTTTTCGGAAAAATATGAATTTCGACTCGATCTGCCCTGGAGACGACTCAGCAAACGTCAACAGGACTTGGTTCTCTATGGCAACGGGGGCGAAAAATTCGAGGTCAAGTACCTGCATACCAGCGGCTATGAACGGACCTATCCCACCAGCTTCGAAGGTGTGATACCGAACCTGCAGCGCCGCTATCAGCAGACAGCTTCCGACTACATCCGTCACAAAATCAACGAATACATGCGCGAGATTCCCTGCCGGGACTGCAACGGACAGCGGCTGCGGCCGGAGGCGCTCGCCGTCACCATCAATGACGAAACGATTCACGACATTACCCATAAGGCTATTGACGAGCTAAAAGACTGGGTCGATTCTCTGCGTGGGGACAGGGCAATCCTGACCAAGCGCGAACAACAGATCGCCCACCAGGTGCTTCGGGAATTGGAAGCGCGTGTTGGCTTCCTGAGCAATGTCGGACTTAACTATCTGTCATTGTCTCGTAGCGCAGCCACGTTGAGTGGCGGCGAATCGCAGCGCATTCGCCTGGCGACTCAAGTCGGCAGCCAGTTGACAGGGGTGCTCTATGTGCTGGACGAGCCCTCGATCGGTTTGCACCAGCGGGACAACAAACGGCTGATTCGGACATTGACGGGTCTGCGCGATTTGGGCAATACAGTTCTGGTCGTGGAGCACGACGAAGACACCATGCGCTCCTCGGATTGGCTGATCGATTTAGGACCGGGCGCGGGCGAGCATGGCGGCGAGGTGGTCGCTGCCGGTAGGCCAGAGCAGGTGGAATATGCGGTCGGCAGCCTGACCGGGGATTACCTGGCAGGTCGATTTGCGATTCCCTTGCCGGAAAGCAGGCGCGCCGGCTCTGGGGAGTATTTGACCATTGAAGGGGCGCGGGCCAACAACCTCAAGAGCATTGACGCTCGCTTTCCGCTCTGCAAGTTGATTTGCGTGACCGGCGTTAGCGGCAGCGGAAAGTCGTCGCTGGTGGTGGAGACGCTTTATCGACGCTTGGCGCAGTTGATCAATAAAAGTCGTGAGCGGGCGGGTCCCCACGATGCCATCATCGGCGCCGAGGAGATCGACAAGATCATCAATATTGATCAAAGCCCAATCGGCCGCACGCCGCGCAGCAATCCCGGCACTTATACCAAGATGTTTGATGACATACGCAGCCTGTTCGCGGAATTGCCGGAAAGCAAGATACGCGGTTACAAAGCCGGTCGCTTCAGCTTTAATGTCAAAGGCGGACGCTGCGAAAACTGCGAGGGGCAAGGGCTGATCAAGATTGAAATGCAGTTTTTGCCCGATGTCTATGTACAATGCGAAGTTTGCCGAGGATCGCGCTACAACCGCGAGACCTTGCAGGTTCACTTCAAAGGCAAGTCCATTGCCGACGTGCTGAATCTCACGGTTAGCGAGGGATTGGCATTCTTCGAGAATCTGCCGCGCATCCGCCGCAAGCTCGCTACGCTCGACGCCGTGGGCTTGGGATACATACGGATCGGACAACCTGCGACAACCTTGAGCGGCGGCGAAGCGCAGCGTATCAAGCTCAGTCGGGAGCTTTCCAAACGGGCGACAGGCCGCACGCTTTACATCCTTGACGAACCGTCGACGGGCCTGCACGCGGTCGATGTCGCCAAGTTGATCAACGTACTGCAAGAGCTTGCTAACACCGGCAACACGATTGTCGTTATCGAGCACAACCTGGACATCATCAAGATTGCCGACCATATCATTGACCTTGGTCCTGAAGGCGGCGGCGGAGGCGGCGAGATCATCGCGCAAGGCACACCCGAAGAGGTGGCGGAAGTCGAAGCAAGTTTCACCGGTCAATACCTCAAACCCTACTTGCGCATGCCGCAGCCGGTATAGCCTATTAAGCATATGGCGTCGTTCTGGTTCATCTCCGCGCCTTTGTACAGCCATACCGACTGGGGCGGTTTCCTCCCGACGGCGCAGGCTATGCAGTCCCAGGGGCACGAGATTCTTTGGCTGAGCGAAGCGCCACTGCAAAACGCGCTGGACGTCGTCGGCATCCCTTTTCGCTCAGTCGACAAAACAGGGTGGCTGTGGCCCCCGCCCCCGCCGCCTGATTTGACCGCGATTCCCCCGCAGGAAGCGGTGAACATACGCTATAGACGCGCGCTTGACACCTGGCTCAGCGAAGAATTGGTTGCCGAGGCCGTGAAGGGACTCCTGCGCCTGGCAGCCGAAATCGGCGCGCCGGACGCCATCGTTTCCGATCCCTTTCTGAGCGCGTCCGCCATCGCCGCCGACGCGCTGGATACTCCGCTGGTCATCTGTGGTTGGCCCGCCCAAACGACGCTTGACGAAAACAGTTTATTTCCCGTACAGCGGGACTTGAGCAGCGACAGTCAGCAGCGCATTCATCGGCTCTGTGAACAGTTTGGCGTCACCGGGCGCAACTTCTCCAAGGGAACCGCGCCCTCCATTCGTAGTGATCGCTTGCATATTACCTACTTCACGCCGGCATGGTATCAATCCGAACTGGAGTCGATTCTTCCGCAGACGCAGTTCGTCGGCGGTCGCGTCGAAAGCGAACCTGGCGCGCCGCCAACCTGGCTGGAGGATATTCCCGCGGACAAGCCGCTCGGCTTGGTGACACTGGGCACGATCTTCACCGGCGATTTGGGTTTCTTCAGTTGGGCGGCGCAGGCGCTCGCCCGAGAAGGCATCATCCCCATCGTCACGATCGGCTGGAATCCGATCTCGCCGGAAAAGAAAGCCGAGCTCAAGCGCGCGCTGCCGCCGGGTACGCGGCTTTTGATCTGGGCGCCCTATGACCACGTGCTGCCGCGTTGCAAGATCGTCATCCATCATGGCGGTATGGGCACGACGCATCGCGCCTTGATCCATGGTCTGCCGCAGATTGTGGTGCCGCACGCCGCCGACCAGCGCATTCAGGCGCGGCGGGTGGCGGAGGCCAAGGTCGGCTTGCATCTGACGGCGCATGATGTGCGGCAGGGACAACTGCGCGAGGGCGTGCATGCGATATTGGAGGCGGACTGGGTTGGGGAGAACGCGCGGCGCTTCGCGGGGGAGATGGCTGGGCTCGGTGGTGCCGAGCGGGCGGCGGCGTTGGTGTCAGGTGTTGTTGGGTGATGAGTCGACGATGGACTGGGCGAGTTTGTAGACGCGGGAGCCTAGACTGTTTAGCCAGCGTGTATCACATTCAGTATCGGCATTGTCCGCGTTCTCAATTGCGGAATCTAAGTGAGGAAGATAGTGCGACGTGTTCAGGTTACGTTTGTCGTACGATCCGCATATGTCCATAAGCTCTTTCTCCAGTCTAGTTCTTGAACTGCGAGGTTGTGATCTTCTATTTTCTTTAAGCTCCTTTTGCTCTTGTGGGGTATAGTCATCTAGCGATTTCTTGTGCAGCAGTAGCCAGATCTCGAAACAAGGATTGCTGTCCGCCAGGTGATAGCCCTTTTGCCTTACCTTCTGTGCCACCTCACTTAGCATACGGTCTTTCCATCGATCTTTATCGATCACTAGCCATAGCTCGTCTCCCTGATACAAGCCGGATTCGCGTCTAATCTCGTCCAGCCTGTCTATAACATGCTTGGGAGACGAAAGCCCACTTATTGCCGGAATGACTCGAATATCAACACGAGGGTGTCGAAACCTATCGTCAAATGCCAAGTCTTCAAAGTAGGTTGGTTCAGTGGATTCGCCTTCTGTAGCGATTACAATCAGCTTCGCATCTCGATACTTCCTACGACTCGAAAGAGGAGAAAATGATCTTTCGGCCATGTTTAACCTTCTAATTCTAAGCGTCTACGACTCGGCAGCAACGGAATGGCTCCATATCGACCTTGTAGGTAGCTCTTGCGTATGTCTTTGTCATAGCGAGGATGAAACTCTTCGAGTGGGTATGCGGAGGATGCGCCTGTATTATTTTTCTCTATAAACCAGATCTCGTCACGTCTCAACAGATCTAAATCTAGGATGCCCACTTCATGTGTCGTGACAATCAATTGATTGTTTGTCCCCTTACTTTTCGATAGAAACAGTTCCAATATTTTGTAACTCAGCATCGAATGCAGACGCCGATCAAGTTCGTCGATAACGAAGACCCGCTCACGTTCATCATTTAGCAATTCGAAAAGAGCGGGAATGATTTCAAATATCCGCTGAGTTCCTTCTGATTCCTCTGTGAGCTCTAATGATTCATGTTTGTCATCACCGGTTACTATATGTAGAGTAACGAATTTCTTTGATATAATCTTCTGATTTTCATCAACCAAGACTAGAATGTTAAGCGCCGGAATCTGAATAATTGCGTGACTTTCAGGATCAAGACTCATTTCCTGTATGTCCTGCATTATCTGGTCCTTTACTTCAGCAGGAATTCTTGTCTCCGACTCAAATTCGAAGTTCTCCAATCTTATGTTTTCAATTCCTAAATCGAATCGCTTGACAAGATTAATAAACTGACTCTTAAATGTCTCATCACTCATAAACGCAATCTCAATACCGGCTGGCCGTGTGTCAGGAAATACAAGTACAAGCTTTTCATTAAACCATCGGCTGACCTCTTCAAAATATGTTACATTGCGCTCAATACATTCGGTAAGAAACAATTGATTTGGCCGAGTTCCTTTAGCAACAAACTCGAAAAACTGTTCGTCTTGTTCAGGAGTATATGGGACGTTTCCCGGAGTTACGTGTGTTTGTCTTGCTGAATCGGTTACACGTTCAAATATCATTTTCGAACTGCGACGAGGACGAATCTCATACAGCCATTCTGATTGTACATTCCGACGATCAACTTCGAATCCGTATGCGTAGATCTGTTTGTTGCATCTTATGTCAAAGTTGAACTTTGAGGGCAAATCTTTTGTTGTTGTATCAAAAAGAAACGGACTTGTCGCGATGCGCTGATTCGGACGCGTACCCTGTACAATTAGGTTCTTAGCGAAACTCATAGCTTTTATTAGATTCGACTTGCCTGAAGCGTTCGCACCATAGATCACGGCAGTTTTCAGGACTCGGAGATCTCTTTTACTTTTTCTAGGAAGGATGTGATCCGGATGCCTGCGCTGTCTGCCAGCGACCATCGAGAACTCAACCTCGTCCTTGAACGACAGAAAATTCTCAACTGTGAACCGAATTAACATGATTTCACGCCCTTCTCTCGCACAAAACGAGAAAAAATCTCGTTTGACACATTCTACTTATACTTTGCGGATCTGCGAATATCGAATCACATTTTCGAGCTTTTCTCATTACACGCTACAATAGCCCCCATCTCATCCACCACAACGAAAGCACAACCATCATGACCCTTCCCCTCGACAACATCGGACGCTGGCGCTGCATCGGACCCTTCCGCGGCGGACGCGTCGTCACCGTGGCCGGCGACGCAAACGACCTCGGCACCTTTTACTTCGGCGCTTGCGCCGGCGGCGTCTGGAAGACCGATGACGCCGGTCAATACTGGCGCTGCATTTCCGACGGCTACTTCAACACGTCTTCGGTCGGGGCGCTGGCTGTCTCGGAAGTCGATCCCAACGTCATCTACGCCGGCACGGGCGAAGCGACCATTCGCATTGACGTCTCGCATGGGGACGGCGTTTACAAATCCAGCGACGCCGGGCGCAGCTGGCGGCACATCGGCCTGGAAGATACCCGCCACATCGGCAAGATTCGCATCCACCCGCAGGACCCTGACATCGTGTTCGTCGCGGCATTGGGACATGCATTCGGGAGGAATCAGCAGCGCGGCGTTTTCAAGTCGAGGGACGGCGGCGCGTCCTGGGAACAGGTGCTCTTCGTCAGCGACAAAGCTGGCGCGGTGGACCTGAGCATCGACCTGAACAATCCGCGCATCATGTACGCGTCGATTTGGGAGGCTTATCGCAACTTCCATATGATCAGCAGTGGCGGTGAAGACAGCGGTATCTGGCGTTCTACCGACGGCGGCGACACCTGGCACAGCATCACAGAGAACAAGGGCTTGCCGGGGGGGATTCTGGGCAAGATCGGCATTGCCGCGTCCCCGGCCAAACCCGGCCGCGTCTATGCTTTGATCGAGCATCAAGACGGCGGCATGTACCGCTCCGATGACTATGGCGATACCTGGCGGCATGTCGCGCGCAACAACGATATCATCTCGCGCGCCTGGTATTATATGCACCTCACCCCTGATCCGCAGGACGCGGACACGGTTTATGTCAACAATCTGCGCTTTTGGAAGTCCATTGACGGCGGCCGCACTTATTCGATGATCGCTACGCCGCATGGCGACAACCATGATCTGTGGATTGACCCCAACAATCCGGCGCGAATGGTGCAGGGAAATGATGGCGGCGCCTGCGTTTCCTTGAACGGCGGGGCGTCTTGGTCGACAATCTTCAATCAACCGACGGCGCAGTTCTATCACGTCGCGGCCGACAATCGCGATCCCTACTACGTTTATGGCACACAGCAGGACAATAGCAGCGTCGCCGTGCCAAGCCGCAACAACAAGTCCTCGCTGATGTGGATGGATGGCTTTATCGCCGGCTCCGGCGAGAGCGGCTATATCGCGGTCAAACCGGACAATGACGACATCGTCTTTGTCGGCGCCATCGGCAGTTCGCCGGGTGGCGGCAACTGCTTGCAGCGTTATGACCATAGCACCATGCAGTTGCGGCTGGTCACCACCTGGCCGGAATATATGGCTGGCGAAGCGGCGGCTGACCTCGAGTATCGCTTTGCCTGGACCTACCCCATCGTTTTCTCCCCACATGATCCGGATACGCTCTACGTCGGCGGAAATATGGTCTTCAAATCAACTGACGAGGGACACAGTTGGGGGCCGATCAGCCCGGACTTGACCCGCGCCGATCCCGAGACGCTCAAGGTCACGGGTGGGCCGATCAACCGAGATGCGGTCGGCGCGGAGGTTTACGCCACTGTCTTTTCCTTTGCTGAATCGCCGCAGGAACCAGGTGTCTTGTGGGCGGGCTCGGACGACGGACTGGTGCACATCTCCCGGGACAATGGCGCGAACTGGCAGAACATTACGCCCCCGGATCTGCCCGAATGGTCCCTGATCAGCATGCTGGAGCCCTCGGCGCATGACCCGGCAACTTGCTATCTGGCTGCGACCCGTTACAAACTGGATGACTATGCGCCCTATCTTTACAAGACGACAGATTATGGACAATCCTGGACGCGCATTAACGCGGGCATAGCTTCTGACGACTTCACGCGGGTTATCCGCTGCGATCCGGCGCGGGAGGGCCTGCTCTATGCGGGTACAGAGACCGGTGTCTACTGTTCCTTCGACGACGGCGCCAATTGGCAGCGACTTCAACTCAACTTGCCGATCACGCCGGTGCACGATCTGCTGGTCAAGAGGGACGATCTTATCGCTGCGACACATGGCCGCTCGTTCTGGATTCTCGATGACCTGACGCGCCTGCAACAATTGACGGGCGAGTCAGCGCCGTCACGATCACTGTTGCTCCAACCACGTGATACCCAACGTCTTCTTGAGAGCATTGATGGACGGCGCCTGGTTGATCAGCCGGGCAAAACCTATATGAGTTCCACCGGCGTTATGGCGGCTTACACGCATTCGCGCAGCGAGGAGAATGTTGTCGAACGCAGCTTCCTCGATTCGGGCGAGAATCTGCCGCGCGGGGTCATGGTCGCTTATTACCTTCACGAAAGCCCTGAAGGCAAGATCAAGTTGAGTTTCTCGGATGAGAACGGGAATCTCTTGCGCGAATTCTTCAGTATGGACGACGAGGATCGGAAGTCACAGAAGGATAAAAAGGACAAATCTGCAATATTCCTCACTGCCAATGTCGGATGGAATCGCTTCCTCTGGGATATGCGTTTGCCGGACTCGCCGAAGCTAAAGGGCGATGATGTACAGTTCGAGCGCATGCCTGGACCTACAGTTGCGCCCGGCGAATATCAGGTCGCTCTTCAGGTTGCTGATGATCTTCAGACGCGGTCATTCAACCTGGTCAAGGACGCCACATCTGACGCGTCGCAAGACGAGCTTGAGCGTCAATACGGCTTGCTGAAGACGATCTACGATTTCTACTCGGCAGCGACTGAGTCCATCAATGCGATGCGGGGCCACCGAACTCAGTTGAAGAGCCTCTGCGAGCGCCTGTCGCAATCTGACGAGACCAAGGACCTGGCGGAACGCGCCAGCGCGCTGCGAGAAGCCATCCTCGAGATAGAGAAAGGCATTCTGATCCCTGACTTGCGCGAAGGCTGGCCGGGGCGGGTCAACAGCGGCACAGATCCCTTGCGGCGCTTGAGCGCCTTGCCATCTGTGGTTGCTTTGGGAGAGTACCCGCCCACGGAGCAGTCCTATGCCGTATTCGACAAGCTATCGGGACTCATTGGAGATCAACTCAAACTCTTCGACGCGGTGAAAGAGGGCGACATTGCGGCCTTCAACCAGGAGCTTGCGTCGAGAGGCGTTTCGCTGATTGGGTAGGGCAGGACGTCGCAGGTCGAATCTGGATTCACGATGACAGAAGCGCTTGGGTAACTGCTTGGCCGATCCCGACAAGCGCTTCGATATCGTCCGTGTTTTCCAGCACAGCGACAAATGCAACCGCCGGTCTCTCGTCTGGCGTCACAAACCCAGTCAGCCATATCTGCGCCTCTTCACCGGAGCGGGACATGGCAAACTTCGCGCCGACTCTGCGATCGAGAGGGGCGGATTCGCCTCGTAGCTTATTCCAGGCCTCTAGGAACACGACGCGAAGTTTTGCGGCGGTGTCGGGCGCCAACATAATGCGAGCGCTTTGTTCTGGCCTCTTCTCCTCCCATGTTTCCGCGCCCGGCTGGCGAATCCCCGACAAAACATAGGGCGTCGGCGCGGCGCCATCACCCGCTACCGCAGACATGATGGCGGCCATTTGCAGCGGGGTCATAGTCAGGTTGCCTTGTCCCAAGGCGTCGCGCAAGCGGGTAGCATCCGATTCCGGGGCCTCGTCAACTTCGCTTGCCGCAATGGCGCCGGCGCCCGGAACCGGGAAACCCGCCAGGGTACTCGGTTCTCCCAGTGAAAAGGCCTCTACGATCCTCGCATAGCTTTCCCCGGTTAGCGTTGCCTGGTAGTTGACGAAGGGAGCGGGGCACCCGGAAATGAAAGCTTCTATCAGGGTGATTTCTTTGCTGGGCGGTTGGAACAAGCACTTGAAACTCAGGTCTGGCTCGAGTTCAACCGGCGCATCTGGCTCCGCAAATGGTGTTGACAGGTCATAGCCGGACTGAATCGCGTCTGCCAGCCACAGGGTTGTCATAGCGCTGCCCGGCTGATACAGGCCTTGTAGGGCGCGGTTGAAAAATGGCCTGCCCTCGTCGGCAACCAGGTCTGCCCAGTCCTCATCGAGCGTATTGGGATCGTAAGCGGGTAAACTGGCTAATGCCAAAATCGCTCCGCTCTTTGAGTCCATCACTACGGCTGCGCCTCGATAGCCGCGCATGGCGAGCGTGAGCGCGTCCTGGACATCGGCCATGAGCGTGAGCCGCAGATCCGCGCCTTTTTGCGGCACGTTGAGGATCTCGCGGGTGAAATAGTTCTCTAAAGTTTCCGTCGATTTGCTTCCGATCAAAGCATCATTGAAGGCAGCTTCGACGCCGGAGGAGCCGTAACGCAAACTGTAATAGCCGACCAGGCTGTATGTTGACGGCCGAAGGTAAGATCTTCTCATACCGCTGTTGGTTTCGGCGCTTTCGACCAACAACTGTTCCTGACGGTCGTAAATGCTGCCGCGATGGATCCGCGCGACGGCCTCGATCAAACGGGGATTGTCGTCCCGAAGCAGTATGCTATCTCGTCCGGCAAGCGCCCAATAAGTTGCTGCCAGGGCTATCGCCGCGAAGAGCAAGAGTATCGCTAACATCAGGCGTTTGATTGCTGGCGCCGCAATCATTAGCGGGCCTCGGAAGACAGGCGAATCAGGATGCCGATCATAACGAAGCTGACCAGCAAGGAGCTGCCGCCGTAACTGAAGAAGGGCAGCGTTACACCTGTTAAAGGGATCAGTTTGAGCACGCCCGCCATGATCATGATCGCTTGAGCGGCCAGCATCGTGGACAAGCCAATCGCGAATAGCCGGCGGAATGCGCTCGTGGAATGCCGCAGCCCGATGCTCAAGCCGCGCAGCGTCAAGACCGCGAAACAGCTTAATACACTGATGACGCCGAGCAGACCCCATTCTTCAGCTAGCGCCGCAAATATAAAATCCGAGTGCGCCACCGGTACATAGAGCGGCGAACCTTGGCCCAGGCCCCTTCCGAATATGCCGCCTGAACTGAAAGCCATCAGGCTTTGTACAATCTGGTAGGCGCGGCTATCCGCCTCGGGCCATGGATTCAGCCAGATGTCGACGCGCAAGCGGACGACATCAAACAAGTGATAAGCGACGAATCCGGCCACAATCACCATTGCCGCGCCACCCGCAATCACGCGCCAGTCGCCGCTTGTCAAATACAACATAAGTACAAATACAACGAAAAACAGCATGGCGGCGCCAAGATCGCGCTGCCAGATGAGCATGACAACTGAAACTGCCGCGATCAGCGCCGTTGGCCCCAGCAGCCGCGGCAGGTGAGCTTTCGCGCTGCTATCCTTGTCGGCGATTCTGAATGCCGTAGCGCTTTCGCCAAGGTAGCTGGCCAGGAAGGCCACCAAGACCAGTTTCATCATCTCGGATGGCTGAAAATAGAACCCGCCAAAGCGCAGCCAGAGCCGCGGCGCAAAGGGGAAGCCCGAGGGATTACTGCCAAATACGATGGTGGCGAGCATCAGCGCCAATGCGACGGCCAGAATGACATAGCGGTAGGAACGCATCCAGCGCAATGCATGAGGAAATACTGCTGCCAGCAGCATCGCCCCAGTTGAGACAAGCAGCCAAATCTCTTGTCGATTCGCAAATGGCGGCGCCAAGCGCGCGATCGTCAGCAAGCCCCAGCCGCTTAACAACATGACGATAGGAAAGAGAATTGGATCTTGATCCGGCAGAAAACGATCCAAAATCTTCCCGCCAACCAACGCGCAGCTTATCCAGAGGGCAAGACCGGTCCAGTCACTTTGCTCGGAACCCCCGCTTAGCGCCAGAGCCAGGGTATTGGTCGCAATAAAGGCGCCCGCAAGCGAAAGCAGCAGCCATTGCTGCCGACTTGGAGTAAAGGGGCTGCTCTGTTTACGTAAACCGCGTCGCTCATGCGACGAGACGGCTTGCGATTTTGCGTGAGCGCGGCAGGCTTTTTCGCTGCCGCCGAGCGGCTTTTGTCTAGCGGTCTGTGGTTTCATCAAGATTCAAGACGCGAGTCAAAATCGGACGCAGCTTCTCGATCATCTCCTCATCCATTGCCGGGCGCGATGTTGCCAGCGCTGTATCGAGCGCGCTGTGCGCGGGGACATTTTTATCGGCGTCGATATTGGCGATCGCGGCAGCCAGCGCGTTCTTAACAATCTCGATATTTTTCGACAGCGTCTGAATGACCATGTCCGAGGTCACCGCTTCTTCCTCTTCGCGCCAGCAGTCGTAGTCCGTGACATGGGCCAGCGAAGCATAGTCAATCTCCGCTTCGCGCGCCAGAAACGCTTCCGGCGCGCTGGTCATGCCGATAAGATCGCAACCCCAGGCCCGGAACAGATGGCTCTCGGCGCGGGTCGCAAATCGCGGGCCATCCTCCACCAAAAAGACGCCCTGTCGATGCGCTTTGCCGCCGACCGCTTCTACGGCATGGGCGATAATTTCGCGCAGGTAGACGCTCATCGGGTCAGCAACCGAAATGTGCGCTACCAGGCCTGACTCGAAGAAAGAGCGGGAGCGATTGTGAATCGTATAGTCAACGATCTGGTCGGGCGTGATGATATCTCCCGGCGCGAAGTCTTCCCGCAACGAGCCCACGGCGTTAACCGCGATGATGAAGCGGACGCCAAGTTTTTTGAGAGCGAAAATGTTCGCGCGGTAGGGCAGGGTCGCGGGCGAAAGCACATGCCCCTCGCCGTGACGGGGCAGAAAGGCGACGCGTTTGCCGCTTAAGCTGCCGATCTTGATGGCGCCGCTGGGATTACCGAAGGGTGTATCCACTTCGACGCTGACCATATCTGTAACATTTGGCATATTGTAGAGTCCCGAGCCGCCAATGACCGCGATCTTCACCTGTTCCATTGTTGAACTCCTTTTCCCTTGATCTTTCCCGTCAAGCTCACCATTCGCGACGGTTACGAGGTAGCCCGCTGTTTTGTCAAAATCAGTCTGTATCTGCAGCGACCGATACGGATCTCATCACCATCGGCCAGGGCTGTACGCTGTTGAATTCTCTGATTGTTGAGCTGAGTGCCATTGCGGCTCTCGCGGTCTTCTATCCACCACTGGCCGTCTTCCAAGACGATTGTGGCGTGGAGGGCGCTGGCATATTCATTATCGACAACGATGGCATTGCTCGATGATCTGCCCAAGCTTGTGATCGGTAACAGAGCGAAACTCTTGTCAGGACGATGTTCGCCATCCTGATCGCCAATGGCGGCTAGTCTGGCGTAACGCGTTTGTTCGGCTTCGAGAGTGTCTGTCATCTGAATGAGACTGCGCCAGATCATGTAAAACAATGCCAGAAGAAAGCCCGCGAGAATCAGGCCGCCGAGCAGGCGCAAGAGGAATACGGTGACTTCAATACTCACGATCCTGCCTTATTTCGCGACTGGTTTCATCCTTGTCGGGGCGAGCGTCGTGCTGGTTATATACCAGTTCGGTATGGCCAATGCGAATGATATCCCCATCCCCCAATTGATGTTCTTGCACAGAAACGTTGCCGACATAGGTACCGCCTCGGCTATTAAGGTCAAACAGGATATAGGCGCCATTTCGAAATCGCAGTTGCAGGTGATGCCTCGAGACATAGGCGTCATTGACGACAATGTCATTGTCATCGTCTCGTCCGATGTTGATCACGGGCTTTTCCAGCTCGATTGGGGCAGCCGCGCCGATAATCCTTATCAGGCACCGTTCGTATGCTGCAGTATCTGCTCTATCGACAGGATACATGTTCTTTGTTTCGAAGCGCTCGATTTCTCCGTGATGAGCGCGGATCCTGAACTGATGAACGGCGAGCCTATTGTCTTCCTCGATAAAGACAATGGGCTCGCAATTCAGGTGATAGCCGGATTGCTGTGTTAGTTCGACCACCAGCCTCGCCAAGCGCCGGGCGAGATCTGGGTATTCGCTGAGGAACTGTTTTCGGACCTCCGGATGCAAAAGAATGGTGTAACTGTTTGGCGCAACAAGTTTTCCATCGGCTTCCTGGTTTATCGCTGCCGCATCTTCAATGGCGCGTCCAATCAGAATAGATAGATCTCGAGCGCTTAAATGCTTTTGGAAAATGCGTGCAAATGCGCCTTCGATCCGGGCTTCCAGTTGCGATTCCAGTATGTCCAGCGGCTTGTTTCCCATGCTCGAATTATAGTCGAGCCACCGGTTTAGGAATAGTTCGTCTCGGATGACCCGGTAATGCAAAAGCAGAGAACTCTGTTCTCTGCTTTTTACGCATAGATGCAATATCGCGTTGTGAAGGGGACAAATCCTAGCCGCGAGGAATGTAATTCAACCAGGTGTCATGTATCTCGTACTGGTCGGCTTTTTGCTCGCGCAAGTTTTCGACGAAGAGTTCCAATTCCCGTTGCTTTGCCCGTTCCAATTGCCCGGAAAATTCTTCGCCAGCGCGTTCGTCTTTGCTGCGAACTTGCAGTATATGATATCCGAACTCACTTTGAACCGGCCCGACAAGTTCTCCGATTTCGGCATCTTCGATGGCTTTGCGAAACTCCGGCACATAATTGCCGACAAAGGTCTCGCCCAACTCGCCGCCGCGCGCGCCGCTGCCCGGATCGGTGGATATGGCGCGCGCTAAATCGGCGAAGGACTCGCCGTCGCGCAATGCCCCCAGAGCCGATTCGGCCTCTGCTTCAGTTTCAACCAGGATATGCCGCACGTCAGCATAAAGCAGCATGCCTTCCGCGCCAACCAGATCCTCCGCCAAAAGCGCTTCCAAAGCCATTCGCTCGAAGAAGGCGTCGATGGTTTCATCTGCGATGCCGTTAATCGACAGGTACGAGCGATAATCTTCCTGGTTTTCTTGGAAGTTCTCGCGCATGTCCTCGGCGCTTAATGTCGCTTCAACAACGGTGGGTTGCGGTGTCACAGTTGGGTCGGCTTCTTCCGCGGATTCGCCTGCCTCACCCGGGGTAGGCGTGGCGGTAATCGTTGGAATGGCGGTTGGCGTCGGCGAAACGAAGGGTGTTGGCGTGATGGTCGCTTCGGGTGTTTCCGTTGGATCGGCGCCGATCAATGCGGCGGCGGTGGGGTCAAAGCCAAAGAAATCTTGGATTTCCTTTTCTACGGCCTCGTCATTGACGGAGATGTTGCGGGCAGATGCCTCCTGCGCCACCAGACGATCGTCCACCATATCGTTGATCACGCGCAATCCCAACTGATCCGGGACGTTGACTTCGTTGATCCAGGTTCTGTACGGCTCCTGTTGCGCAAGTTGTTGTAAATCGAATCCGGAATTCTGGATCTGGTTGAGTTGCAAGCGCAAGCGGCTACGTTCCAGGTTGTATTCTTCGCGGAACTGCCGCACGGTGATGTTTTCGCCATTCACAACCGCGAGCACTTGACTGGGGATGAAGAGTTGCTCAACTGCAAAGGCAATGGCAACTACAACAGCCAGGATCGCGACGATTCCGGCGACGGCCCGGATTGCGAGCCGTTGCATCTGCTCTTCTCTTTCCGCTCGACTCTTGTAGTCGGTATCGGCCTGGTTTTGCGCGGCATCGCTGTCGATGGCGGCTGTAGAAGCCGCCCGGCGTCGCCGACGCTTCGGCACGCCCGTCGTCTGGGTCTTCTTCGACATTAGAGTGCTAACTCCTCAACCTGGTGTCCATTTGGCAATTGACGTCGTAGCGCTGCTCGCTAGGAACCCCGATGCCTGCTGCGAATAGCCAGCTAGTCGGCCACGACATAGGGCAGCAGGGCCAGGTGGCGCGCGCGTTTGATTTCTCGCGCCAGCTCGCGTTGGCAGCGCGAGCAATTGCCGGTCTGGCGCCGCGGTTTTATCTTGCCGCTTTCGCTGACATAGCGCGAAATGGTGTCCAGGTCCTTGTAGTCAAAGCATTTGCCCTTCGGGCAATAGGTGGTCTTGCCCCGACGCCGTCTCCCCCTGGGACGGCCGCGCGAAAAACCGCCGCGTCGAAATCCGCCACGACGTTGTTGGCCTTGACCCGAGGCGCTTGCATTTCTGTTGCTTGGTCGCTGCTCGCTCACAGTTGGTTGTCTCTTTCGCTAGATTTCGTTTCAATTGGCTGATCAAGGGCTTGTCCCTGCGATCTCAAGACCAGATCCATTTTATTGCGCTTTAGCCTCCGCTTTTTTGCTCTCGTCGCGAACCAGCAAATAGCGCAGCACCGGATCAAAGAGCTTAAGTTCGGTTTCTAATTCGTTGATATGTTCGGCCTTGATAGCGGCTTTCACTACGACGTAGTGTCCCTCTCGCTGACCGTCAATTTGATAGGCCAGGCGACGCCGCCCAAAGAGCTTGCGGTCGACGCTGTTAACCGCCCCGTTATTGCCCTGTTCGATATAACTTATGACTTGATCAATGGCTTGGTTGACTTCTTCGTCAGTGGCGAGGGTGCGCACGATGAACGTGAGCTCATAGTCTCTCATGCAGGTTCCTTTCCTCGGATCGCAGCCTCGCGACGACAATTGCGCGAAGCGGAAAGCTATCATTCAGTTGTCGTCCGGCATTTTATGGCAACTGGATGGCTAATGCAATGGCGGATTGCTTAAACCGTCTTCTCAGTAAAACCAATTAAAGTAACGCAAATTCTCAAAAAAGTAACGAATTGTAGGGGCGACCTACCAGGTCGCCCGAAAATCACCGAAATAATCTCAGGTTTTGTGGCGAGATCACGTCTGATGAAAACTGTCCGCTCCCCCTCTCCCCTTGTGGGAGAGGGGACCGGGGGGTGAGGGCTAGAAAACAGCAATTCCCCATTCTCATTACTTGCTTGCGCTTGCTTCTGTTACCCCCGAGCTCCTTTCCAGCGCCAGCCGCGAACTCGCCAGGCACAGGGCGACGACGAGCCAGAACCAGGTAATTGAAGACTGAAAGTCGAGTCGGAAAAAGTATAGATCAGCGACGGCATTTACAAGCGCCGTGAGCAGGGCAGCGTGGTAGCCAAGATGAATCGCTGTGAAGTCTGGCTGGTCCTTGGCCTGCCGCCAGGCCACATGGCCATAAATGAAAACCGCGGCCATGGTGGACAGAAAGATCGCGACGCCTGTTAGCCCAATTTGGTTTGCCATGATCAAGTACATGTTGGCGACATCGGTATAGATATCGATTTCAGGCGTTCCGGTAAAGCCAACGCCGACCAAGGGATATCGCCCGATTAGCGTGAGCGAATCGGTCCATTCTCCAATCCGCATCTGTGTAGCCAAATCGGCGCCCTGGAATGCCTGAAGCAATCGATCCAGGTAACCTTGTGTTTGAGGCAGCAAAATGAAGGCGACCGCGCCTATGAGCAGAACAGGCAGCATTCGGCGATAGCGGATTAGAGCGATGAATAGCAGACCGCAGGCCAAGGCCAGCAGCGATGCGCGCGACGAGGTCAAATACAATGCCAGCGCTACCGCCCCAAAGATAGCGAAAGTCAACCAGCGCCGTGAAATGACGGGCATTCTGGAGACGATCTGTGGGGCAATCATGAGAGACGCGGCCGCCAGGATGCCTCCGAGCGCGTTGGGATCGACCCAGGTGCCGATGGCCCTTTCGCCGAAAGCCGGATTGTCCTCAATGTATCGGATGACGCCGCCATCCGGATATCCGATTCGCGAGAGCCGAACCAACAAGGCTTCGGCGATGGTATCGGGCGCGACCAAGAGCGCAATGGCGATCAGGGCTTGTAAACCGATTGTCAGAACAATCACCAGGACCAGGCGTCTCAAAGTTCTCGGATCGCGCAGCAGATCCGACAAGATGAAGACCATGCCGATGCTAAGCAGGGTTTCCGCAAATTGCCGGATATTTGCCGGTGTGGGCATGGCATGTCGCAAGCCCAGGGCGAAAGTGAATATCAGCCACATGACGTAAACGGCGACGAAGGCATGCACAGGCGTCAGGCGCAGACCTCCTCGCCGGCCAGTCATCCACTGCAACAAATACACCAGTAAGAATCCGCCCATCGCTAAATCCAGCAGGGTGGGCGTAATCGCGATCTTGACCGGGAATACGCCAAATGGCAACAGTAGCAATGTGACAATGATGGCGTAGAGCGCGACGCGGATATCGGTCATGACATAAAGACCCGCCAATATGCCGAATATCGCCGCCAGCGTCAGGAAGGGTCCCGCAAGGGCGATCATGAAGCCAATCAATGTCGCCAGCGCGCCTATGGCGAATCCGACCGCGGTCCAATAGCGGCGGCTTTTGACCTGACTGATCCAGATTTGCAGAGCGTTGACAGACGCCAATGTTTACCTCCGGAGCAATTTGACAATGGCGAGCAGAGCGAGGCCCAGCCAGGCGAACCCGCTCACGACCAAGCCAATCGCATAACTCAGCGGATTGTAGCGCAATTGCAGTGAAACTTGACCGGCCGGGATCTCCACAGCGCTCAAACCGCCATAGGCGCGCAGGATCTCGGCCGGCCGGCCGTTCAGTTGCGCGGTCCATCCCACGTAATGAGGCTGGGCAATCGAAAGTATGGCATTGTCGGCGCTGTCCACTTCGATGACGATTTCTTCCTCCTGGTAGGATTTGACTGTAGCGGTTCCGACTGTGCCGTTATTGGGCAGATCCAGGTTAGGCGCGCTGTGCAAAACAACTTTGCTGCGCACATCGTAGCGCGGGTCGTCCATCAAGGCCCGGGCGAAGCCGTCGCTGTCGACCACATCGGCATGGTTTACCAGATGGACGAAGGGGCGCGGGTCGTCAAGCAGATGCGCGTAGACCGCGCCTTCGCTATCGTTTCCCGTGGCCACCACAGTCGAGGGCACTGACAGGGTCTCCGACCCGCTATAGACGAATTTGACCGCGAATAATTCCCACGCTAAAGGGTTGTTCACATAATCTCGGTGGATGATTTGGTATGGACCCTCCAAAAAGAGCGGACTAATCCCGCGCATATCCATCAAGCCGTACAGACTGCCAAAGTTTCCCCCCAATCCACGGAATCCATCGACCCGGAATGGCTGGCCGGCGTCAGGCTCATTCATCACTGTTTGTAGGAGCGGGGGAGGCGCCATAGCCAATTGGCTGGCATAGGGTATCGGGTCGTAAGTGCCCGGATGGTCCTGGCTTACTGAAAATAGGTCCAAGGTGATTAGCGCGATTAATGCGATTCCCACAATGGACTGATGCGGCCGTCTTGCGAAAGCGAATAGCACGGGCGCGCTGAGAGCCATAATCACAGCGCTGCGAGACGCGATGTTGAACAGGGGGCTCCAGCGGGGACCCTCGCCCATCCACAAGACAAAGGCCCCGAAGGCGACCGCAATGACAAGCGCGACGAAGTTGCGCCACCAGCGCAGGGCGCGCTGCCGATGGAAATGGTTGCTCCAATTGCCGGCGGCGACCACGCCAAAACCGACCGCTATCGCCAGACTGTTCGCGACCACGAACGCCGCGCGTTCTTGTCCACGGAAAAAGCGGGCGCCTGGAACGAGGTTGTATGCAAGGTGATAGAAGGGACTGTTCGCTCCGAGACTCAGAATCAGCCCTATCGACGCTACAGCGAGCCAGAAGCGACTTTCCCCGGCATTGCGGCCCAGGGCTACGGCGATGAAGAATAGAGAGGGCAAGCCAATGTAAAGGGGAGACCATAGGCTGACCGAGCCGGGAAATACAATTTGCGCCATGTCTTGGATGGGGAATCCGTTTCCCTTTTGCTCGAAACCCAAGCCCGCGCGCGACGTATGCAGCAGATACTCGATACCGGGAAGCAGTGTGACGGCGCCGACGCTGAAGGCCACCAGTCCAAAACTAACGCCGCCAAGCAGGAAGGCGCGCGGGCCGATTTTCTGTCGGTAGCTGCGATAGGCAAAGTACGCGCAAAGAACATAGGTCATGAACCAGCTCGTTTGCGGATGACCTGCAAGCCAGGACATGCCTAGCGCGAAGCCGGCCAGGGCGAGATAGGGATATGAAAGTTCTCTTGACCGAGTCGCTTCCAGAATCCCGAGACAAGCCAGCGGAAACCAGATTGCCGCTTCCAGGATCGCGAGCTGCAAGGGCGGATAGCTGCCGGTGTAGCCGCCGTAGGCGACGACTATCGCGCCTGCCAGGGCCGCCAGCGAACTAAGCTGGCGCCCAAGGGTGAGTCGCCGCAGAAAAAGGTACATCAGCAGGCTGTAAATCAGCACATGGGCGGTCATTTCCAGTTGCAGCGCGTTATAACTCCATCCCCCTGCCAGGGAGCTGAGGGCGATCGTTATCCAGCGCGGCGGATAAAAGACCGCCGCTTGTGTATCCCCGATAAAAGGCAGGCCGCCGTTATTGTAGGGATTCCAAAGCGGTATTTCCCCTTGCGACAGGCGCTGATACTGGTATCCGGCAAAGGCCACAAACTGAGCCGAGAAGTCGCCTTTGGCGAGGGAGGCCTGGTCGGCGGCTATCGGCGTGAACAGGCGCCAAAAAAAGAACAGCCATAGCATCGCCAGGCAAGCCAGCGCGAGCGTGTCTGGATCGCGCGAGTACCGCCAAAGGGGGCGCATGAGGTCAGTCGTCCTCTCGTGCCAGGCGGTGTCCCGTCGTGCGCAGCACTTCTTCGAAGAAGGCCAGCGTATCGCGCGCGATGACATCCCAATCGAATCGAAGCCGAAGTTGTCGCGCCCCGTCCCGCAAATGATTGACGGTCTGCGGATTCTGAATCAGCTGAATGATCGCATCGCTGATTGCCGTCGCCGATCCTCGATCAATCAACCAGATGTTCTCTCCGTGAATGAAACTTTCATGTTCGACCCTCGGTTGAGTTGTCACAATAGCGCAGCCGTAATTGATGGCCGCCATCAGGCTGCCGCGCCGGTAGGAAGCGCCATCGAGATAGGGCAATGTAACAATATCGACCGCCTGCAGGCAAGCGGCCACCTCGGCCTCCGGCAAGAAACCGGTCCAGCGAACGACATCGCCCAGCCCATATTCCCTGATTCGATCTTCAAGGCTCTCGCGGTAGCTTTCGCCCGCGTCGGCATTGACCGCATTGCGCCCCCCGCCGATGAAAAGCAGCCGCACATCGTGGCCATTCCCGCGCAGTTCCGCCAAGGCCTCAACCAGCAAGTCGATGCCCTTGATCGCTTGGACGAATCCAAAATGACCGATCAAAGTCGTCGAATCGCTGAGGGACAGTTCCTCGCGCCAGCGCGCTGTCGACTCAGCGGACGCGGCTTCGCAGAGGATATTGCTGCCGATGGGAATGATCGCGCGCATGGGCGCGCGAGCCAGCTTTTTCTCATCTTCGGGATTTGTGGCTATCACGCCGTCGGCGCTCCCGGCCAGATGCATCACGATCCAGTCGCGCAGGCGACCGGCCTTCGGAAAGAGATAGGGATGACGCAGATCGTGAAAAGTCGCTACGATAGGCTGATCAAGCAAAGATGGCAGAAAGTGGATCCAGGGCGACATATCATAGGCCGCGGTTTGGAATTGCACATTGATGACGTCAAGCTCGTGATCCTCAGCCCAGGCTTTGATCTTCAGGACCTGCTTCAATCCCCAGCCCGATACGCCCGTGATTTCCAATTCATCACAATTGGATCCGCTTCTGCTGAGCACGCGCACAGAATGACCTTGCGCCTGCATTCGCTCCCCGAGAATCCGCGAATAATGTCCGACGCCCCCGGGCATCGGCGGGAATTCGCCACTGATTAGCCCAATTTTCATAGCTCCGCTTTCAAGCCATCCCGCAGAACTTGCCAGTAAGTCTTGATGCGCTGGCGGCGCAGCGCGACTTTGTGTCCTATGCAGGCTTTGCCGAGTTCCAAAACCAGTTGCCAACAGAATTGCGCCAGCAGCAGCGCGCGCAGCAATGCATAATGCCCGTAACCGTGATGCTTGCGGAAGTAACGCAGTTTGCTGCTATGAAACTGAATCTGCTTGAAGGCAGCAACTTGCTCGCTGCTCTTGCCGCCATGATGCCGTATCTTGGCGCCTCCGTGGTACATCACTTTCCAGCCTGCGTCTTTGGCGCGTTTGCAAAAGTCCAGTTCTTCGGAGTACATGACAAATCCTTCATCGAGGCCGCCGATCTCCTGGTAGACCGCTCGCCGCAACATCAAGGCCGATCCTTGCACCCAGTCGGCTTCCAATATCTCGTCGTCCTCCGTATCGCGCATGAAGTAGCTGTCGAATACGCCAGAAGGCGCCAAAACGGATAGCCACGTGCTCTCGAATATGCCGGTCATCAGCGTTGGAAAGCGCCGGCGCGTGGACTGATGGCTGCCGTCGGTATTGAGCGTATGCGGCCCCAGAATGCCTGTGCCGGGCTGCTGCTGCAGGTATCTTAGCATTGTAATCAGGCTGTCTTTGAGGACTTCCGTGTCGGGATTGAGCAGCAAAAATGTATCAGCCGCCGCCGCTTCCATACCCAGATTGTTGCCGCGCGTGAAGCCGACGTTCTCGCATTGCGGCAGCAGCTTAACCCTCGGGTATCGCTCGCGCACCATAGCGACGCTGCCGTCCTGACTGTTGCAATCGACAACGATGATTTCCAGCGGGGGTCTTTTCCCGTCGCCGCGGTCGGCTGCATCTTGCGCTTCAAACAAGCTGGCCAGACATTTGTCCAACAGATCGCGCACATTCCAATTGACGATGATAACCGAGATCTCCGCCAAGTCAGACTCCGTCAATCACGTACATGATCACAGTGTACCAATGTTTAGCGGAATCCGAGGTCAATTGAGGGCTGTCTTGTCCGGCGGCAATGACAGCGAAAATAGCTTTGCGGCGTTTGCGGATACTTGACGCCCCATTTCGATCGGGGAAACGCCATGCAGTTCAGCCAGTTTCTCGTTGATGTGTGGCAGATAAGCCGGTTCGTTGCGCTTCCCGCGGTAGGGCTGCGGCGTCAGGAAGGGACCATCCGTCTCGATCAGCAGTCGATCACGCGGGGCGGACTTCGCGATGTCACGCAATTCCCCCGCCTTTTTGAAGGTGAGCGGACCGGTGAATCCCAGGTAGAACCCCAGCGCCAAGGCGCGCTCGGCTTGCGCTTTGTCGCCGGAGAACGAATGCAGGACGCCCGGGCGATCCCGCAGATCCGGGCTCAGGCTGGGCGCCCAGGACGCAAGTATCTCCAGCACGTCATTACTGGCTTCACGATTGTGGATGATGACGGGCAAGCCTCGTTCCGCCGCCAATTCAAGTTGCATCTCGAACCACTTGATTTGCACAGGCTTCGGGCTTTTGTCCCAATAATAATCGAGGCCGATTTCGCCTATCGCGACTGCTTCGTCCCGTTGAGACCAGTCTCGTATTCGCTCGATACAAGCGGGATCGGCGTCATTGCTGCTATTGGGATGAATCCCCAGCGCGCAGTAGAGGCCCGCATATGCTCGTGCCAGCGCAAGCGCCTCGCAGCAACTGTCGAGGTCGATCGCTGGAACGATTACCTGACGAACCCCGGCATCGGAAGCGCGTTTCATGACCGCGTCCAGGTCATCCGCATAGGCGCGGAAATTGAGATGGCAGTGTGTATCGACCAGGCCGGGGGTAGGCATCACATGACCGGTGTTGGATTGTCGCGCAGCTTCTTGAGATCGGAGTCAACCATCATTCCGATCAACTCTTCAAAACTGACCTCTGGCTGCCAGCCGAGTTTTCGCTTGGCTTTGCTGGCGTCACCCACCAGCAGGTCGACTTCCGCCGGTCGCATGAATTGCGGATCTTGCACGGTATAGTCGCGCCAATTGAGCCCGACATGACCAAAGGCAACCTCCAGCAGGCGTTCCACGGAATGCGTCTTCCCGGTGGCGATCACATAATCCTCCGGCTCCTCCTGCTGCAGCATCAACCACATGGCGCGGACATAATCTCCTGCGAAACCCCAGTCCCGCTGCGATTCCAGATTGCCAATGCGGATCTCCTTGGCCAATTCCAGCTTGATCATGGCCGCATGATGGGTCACCTTGCGCGTGACAAACTCCAGACCACGACGCGGCGATTCATGATTGAAAAGTATACCGCTGCAAGTGAAGAGATCGTAGCTCTCGCGGTAATTCACCGTGATCCAGTGGCCATAGACTTTCGCTACGCCATAGGGGCTGCGCGGATAAAATGGCGTTGATTCCTTCTGCGGCACCTCGCGTACCTTGCCGAACATCTCGCTTGAAGAGGCCTGATAATACTTAATCCCCGGATTGACCGAGCGAATGGCGTCAAGTATGCGCGTCACGCCCAATCCCGTGATGTCGCCCGTGAAGACCGGTTGATTCCAGGAAGTTGGCACGAAGCTCTGCGCCGCCAGGTTGTATATCTCGTCCGGCTGAATCGTGCTGATCGCGGTGATCAAACTGGCATGATCTCCCATATCGCCCTGCACAATCTGGATTTGATTCTGGATGTGCTGAATCCGCTCATAGCGAACTGTGCTGGTGCGGCGAACCATTCCGTAGACTTCATAGCCCTTGCTCAACAAAAATTCAGCCAGGTACGAGCCGTCTTGGCCAGTGATTCCGGTGATAAGCGCTCTCTTACTCATATAAGGGAACTCCTCATGCGCTGTTGACGCGCCGGCGGCAATCCGCCAACACATCTTTCAAAGTTTCTTGCAACGTGAATCTCGGCGCCCACCCGGTGTCGCCGCGCAGCTTGCCGGCATCACCGCGAATCTCGGCGATGTCAACCGGGCGCAAGCGAGCCTGATCAACGCGTACTTCAATCTCAATGTCAGTCAGCCCGAGCAAGCTGTTCAGGATCTGTCGCACGCTGTTTGACCTGCCGGAAGCGACATTGTAGGCTTCTCCGGGTTTGCCTTTTTCGGCAATCAACTTGTATGCGCGGACGATGTCGCGCACATCGGTAAAATCTCGTTTGGCTTCCAGGTTTCCAACATATATAAACGGCTCTTGCTGATTCGCCTCAATCTTGGCGATCTGGATCGCAAATGCCGGCGCCACGAAGCGACTGTTCTGGCCCGGCCCAATGTGGTTAAATGGCCGCGCGCGCATGATCGGCAATCCGTGACTGAGATGAAATTGCAGCGCCAGCATATCTTGCGCCACTTTGCTAACGCTATAGGGATTGCTGGGACGAATCTCTGTCCGCTCGTCCAGGGGCAACTGGTCCGGTGAGACAGCGCCATATATCTCGGCTGAACTTATGATCACCGTGCGCGGGCGCAGATCAAGTGCGAGGCAGGCTTGAATGATGTTGAGTTGGGAGCGGATGTTATTTTCCAGGGTCTCCCAAGGATCCTCAAAAGATCGCGGAACAAATGCTTGCGCGGCCAAATGAAATATCACGTCCGGCGCAAAGTCCCCCAGCAGATCGCGCGCTTGCCGAGATTCTTTGAGATCAACTTGCCGGGCGATATCGATCGCCGGACTGACACTTTCACCTGGCAATAGCGTCGTGCCATAAAGCGTCGCGGCCGGCTGCGAATCGCCCAGATGATTGGCCAAATGGTGGCCGACGAATCCGCCGGCGCCAGTGATTAGGATCCGCAATGGCTGTTCCTGAGAGCGCTGGATTATTGAATCCAGCGACATTATAGCCGATCAGCTTTGATCTTCTAAGGCTTGCTTGGCAATGTAGAAGTGGCGCGAAAATGCGGAAATATACTGCGTGATACCTCGCAGAAATGCGGTAATATCAAAATCTGAATTTCATTTCGCGGGCGCCCTTCCCTCATTTTGGGGATACTTCCCCCGTGAGGCGCTGAGGAGGCGACAGGTTTTTTCTACCCCATCCCCGGCCCTTCCCCGAATCATCGGGGAAGGGTGACTCTACATTGGATTTGGGATTTAACTTGCTGAAATTCACGAAAATGAACATATAATACCATCTTCTTGCGGCGCGCTCCCCCTCTCCGATGCTTCGGGGAGGGGGCTGGGGGGAGGGGTTGGCCTTGAGATATGCGCGATATTCAAACCTGTCGCCTCCTCAGCCGTGAGGCAGGGGACCGAGGGGGCATTGGGCCGGGGGATGGGGGTAGACAAGGCGGCATTTGGTCGGAGTACCCGACTTGCCTTATCGGCGATGTCCGGAGCGCCCTATTGACCCGCCATCTCATCCGTCTCTTCCTCTGGCATCTCTATGCCAAAATCATCAAAGAGCGTCAGGCGTCCCAGTATTTCTTCCATAGGCATATAACGATCGTTGAAGGACAGCACTGCGTAAGCGGCCGATATCCAGCCCGGCACGCCTTCATAGCTGACCCGGTACCATTCTTCGCTTTCGGTGAAGCCGTCAACGATCACACTCGTGCGAGAGGGAATGAGATCCAGTGATTCGCTGGTCGCATTTGGTCGCAATCGCAGGTGAAGATTAGCGTCGGGATTCAAGTCGACCGTCGCGAGGACGGCGCCGAGCAGGGGATCCTTGGTCGGCGCGGCCGGGGCTTCGGCATCGCCCGCCAAATTGATGCCGCCGCGGGTTGAATCGTCCACCACTGAAATCAGGGAAGCGTCGAATTCCCGCAGCGCCTCGAGGCTGGTCGGCCTCCCGTCGAGCAAGATTTGAACGTATTGAGTGCTTACCCAGCCGCTGATGATCACGCTATCCGTCGCCTTATACTCGATATATGCCCATTCGTCGGCTTCGTCCAGCCCGATCAGCCGTAATGAATCTCCATTTGCGACTTGACCCAAATTCTCGGAACTGACGTCGTTCGCCATGCGGATATTAAGATTTACACCCGCGTTCAGGTTATATGCATAAGCGCTGACGCGCTCGAGGGGCTGCGGCGGACCGATGGACGTAGCCCTGGACAAGCCCGCCTGATTCTGCCGTATCATTTCCAGATCGGCCAAGCGCTGCGCTTCTCCGTCTTCATCCGATACTTGCAGGAACAGGGCGTTAACCCAGGCGTCAATCGTGCCGCCATCGGGCGTCATATACGTGACGAAGAGCCAGGTTTCGGCGGGTTCCAGGTCTTGCCAGCGTTCCAATCCTTCCGCAGGATCGGCATCAAAGCCGCTCAAATCGACCGGTTCATCGGCGGGTTCCTCGCCGTAGTATTCTGTTAGGCCGCGTCTCCCTAATACGATCAAGGTCGTATCGCCTGGCGTCAGCCCCAGCGACAGCGCTTCGACATGAGGATATTGCCGCAAATGCAAGTTGACGCCGCGATTGAGATTCACGCGAGCGGTCGGGCCGTCAATTTCAGCGGCTGTGATGACGACAGGTTGCGATACTTCTTCTTCTACTTCCTCTACTTCTTCTACCCGTTCCGCTGGCGGAGCCGCCTGCGCTGTCTCTTGCTCCATCATCATAACTTCAAGGTCGAGACCACGCAGAATGCTCGTTTCGGCAATCAGCAATTGGGGACCGGAAAATGCGCTGCCGGGCAAGGCGATCAGATTGTAATAAGAGCCGCCGTTGAACCGGCTGTCCGGCAGGTTGACCCTTCCGCTATCGTCGCCAATTGTTAAATCTAGCGACAATCCTTGCTTGCCAGTGACGATTTTTGCCGCGCCGCTCGCGCTTCCATATGCCACGCCCGTTGCGGCTACTGCGCCGCTCGACAGGGTCAAGCGATCGACGGTGCTGCCTGGAATGGCATTGATTAAACTCACCAGGGCCGAAGTCCTGTCAATACCGCTGAGGTCGTCACTATAAGATGACATGCTCAGATTCGCCGGCGAGCCCATGACAACGGCGGTTTGAGCCTGGCCGGCAGCGACGTTCAAGGTCATTGCAGTGATTTCCGCGCCACCGATACTTAGCGCAACTCGATGCGATCCGCTCGGCAAGGCGATGTGCTCCGACGGCATTGCATATGCGAGAGACGGGACGATCGGCGCGCCGTCGACGCTTAACGCGAACGGAGTCGCGCCTTGAACTGCGTGAAGAAATCGTACCAGCCCGCTGTCAGTTGTCGGGGCCGTGGGAGCCGCAGTGGTCAACACTTGCGGATCGTTTGCGGCGCCATAGATAATAGCGAGTTGGCTGGTCCCGGCGGATACCGGCATAGTCAAATCGAGAATTGACGCACTACTGGCGTCCCCTGCCACAACCAGATCCAAGTCATAAACATCGGCCCTCAATTCATAGGGACCGACCACGGCGCCGGGGCTAATCCCTGCACCCAAGATCTCGCCATTTTCCCGGAAGACAATGTCCACCGGCGATCCTTCGTCAATAGCGTAGACGATCGACAGCCGCGTTGCGCCAAAATCCAGACTACCCAAAATCTCTGGAATTGCCTGGAATCGCGGCGATTCCGCCGACGAAATCACGAACGATGTCGCCGATCCGGACGCAACATCCGCGCTATGCCCAAGCTGTACGGTGGAGCTTCCCGAGACCATGCCTTTCAAATCAATGGTCCCTGAAGGCACGTTCAAGTATGCGCTCGACTCGCCGTAGGACAAGTCGGATTCGACCAACTTGCCATTCACCAAGATGTCGAGCGACGGCGTACCGGGCGCCACATTGACAAAGCGCGCTCTTGCGCCTCCTTGTGCCAACGATGGTGCAGCCGCTAACAGGAGCGCAGGATATAACATAAATAGGACGATACCAATTAATCTAATTTTCATGATCCTGTTCCTTCTCTTCGCGCTGCGGATAAAACGCCACTATCTAAACTATACAACGAATCGGCGCATTGGTCGAACTCCCCCGCCCGCGGGCGCTTGCCTCAAGTGCCTTCTTCCCACTGATTGAGATACGCTTCCTGTTGCGCCGTCAGCGTGTCGATTTCAACGCCCATGGCGCCCAGCTTGAGTCGCGCGATCTCCGCATCCACGTCCGCTGGAATCGTATGGACATGATTATCCAGGGTCTTGACGTTAGCGATCATGAACTCGGCAGCCAGAGCCTGATTGGCGAAGCTCATGTCCATCACGGAAGCGGGGTGCCCCTCGGCAGCGGCCAGATTGATCAAGCGACCCTCACCCAGGACATAGATCGAGCGATCACCCAGCCGGTACTCTTCTACGAAGGGACGCACCAGGTTTGGAGGACCGCAAGCCATCTCCGAAAGTCCTTTCAGGTTGATCTCGACATTGAAATGACCGGAGTTGCAGATGATCGCGCCCTCTTTCATTACTTCGAAATGTTGGCTGTCGATCACATTGATGTCGCCGGTTGCGGTAACGAAGATCTCGCCGATCTTCGCCGCCTCAGCCATAGGCATGACGCGGTAACCGTCCATGACGGCTTCAAGCCCGCGCAGGGGATTGACTTCGGTGACAATGACATTGGCGCCCAGCCCGGCCGCTCGCATGGCAATCCCGCGGCTGCACCATCCATAACCCGCAACGACGACCACGCGCCCGGCAAGCAATATATTCGTCGCGCGTATGATGCCGTCCAGTGTGCTCTGACCAGTGCCATAACGATTGTCGAAGAGGTGTTTGGTCGCGCTGTCGTTGACGGCAATGACCGGAAACTCGAGCGCGCCGTCATTCGCCATGGCGCGCAACCTTATGACACCGGTCGTCGTCTCTTCGGTGCCGCCGATAATCACGTCAAGGGTCTCGCGACGATCCTTGTGAATCGTACCCACAAGGTCGGCGCCGTCGTCCATCGTGATATGCGGTTTGTGATCAAGCGCGGCGTGAATGTGCCGGTAATAGGTCTCGTTGTCCTCGCCCTTGATGGCATAGACCGGGATTTCGTTGTTGGCCACAAGCGAAGCGGCCACATCGTCTTGTGTGGACAAGGGATTGGAGGCTGTGAGCACGACATCGGCCCCGCCCGCTTGCAGCGTCTGCATCAAGTTGGCTGTTTCGGTGGTGACGTGCAAGCAAGCCGATACACGAACGCCAGCAAGTGGCTTCTCTTTGGCGAACCGCTCGCGTATCTGTTTCAGAACGGGCATCTCCTGGCCCGCCCACTCGATACGGTAACGTCCGCCGGTAGCCAACTCCACGTCTTTGATGTCGTTCGCAATGCTCATGTCTTCTCCCGAATTGTTCATCTAAACCAAAACGCATTGATTGTATCATATCCGCGGGAGCCTGTCCTCGCCCTTCGTGGCGCCCGCAGAGCAATCGCACCAGAATCAAATAATGTCGAATTTCACAACATTCTGACGAATTGTAGGGGCGACTCTGTGAGTCGCCCACCGCCGTCCTCGGTATCCTCGGTGGTTAAAATCCTTCGTGCTCTTTGTGTCTTTGTGGTGAAAAATCCCTCAGTAAGTGCAAGTAAATAATGAAAATGATTGCTGTAGGAATGAAATTGCCAAAATAACCAGTAGTTGTACGGGCGAGCCGGTGGACTCTGTTGAAGAACAGGGATTTGAGTGCAATGATGGTCTGTCTTGCACCGTAAGCACCCCTCTCCAATGCTTTGGGGAGGGGCTGGGGGAGGGGTTAGAGTAGTTTTTCAACAGAGTCCACCGGCTCGCCCACTCTTGGCATAGATTTCCAATCAGTTTTCGTATGTCTTGCTTGCGCTTGCTGGGAACAGGGAGAGCAACAATGCGCTATGATTATTCTCGGAGGTTAAGCTTCTTGTTTCAACCGAAAAGGATACACTACCCGTGGCGGCCGCGCGCTCTCAAGCGTCCAGCAAGCGATCCAGGTCGCCGCCGTCATCACTAAGACTGCGGAAGCGCTCGACAAAACCCGCAGCGGTGAAATCGTGATTCTGCGTGCCAATTTGCTCCAGCGCAAAGGTTGCCGATAGAGCGCCAACTTTGGCGGAGGTCTCCAACGGAAGACCGCGCGCGATACCCGCCATCAGACCGGCGCGATAGGCATCGCCGGCGCCGGTAGGGTCCTTGATTTCAGTTGGCGCGAATGCTGGAATCTCCATTACCTCGTCCGCGGCATAAACGGTGGATCCATTTTCGCTTGCCGTAACAATCAGAATCTCGATCTGATCACGCAGTTCATCGAGCGTTAAGCCGGTTTTGCTGCAAATGACACTTGCTTCATACGTATTGACCACCATCAGGCGCGTGCCCAGCATGCCGCGCTTGAGTTCGTCGCCGCTCAGGCGAGGCACCTGCTGGCTGGGGTCATAGACGAAAGGAATCCCTCGCGCGCGACATTCATCGGTCAGCTTGACCATGGCCACAGGATCATTGGGCGAGACGACGACCATATCAGGACTTTCGCTGGTGACATCAGCCAGCGAATAGTTCCTGGCCAGGTTCATGGCGCCGCCGTAGAAGAACGCCAACTGATTGTTGTCCTCATCGGTATTGCCAAAGAATGAGGCAGTTAAGACTTCATCAATCTGGACCACAGTGCTGCAATCGACGCCCTTGTCTTCCAGCCAACCTCTGTAATCGCCGAAATCTCCGCCAACCGTGCCCATCAACTTCGGGCGAATACCGAACTTTGCCATCGTGAAGGCGATATTGGCCGCTGCGCCTCCCCAATGTTTGCTCATTTCGTCCACCAGAAAACTGAGACTGATGTGATCGAGCGCATCGGCAATGAAGTACTCTTTGAAGTGGCCGGGGAAGCGCATCAGATAGTCGTAAGCGATTGATCCGGTAATGACTATTTGCATGGCTCTATTCCGTTCCTGTGACGCAAAAAATCGCAGGGGTGGATTATAGCGCAATTCTGAATCACATGTACAGCAGCGGCGAACTCGGTACTGTATCGAAATCGGTCGATATTAAGATATTTCATTTCATCGCAAATGCACAGGAGTAAATCCGAGTAAGTCGCGCAACCCCAAAGAAAAATTTGGCCGTAGGGGCGAGCCTTGGCTCGCCCACCGCCGTCCTCGGTGGCCTCAGTGGTTAAAATCCTTCGGGTTCTTAGTAAAACCAAGTAATTCATGCAAAAATATCAACTGCGACGACGAGTCACCCTTCCCCGATGATTCGGGGAAGGGCCGGGGATGGGGTAGAATGGCGAAATCTCACGCGGTTGCCAGGCGGCACGCGCTAGGGGAGGCGGGCGACGGATGTCGATATTCGACAAGAAACGCTTGAAGACCGACAGATTTGCCATCAACGTGGACGCGCTGCGCCGCGGATATTACGCCGACAAGTATTTCAGCAACGCCGCCCTCATTCTCAACAGTCTTCAGGCTGAGGGATACAGCTACCGAGGGCGTAACCCGCGCGGAGCCGACGGCGCCGATGAACTCCTGGTCGGGAACATCGAGGTGGAAGCGCAGATCTTCAATCGCCGCTCGCCCACAGCCTTGATTGCCGGCGTCGATCATGCCCTCGCGCAATTGCGTTATGCCACGGGCTATTTCGATCGGAACGATACCTGGGTCGAGACCTGGCAAGAGCTCGAGATTGACGCCGTGCAGGATGGCGTGGTCACCTTTTATGACGGCGACCCCGAAAACGTGCTGACCGTCTTGCAGTTGCGCGGACGCTATCGTGACTTCGCGCTGCTGGAAACCTCGATGCTGGGTGTGCTTTCCCGCGCCAGTCGTATCGCTACCAATGTCTACGAAGTGCTGGAAGCCGCCAGGGGAAAACCGATACTATTCTTCCCGGCGCGTTTTGACCTGCCGGAGGTACAAGCCATCGACGGCTACGCCTATTGGCTGGCGCTGCATCGTTATCATCTCGATACGGGCATTGAGGTCCCGCCCCTGGTCAGCACGGACGCGCAGGCCTCTCTTTGGAGCGGCAAGGGCCTTGGCACCGTGCCCCACGCGATGATCGCTTGTTTCTTGGCGGACAGCGTCGAGACAATGATCCAGTTCGCCCGCCACATACCCGTCGAAAGCCCGCGTATTCTCCTGGCGGATTTCAATAACGATACGGTAGCGGCCGCCCGCGCCACCCTCTCGGCCTACTGGCAACATTATCTCGCCGCCTATAAAGAGGGCAACCGCTCCGAGATGAAGCGCTGGACCTTGCACGGGGTCCGCTTGGATACCAGCGCCAAGCTGCGCGACAGGTCCCTGCCGGAAAGCGCGGAACCGGGCGTCAGCCCCCAATTGGTGCGTATCGTGCGCGAAGCCATCGATAGCGCCTGGGAAAACTGGGATCTACCGGCCAACCTTCAGGGGCTAGCCAGCGAATTTTGCCGCGGGACGCAAATCGTCGTCTCCGGCGGTTTCAATCGGGAAAAGATCGCCCGCTTCGAACGCCAAGGCGTTCCGGTCGACAGTTATGGCGTCGGATCCAGCTTGCTGAACAACGACAAACGCACCAACTCCGATTTCACAATGGATATCGTTCGCGTCAAGGTGAGGGGAGACTGGTTGGATATGGCGAAACTGGGGCGGCGTCCTTGCGCCAATCCCGACCTGGAGCGGATCAATCTGGCTGACTTCGACTAGAGCCGCTCTCCGGCCACAGCGCGCGCCAGGCTTTTGCTATAAGGCGGCCTTGCGATGCCGTTTTCCGTCACGATGCCGCTTAAATAGCGCTGGGGCGTGACATCAAATGCCGGATTGCGAGCGCGAAAAGTCTCCGGCACGATCCGATTGCCATAAGGCGTCGTGACTTCGTCGGGGTCGCGCTCCTCGATGGGAATTTCGGCGCCGCTGCTCAAACTTAAATCAATGGTGGAGGTTGGAGCGACCGTGTAAAAAGGGATGCCATGCTCCTTTGCCAATATCGCCAGTTGATAGGTGCCGATCTTGTTGGCGAAGTCGCCATTTGCGGCGATGCGATCGGCGCCGACCAGGATGATGTCGACCTCGCCTTTGCCCATATAATAACCGGCGGCCGTATCTGGAATAATGTCATAGCTGATGCCAAGCTGTTCCAGCTCCCAAGCGCTCAAGCGCGATCCCTGCAAACGAGGGCGGGTTTCGTCAAGCAGAACGTGGATCCGCTTTCCCCGCTCAAATGCCGCGCGTATCACGCCCAGGGCAGTACCGTAATCGACCGTCGCCAAGGCGCCGGTATTGCAGTGATGCAAGATCGTCGCCCCGTCCGGCACCAACGCCGCGCCATTGCTCCCCATGCGGCTGTTGACGGCCACGTCATCGTCCGCGATCTGCTGCGCGGCTCCCAGCAAAACTTCGCGCATGTCATCCGCGCTCTTGAACTCGCCGCTGAGGGCAATTTTCATGAGCTTGTCGACCGCCCAGGCCAGGTTTACCGCGGTCGGGCGCGACGACTTTAGCAGCTCGGCATAGTTTTGCAGCTCGTCAACAAGAGCCTCAACCCTCGTCGCCGCGCTCTGACGCGCTGCCAGGGCCATGCCGAATCCTGCCGCAGCGCCGATGGCGGGCGCGCCGCGCACAGTCATATCCCGGATGCTCTCGGCCACCGCTTCTACCGTTTCCAGCCGAACAAATGCCAATTCCCAGGGCAGCGCCCGCTGATCTATCATTTTGACGGCGTCGCCGTCCCATTCCACCGTTCGCATGAGCCTAGCCAATTCCTTCGCCCGTCGTTGCCAAACTTAATCCCCGCGTCTTATATTCTTCAAAGGCCGCATTCGTCATCGCTTCGAAGTCGATTCCCGGAACAAATACCGAGGACATCGCATCCTCGAGAATGCGCAGACGACTGATGACATGTGGCTGTCCTCGAAAGTAGCGCATAATCGAGTTTACCGTTTCCAGGACGCAGTGGCTCTTGGCCTCGCCGGCAATATAGACCAGATCGAATTGCTCCAATTCGCCCAGCAGCTTCACGTTGAGTTGACCCCCCGGGTGATCCGCCACTTTGACTTCGGGCTCAAGTATCGAATAGTGTTCTGTCTTCGCTATTTCGCCCTTGATGATAAGTTCCGGCTGCGCTTGACGCGCGGCGCTGTGGTAGCAAATCGCCTCATAGAGAGCGGGTGAAAGGCTGTGCCCGGCTGTGCCGACCAAGGTATGGAAGGGCCAGATCATCAATTGCTTCTTGTGCTGGTTTTCCAATTGATCGACGTACTGGGATGTCCATTCCCGCTCGTATACCGGCTGCCATCTGCCCGCATGTACGTCTTCCGCGGTGATGACCGTATTGGGCGCTGGATGTCGCTTGTCGGCATTGCGCCACCAGGTAGGGAAGAATATCTGTAAGGGATAGTGGCTGTCCAGCGATACAAATATCTTGCTGATCGCCGCCACATGACGGTAGATCCATTCGGCGATTCGACGGCAGTCCTCTAGGGCGCCGGGCACATAGAGCGCCCCATCGCGATGTACGAAATCGCACTGCATATCTACCAGCACCAGGGCAACTTGCGGCCTGTCTCTCTCCGCCGCCGCTAGTCGCAACTCGACGCCGGCCTCTACTGCCTCATAAATGTTCGCTTTGTAAGCTGTGCCGACCTTGCGCGCGTCGTAAAAGTCGGGGAACGGCATGCGACTAAGGGCCCCCGTCGCTTAGCTTGCCCCGTCAATAAGCGTCGCCAATTGCTCGAAGCTGGGTTGCTTGCCGAAGGGGAAGGGCTGCGGGAAACCATCGCCATAGCGCACAAATACCGTGGGCGTACCTGTCACGCCTAGCTGGTTCGCCAACTGCAGATCCTTGTTCACCTGATCCGCGTCCCGCGTGCATACCAATAAATCGGCGTAGGACATGTTCATCCGTTCGGCGAAGATGCGCGACGAGTTGTCGCTGAATTGGCGCGCGCTGGCGATTTCGTAAAGCGCGTCATGCGCGTTCCAGAAGGAACCGGGGCGCAGGCTTTCCGAGCACTCAGCCAGTTTCGCCGTCTGCCAGGAATAACTTGGGTCGACAACCGGGGTGAAGCGATACTCAAAGCGCGCCAATCCCTCCGCCACATATTCCGAGATCAGCTTCTCAACCTCTGCCTTGTAGCGCTGGCAGTGCCCGCACAGGAAGTCCTCAAAGGCTACGATGGTCACTGGCGCATCGGGATCCCCCAGCACAAACCCGCCATCCGACTGCCGTCCTTGAGGTATTTGGGAGTAGTCATAGGCATCCGTGCTCACAGCGCTCTGGTTGGAGATCAAGACAAAGGCCGCCGCGACAGCCACCGCGATGCCGACGACGGCGCCCACAATTAGCCTTTTCCGTTTGACGGAGTTCTTGCTTTTCGATTCAACTGTCACGATTACTCCCTCGCCAATTGCTCATATACGTTCTCTTAGGCTAGTTCAGCGTCTTTGATCGCTCAAGACCCCAAAGGGGGCTTGGGCTACAAATTCGGTCAAATCGTACAATCGAATGACGTTGCCGTCAATCACCTGCATCTTGTCAGGACAAGGTAATGTATCCTTTTCGCTTGAAATACTTCGTAGCCAGTCCTCGACATGAGATTCCTAACCCAAAATATGAACGATTCGGCAGGGGCGACCGGC
>WTGF01000019.1 GCA_011525385.1 Chloroflexota bacterium | reverse complement strand
CTCCCAATTAAGCGCAAATCAATTTGCTACCCAAAACCTGTCGCCTCCTCAGCGCCCCAACCCCCGCTCATACGCAGCCCTTGTATCCACATCCAGCACCACGCCCCTCTCATCCACATCCACCAGACGCAACCTGTCCCGCGCGCCTTCCAGCACATCACGCGGCCTGGCGCCCTCCGACAAATCCAGCATCGCCCGCCAATACGCCCGATCCAGCAGCACCGGATGCCCGCGCTGCCCCTCGAATACCGGCGCGATATTCCAGCCCGGCTCATGCGCCGCGGCTAGCCCCCTGATCACCGCGCTCGTGATACAGGGCATATCGCCCGGCTGGATGAAAACCGCGCCCAATCCCTCCGGCAGCGCGCGCAGACCGGCCTTCAGCGACGACAGCATTTCACCCGTCGCATAATCGGGATTATGGGCGCAGCTAAGGGGGAAATCGCGCAGGCGGGCCGCCACCAACTCGGCATCGCGCCCGGTCACGACGATGATCGGATCAACTCTGGCCTCGACATAGGCTTTGAGGACATGACGGACGATAGGCTCCCCGTCCGTCCAGGGCAGCAGCAGCTTGTTTTCAACCATGCGCGACGACAGCCCCGCCGCCAAAATGACCGCGCCAAAGCCTACCCCCCTCAATCCCTCCGTAGCAACAGGGAGAAGCTCATCCGACTGCGCAAGCGCGGGTTTGACGACGCTCCCCCTCCCTCCTTGTGGGGGAGGGGGTTGGGGGGTGGGGGGACGATGTTTCATTTCGTCACGCTGCGCGGCATGGGACGTTCGGCGATGTCTTTGAGCAGACCGCCGTGACCCATTGACACCAGGTTGGCCCGCGTCAGGCGCTCGCCGGTCAGCAGGCGCGGCAGAATCCAGTCGATGACATTGGTCTTGGGCGATTTGACGCAGCCCGGCGCGCCTACCACCGGCACCTCGTCCAAGTATCCCATCATCAGCAGCGTGCCCGGATCCACCGGCACGCCGTGCAGCGTGATGCTGCCGCCGGCGCGCAGCAGCGCCGAGGGCACGATGTCCTCGCGGTCGATGATGGCGGATATGCCCGCCACCAAGATCAGATCCGCTCCGGCCTGGGCGCGGATTGCCCCAGCGATAGCTTCGGCGTCATGCGCGACAAAAGCCGGTTCCAGCAAATGGCTGCCCCAGCCCTGGACGCGCTGGAGGACGGGCGCGTGGAAGCTCTTGAGCAGGCGCTCGCGCCGGGCTTCCGTGCCGGTGACGATCAGCGCGACGCGTTTCTCCTGCAGCGGTAGAATGCGCAGAATGGCAGCGCTCGCTTCGGCGATGCGCTCCACATCAACCACGCGCGCCTGCGGTACGCCAAAAGGCACCACTTTAACCAGCGCCACCATGTCACCCGCGCCGACCAGGCTGTATTCGCGCAAGGTAGCGATGGTGATGCCGTCATAAATGTTATTGATTAATTCGAGCTTGGGGACATCAACGTGCAAAACGCCGCGCTCCGCCGCCGTCAGATTGGCGCGTCCCACGCCCGGCGTCCGCCATTTGACCATGGGACCGGCAACCGCTTTGCCGATGCGCTCGGCCGCGCTATCTTCGTGCAGGTCGGCAGCGCTCAACTGGGTGACGGTAACGCGCTCCAGGCCGAGGCGGCGCAGGTCCGCCAAATCCGACTCGCCGAGCACATGGCCCTTGTTGAAGACGAGCTTGCCCGAAGAATCGTAGAGCTTGTGCGCCAGAATCGCGCCGATTGCTTCGGCGATCGGCACCTCACCGAACTTCATCGCGCGTGACCTGGGGTGTCTAGGCGCAGCCCGTTTCGCGCGGCGATGATCTCCGCCAAGATACAGACCGCGATCTCTTCCGGCGTAGTCGCGCCGATGTCGATGCCGATCGGTGTACGAATCCGCGCGATCAATTCATCGCCGAGCCCGGCCTCTTTCAGCCGCGCCACGCGCTGCTTGTGCGTGCGTCCGCTGCTCAAAACGCCGATGTAGGGAATGTTTGCCGGCAGGGCGGTGATCAGCGCTTTGTCGTCAATCTTCGGGTCATGTGTCAAGACCGCCAGATAAGTGCTGCGATCCAGACCAAGTTGCGGCAAGGCCTTGTCCGGATAGCTGTGCAAGATCTGTGCCACGTTGGGAAAGCGCTCGCGCGAGGCGAATGCCGCGCGCGGATCGACGATCGAGACGCGAAAACCGACTTGCGTCGCCATCGCCTCCAGCGGGATCGCCACATGCACGCCGCCGATCAGGATCAGATGCGGCCGCTCGACTTGCATATCGACCATGACGCGCGCGTCGCCCATCGTTGCCAGGCCGCTTTTCTTGCTTGAGTTGCCAAGGGCTTTCATGGTTTCCAGGTGCGCTTGACTCAGGTTATCCGTCTGAAACAGGACCTCTCCCCGGGCATCGAGCAAGACTTTCTCGCCGATCAAATCGCCCTCCACGACCGTGATTGTCACGCCGAAATGGTCCCCCGCCGCAAGCTCGGCCAGCGCGTCCCACCATATCGTATCCAGCGGCTCGACAAAGACTTCGATGCTGCCGCCGCAGGTCAAACCGACCTCCCAGGCCTGGTCGTCCGCCACGCCGAATTTGAGCAAGCGCGGCGCGCCATCGCGAAAGCCCGCGAGCGCCTCCTCGACCACAGCCCCTTCCACGCAGCCGCCGCTGACCGAGCCGATCATCGCCGGCTCCGCTGTGATGCCCATCTTCGATCCCTCACGCCTCGGCGCCGATCCCCAGGTCTTGACCACGGTTGCCAAGGCCACGCGACGATCCGCCGCGATCCAGTCGTTTATCATATCCAGGATGTCTAACATCATCCCTCCGACAGTTCATTTGACACTCGGTAGGGGCGACTCGTCGAGTCGCCCGTCAGGCCAAATACCGCTTGCGATAGGCTTCGGCGCTCGGTCGCCCCTTCAGATTGTTGAGCGCTTTGACGATCACCTCCAGGTTCGCCAGATTGGTAATCGGCAGAAAGTCGTGCACATAAGGCAAAAGCGCCTGCGCCCCTCGGGTCAGCGGCTCATACTCCGGCACATCCAGCAAAGGATTCAGCCAGATCAAGCGTCGACAAGAATGCCGCAGCCGTTCCATCTCCCGGTGCAGCAGCGGGATATCGCCGCGATCCCAGCCATCCGTTATCAACAGCACGACCGCGCCGCGCCCCAGCACACGTCGCGACCAGACCCAATTGAAGCGATGCAGACATTCGCCGGTCATGGTGCCGCCGCCCCACTGCAAGACGGCTTGGCCGACATCTTCCAGCGCGTCATCCACGTTCTTTTGCCGGATCTGCCGCGTGATACGCGTGATGTCCGTGCTATAGACAAAGGATTCGACCTGGAACAGCGAGCCCGCCAGCGTGTGCATAAAGTGCAGCAGTACACGCGTGTATCGTTCCATACTGCCGCTGATATCGCAGAGCAATACCACAGGACGCGGCTTTTCCTTGCGCCGATGCGTCGGCAAGCCCGTGACATCGCCGCGCTTGCGGATCACATCTTTCATCAGGCGCCGCATGTTGATTTGTCGACCTTTGCCATTTTCAAAGCGGCGCGTCCGGCGCATGCCGAGCGATTCCGGCATTTTGGCGATGGCGCGCTTCGCCATTTCCAACTCCTCGGCGCTCATCTCGGCAAAGTCCTTATGGCGCAAACGCTCTTGCCGGCTGTAAGTTGGCACCAGCGCGATCATGGCCGGATCCAGCTCCTTACTGTCGCTGCCGTTCTCGCTCGGCGAAGATTCTAGCGGCGGCAGGAACTGTGTCTTTCTTTTACGCCGCTCTTCACCCAGCGACTGCAAATTCAGCGTGGTAAAACCGTCCGACGGTCGCCGCCAGAAGATATCAAAGGCTTCGTCAAAATAGGCGAATTCCTTGGGATGCGTGACTAAATGCGTCCGCAGCGTGTAATAGAAATCTTGCTTGCGCCCCAGTTGAATGTGCGCCAAGGCGCGCGCTACATCCATCATGCGGTTGGGCGTCACATTCATGCCCAGCGCCCGGCAAACGCGCCCAAACAAAATCAGATTGTGCGTCAATTTGCCGCCCCCCCTCCCTAAATCCCTCCCCCAAAATGAGGGAGGGACTTGCTGCTCCCCTTCCCTCTTGATGGCTGAGGACACGACAGGTTTTAACATTGTCTTTGATCCAGAATAAGTTGCAG
>WTGF01000088.1 GCA_011525385.1 Chloroflexota bacterium | reverse complement strand
TCGGGGAGGGGGCCGGGGGGTGGGGTTGGCTGCCCGCAACGTAAACAGGGGCGACTTATTAAGTCGCCCGAAAACAATACCTGGAAACGCGGGCGACCTGGTAGATCGCCTCTACAAATGACTTAGTATTTAGCATATTCACCACTCCCCGGACCGAGACTGATTGATCAGTTTTTGCGGTGAGGCAGGAGAAGCATATACGCTGGCGACATACAAATTCATAAGCCTTAGCCGCTAATCTGGTCGAGTTCAATAAGATTCGTTTTCAATTGACCGCAGCCGGCGTCAATGTCTATGCCTCGCCGCAGCCGTACGGTACTGGCCACTTCATAGTGCTTCAGGATATTCCTGAACTTGTCGATACGCTCGTGTTCGGCTGGCGCGCCCTGGAATCTGTCGGTTGGATTTAAGGGAATGATGTTGACGTGGCACAAGAGTCCGGCGAGCAGACGTCCCAGCTTGTGCGCCTCTTCGGAGCTGTCATTCTCGCCGGCGATAGCCGCCCACTCGATGGTGATGCGCCGGTTTGTCTTCGCCGTGTAGTAACGACAGGCGCTGATCAATTCGTCGATCGGCCAGCGACGATTAACGGGCATCAGCGCGGAACGCTGGAGGTCGTCCGATTTGTGCAGGCTGACAGCCAGATTGACCTGAAGACCCTCGTCTGCAAAGCGCCGGATCTGTGGCGCCAATCCCACGGTGCTGACGGTGATGTGTCGAGCGCCGATGCCCAAGCGATGCATGAATTGACGGATGGCATGCATGGTCGCCTCATAGTTGTGGAAGGGTTCGCCCATACCCATGAGCACGATATTGCTCAACCGTTCGCCCTGCGAAGCCAGTTCTCGCGCGAAGAGCATCGCTTGTTCGAAGATTTCCTCCGCTCCCAAGTTGCGCGCGAATCCCATCTGACCCGTGGCGCAAAAGACACAGCCCATCGCGCAGCCGGCCTGGGTCGACAAACAGGCGGTCTTGCGCTGGTCCTCATAAGGCATAAGGACGGATTCAATCAATTGACCGTCCGCCAATTGATAGAGCCGCTTTTCTGTACCATCGGCGCTGTTCTGTCGCGCGATCAACTCTAAGCTGCCAAGCGAAGCGCTTTGACCGAGTTTATCAATAAAGCGCTTGGGTAGATCGGTCATTGCGGCGAAGTCATCCACGCGCTTGTCGTACATCCATTTCCAGAGTTGGCGAGCGCGAAAGGGCCTTTCGCCGAACTCGGCGACCAAGCTGCTGAGTTCTGAGGGGGTCAGCGCGTAGAGGTTTGTCATTTGCGTTCTGATGTCCGTGATTTCGTCGACTTATGCGGGACTTATCAAGAGAAACGGGATCATATTGTAGACGAAATGCGCAATAATAGCCGCGGTGGTACAAAGCCGGGCGCGCGCCCATCCGAAGGCGAGCGAGACGACAAACACGATTGCCGCTGCTGGCGTAGCGGCGTACTGCAAGTGGATCGCTGTGAAGAAAAGCGACGCGATCACGACGCCGAAAACGGGCTGAAGGGCGCCGCGAAACAGAGTTTCTTCGCCTATTGCGGCTAAAAGAGCCAAGAGCGCTCCCAAGAAGAGCGAACTACTAAAGGAATCGAAAATCTGCCGCGCCGCCGCCGTCTGCCCTTCGAAACTGCTTGCGGGTACGGTACTTTGCCAAAGTAACATGAGCAGCGAAACGCCAAGGTATAAAATGCAGCCAAGCGCGATGCCAACCAGCAAATCCATACGAGTAGGGAATCGCAAACCGAGGCGCTCGAAAGTATTCGTCCAATCTCGGCGAACCAGCCAGCCGACGCCCAAGAACGCCAGCAAAACATATACTGCCGCATCGGTGGTCAGGTTGAGCAGAGCGCCTTCAACGGGGGGATAATCGTCGAGCAGTTTTTGCGGACCGCCCTCGGCGCTTGAAGTCCAATAGAGTACGGCAAGCGCGAATATCAGGAGCAGTAGCGCCAGGCGGTGAATCGGTCGCCGGCTGTCAAATGTCGGTGAAGCGATCAGTCCGGAAACGCTGATCAAGCGCTCGACCTGGCGCCAGGGTGACTCGAATCTGATCAAGAGCAGCATGATTGCGATCGCTGCGGCAGCAAAACCCAAATAGGACCATTGAAAAAGATCGTTCACGCCGGACGTAGAAATTCTGCTCAGCAACTGGACCGCGATGACAGCGGGCATGGCTGCCTGAAGAACGCGGGAGTACCGGTGCGACCTGCCGGGTCCGTTTGCCGCGTTCGCCAGAAAGATCAAAACCGTTAGGTACAGGAATCCAAAAACTGTCAAAGCCATCGGTCACTTCGAAACTGCGGGTCCGCGCAGTATAGACGAGATCAGCAAAGCGCTCAACTGTCAGCCCATCCGCCCAGGGCAATTGCATCAAACAACTTTTTTACCACCGAGAACACCGAGAGCACCGAGTTTAAGCTTTCATGTCGGTTGTCCTTCTAATTCCATCACCTGAATGCGGCGAGGTTGCCAGCGAAACTTCATTTGTGGTTGAAAAGCAAGCCTGAAACATAAGATGAGCTATGTTCTTTGCTTTTCTCGGTGTTCTCGGTGCCCTCGGTGGTTAATAATCAGTCCGATTTCGTACCATGTCAGTCGCCACATTTTGATGCAATTGCCCTGCCATCCGCCGCTGGGATATTGACAGGGCACAGGGCGCTGTGCTAGCATTATCGGCGCCACATCGAGACTTGGTTTACAGTTGGAGAGGTGGCCGAGTGGTTTAAGGCGATGGTCTTGAAAACCATTGTACGGTTCTCCGTACCGCAGGTTCGAATCCTGTCCTCTCCGCCTTAACCACCTTAACAACTTTATAGTTCAGCATGGAGAGGTGCCAGAGTGGTTGATTGGGGCCGCCTGCTAAGCGGTTGTACCTTCACGGGTACCGCAGGTTCGAATCCTGTCCTCTCCGTTTCAAATCTTACCATCATGCCCGCCCGGGACGACTGTAAATGAGTGAAGGAATCGCGATTGAAACTGTCGTAAACAGAGGGCGCAGCGATGTCTGGACGTTCTTCAACCTGCCCGAACATATTACCCAATGGAACTTCGCGTCGGATGACTGGTGCTGCCCACGCGCTGAGAATGATCTCAGGGTGAGTGGCAGGCTTTGCTCTAGGATGGAAGCCAGAGATGGCAGCTTTGGTTTTGACTTTGAGGGGATCTATGACCAAGTCCTGCATGAGAGCAAACTCGTATATACGATGCCAGACGGCCGCAAAGTTGAAACCAGTTTTGAGGATCTGGAAGAAAAGACCAAGGTCAGGACAGTATTTGATCCCGAGACGGAAAACCCGATTGAGATGCAGCGGATAGGATGGCAAGCGATCCTCGACAATTTCAAGAAATATGCCGAGTCGACCTAGCGCGAATCAAGAATTGACCCATTGGTGGAACGATCAAGCGGACGGCGCAAGCGTGTGAGCAAGACGGCGTATTATACCAGGTGAGAGTCTTCGGCTAAGTGCTTGTATCTGCACTTTGTTTCCAGGTTCAAATCCTGTCCTCTCCCTTTAATTCCCCTGTATTGTCTGCGTAACTTGCAAGTCGCTCCGATAGCCCCAAACAAGAGATTGGCCCGTTCCTGGTTAGGTAAACCGCTTCGCTCATGCGGCGAGAACGCTTACGATTTTGTGTGAGCGGGACATTCCTGTGACCTTTTCGCTGCCCCTCCCGCTAGCCCGCGACTCTAGGCCGAAACCGCGACCATATAGTCGCCTTTTTCTCCCCGCCTTGCTGTATCCTTCGCTTGATGCCACAAGCGAGAATCCGCAGCCGCCCGGCTTGGGCCGCCGCTTTTCAAACCCGGCGCCCGGCCCAAACGACGCGACATTGTCCAAAAAGAGGCGCTAATCTCCCAAAACGATATTGCTGTGTCCGCAAATGGACAAAGACGAACAAATGTCAAACCGAAACCTAAGCAATCGCCAGGCATCGCTTATGACGAAATGCTGCAGGGGCGACCTGCCATGTCGCCCGAGACACACTCCTCTGCGCGCTCTGTGCCTCTGTCGTGAATCCCTCCGTACTGAACCCGTAACGAGCCAAGTTCACACGCCCTATCAGGTTGCCCGAAATCACGCCACAATTGGCAACTTTTGTCGCGACTACCTGTCCAACGAAAAACTGTCATGTCCTCAGATCTTGGAAGGGGGTACCCCCCCCCCCCC
>WTGF01000011.1 GCA_011525385.1 Chloroflexota bacterium | reverse complement strand
CACTTCATCGAAGTAGTCTATCCGCACCAGCGGGTTCACAGTGCCTTAGGCTACCTGACGCCGGCAGAATACGAGGCGCAGTGGTATCAAAACACTCCCTCTATTTCTGGAAAAAAGTGTCCAGTTTTATAGAACCACTACACCCACCCCCGGCCCCCTCCCCGAGGCATCAGGGAGGGGGAGCTAAACATCGCGGGATGCAAGGTATTTTGCGTGGGCGGCGGCATTGTCGCGCGTGTGTCTACAATTCGTTAGATTTATGCGACATTCGACGGTTATTGATTTTGAAGCGATTGCCCTGGTGATTAGGCGCGATCTTTTGCATTTGTCCTTGCCAGCGTTTACCATCGTAGGACTGGGAGATTACCGGCAAGGATACGGCAATGATCAAGACCGGCAGGGCGGCAGATGTCGAAAATGATATTTTGGCTCGGTACCGGGGGCGAACCCCGAATTCGCAAGCCCAGCACGACCAGGCGCGGCGGGTCCTGCCGGGCGGCGATACACGCATTTCCACGAACTATGGTCCCTATCCGACCTATATGGCGAAGGGCGAGGGCGCTTGGCTGAGCGATTGCGACGGCAACCGATATCTTGATTTGCTCAACAACTACACTTCGTTGGTTCACGGTCACGCCCCACCGGCTATCGTAGAAGACGCGGCAGATCAGTTAACGCAGGGGACGGTCTTCGGCTCGGCTTCCAGGCCACAGGTCGAATTCGCCAAATTGCTGATTGAGCGCGTCGCCAGTGTGGAGATGCTGCGCTTCACGAATTCCGGCACAGAAGCGACCATGATGATGATGCGCGCCGCCCGGGCCTACACCCGGCGCGATGTGATCGTGAAGATCGACGGCGGCTATCACGGCGCGCATGACCTGGTCAAAGTGAACGTCAGCGCCGAGCCGGATCGGGACAAGAAGCTGGAAGCGCGGGTCGAAGGGCGCGGGGTGCCAAGCTCGGTGCTGGACACAGTCATGGTTGTGCCTTTTAACGATCTTGATACTATGGAAACCACCCTGGCGGAACATCACCGTCGAATCGCCGCCATCATCGTCGAGCCGATGGCCAATTCCGGCGGGATGATCCCGCCCTTGCCCGGATACCTGGGCGGACTGCGCGCTTTGGCGGATCAATACGATGTCTTGCTGCTATTTGATGAGGTGGTGACCTTGCGCCTAAGCAGCGGCGGCATGCAAGAAATCTACGGTGTTCAGCCGGATATGACGGCTATGGCCAAGGTCATCGGTGGGGGATTCCCTATCGGGGCCTTTGGGGGCAAACGCGCGATCATGGAACAGTTCAATCCGAACAGAGCCAGCGAGGTCATACAGCATAGCGGCACCTTCAACGGCAACAATATAACCATGGTCGCAGGCATGGCTGCCATGCAGAGATTGGATCAAGCGGCAATCGACCGCATCAATAGCCTGGGCGAGCGACTGCAAGCTGGAATCAACAGCATCTTCAAGTCCGAGGGTTTTCGCGCGCGCTGCCATGGCTACGGATCGCTGCAGCAGATCCAATGGACGGACGAAGACCTGATCACCCTGGGCGATGTTCGGCGCGCCAACGAGGACCTCGGCAAGCTACCGCAGCTCTTTCATCTGGAATTGCTCAACCGGGGGATTCATTGCAGCCCCCGGACCATGTTCAATATCTCCACGCCCACGCAAGAAGCCGATATCGATCAGGCGCTGGCGTCTGTCGAGGCGACCCTACATACCTTGACGCCCTATGTCAGCGAGACCGCGCCACACTTGCTCCTGGCGTGAACTGCACCGACCAGTGATGCGTCAGGATGATATGCCGGCGCTTTGCATATGCGCTTGAATCTGATCGAAAAACCGCTCTTCGGAGTTGTCCTGCGGCGCATATCCGATGACGCGCCGGGCATTGGCAATGCTCCAAATCGCATGCGAATTGGCGCTGATGCCGTAAAAGATCTGAAAGGGCACAGCGAATCGATCGCGGATGTCTTCGGCGTCGATGCTCTTGATAAACAGTTGTGACATATCGCGCTGACTGATGTAAACCGCCAGCGCGCGGCGCATCCGGCGCAGGTCGCCCATATTAATGTCGGCCAAATCTGTCTCGCGCGGGCCGCCGATGCGGATCTGCACGTTCTCCAGCGGACGGCCGCCATGCGTTACGCCGCTGGCATAGACTTGACCAATCTGCTCGAAGGCGATTTTCGCCCAACCGTACCAGTTGTCGGAGGCGTTCATGTCCGGCGTCACCATTGGGGTCTCGCCATCCAGCGCATATCCCTCGTAGAAATCGGCGGCGTGGTTGGTACTGGCCGCAACCAGGCGCCGTACGCGCTCCTCCCAGGCGACCTGGTAGACATTGTAGGTCATTTGCAGGTTTGCCAATTCGGACGAGAAATAGACGTCATCGCCCTGGTCCCCTACGCGATAATAGGCGCAGTGCACTACGGCATCGGCGCCAGCGAAGTGATGACGATAGTTGTCACGGTCCTTGTTCATGAGATCAGCGTGCAGCGCGCCTGGTACGGGGTTGCCATTGCGGTCGGTGGCCCGGGCATCGAGCAAGGTCAGGTTGTAGCGCTCGCGCAAGGCTGGCAAAAGGACGCCGGCGATGGTGCCGCAGGCGCCGGTGACGACGACTTTTTTCTTGGACATGACAGGTTTCCCTTATTGGATGCTAATTGATGTACTATAACTTGAAGACGGGCGTTTTGCTTGGAGGCGATAGAACAAATGGTTGAATCAAGAAAGTTGACATTTACGTATAGCAATTAGTAGAATGTTTCCACAAGTGCAAAGTCTGTAAAGGGCAAGTGTCGATGAAGGACTACGAAAAGGAAATTGCACAAAAGTATCTTCTGCCGGAACGTCCCTTCTTGCATGGCATGGCAAGCGCGTTTGATTTGTTTGGTGTTTTGAGCGCAGATTCCCTTCAGCAACTGAGGGGACGCCAGAAAGCGAAGAGAGTTATGACAGGCAAAGAGGCACTTCATAGTGTTTGGCAAGAGGTCGGTGATACGCTGCTTTTGGCTATTGATCAATTGGAAAAAGAATCCAGTGAAAGCGATTCGACTTGAGTGCGAGAGACAGCGCTCCAGGCGAATCAGCGTCTAAAGCCACACACGCAAGCGAAATTTCTATTCCACGCGAGCTAATTGACGCCTTACCCGAAGAAAAACGCAGAGAATTACTCGAGAAATTTGAACAAGAAATTGTTCACGTTAGAAGCGAAGAGTATTATTCGGGTCCAGATATACATCCTGAGATCGCCGCGCGATGGGAAGAGCTTTTGCAAGGAAGCGCCAAAGAGCTCTTTGACATTTCTATGAGGCGCCAAATCCACAGGATGGAAAACCAGGATCGAATTCTTAACGATCGCAGAAGAACTTAGCAGGCACAAGATTACGTCAGAGACGCAAAGTCATAAAGACTCGGTCAAGTTGGAACAATCCATTATCGCAGCAATTGCTAGCCGTGAACGCAAGGGTCAATGGTTTGCGTTTATCGCGGTCCTCGTCATCACAATTGGCGGCTTTTATATGGTCCATTTAGGTCATGGTGGCGTGGGTCTCGGCGTACTAATCTTTGAAGCCGCTGGTGTGGCCGGTGTTTTCCTCTATCAGGTTCGTGTCAACCAAGCCCAGCTATCGCGGAGAAGCAAGCAGACTGACTGATATGAGGCGCGAAACAGAAAAATGTAGCCACTCGGCGGCAGCGAAAAGGTCTGCCGCGCTCCCGCAAAATTGTAATCCTTCTCGTCGCGTGAGCGACGTGGTTTACATACAGGTACGATCTATAGTGAGCCGTCAGGCACATAATACCCGCGCGCCCCAGAGAAGACGTATAGGTTTTAGTACCACGCCACACTGTAAACTCGCGCGTCACCTTGTGCAAAAATCATGGTCAGTGGCAAATCGGGAAGGTCGGCGCCGGCGGAAGGCTGGAATACGTAGTCCACTTCTTGCGCCTCGACAAGCCCCTTGAAGCGGTCCCACTCAAAGTAGGCGACGGCGCGAAAGTCGACCGCGTGCCGCTCGGAGACGATCGGCAGCCAGCCCTCGCCATCGGCTGAAAGCACAATCGCGTCTTCCGGCGCGTTGTCGCGCAGCCAGAGCATGGCCGCGTAATCGTCGCGCGACATGGTTTGCTCCGGCAGGTTCAATAGCGGTCGCAGGGTTGTCACTATCGGTTCGAAGGCGAAAGCAAGCGCAAGAAGCAGCAACCCAGTCGCGGCCATCAGCGGATATGCCAATTGACGCAAGCGACGCTTCAGGTTTTGGGGCAGGTTTGTTTCCCATAGGCGCAACAAAGCCAAGCCGCCGAACCAGCTGAGGGGCAAGATTGTGCCGTGCTGCGCCATGTTCGGCGCGTTGACGAGCGCGCCAATCGGCGGCAGTAGCTTCCCAATGAGTCCGACCAGAGAAAACTCGAGAATCAGCGCGAGCCAGAGCAGCATCAGCAGCGATACCAGCCGCAGGTTCCCGGGGTCGCGCAAGGCGATTGTGATGCCCCAAACCGCCAGCGGAATGATCAAGATGCCGTTCCCGATGACGATATCTGTCAACAGGCCGAAGTCGGCAGGGTAGGTCGAGGTCGAAATGGGGAAGATGAGTGTCAAGTTGTTGTAGAGCCAGGGCGAGATACCGAGCAGCGCCACCAGCGGGAACCCGATTGCATATCCCCAGCGCGACTTGCGAGTAAAATCCGCGCCGACGCGCGCCCAGCTCAGCAGGCAAAGGAGCGCAAAGCCCAGCAGCGCGATGAGGCTGACAGTAAGGCTGGTATAGAATACAGCGCCGATCATTAAGCCACCGGCAATCAGATCGGCCAGGTTGAATTCGCGCAGAAAGCGGAGAGCATAAACCAGAAAGGCTTTCAGGAATAGCAGCGCCAGTAATTCGGCAAAATGTCCGTCAAGGTAGCTGAGGTGAATGCTGCCAGACATGAGGGTTGCAATTGCCAGCGCTCGTCCCAGACGCTTGTCGCGCAGCTCGGAGCCAAAGTCATAAGCCAGCCAGACCAGAAGATATACGGATACAGCTGCCAGGCTCAACTGAATCAGCGATATCGGCTGGCTCAATTGTCCGCTGAGATAGGCGGAAAGCGCGTGAAAACCGGGCGAGACGATCACCTGACTATGCGGATCGAATGGCGCCAGCGAGCGAAAAGATTCCCCATGCAAACTTGTCAAGCTGTGGAAGCCGATGATTTGGCCCTGTGTGCCCAAAGCCGCCGGCAGATGGACCAGGGGGATGATGATGGCAATGGCCACCAGCGCAAAGAAGGCCAGGTCTTGTGGACCGGGCCAACCTTGATCGCGGTCCGCCAGTTGTTCGCCTCGCGCTTCAGCTCGCGCCTGTGCCCCCGACAAAGTGCCACCCAGCACCACGCCCGAAAGCAGGGCGAAGAGCAGATAATCGACGACCAGCGTGTCCCAGGCGAAGGCTTCTGCGTAAAACACGGCGCCGCCCACGATCAGCGCCAGGCAGAGCACCGCTGCCAGCGCGACGCGTGGCTGCGCGCTGCGCCAGGCGGGGGAAAGCATCGCGCCCGCTCCCAATAGCACCGCAGCTACTATGAAGACGACGAAGAGGCTCATTTGAAGTGTATGCGGCTACCAGATGCGCTCGACTCGATAGCGATTGAACGCGGCGTCGTTGGTGATGACTGGCATACCTTCAACCTGCGCCTGCGCAATCAGCAGCCTGTCGAAAGGATCGCGGTGAATGAGGGGCAGGTCGGCGACTTGCTTGAGGTGGGATATGCTGATGTTGCGAATTCTGAAATTGTTGCTCAACAGTGCAGTGTCTATGAACTGTGCGAACGGAGAAGGAATCTCTAGCTTACCGGTTTTGGATTTGATCGCCATTTCCCAAATTGTCGCGACACTCACGTAAGAAGTGTTATTTGGATTGGAGATGAGGAGGCTTGCTGTAACGCTCAGGGAATCGTCATCTGTGACATACCACAAGAATGTACATGTATCGAGCAACAGATTCATTTCGTGGTTGCTTGGAACTCCGGAAGCGGGTCGTTGAAATCCGCAGCTATCTTTACTTTGCCGCGCATTATGCCCGCTTTAGGAGCTCCGTCCGAGGCAAGCGCGATTAGTACAAGTTCAAATATACTGCTGTCAGGTCCCTCGATGTAAACCGTCTCACCTTGCTCGACAGATTTTAACAGTTGCACTAGGTTGCTTTGCGCCTCATCTATGGTAAATGTCTTCATTCAGTATCACTCCTCACGAATCGCACATTACACCGCGTAGCTGGAATCTTGGGTAGGACGATGTATCCAGCAGATAGTTCATTCCATGTAGGGCTTAAACTCCGGCAAAGGCTCGTAAAACTCGTCAGTGATTCTGATCTTGCCTTTTAAGCGCCCGGCTTTGCGCGGTCCTTTCTTGGGCACTATGGTAGCGACCAGTTCGTATGCTTGGTTGTCTTCCCCGACAATGAACGCCGTTCCGCCTTCCTTGGCATGTTCCAGTACCTTGTCAAGGTTTTGCTTCGCTTCATCAATGGTAAAGGTCTTCATGTGGCAACTCCCGCGAGCCTGGTTTCAACCTGATTATACAATAGTGGCGGAAGAACTCAACAAGCGACGCCTTCTCTCAAGGCGTCGCCCGGCGCATGCCGACGCTAATCGAGCCACCACTGATACTCCGGATTGTCGATGTTCTCCAGCACGACGCGAAGTCCAAATGGATCTTGAGCGTTGGGATAAATCAAGGAAAGCGCTTCAATCTGTACTTCCAGGCAAGCCCTTTCCCCTTCCAGATGAGAGTAGGCTAATCCGGCATCAAACTGATGTACATGACAGGCTTCGTGCACGATGATTCCGGCCAGCCAGGCCGCTGTGCGGTCGCCGGGTCTGTCCACCGTGTGAATCGGCGAAATATTAGATGTCCTGCCAGCGACGTGGACACCGGTGTGGACTGAGGCCGAGACCTCTTTGATCTTGTTCAGTCCTCGAATCGAATAGTCGTACCAGCCAGGAGCCCGGCGCTTCAGGATATCGAGAGCTTGTTCGATCTTGGCTACAAAGGCTGCGCTTCCCTCTATTGCAAGACCACGATGTACACATTGATTGGACCGAAAGGCGTGGAACCCCGCTAACCAGTCGTCGTCTGAGCTACAGTTCCAATGGAGGTAACAACAATTGTCAACTTGCGATGTAGTGGGCTGCGTTTCGGTCTGTGTCTGCGCGGGCGCGGCGCACTGATCATTCTGGAATGCCCAGTATCCGTCTGTCCACTCTTGGTCCGTAGCGCATTGCCGATCGACGAAGCAGCAGTTGTCGATATTGCTTGTGTTATGCGTTTGCGTCGGGGCGCTTGCCTGAACGCGGCTGTGACTGACCCAATCCGCCATGAAGACTTCGCCGCCATTGCGGCTGATGCGCAACCAACTGTTGTCGCTGCCGACGACATTTAGGGTCGTGCCTGCCAGCGCCAATTCGACGATAGGAGCCTGGAGGCTAGGCGTCGCTCTCAAATTGGTGTGGAAGCTGACGCGGATGGAATAATTTTGAGCCGATACCGCACTGTAAAAGAGAAACAAGACTAGCGTTGCCGTAAACAACTTAGCTTTCACAAATACTCCCCTCTTTGTAGATATGTTAAGTGTCCTTGCGCTACGGACAGATTGTGCGAGTGCACCCGACTGGTGACGAAAAGGCGAGTTTTTCGTGGAGCTTGCGCGTTTCTACGGGATTGCTCTGATCGTCGCTCTTGCTAGCCAGCCTGCGGCCTTGCATACAGCCACCAGAATATCGCGCGAGGATAGACCAATTCTAACTTTGCCGACCAGATGAATTCGCCCGCTTTTAGATGCCGGCGCAATCCGGCATCGCAATGCTGTATCTTGGGGGACAACTCGCGCGTGTCATAAGCGAATTCATCCATCGCCAGCATGATCTCTTGCACGATGGTACGGCGCATGGCTTCCACAGGGTAGGCCGCGGCGCAGTCACGCGGGCTTTCGCTGCATTCGCGGAAAAACGCGACCATCATCTTCAAGCGCGAGTTTACTTCTTGCCCTAGCTTCTTTTCGTAATGCAGACGCCATTCGCGCTGGATTTCGTCGTGTTGGGCTATGGTAGCGTCCAAGCGCGCTTGCGCCGCGGCGTCAAGGGCATCCCGGAGCAGCGAAAGCCGCCGTCGTCGCAAGAGAAACGCGCCTGTGGTCAACTGCGGCGTGCTGCTGCCGCGGAAGAAGCCGCCACTCACCGGCATATAGAGGGCATCGCCGAGTATGTATTCACCCAACTTGTCGCCCATCTGGACGAGTTCATCGAGGTCGCGCTTGAACGAGTAGGTTGAAGACACCTGTGCCTCTTTGGGTATGTCAGTTGACTGAATTTCAACGCCAGTTTCGGTCGCCATATCGGCAAGGACTTTTGCAAGCCGAAGATATATCAGGAAATTCTGACCCGTCCCGGATAGGCCGTCGAGGCGTCAGGGACAGGAAGCGCTGTTAGGCTCCGTTAATCGCCTCCCAGACCTTGCGCGGGGTCAGCGGCATATCCAGATGGCGGACACCGTAAGGAGCGAGGGCGTCCATCACCGCGTTGACCACCGCCGGCGTCGATCCAATGGTTGCGGCTTCGCCAATGCCCTTCGCGCCCAGCGGATTCAGCGTGGTTTCCGTCACCGTTTTGTTGATGGTGAAATGCGGAAAGTCGTCGGCGCGGGGCATGGCATAATCCATCATTGTGCCAGTCAAGAGCTGTCCAGATTCGTCGAAGATAACCTCTTCCAGCAGGGCTTGCCCAATGCCTTGCGCCAGTCCGCCGTGGATCTGTCCCTCCACTAGCAAGGGGCTAATACGCGGTCCGCAATCATCAACCGAATAGAATTCGCGGAGGCTGATGACGCCGGTGTCGCGTTCGATTTCGACGACAGCGATATGTGTGCCAAAAGGATAGATGAAATCGGCCGGTCGAAAGAAATCGGTCGCCTCCAGGCCGGTATCGATATCGTCCGGCAGACGATCCGAGTAGGCTCGGCTGGCGATATCGGTCAGGCTCAAGCTGCGGCTCGGCACCCCTTTAACGCGATACTCGCCATCGGCGAATTCGATGTCGCTTGGCGATGCTTCCAAAACATGCGCCGCAATCTTAATCGCTTTGTCTCGCACCCTTTCAGAAGCGCGCAAGATTGAAGAACCGCCGATTGCCAGGCTGCGGCTGCCGAAGGTGCCAACGCCCATCGGCTGAGAGCCGGTATCGCCGTGTCGCACGATGATGTCTTCATAGTTGGCGCCGATTTCGTCGGCGACGATCTGCGCAAAGGTCGTTTGCAGACCTTGCCCGTGCGGCGATGTGCCCGTGTATACCGTGACCGTGCCGCTGGGCTCGACGCGCACCTGCCCGCTTTCATAGGGACCGAAGCCGCACATCTCGACATAGGTCGCCAGGCCGATGCCCAGGAGCGTGTCGGAATCCTCCGCCTGTCTTTGCGCCTGTTCGCGGCGCAGGGCGGCGTAGTTGGCGGTTTCCAGCGCTGTATCCAGATTGGCTTCATAATTGCCGGTGTCGTAGGTAGAGCCGGTTGGCGTCTTGTAGGGGAATTGCTCCGGCTTGATGTAGTTCACCCGCCGGACATCCGCGGAATCCATGCCCAACTCCGCAGCGACCAGTTCGATCATCCGCTCCATGTAGTAGATGGCTTCCGGGCGTCCGGCGCCACGATAAGCGGCGACGCCGACCGTATTCGTGAAGACATTGCTCGCTTTGAAGTCGACTTCCTGAATATCATAGTTTCCGGTCGCCATCAGGCCGGTCAAGTGGGCGATATCGTAGAAGGGCGGGTAAACACCGAGCTCGGCGATCACATGCAAGCGCAGGCCGAGGATTCTTCCCTCGTCATCAAAGGCGACCGAGGCGTCGGCTATCTGCGACCGTCCCTGTGTCGTGGTCAGGAAGTGTTCGGCGCGCGTGCCGGCCCATTTGAGCGGCATATTGTGGATTTGCGCCAATTTCGCCAGGACAATCTCTTCGGGATAAAGCGCGTTCTTGACGCCGAAGCCACCGCCGACATTGGGGGCTATGACACGTAGGGAATTCTCCGGCAGTCGCAAGGTTGTCGCCAGCGCAGAGCGCACTCCGTGCGGAATCTGTGTGCTTGACCACAGCGTTATACCGCCCGTGACGGCATCGGGGGCGGCAGCCACCGCCCGCACCTCCATCGGCACGCCCGCCACTCTCTGGCTGGACATGCGCTGGCTAATCACATGAGGCGCATTGGCGAAGACTTCATCAATGTCATCCGTTTTCTTCTCTCCAACATCGGGAATATTGTCGCTCCTGCTTTCGAATATGGATCCGTTTTCGCCGCTGTAGGCGCCGAGCAGATCCGCGGAGGCGGGCAATTCTTCCCACTCGACCTCGACGTCGTCGATGGCATCCTCCGCGTCTTCGGCCGTGACCGCGATAACTGCCGCAACCGCCTCGCCAATATGACGGACCTGATTGACCGACAAAGCTAGATGGCTGTAATTGGCAAGCGCTTCTTCGCCACCCGCCATCGGCACGGGTTCGTATTGATCGCGCAGGTCCTCGCCCGTCACGACCGCCACCACAGCTTCACGCGCCGCGGCAGCCGAGCTGTCAATGCCGAGGATCTTGGCATGGGCGTAGGGGCTGCGCACGAAGGCTACATGATGCATGCCCGGCAATTTGAGATCGCCTACATATTTGCCCGTACCGGTGATCAATCCGGGATCTTCCTTGCGCTTGACGCTTGCGCCTACCATGGAGCGTAAAACCATCGTAATAATCTCCTTACTGTTGTTCGATCAATAACTGACCAAGTCGGCGTCGCTCAATCAAGATCTTCGCCTTCGACAGGATAGCCCTTTTTCATCCAGCCCTTGGTGCCGTCTTCCATGTTGTACAAGTCCTCATAACCCATGCCCGCCAAGAAGAGCGCCGCCTGCGACGAGCGAATACCTGTGTTGCAAACCAAGAAAACCGGACTCTCCTCGCTGATTTCGTCAATCCGCGCGGGAAACTCGCTCAAGGGGATATTTATCGTGCCGGGGATATGCGCGGCAGCGTATTCTTCTTCCTCGCGCACGTCAATCAACTGGTACTCGCCACTATCCCGGTTGTCGAACTGTTCCCGGTATGCTTCGCTGTCGATATCAGTATACATCGCGTCCCTCCGGCCGATGCTGCATCATGCCGGAATTATAGCGAAGTCGATTTCAATTACCAAATATGCGGCTGCAGGATCCGGGCGGATATTTCAAATTGCTTTGATCCGCTATACTCACGGGGATTCTGTTGGCCGCATTCGGTCGTCTGGAACAACGCCGGGCATCAAAAGGTGGGCGCAATGGTGAGCGCCTGCCTGGAAAGTTTCTTTGCAAGTGGGGATTTCGCCGAATGCGAGCATGTCGAGACGCCGTGATGCAAGCGGCGATCCGCCTACCCTGTGCCGGAATGCCTGTATTGCTGTCGGAACCACGCAACCGTCCTGCGCAATCCCTCGTCGAATCCTACAACAGGCTCATAAGCCAGCAGGTCGCGCGCCTTACTGATATCGGCGCGCGAGTGCAGGATATCGCCGGGCCGCTGCGGGACGTAGGCGGGGGGCAAATCGGTATCCAAGAGGTTGTTTAGCTTGTCGACCAGATCATTGATAAGTACCCGCCCGCCGCTGGCCAGGTTGATGACTTCGCCCCCCACAGCGGCTGCCGTGCACGCCAGCAGCACCCCGTGCACGACATTGTCGATGTAGGTGAAATCCCGGCTCTGTGTCCCGTCCCCATATACCGGTGGTCGTTCGCCATTCAGCATCAGCCTGATGAACTTGGGGATGGCCGCCGCGTAAGTGGAATCAGGGTTTTGACGAGGACCAAAAACATTGAAGAATCTCAGGGAAACCGTTTCCAAGCCGTAACTGTGATAAAAGGCCTTTGCATAGAATTCGCCGGTTAGTTTGGCGGCCCCGTAGGGCGAGATCGGCGCTGGGGACATCCCCTCGTTTTTTGACGCGCCCGGTTGATCGCCATATGCGGACGAGGAGGCGGCATAGACCACGCGCTTGACATCCGCGTCTCGGGCTGCGATCAGAACCTTGAGCGTACCGTCGACGCAATGCGCGTTCGTTTCCAGCGGATCGGCGACGCTGCGCGGTACCGATGGCAATGCCGCTTGGTGGATCACATAGTCGACGCCGCGGAATAGTTTGCTCAGCGTATCAAGGTCGATAATGCTGCCGATAGTGATCGTCAAGTCGCCGTTCAGGGACTTCAAATAGTCGAGATGCGCCTGCTTGCCGGTCAGCAAGTTGTCGACGACGCGTACCCCTTGGCCATCGCGCAACAGGCGCTCGGCAATGTGCGAGCCGATGAAACCGGCGGCGCCGGTCACAACATAGCAATTTGGCATGGGCTACCTCCGTCGGGCACAGCAGCCAACATAACTGTCAGTTTTCATTCGCGCAAGCTTAACTGCGCGTAAGCTGGAATTCCATTCCTGTCCCTGATACACTGAGATCCGGCAATGCACATCAGTAACGGATCCGTCATGGCCTTCCTGTCGCCGCATAAAAACAAAGCCGCTGAACTCGATCTGATCCTGGCACGCTGGGAAAACCGCTACGAGTTGCGGCTCCTTTCAAAGACGGTGCCTCGCTCTTTGATCGTAGCGGCTATTGTCAGTCTCGTGTTTGGCGTTGCTGGTTATCTGCACTTTCGCTTGCGCGCTGAACAACTCGCGGTAATTTCCGCCGCGCTTTTTGTTGGCGGCTTTCTTTTGAACCTGATCAAAACGGCGATCTTCCCCCGCAGTCCACAGGAACGCGCGCGCTATTTCGATATTGAATTCGGTTTGCAAGAACGCATATCCACGGCCCTGGAGTTGATGTCCGGTCGCTTAAGAACTCACCCGGAGATTGAATCAAGACAGATTGCGGATGCCCTGGTCCATGCCCGGCAGATCAACGCGCGGGACTCGATTCCGCTGGACTTCCGACCACGCGAGTTGACTCTCATGTGCGTATTGCTTCTGGCGGTGCTCTTGGTGATTGCGCTGCCTCTATTCACTGGACAGTATCCGGTCGTCGCGGCGCCTGCAGTCGACTTGGAAGAGCCGATTGAAGAAGTGCGCGAGATCATCGAGGCGGTTGCCAAAGATACCAATCTGGAAGATATCGACCGGCGCGAGTTGCTTGACGCGCTCGAAGTTGCTCTTGAACGCCTGGAAGAAGAAGATATCAGTGAGGAAGAGGCCTTCGCCGCAATGAGCCAACTGAGTGCGGAGATTGAAGAGATCGAAAACCAACTGGAAGACACGATTGATCTGGACCAATCCGCGCTGGAAGCGGCGGCTGAAGCTTTGAAAGATTTCTCCCCGCCATCCGACAACGAATCTGCTGAAAACGTACAGGGGCAGCCATCCTCGGGTCTTGACGATTTGTCAAATGCTCTTGAGGAAATGGCGCAACAGGCGGGGCAAATGAGTTCGGAAGAGAGGCAGGCGCTGGCGGAAGCCCTGCAGGAAGCCGCGGATGAATTGGCCGAGACGAATCCCGAATTATCGCAGCGCTTGCGTGAGACGGCGGAAGCGCTGGAAGAGGGCGCAAGCGAAGACTTGCAGGAGACCCTCGAACAAGCGCAACAAGAGCTATCGCAAGAGCAGCAGCAGCAAGAGAGAAGCCAAAACGCGCAAAACATGCTGCAGGAACAAGGCGAGCGCGCGCAGGAAGCCGCCGATGGAATCGGCCGTCAAGAGTCGGAACAACAGCAAGAGATGACCGACCCGGGACAAGGCCAATCCGAGTTGTCTGAATCGGGCCAGCAGCAAGCGGGTCAGGAAAGCAGCCAACAGTCGGATTCTGCCCAGCGGGCCAATCAAGGCGACCGGCAGTCCGATCGAAACCGTCCCGGTGAGGGAGAGACAGCGAGCATGAGCCGCGACAGCCGATCGGCGGGCGCCGGCGCCGGCGAAGGCGACCCGAGCAACCGCAGTCTGGCCGGGGCCGCCGGGGAAGATCAAGGCGCGGATACCGACAATCGCACCAGAGGCACGGGCGAAATCGAATACGAAGCGATCTACAGCCCAAGCGGCATCGGCGGCGGCGGCGCTGAAGAAATCCGCCTGCGCACCGACCCCGGCGATCAGACGCTCAACGAAGGCGACTTTGACGATAATCCGCTGGGCGAATCGCGCGTGAGCTATGATACAGTCTTCAGCGAGTATCAGAATTCGGCGAACCGGGCGCTGGAGAGCGATTACGTGCCGCTGGGTTTGCGCGACGTGGTGCGGGACTATTTCACCTCGCTTGATCCAAACGGCTAATGCTAGCTTCGCTCTACTGGCTTTGCCAGGCGCAGGACGCGCCAGCGTTCATTTTCAATCTGGACTTCCTTTGACGCGCTGACTTGTTCGAATCCCGCTTGCTGATAGGCCGCGCGCGCTATCGTGTTGTGCTCGTCGACGTCCAGCGCCAGACGCGAGCAGCCCGCTTGCCAGGCGAGATGACTGGCATGATTGAGCAGGGTCTTGCTGTGCCCGCGGCCGCGGCGCTGTGGATAGACAGCGAGAAAGGCAATGTAAAAGTCCCCTTCCAGCAGGTTCTCGCCGATAAAGCCCAGGATGTCTCGCCACAGGATGGTGGCGGCCAGAAAGCGGAAGATTTGCAGCCGGGCATACTTCAAATGGAGCCAGTTGGTTCGCGGCGCATGGTCGCGCGCGGCGGTCGCCGAATAAGCGTGGAGCATGCCGGCAACTGCGGCGTCCTCTTGCAAGAACGTGGTATGGGTATGGCTGTTAAGATTGTCGGCCCGCAAGTACATGGATTCCAGCGCGGCATGCGCTCTGCTGCCGAAGAGTTCTGTGAAGACTTTGTCGCCGGCCATCTGCGCAAGTTGAGCAAAATGCTTGGCATAATCAGGTGTTGGGAGTGCGGGGATCAGTTTCACTTCATGTATCGCTTTACGCAATTCGAGGAGCGGTCGTCTGTTATAATCCACGGTCTAGGCTGTCTGCGCAAGGGTGCAGGGTGATGGTCGATCTGCTGATACGCAATGTCAATGCGCTGCAAATTCAGGGCGAAGTCGCTTCGGTCCTGCACAACCAGGATATCTTGGTTTCCGGCAATCGCATTAGCGCCCTTCAGCAAAGCGGCGGGCTTGATCCTTCGCATGCCACGACCGTACTTGACGCGGATGGGCAATTGGCGATGCCCGGTTTTATCAATGCGCACGCCCATGTGCCGATGGTCTTGTGGCGCGGCCTGGGCGAGGACGTCAATCTGGAAAGCTGGTTTAACGACATCATTTGGCATCTGGAAGCCAACCTCGAACCCGAGGATGTGTTCTGGGGCATGCAACTGGGCTTGCTGGAAATGATCGAAGCCGGCATCACGGCGGTCAGCGATCATTATTGGCACATGGACTACGCCGCTCGCGCCGTAGAGCGTGCCGGCACACGCGCCCTATTAGGGCAAGCGATGTTCGGCAGCAATGGCATGGGGCAGATTGAAGAGACGGCAGCATTTGCGCTCCGCTGGCAGAACCAGGCAGGTGGACGCATCCGCACAATTCTCGCGCCGCACGCCCCCTACACCTGCGACGATGATTTTCTGATCGCGAGCGCCCAGCAAGCCGAGCGGATCGGCTGCGGCATTCACATTCATGTCGCCGAAACCGTCGAACAAACGCAAGCCAGCCTGGCAAAGCGCGGCCTAACGCCGATCGAAGTCCTGCGGGACTGCGGCATCTTCAAGGTGCCGACTATACTGGCGCATGCGGTCGGCGCGACATCGACCGACCTGGAAATCCTGGCCGAGCTGGCACAGCCGGCGGGCATTGCGCATTGCCCCAAGACTTATGCCAAGTTGGCGATGGGCTTGCCGAATCTGGTCGAAGCTCGCAAGATGGGCATATCCATTGGCTTGGGCACAGATGGCGCTGTTAGCAACAACACCCTCGATCTCTGGGAAGCGATGCGATTGACCGCCATGGGACAGAAACAGCGCACCGGGGATGCCGAGAACCTGAGCATCCCGCAGGCCTTGACTATCGCCACCCAAGAAAGCGCCCGCGTTTACGGTCAAGGCGATGAACTGGGGGAATTAGCCGAGGGCAAGCTAGCTGATATCATCCTGGTGGATTTGAGCGGGACGCATCATCTGCCGCTTAACAGCGTCACTGCCAGCCTGGTCTACAACGCGCGCGCCGGGGATGTGCGCACGGTGATTTGTGATGGGCGGATCATCATGCGGGAGCGGGAGCATTTGACGCTGGACAAAGGCGAGATCATGGGAAACATCCTGCCCCGTATGGAGCGCCTGCGCCGTCGTGATAATGCCGGCGGCATCCAGCGCTACAATCCCTGAGTTTTCGCGACATTCAACTTGTTAGCATGCTGCTTATCGCGCCAGCTTGATCACGTGATTCAGCGCCGCCCGTAAACTGCCCGGATCGGCGATACCCTTTCCCGCGATGTCAAAGGCGGTACCGTGCGCAGTTGTCGCGCCGATGACAGGCAGTCCCATCCAAAGCGTTGCGATATCGCCACGCGCTTGAAGTTTGCGCGCGATGTTCATCTGATCGTGATACATGCAGACGACGCCATCGAAATCACCCTCAAGCGCTCGCTTGAAGACGATATCGGCTGGCACCGGCCCCGCGACATTCATGTCATCGCGCATGGCGTCGCGAACAGCCGGCGCGATCTCGTCAATTTCTTCCCTGCCAAATAAGCCGCCTTCACCGGCGTGCGGATTCAATGCCGCTACCGCGATCCGCGGCTGGGACTGTCCCAGCTTTTCCAGGACATTCCGCATGTGTCCGATGTAACGCAAGATCCGCTCGCGCTTGATTTGAAATACGATGTCCTTAAAGGCGATATGTTCAGTGACGGCCACTGCCCAGATTGGTCCGGCCGCGCCCAGGATGAAGGGTTCGGGACTGCCGGTGATATCGCCCAGGAAGTCGAGCTCGTCGAAATAGTTGTACCCCGCCAGTCGAAAGGATTCCTTGTTCATTGGGGCCATGACCACCCCCTGTACGCGCGATTGCATGGCTAGCTCGTAGGCGCATTGGAGGTAGCGCCCGGCTGCCTCTCCGGATTTGGCGTTAACTTCCGGCGGCGGGACAGGTCCCAACTCGAAGTGGGGCGGAGACAGCACATCAACGCATCCTGGCGCAAATTCAGCATCCGCGAGTTCATCAATCGCGCGAAATTGCAGCGGCGCCTTCAGCGCGGCGGCGTTGTCGCGCATGACCTGGGCGTCGCCGATGATGAAGAGTCGGCAGCGCTTGCGCCAGTTCTCGTCAGACAGCAGCTTGACGATTATTTCGGGACCGATGCCGGATGGATCGCCCATGGCGATTGATATGAGAGGCTTGGGCGTCATTTATGCTCACAGACTCTTAATTTCGATCTATACCCCTATCCTAGCGACAATTGCACAAATCTACTAGCGAATTGATGAAGGCGAGAGACAGGCAACAATAGCGCGATCTGGTCAAGAACTCTCTCCTACGTTTGCCCTACGGCTGCATTGCTAGCGGGTTGCGACACTTGCCGCGGTCAATTAACCTTATCGATACAGTGGCCGTGATTCTATGGCTAGAAGTTGAAAGGAACTGTTATGTCCAGGCGTGGTCTAGCGATTGTAATATTCTTCGTCTTGTTGGCCCCGGGATTGGCACAAGATTGGCATTACGATGAAAAAACAGAAATGAACTACAACTGCGAACTTGTCAACAGGCTCTATGACGAATATGGCGAAGAAACCTTCATGATGAAAGACGCCGATTTCGTTCGCAGCTTTGGAGACTTTTTGGTCATGTTATTCGCCCTTTGCCTGCCAGAAGACGACAGGGTGATTGTCTTGGGAGCGCCGTCGGAAACGGATGAAGACAGCGACGCAATCGCTGAAACAGACGCTGCCGAGGAGGCCGCGGATGCGTCCGATATAGAGGTAGATACCGAGCTAGAGGCCGCTGCCGAATCGGACAGTGAGCCTGGGTTCGACGCCGTGCTCATAAATGACAAGATGCACAGCCTTGATGAGGTTGATTGCAGCATTATGGTCACTGATCGCTTTGAAGACGATTTCAATGTCACGTATGGCGGTTTTCGCCAAGATGATATGTCCATCGATATCTATCTGCCGGATGAAGAAGAACCGCTGAAGATGGATCACACGCACAGGTATACTCTGACTATGGCTGGCATTGATGTGCCCTCGCGGACGGAATGGGTTAAGGGCGATAGCTTCCCCTATGGCAGGTATACAATTGATGTGCATGTCGACGACGAGAGTTATCGCTTTTGGTGGGTTCGGACTGAGGAATCGGAGGCATACCGAACAGTCGCCTTGACCTGTCTGGGCGGAGAAGACGAGCTCATGGACGGTTCGGGAGAAGATAGCGAATCGCCCGCCCGGCTTATTGACGGCGAGACATACCAGTTCGAAGGGACTGATTGCTTCCTGGTGACAAGCGACTACTACGAAGAAGATCTTAATGTCATCATCGCCGGTGAGGATCACTCAAAGATCGCCGTCGAAATCATCTTCCCGGAAGAGGGCGATCCTCGGCCAATGGATTCGACAGCTACACATACTGCCGATGACGGACTGACCTATCGTGTTGAATGGATCGTGGGAGAATCCTTTCCGCTCGGCCAATACACCGTTGATGGCACGATTGACGAGCAAGCATTCAGTGTGATTTGGGACAGACAAGACGCCCTGTACAATACGATTTGGATAGGATGCCAGATACTTGACGACGAGGACTAGTGCTGGCAATTGCCGATCATTTAGCGTAAGATATTGATGAAACTTGGTTTTGTCAGGTAAGAGACATGTTTAACGCCGACAACGCCCTGCAAGTCATCGCCTGCATCGTAGCCAGCTATTTGATCGGTTCTTTCCCCACCGCTTATTTCGTTGGCAAGGCCCGCAATGTCAATATCTTCGAGGTAGGCAGCGGCAATATGGGTGGTACCAATGTCGCCCGGGCCGTGGGCAAGGGCTGGGCGATCTTCACTGGGCTGGTTGATGTCTCCAAGGGTGTCTTTGCCGTCTGGCTGGCGCGAGATATCATCCTGCCGGAGCAGATCGGCGTGGCGACATCTGTCTCCGCGACCAGCGTCGTTGTCGGGCACAATTGGTCCTTGTTCGCGACTATATTGACTGCCTCGATCAAAGAGGGCAAGTTGCGCTTGATCGTACGGGGCGGCAAGGGCGCGGCGACCGCCTTCGGCGCCATGATGATGATTCAACCCTTTCAGAGTCTGGTTGCCGCGGCCATCGGCATCGCCATTATCTCCCGCACGCGTTATGTTTCGCTGGGCGTCTTGATCGGTTTCGCTGTCGCCAACGTCTGGCTCATCCTCCTGGTCGGTACTGAATTCCAGAAACCGATCTTGCTGGTCTATGCGGTTGCGCTCAGCTTTATGTTGCTCCTGCGGCACCGGGATAATGTGCAGCGATTGCTGGCGGGCACCGAGCGACGCCTGGGCGAGCAAGTCTCGAGTTGAATTTCGCTCCAAGCTAATCTATCCTCGCAATCGGCCATTTTCGTTGAAGCTGCTCGGCAGTCGCGTAGGGCACGTAGACACAGACTGTCGACATTGACCTTTGGCAGCGAACTTGAGCTACCGCGCCCACGCAAAATAATAAACCTGCCCGGCTAGCGAAAATCGCGGTCTATCAAATGAGAGAGTGTCAGCCGGGCAGTTTCCGACGATTTCGAGTTGGGTTGTGAAATGCAGATCAAATCCGAAAAAGACCTGCGCGGCATGGAGCGCATCGGAGAAATCTGCGGCTTGACGCTCAAACTCATGCTGGACCGGGCGGAAGCTGGCATGAGCACCCGCGACCTCGACGATATCGGGCGCGATTTCCTCATGAGTGTTGGGGCAACTTCGGCGCCGATCAGCGCCTATCGCTTCCCCGGATTCACCTGCATCAGCCTGAATGACGAGGCGGCGCATGGCGTCCCGCGCAAGGACCGCTTGATCCATGAGGGCGACTTGCTCAACGTGGATGTGTCCGCCGTGCTGGAAGACTACTGGGGCGATACCGGCGCGACAATCATTGTGCCGCCGGCCCAGCCTGCGCTGGAAAAACTTTGCCGCGTCACGCGCCGCGCCTTGTACATGTCAATCGAAATGGCGCGCCCGGGACAGCGCGCCAATGCCATCGGCAAGGCGGTGGAGAGATACGCCAGAAAAAACGGCTATCGCACCTTGCGTCAGTTGGGCGGGCACGGCGTCGGCCGCCATATTCACGAGAAACCTTCTATTCCCAACTTCCACAACAGACGCAACCGAGATGTGTTAAAAGACGGCATGGTGGTCACGTTGGAACCCTTCTTCAATACCGGTCGCGGTCGTATCAAAACCGAAGAGGACGGCTGGACCTTGCGCACGGTCGACGGTAGCCTCACGGCGCAATACGAGCACACGGTCATCATCAATGGTGAGGAACCTATCCTGGTCACTAAAGTCGACGGCGGCTACGTCTGATCAATTCATCTGCGAAAGGACAGCGCTTATGATCCTCGGCATCGACCATATTGTGATTGCAGTACCTTCGCTCGAGGCCGCCATGGAAACGTATCGCCGTCTCGGCTTCAGCGTTGTGGAAGGCGGGGCGCACCCTTATGGATCGCACAATGCCTTGATCGGCTTTGAAGACGGCTCGTACATTGAGTTGCTGGGCTTCTATGAAGAGAGCCCGGCCCATCCCTGGTGGGATCTGCTGCACGAGCGCGGCGGAGGCTTGATCGACTTTTGTATGGCAACTGACGATATCCGCGCCGATCTGGCGGCCTTTCGCGCGCAGGGCGTCGAGGCGAGTGATCTGAGCGAAGGCGGGAGACGCCGTCCCGACGGCTACGAGGTCAAGTGGATCAACAACAAAGTCGGCGGCGCGTTTCAGGGCCTCATGCCCTTCATCATTGAGGATGTAACGCCGCGCGCGCGGCGACTACCGAGCGAATTGACGCAGGCCAACGGCGTGACCGGCATCCATTGCCTCAGTCTGGCGACGGAAGACGCGGGGCGATATGGCGCTATCATGGGCGCGGTATTGGGGCGAGACGGGCAAGCTTTCAGGGATGAGGAACTGGGCACGTCAGGCATCCGCTTCGAGGTCGGTTCGCATGTGCTGGAGTATCTGTCGCCGAAGGATGCGTCAAGTCCGCTGCGCAGGCATCTGGCGGGGAAGCGACCGGCGCCCTATCGCGTGAGTTTCAAGACGAGGGGTACGGCTGCAAGCTATTCGCCCGGGCAGACTGAAGGCGTTCGGATTGACCTGCTAAGCAATTGACGCCCGGGTACTGGCAGAAAACCTTCAATTCGCGGTCAAGGGCTTGCTAGTCTGCGCCTGCGTGAAGTCATGGCAAAACTCACCCGCGGGGTCGCGACATATCATTTGGACTAGATTCGCCGAATATAGCCAGTGAGGTTGACCGGCCGCCCTGCCCGGAACGAGGAGTTGGACAAGGGATGGATAGAGCAACTTTGTTGCTATCCCTTGTCCAACTCCCGTGCGGGTTCAGTTAGAAAGTCATTCCCATATCCTAGGGCGCGCATTAACGTTCTAACTGGAAACCCAGTTATAGAGCGGCCTTCAGAGGATTTTCCATTTCAGGCTCCGCCAAACGTTCCAACTAAACTTTCCAACTGAATGAGCAACTCTATCGGATTTGCGACTGCTCTTGCCGTCGTTTAGCCCCGGCTCTTCAACCAAGTTATTTTCCGCGACAAGTTCCTTCATGCAGAGCCGCTCGGCGGCAGCGAGAAAGCTTGCCGCGGTCATGCAAAATAGTAAGCTTGCTTGTCGCATTAGCGACGCGGCGTACATAGACAGTGTAGACCACTGGCGGCTCAAGCAGATGGAATTCGCAATCGCTTGTGGCTGCAACTCAGCCCCGCAGCCGCGCCAGCAAGCCGCTGTGCCGCTGGGCGACTTTGTTGTTGTTGACCGCGATCCATAGCGCCCGCCGCGTGCCGACCAGGACGAGCAATTTCTTGGCGCGGGTGATCGCCGTGTAGAGCAGGTTGCGTTGCAGCATGATGAAATGCTGCGTCGCTACCGGCATGACCACCGCCGGGTACTCCGAGCCTTGGCTACGGTGCGTGCTGATGCAATAGGCGTGCATGAGGTCGTCGGTTTCGCTGTAGTCGTAGGTTATATAGCTGCCATCCATGACGACTTCCAGCGAGTTGTCATCATCGTCGATACTGTCTATGAAGCCGATATCGCCGTTGAAGACATCTTTTTCGTAGTTGTTGCGAGTCTGCATGATTTTGTCGCCGACGCGAAAGAGGCGCCCGCCCAACTTGACGCTGGCCCTGCGGAGATCGTCATTCAGTTCCCCCTGCAAGCGATTGTTGAGATTATCGACGCCGATCAGGCCACGGTACATCGGCGATATAACCTGGATGTCGCGCACGGGATCCAATCCCCAGCGTTCGGGAATGCGCGTTCTGACGATATCAACCAGCATATCTGCCGCCGCGCCCGGCTCGGCGATGTTGAAAAAGAAGAAGTCTTTGCTGTCGTTGCCGGTGTATGGCTCCAAGCCTTCGTTGATACGGTGCGCATTGCTGACGATATGGCTGTCATCGTCTTGTCGGAAGATTTGCTCGAGGCGCGTGACCGAGGCGATGCCGCTCTCGATGACATCGCGCAATACGTTGCCGGCGCCAACCGACGGCAACTGGTCGACGTCGCCGACAAGGAGCAGGTGTGTGCTGGCGGGCAGAGCGCGCAGCAAGCTGTGGAATAGTTGCAAGTCCAGCATGGAGGCCTCGTCAATGACGACCATATCGACTGGCAGCGGGTTGTCTTCGTCGTGTTCGAAGCCGCCGATCTCGGCCGAGAAGCCCAGAAGGCGATGTATTGTGCTCGCCGGCACGCCGGTCGCTTCCGAAAGACGCTTGGCGGCGCGCCCGGTCGGCGATGCCAGCTTGTAGGCGTAGTCGCCGTCATTGAGCGCGTGTATGAGCATTTGCAGGGTGGTCGTTTTGCCGGTACCCGGTCCGCCGGTCAAGACGCTGACTTTGCTGGAAAGCGCCGCGCGCACTGCGCCTTGTTGCTGCGGCGACAAGTCAACTTCGTTGTTTGCGCTCAATTGTCGCAAGAAGCGCGTCCAATCTGTTTTGCGATGATCTTTGATGATGATGCTCCTGCCCCTGACCAGGGCGCGCATCTGACTGGCGACCCCCGTTTCGGCGCGGAAGAAGCGCGGTAAATAGATGGCGCTGGTCGGCTCGTCGCGTGTCCCATCATGCAGGCGGTCTTCCATGAGCTTGCCAGCGGTCACTTGTCCATGCAGGGCGATCTTCAAAGCCCCTTTGTCTTCAATACCGAGCAGCGCGCAAGCGGTCTCGATCAACTCGTCTTGCGGGGCGTAGGTATGGCCTTCGCGCGACAACTCGTTCAGCGTGTGATGCAGGCCTGCCCGCAGACGGTACTTGGCATCAACTTCTACGCCCAGGTTCCTGGCGATCTGATCAGCCTTGCGAAACCCGATTGTGAAGACATCCTCCGCCAACTGATAAGGATTATGTTCGATGATCTTCTGCGTCTGCGCTCCGTATTCGTTGATGATACGCCGGGAGATCTTGGCGCTGATGCCCAAGCCTTGCAGATAGATCAGCAAGTTGCGCGCCATGCGGTTTTTCGTCCAGGCATCGATGAGATTATCCGCCAGTTTCGTCTTGAGTTCGGGCACTTCATGAATGCGCTGCGGATCTGTGTCGAGGATTTCGACTGTTTTCTCGCCGAAGTGCTTGACGATCTTCTCGGCGGTACGCGGTCCGATGCCTTTGACGATGCCGCTGCTCAGATAACTGATGACGCCCTTCGCAGTATGTGGCGCGATTGGCATGGTTTGCTCGGCGCGAAATTGGAAACCATATCGGTCATCATTGACCCAGGCGCCGCTGAACTGCGCCGATTCGCCTTCTTGCAAGGCCGGCATAATCCCGACGACGGTGACGGTTCCATCGCGCGCTTGGGCCCGAGGATAACGCTTGTCGGGGCTGATCTTGATAACGCTGTAGCCGTTGTCTTCGTTGAAGTAGGTGACGCGCTCGATCGCGCCTTGTATTTGTTCGTCCATGTCGGGCAGCCCATTATCGTTTCATTGTTTGATTGTAGTATGCTTTGCGGATTTCGCTAAGGCAGATGTGTTGGGCAGGGCGGACCGCCCCTCTTTTGCCGATTGAGCATAACAGCGCCGCCGGTGTATATTGAAGCGCGTTATTCGAGCGTAGGCTCCAAGCGAAAGTCAAGGTTATGAAAGCGGAGCAGCCGTCACTACCCGGTGCTGAAGACTTGCCCCCTTGCAGCGAAAGGCAAGCTGCGGAACAGGAACGCACCAACGCCAACGTAGCGGGCGCCAGCGGCATTCTCGCGCTAGGCAATATTTTCAGTCGCGTTCTTGGTCTGGCGCGGGAAACCATGCTCACATTTCTATTCGGCGCCAGCGGTGCGGTCGATGCCTTTCAAGTCGCCATCATCGTGCCCCGCGCCATCTACGACCTGCTCATCGGGGGGCATATCAACGGCGCTATCGTTCCGGTGCTGAGCGAAATCATCGTCACGCGCGGCAAAGACGAGTTGTGGCGCGTGGTATCAATTCTTATGAGCCTGGTAGGCGCCGCGCTGGCGCTTCTGGTGCTATTGATCGAGATTTTCGCCCCGCAGATCGTTATGGCCGTCGCCAGCGGCGCCGACGCGGGCACCGTAGGGCTCGCCACCGATATGCTGCGCATGACCGCGCCGGCATTGATCTGCATGAGCTTGTTCGCTGTTTTTAGCGGGACGCTTTTCGCGCTGCGTTCCTTTACCTTGCCCGCGTTTGCCGGCGTCGTCTTCAACGCCTGCACGGTCTTGGTGACATTGGCGCTGGTGCCGTCGATGGCGCTGCAAGCGAATCTTGGCGGGATCGCCAGCCTGAGTCCTTTTGTGTTGACGCGGCCAGCGAGCGGCATCATGGTCGTTGCGCTGGGCTGGTTGATCGGCGCCATCGCCCAGATGGCCCTGCAGTTACCCGGGCTGCAATTGCGCCGACTTCGTTTGCGCATCCGCTGGCATCATCCCGCGCTACGCAGCATCGCCGTGCTCTATGCGCCGGTGATGTTTTCGCTGATCATGGACACGCTCATCATCCGCCCCTTTAGCTACAACATCGCCAACCAAACAGGCGCGGGCGGGATCGCCTATATGGTTTGGGCGACGACGCTCATCCAGTTTCCGCAAGGATTGGTGGCGACGGCGATAAGCATCGCCATCTTGCCGACGCTGGCGCGCCAAGCCTCCGAGATGAGCGAAGACGGTCAGCGCGCTTTTCAGGATACCTTAGGGCTGGGATTGCGCTTGACCACGACTTTAATCTTGCCCGCGGCTACGGGCTTGTTCGTGCTGGCGATCCCGATCATTGCCTTGCTATTCGAGCACGGCGCATTCGGCGCGGCGGATACGCAGGTCACGGCGCAAGCACTACGCTTATACCTGATCGGATTGCCATTCGCCGCTGTTGATTTGCTGCTGGTTTACGCCTTTTACGCCCGCAAAGATACGCTGACGCCGGCGCTGGTCGGCGTCGTGAGCTTGGTCTGTTATATGGGCGCCGCCTTGCTTCTCTTCGATTCTTTCGGCTTATTCAGTTTAATGATCGCCGATAGCCTCAAGCATTTTGTCCACGCTTCAATCTCTGGTTTCCTGCTTTGGCGGCGACTCGATGGCTTTGGTTCGCAGCGGATGGCGGTAACCGTTTTCAAGACGGCTGTCGCCTCAGTGGTCATGGCAGTGGCAGCCCTGGCGACTTTGCCATATTTGAGCGCGGCTTTTGGCGCGGCGAGTATCGTGCACGAGGCGCTGCTGGTGACTGTGGGCGCGCTGCTTTATGGGAGCATATTCCTGTCAATGGCGCGGGTATTGCGACTGGAGGAACTGGTCTGGCTGTGGAACTTGCTGCGGCGGCGAATCGCCGCTTGAGCTCCGCGCGAAAGTCGCGCGAATCTATTATCGCGCTGGCGGGCAATCTCGGTTAAACTGCCCCGAATGCGCTTTCGATTGATGCTTGGCGCGCCTCGCCTCTAAAGGCGAAGGTATGGAGATATGAGCCTCCGAGGGCCCAGCGGCACAACAAAGTTATTTCTGCTTTCTTGCACTATGTTCGCGCTGGGCGGCTTGCACGCAGGCGCGCTGGGCGTGGTATGGATTTATGTGCAGAGCGATTTTGACCTCAGCCTGAGCGCGTTGGGCGTCTTGGTCTCCGTTGCGACCGTCGGACGGCTTTTGACCAGTGTCTCGAGCGGGCCTTTGATCAATCGCTTCGGCATCGCCCGGGTTTTGATCGCCGGTATTGGCATTACGGGCGCGAGCTTGCTGGTATTCGCCGCGGCGCCATTCTGGATCATCGTGCTTGTGGCGGCTTTTATCAGCGGCGTGGGATCCGGTGTCATGGCCGCCGGCATCAACGCTTTCGCCGCGGTTAATTTTTCTGCCCGACAGATGAATTGGCTGCATGGCAGCTTCGGCATTGGTTCTACAATTGGTCCTTTGGTCGTTACGACCATCGTGATTGATCTTGGGTTGGCCTGGCGCTGGGCATACGTCATATTCGCAGCCATGCGCGCCATTATCCTGCTCGGTTTCATCCTGACGCGCCAAGAGTGGTCCTTGGGTGAAGCCAAGAACAAGCGCGGCGAGCGCGCCCATGCCAGCTTGCGCCAGACCATGCGTATGCCTATCGTCTGGCTGATGGTCCTGACTTTTATGACGACCACGGGCCTCGAGTTGGTCGCGGGACAATTTTCCAACAATTACCTGATCGACGCGCGGCTGATTGATCCCAAGGTCGCCGGCAGTTGGGTCAGCATGTATTGGGCAAGCCTGACGGTCAGCCGCTTCGTAGCCGGCTTCATCATCGCGCGGATTGGCAACGGCATGTTCCTGCGCCTGAACAGCCTGGGCGCTGTCTTTGGCGCTGCCTTGCTCTGGGCGGGTATAAGCGACGCCAGCTCACTCATTGGATTGGCTATGGTTGGCTTTTGTATTGCGCCCTTCGCGCCGCTGATGGCCTCGGACACGCCGGGGCGCGTCGGCAGCCGCCATGTGGCGAATGCCATCGGCTTTCAATTCACCGGCGCCAGCCTGGGCATGGCTGTCTTGCCCTGGTTAGCCGGGACCTTGGCGGAAGCTTTCGGATTGGAGATACTTCCGCAATTCCTGGTGGTTGTCATGGCAATCACCTTCTTGCTGCACGAGGCGACGCTCTTGCTGGAGGGGCGCCGGCGCCTGGCGGCTGTCACCTGAAGGCGAAAGTCAAGTCAGCTTGTTTACCGCCTCGACCAGCGCCATGATATAGCCGGTTGAATAAGCGTGACCGCGGTGCCGCCACTCGCTGTCGTCGATCATCTCCGGCACATGATCGTCGATGATGAAGCCGGTGAAGCCAACCTCTTTAAGCGTCTTGATCGCAGCCACCACATCGACATTGCCCTCGCCCGGGAAGCATTCCTGGAAGCTCGGCACGCAGCCCTGCACATCGCGGAAGTGCACATAGAAGATCTTGCCGCGCTCGCCGAAATAGCGAATGGCGTCCAGCACGCCTTCATTGTTGCTCTTGTCGGCGTAAACCATCTCGGAAAAGCAGCCCATGCAAAAGTCGAGGCCGTGGTTGGGACTGGGCGCCGCGTCCAGGGCGCGCTGGAAATTCTCCGGTTTGTAAAAGACCCGCGCGATCCCGCCCAGCGATTCTACCGGCGGATCGTCGGGGTGCAGCGCGATCTTGACACCCGCTTCCTCTGCAACGGGAAGCACCCGCTTCATGAAATAGACATAGTTGTCGAAGATCTCGCTCTCGCTGTATTCGCGGTCCTCAGCTTCGGCCACCTCGGTGATGCCGACTACCACCTCGCCAGCCAGCGCCCGTTCCATGTCGAATGCGGTTACGATTACGCCACCGCGCCCGACGGCCATCGGCGTACGCCAGACCAGGTTCGGCATCCAGTTCAAGCCCAGGATGGGGATGCCAGCCTCGCCCATATTGCGCACCGTTCGCTGGTAATTCTCAATCTGCGCGTCGCGGCGCGGTCCAGCGAGCATGGCGTCGATATAAAAATGGCGCGGCACATTTTCAATCGCTTCCAGGGCCAAGCCATAATCATTGACCTTCTGCTTGAGCCGATGCAAATAGCCCGCATCGAGGTAACCCTTATCCGTGGGCAGATCATACACGTCCCCGATCAGGTCAATCTCCTTACCAATCATATTGAGCTGAACGCCGCCGACGCCCAGCTGTTTGGCGAAGGTCAGGTACTCGTGCGTGGCCACCGGATGCTGTCCCAATGCCACGCGCATCACTTCTGTCACCGTTCATCCTCCCCGCGTTTTACAATTGTTGGATTTTGTCTATAGTGTAGCTCATTTGCTTTAGAAAGCGCTTGCTCTCTAGAAAGGAACAGTTACATGACCATTAGAAAGGTGCTCGTCAGCGGCGCGGACGGCAAGATCGGCCGCGTGACCGTGGAGGAGCTGATCGAACATGGCTATGATGTCACCCCGGCCGACAAAGAGCGCAGACAGCGCTGGGATACGCAGTTGGTCGACTTTGAAGACCTGGGGCAGGTCGTCGGTGTTATGCGCGGCCATGACGCCGTGATTCACCTGGCCGCCATTCCGTCGCCGATGGCGCACACCGCCGATGTTGTCTTCCGCAATAACGTCATATCCACCTTTAACGTGCTGGAAGCGGCCGCCATCCTCGATATCAAGCATGTGGTGCTGGCGAGCAGCATTTCCGCCCTGGGATACGCTTTTCGCTTTCGCCATTTTAACCCGGTCTACTTGCCAATCGACGAAGCGCATCCCACCCTGTCTCAAGATTGTTATGGTTTGTCAAAGATGATCGGGGAGACCCTGGCAAAAGGATATTTGCGCCGCTTGCCAGATATGTCGCTGGCCAGTTTGCGTTTCACCACGGTTATTGATGACGAGGCGCAGGGCTGGCTACAGGCGGCGCGCGGCGGGCCAACCCGCGATGACGAGCGCTACGGCGCCTTTTGGACTTTCGTCGACGCGCGCGATGCCGCGAGCGCCTGTCGGCTGGCTATGGCGTATACCCGGCCCGGGCACGAAGCCTTTAATATTTGCGCTCCGTCAACCTACCGTGAGGAAGATACAAGAGAGTTGCTGGCGCGACACTTCCCCGGCGGCTACCCGGTCGCCAGCGAACTCAAGGGCCGGGCCAGCCCGGTCGACCCGCGCAAGGCGGAACGTCTGCTGGGCTGGAAAGCGCGTTATAATTGGGATCGCAGCGCGCTTTAGCGTGGTCGCGCGTCCACGGTAGTGTATCGAAGTCGGTGGAAATAGAAATGACGTGAACCCCATTTCATGCT
>WTGF01000073.1 GCA_011525385.1 Chloroflexota bacterium | reverse complement strand
CCCCTTCTCCCCTTGTGGGATTTCCGCCCCCCGCTTAGCGGGGGGACCGAGGGGGCAAGGGGCCGGGGGATGAGGGGTATATTTCAACAGACTCCAATGGGTCGCCCCTACATGTCTATTGTTCCACGAATTATTGGAGGATATCAAACAGTGACCAACCGCTCCCCCATGCACCAGCAAATCGACACCCTGCCCGACCTCATCCGCGCTATCGTCGAACCCTTCGACGCCTCGACGCGGCGCGCCATTCCTCTTAAGTTAACGACGTCAACGGCAACTACGTGGCGCATATCGATCCATCGCGCTGGAATGACATATTCAAGACCGGTTTTGAATTATACATTCACAAAATAAAAGACAGAAACAATGCAGAGCTAAGAATCAACTTTAGAAAATACATTACACAAAAGGAAAATAACGAATAGGAAACTCCCATGCCCAACCGCTCTCCCCATGCGCCAGCGAATCTACGACCGCTTGGCGGGCGACGCGCAACTTTTAGCTCGCCGGCTCCACATTCTCTCGGCGGCGATACATGCCCGTGAGCATAGCCGTCAGGTCAATGCCCTCGTCCAGTTCCTCCCAATAGATGTTGAGGCCAAACAACTCGTAGTTCTTCCGTTGCGCGTCCGTGGCATTCTGTAAACGCGGATAGAATTTCAGCGGAAGACTGATCACTCGACCATCCGCGAGTGAAACTCGCGCATACTTTTTGGTGAAAGACACCTTTTTTGCGGCGCACCGAACCGGATTCACCAGCGGCACCATATCCATGGCATGTCCTCCCATTCTAGTATCCCTCGCTACCAGGAATTCCGTGGTACTCTATCCAAGCCTCAAAGAGTCTCTTCTTGTGCTTCTTGACCAATTTTCGAATCTTTCTCAGGTCTGCGTTCTTAAATCCGTCATTTTGCCCAAATTCTATGGGCGTCAAAAAGACAATCACGTGCCGCTTATCCTTCGTCACATGGACGTGAGCGGGCTCATGATCGTTTGGATAAACCGCGACATTGTAGCCATGTTTCTGACGGTATAGCAGTTTAACCAATCTGACAACCTTACCGCAACGATACCATACACACAAAGACTAAAAATAACGTTAGACGCTTCTTTGATTTTCAAAAGATTCGCATGCGAAGTAGATTCTTGATGGAAATTCGCAATTCAGCAAGACTTTCACCAATTGCAAAAGGCAGCAAGTCTCTGCCAGAAATTATGCTATTTGCATCCGGACGTCGCAACATAACCTTGGCGCAACTCCATAAACGACTGTTTTGACAGTCGCTCATACGAGGGATTCCCGGCGCGCTTCGGGGACGAAAACCCTTTTCATCTCTGCGGGTAAATCCTTTGTGCCCTTCGTGCCTTTGTGGTAAAAAGGCTGTATTCATGTTCCAGAATGGAGGATATCAAACAGTGACCAACCGCTCACCCATGCACCAACAAATCGACACCCTGCCCGACCTCATCCGAGACATCGTAAAACCCTTCGACGCCTCGGCCCGCCGCGCCTTCGACTTCGAGACCTGCACCGCCGTCAAGCGCATCTATCTGGTCGGCTGCGGCGACAGCCACCACGCGCCTGTGGGCGCCGAACTGGCTTTTCATCAATTGACCGGCCTGCCGACGCAAGCCCTCAGTTCCTTGCCTTTCAGTCGTTATACCGCCGGCTTCCTGCCCGATACCGGTCCCGGGACCAACCTGGTCATTTGCGTCTCTGTCTCGGGCGAGGTCAGCCGCACCATTGAAGCCATGGATTTGGCGCGCGTAGCTGGCGCGACCGCCGTCGCGCTGACCGGCAACCCGGGCGGACCACTGGGAGCCGTCGCCGAAACCGTCTTCGAAACCGCCGTGCCTCCCCTGCCCGATGAATTGGCGGGCATGGTTGTCCCCGGTATCCGCTCCTACCTGGCCTCGCAGATCGCCCTGCTGTTGGCGGCCCTGCGTATCGCCGAGGTGCGCGGCTCGCTCACGACCGCCGCGGCCGATGCCGAGCGCGCCGCAATCGCCGAACTGGCGGACATCGTCGAAGAGACGATCGAAGTCTGCGAACCGATCACCGACGACTTGGTCGAGCGCTGGCGCGAGGCCAGGCTCTTCGAATTTGTCGGCGCGGGACCGCTCTATGGCGTCGCCATGTTCAGCGCGGCAAAAGTCCTGGAAGCGAGCGGCGACGCCGCCCTGGCGCAAGAGACCGAGGAATGGTCGCATTTGCAGTATTTCGCGGAGGACGCCGATACACCGCTGATTTTGCTCTCCGCGGATCAATTCGACGCCGACCGCATGGCGGAAGTGGCGCGCGCGGCCCAGAGCATTTCACGTCCCGTCGCCCTGGTATCCACGGAAGACGCGGCCGAGATTCGACAATACGTCAATACGCTGCTGCCGATCCCGCGGCGGATCCCGGAGCGCTACGCCTCGATCGTTTACAGCATACCGGGTGAGCTCTTTTCCGCAGCCCGCGCGGCTGCGCTGGGAACACCTTATTTTCGCAATTTCGAGGGCGGACGCCGACCGGACTGGGCTGACGGCGCCAGCCAGATTCGCTCCAGCCACATGATCAGCGAACTCAAGCGATAGCAGCGTGGACTTATGACGCCCCTCCCTGATGCTTCGGCTGAGGAGCGGACATACTCGAAGTAACACGCTACGATAGCGACGGGTCAGCTAATCGCTGACCCCTACAAGGTTCATTTATGTCGAAAATTGTAGGGGCGACCTATCAGGTCGCCCGAAAATCACCGAAATAATCTCAGGTTTTGTGGCGAGATCACACCTGATGAAAACTGTCCGCTCCTCAGCAATGCTTCGGGGAGAGGGGGGAGGAAAAATAACCCATGTCAGCGCCAGAGTTCATCGCCGTCGGCAGCATCATCATCGACGACATCGTCTATCCCGACGGGCGCACTAGCATGGGCGTGCTGGGCGGAGGCGGCACGCACGCGGCCTATGGCATGGCCCTGGCGGGAGAGCGGCCCGCGCTGGTCGGCCTGGTAGGCAAGGACCTGCCAGCGGATATCCGCGCGCGGCTGGAAAAGGATTTCGATACATCGGGTCTGGCCTGGACTCGTCATCCGCAAGTGCGCGGCTGGCAGATCTTCGAATGGAACGGCGTTCGCAACGAGATCTTCCGCGTCGATATCGTCGAGCCCTTCATGTACGGACCCGACGCCGACAGCCCGCAGGTCCCTTTCTCCGGCGCGGCCGGCATGACGCTGCTGCGGGGAGCGGACCATGTGGCGGCTTGGCGGCGGCGCTTTCCACAGGCCATATTGCTTTGGGAACCCGTGCGGATATTCATGCTCAGCGCCGACCGCGGAGCATTCCTGCGCGGCATTCCCCACGCCGACATCATTTCGCCCAATCTGCACGAGGCGCAGACCATGTACGGCGTCGAGGACGAAGCCGAGATTATGCGGCGCATGCTGGCGGATGGCTGCAATATGGTCGCCTTGCGCATGGGCGAGCTTGGCTCGCTGGTGGCGCGTCAAGGGGACGATAAAGCCTACGCCATTCCAGCAGTCGAGGTCGGCAACCTAGTCGACCAAACCGGCGCCGGAAATAGCTATTGCGGCGGATTCGTCGTCGGCTGGCGCCGAGAGCGAGACCTGGCGACTGCCGGCTGCTATGGCGCGGCGGCCGCCTCTTTCACCCTGGAGCACGTCGGCTGCGCCGAAATACCGGCGGACCTCGACCTCGAATGGCGCCGGCGCTTGGGGGAGGCGGTCGCCGGTGTCAGAATCGTCGCTCTCTAACTCGGCTGGGGCTGCCAAGGCTGACCCCTACAGGGACTAGAAAATATAGGGGCGACCGGCGGTCAGTGTCCACACGACCTGCCAAACCACGCACACACGCCATGTAGGGGCGAGCCTTGGCTCGCCCGATACACATCCCTCTCTGCCGCGGTCTTGCGGGTGTCCACACCCCTCTGTGCCCTCTGCGCCTCTGTGGCCAAACAAACCTGTACTGTGCCCGCCCAATCCCAAACCCGCCACCAACCAAAATCTTTGTGCTCTTCGTGCCTTTGTGGTAAAAAAATCCCTCTGTGACCTCTGCGCCTCTGTGGCCAAACAAACCTGTACTGTGCCCGCCCAATCCCAAACCCGCCACCAACCAAAATCTTTGTGCTCTTCGTGCCTTTGTGGTAAAAAAATCCCTCTGTGACCTCTGCGCCTCTGTGGCCAAACAAACCTGTACTGTGCCCGCCCAATCCCAAACC
>WTGF01000028.1 GCA_011525385.1 Chloroflexota bacterium | reverse complement strand
TCCCCCGGCCTGCCCCCCTCGGTCCCCCCGCTCAACGGGGGACGGAATCCCCAAAGCATTGGAGGAAGGGGAGCTAAACCTGGCGGATTTCGTAATAATTTGCCGATTTTCGCAAGGACCTCCACCTTTTTTGTATTGTTTCAGTACCGTTTCTGTCATTTATACGTTTGATTTTCAGTAGCGTACAAGCCTTATAAAGCCGTGGAGGATGCGCGAAAATGCCGCCATCCCGGCAAGGCGCTATCGGCTTACTGCTCATCCATGTTAAAGAAGTGTAAAACCACAACAGCTACAATGACAACAGTTTTTTCGTATAATGAATTAGGTAAGGAAGCCTTCGTCCGGCGATGCAATTCACGGAGAATAGGCGGAATCGTCAACATGAGGCGCTTCGAGACACTGATACTGGAGAATTGATAACATGCGAAAGCTGTTACGCGCGTTTTGGGGTCTAGTTCTGCTGCTGAGCATTTTGTGGATTGGGGCGGGGCTTGCTGTGGCCGCGGACATAATGCCCGGCAATAGCATTATGACAGAATTCACGGCGCAAGTGGAAGACTTCGCCGGTCGTTTCAACGTTGACCAAATCGAAGGCTATTCCACCCCATTATTTTTCGTCGGTAGCGGACTGCCCCTGTTATTGATCGCCGCATTCTTTTTCTGGCGCAATAATAGCGGCATCCGCTCGCGAAAGGCAAAGGCGGGAGCGCAGACGGCAACTGGCACGGAGGGCGAATCGGCGATCCCCGTGCCATTCCCCGACAGCAAGCCAGCAGGAGAGACAACGCAGAATGCGCGCGCCCTGCGCCGGCAAACGCTCTTGGTCTCGGCACTGGCCTTTCTAGCGGTATTTTTGCTCTGGAACCAACGCGAAATGGAGATGCTGCTGTACCCCTTGCGCTTGTTTGTCACCTTCGTGCACGAGGCGGGCCATGCGCTTGCGGCATTGATTTCCGGCGGGCAGGTGCAAGGCTTCACTGTGAACGCCAATGGATCTGGCGTGGCCGTCACCGCCGGGGGCAACCGCGCCTTGATTCTGCCCGCCGGGTACCTGGGAGCGGCGCTCTTTGGTTCTTTGCTCTTTCTGCTCAGCAATCGCGCCCCGCGCTGGGCGTCGGGCATAGCGATGGCGCTTGGCGTCTTTTTGATCGGAATAAGCGCGATCTACGGACGCTCCGATGCGTCGGGCTTGCCCATCACTCTAGCGATCGGCGTCGGCTTCGGGCTTTTTATCTTGCTGGTGGGCGCCAAAGCGCCACGCGTCATCATCCAGTTGCTGCTGAGCATACTGGCGGTCGTAACAGCTTTGGAAGCCGTTTACGACTTGTGGTATCTCGTTGGCAATTCCGGAGTCGGCAGAGGCGATGTTCGCAACGATGCGGCTGCGTTCGCGCAGGAGATAACGCCCCTGCTGCCAGCCGCGGTCATTGCGCTGCTCTGGGCCGGGATCGCAGTAGCCATGCTGGGAACGGCGGTATACGTCGGCGCCATCAAGCCACTGCGAAACGAAATCCAGGACGTCGTGAACGGCCAATCGTAAACAAAGTGTAAACTCTTTCCCATTCTCTTGCGTCGGCGGGGCGAATGCCATAGATTGAAGACAAATCAACATGCAGGAGCAATCTCATGTTAAGAACTTTCGTTGAGCGCAAAGTCCGCCGGCAGATCGTTCTCAGGAGCCTGCTGATTTCATCACTGGCTTTTGCGGCACTGCTGGCGCTTATGTACACGCAGGGCACGGAAGGTCTGTTGAAGCCCGTGCGCATGTTCGCCGGCAACTTCAGCGGCGCGCTGCATAATATCGCCATGGTCCTTTCTGGCGCTTCCGTCGAAGGCTTCACGCTTTCGCCAGAAGGCTACTACATGATTAGCTACCAGGGAGGCGCCCCGGCCATCTGGCTGCCGGCCGGCTATCTCGGCTCGGCTTTGCTTGGGTCGATCATGTTCTTCCTGGTCAATCGCGCCCCCCACCTGCTGCGTGGTATGACAGCGCTGACAGGCTTCTTCACGGTCGGCTACCTGGCGCTGTTCATCCGCCCCGACGCGACCGGCGACTGGCTTTCCTGGATTGCCTGCGCTGGCTTCGGCCTACTCTTGATAGCCCTAGGCTGGAAAGGTCGCGGCGATATCAATCAGTTCTGGTCATGGCGTTCGCTGACGCAGATTGTCATGACTGTCGTGGCTTTGATGACAGCATTGCATATCGTGCTCGACTTGCCCTATGTCTTATCCGCCCCGGCGCGTCATCCCGAGGACGCGAACACGATTGTCAATGCCGTAGCCGCCTTCGCTGAAGAGGTCTTGGGTGGCGCGTCCGTCTCCCTCATCGCTTATTCCTGGTCCGCCATCGCCATCGGTCTGTTCGGTTTCGCCTTCTATCGCAGCATCCCGCGCCAGCTTAAACAAATCCCAAATAACGACGACATCGTTTGATTGATGGCCTTGAACCGGCGATTCTTCAGCAATTCGAGGGCATGTACTTTAACATGCCCTTTTTGCTTTATTTAGCAATAATACGGTTCTGATCGCAAGACCATCAATCGCTCATGTCCCGATGCGATAATGAAGACAAGCGATTCATTGAGAGGTTGATTGTCAACCGCAAAAGCAAAGGAGAATGACATGGCAAAAGCAATCTGGAACGGCAAAGTCATCGCCGAAAGCGAGAAGCCGCTTATCGTCGAAGGCAACCTCTATTTTCCGCGCGATACGGTTCAGGCCGAATTCCTGCGCGAAAGCGATACGCGCACGATCTGTCCCTGGAAAGGCGAAGCCAGCTACTTTCACCTGGCGGTAGACGGGAAAGAAAACCAGGACGCGGCCTGGTACTACCCGGAACCCAAGAAAGCCGCGCAGCAGATCAAAGATCATGTCGCTTTCTGGCGCGGTGTCTCCATCGAACGATAAGACTGCGTCAAGCGCGTATTTCCTCGGGGCGCGTCGGGCCCGTGCCTCAATGATATTTGGCTCCTCGTAAAACCAATAACTGGCGGACTGTGGACGTCCGCCAGTCTATTTTTGCATGCCAGCAAAAGTCGTTACATACCTCTGTTGCATTTCCAATTAACTTTGGTTAAAATAGATCAATAGCTCAGGTAAATATCGGATTGGATTCGAATCGGATGGCTTCGGTGACTGCACCGTCTTCTTTAGCCCCTGCCCGGGAAGAGCGACCATCAACCCGAAAACTGGAGAAAATGGCGCCCGCGCTGGTCCTGGTCACGCTTGCGGCCATCGCGCTCAGCATGTTGGGCGAGCGAAGCGGCGCTCCTGAAGCCGCGGTGATGTCGCTCAATATCGTTTCCTATCTTGCTGGTGGTTTCTTCGGCGCCAAGACCGCGCTCGAGAGCTTGCGCGAACGTGAAATCGATGTCGATTTGCTGATGGTGCTGGCTGCCCTGGGCGCGGCAGTTGTCGGGCAATGGCATGAAGGGGCGATACTGCTTTTTCTCTTTTCCCTGAGCAATGTCCTGCAAGACTATGCCATCGGCCGCAGTCGCAGAGCGATTAGGGGTCTGTTTACGCTTTACCCGCAAGAGGCGACGGTCAAGCGCGGGACCGATATCATTCGTCTAAAACTGGAAGATATCAGGGTCGGCGACATCGTCCTGATCGAACCGGGCGAACGAATCCCGGTTGACGGTCTGGTCGTTGCCGGCGTATCGGCTGTGGATCAAAGCCCGATCACCGGCGAGTCAATTCCAGCCGACAAATCCGCGGGCGAGTTCGTCTATGCAGGAACGCTGAACAAGCAAGGCATCCTGGATGTGCGCGCGCTTAAACCTGTAGGCGAGACGACGCTGGCGCGCATCATCAAAATGGTGGAGGAAGCGCAAGACAGCAAGGCGCCCACGCAACGCTTTCTGGACCGATTCGAACAGGCTTATGCCAAAGCAATCATCCTGGGCATTGTGCTGCTGATTCTGCTGCCGCCACTGCTCGGCTTGAGCGATTTCGAGAGCAATTTCTACCGCGCGATGGTGCTGATGACTGTGGCCTCGCCTTGCGCGCTCGTGATCAGCGTGCCGTCGGCATTCATCTCGGCAATTGCAGCCGCCGCAAGGAACGGCGTGCTCTTCAAAGGCGGCGCCAGTCTGGAGCAATTGGCGCGCGTGAAAGTCGTGGCCTTCGACAAAACCGGAACGCTGACTGAGGGCCAGCCGCAGGTAACTGACATAGTAGTTTCTCCAGCTTTTGCCGAAACAGAACTGCTTCAGGTCGCGGCTTCCGTCGAAGCGCGGTCGGAGCACCCACTTGCCAAGGCCGTCGTCGCCTATGCGAGCGCTGCGAAGATCGATCTGAGCGAAATTGAAGATTTCCTTGCTGTCCCGGGCCAAGGCGTGCGAGCGCGTCTCGACGGGAGTGATATCCGCGTCGGGCGCATAAGCCAACTGCAGGAGAGCGAGGCAATGCCCGATTCTCTCGCCGAAGCGAGAATCAGGCTGGAAGCTTCCGGGAAAACGGTCATCGGCGTCTTGCGAGATCGGACCTGGCTGGGTCTAATCGGGCTGGCTGACCAAGTGCGTCAAACATCAGCGCTGCTGGTCCACGAAATGAATCGTCTGGGCATGGTCACGGTCATGCTGACCGGAGACAATCAGCTTGTGGCGGAGTCGATCGGAGAGCAGCTCGGCATCGACGAGGTCTACGCCGGGTTGTTGCCGCATGAAAAAGCTGAGATCCTGGCGGGACTGCGGCAGCGATACGGCCCGGTCGCCATGATCGGAGATGGCATCAACGACGCGCCGGCGCTGGCAGTCGCGGACGTCGGCATCGCGATGGGCGGCGCCGGGGCGGACGTGGCGCTGGAAAGCTCGGATGTGGTGCTGATGGGCGACAGAATTGAGCGGCTGGCGGAGGCTCTGCGCATCAGCGAACGCGCCAGACAAGTCGTCTGGCAGAACATCGCCTTTTCGCTGGCGGTGATCGCGATCTTGATTGCCGGGGTCTTCATTTTGGACTTGGCGCTGCCGGTTGGCGTTTTGGGGCACGAAGGCAGCACCGTGATCGTGGTGCTCAACGGCCTGCTCAGCTTGCTTATCCTGCCGGAATTGCGTCGTCAAAGGATGCGGAGACTCGCGCGATAGCCCCCAGCGCTTCTAGCGCGTGAATTGCGCCCCTTCCCATTCCGCGAAAAGCGCTTGCAGCTTCAGCCGCTGGTACTTGCCGGTTGCGGTGACTGGGATGTCATCCCCAAATACCACCACTTTGGGCGATTTTTCAAAGGGCATTTGCTCGCGGCAGTGCGGCAGGATGGCGTCTTCCGTGAGTTCGACGCCGTCTTCCAGCACCACATAAGCGCCAATTTCTTCGCCGTAATAGCGATTCTGGAAACCCACTGCCAAGCCGACTTTCACGCCATCAATGCCCAGCAAGACCTCTTCAATGTCCAGGGGGCTGAATTTGACTCCCCCGCGATTGATCAGTTCCTTGATACGCCCGGTGATGAAGAAAAACTTCCTGCCCCCCTCGTCAAACTTGAAGAATCCCTCGTCGCCGGTGCGGAACCAGCCGAACTTGAAGGTGTCGGCATTGGCCTCCGGGCGTTTGAAATAACCTTGCATGACATTGTGGCCGCGCACGCAGATTTCGCCGCGCTCTCCTTCCGCCAGTTCTCGTCCGCTGCCATCGGCGGCGAAGATCGCCATCTCGTTGGCTTCAATCGGGCAGCCGATGCTGGGATAGCCATAGTCCAGCAACCAGCGCTGGTTCGCCTGCCAAGACAAGCTGATGGGCAGGAATGACGAATAACAAGTGGTCTCGCTCAAGCCGTAGCCATGAAGAATGGTCAGGCCAAAGGTCTCGGCAAAATCACGCGCCAGCGCCACGGACAGCGTACCAGCGCCGCAAATGAAGTGTCGGAAATGACTCAAGTCGCGGCGGTTGATGTTCCCCCCAAATATGGTGTTGCCGTCCTCCTGCTCGCGGGCGCCGTATTCGAGCAGAAACTGCAGAAGCGTAGGCACGACGCTTACGACGCTGACCTTGTCCCTTACGATGCGCTCCCAGAAATGCGACACGCTGAAACGACAATTCAGGACTGTCGACCCGCCGACGTAAAGCGGCGTGATTATCGTTACCAAGATGCCATTGACGTGATGGATGGGCAAGACGCACATCATGCGTTGGTTGCCCGTGATCCCCTGCCACTGGCTGAGTCCCATCGCGTCGACCAGAAGGTTATATTGTGTCAGCGTGACGCCTTTGGGCGTACCGGTTGTGCCACTGGTGTAAACCAGCAGCGCTTCGTCATCGAGGGCCGCGGTTTCGGCTCCAGCTTCGCCCAGAGGCAGGTCGCTTGCTTTGGCCCCGGAATCGTCGCCCAAGAAGGTAGTCGGACGGTTCTTTAGCACTTCGTAAAAGCTGAGGTAATCCTTGGAAGGCCCGCCGCCCACCGCTATTACCTGCTTGATATTCGCAGCGCCCTGGATGCCTTCGCCGCCTTGAATGATTTTTTCCGCGCGCGCCAGGTATTCGGTACGAACAAAACATATTCTTGCTCCGCTATCGCGCAGGATAAAGGCGATGCGGCGGTCGTCTTCCGAGACATTCTGCGGCGCGACAGTCGCGCCGATGACCCAGCAAGCAAAGTAGATCAAGACCGTATCGACGTGATTATAGGCGATTGTCGCCACTCGGTCGCCGCGCCGGACGCCGAGATCCTCGTACATGAAGTTCGCAGCTTGATGAACACGCGCGTTAAACTCGGCGTAGCTCAAGGCACTGCGTTCGTCATCGGTACCGTAGAAAATGAGAAATGTCTTGTCCCCCGATGTTTTGGCATGCATGGAAAGCAGATCTCGAATGTTTCGATAGGGAACTTTCCGCACTTGCGGGGGAAAGCCATCTTTTGATTGCGCCTGACGCAACTTCGGCGCCGTTTCGTCAAACATGTCTTGTGACATAGCAGATCACCCTGTGAAAACCGCCTTTTGCCCAGCCAACATTATATCAACTGGGCCGCTTTACGTGAACAATTATTCGCGTTCGGGCGTATGCTTATTGTGATAGCGAAACGCGTTCACAGTCTGATTATTGGCGATGGCCTGAAAGACCCCCTAAGGTGAAGACTTGAGTCCACGCAAGCTGCCCGGGCCGAAATCGTCAATCGTATTTTCTTAGACCGGACAAGCATAGCGGAAAAGATCGCATCAGGCTGTATACAGTTCGACAATATGCTTAGGAGATCGCGAAAAGTAAGGACGAAATCGAATGAGAAAACTCTGTGTGATTGGCAGCGGATACGTCGGTCTGGTGACGGGGGCCTGCTTCGCCGATTTGGGCAATAGCGTCACGCTGGTTGACATCGATGAAGGCAAGATAGAAACGCTACAGCAGGGGAAAATGCCCATCTATGAACCGGGCTTGGCAGAGATGGCGCAGCGCAACACCGACGCTGGCAGGATGCACTTTAGCACATCATACCTTGAGGGGCTTGATCAAGCGGAGTTTGTCTTTATCTGCGTCGGTACGCCCTCGGGCGTGGACGGCGAGGCCGACTTGCAATATGTTCGCTCGGCAGCGGAAACCATCGCGGAAGCCATGACCCACCCGCTTGTCATCATTAACAAGTCGACGGTGCCGGTCGGCACTGGAGACTGGACGGCAGAGATCATCGAGCGCAAACAACCGAAGCCGATGGAATTCGCAGTCGTATCTTGCCCCGAGTTTTTGCGCGAGGGTTCCGCCATTGCCGATTTCATGAATCCCGATCGCACCGTGCTGGGATCCACTAATCCCGACGCGGCGGAACGCGTCGCCGAACTTTACGCGCCCCTGGACGCGCCGATCGTGATCACCGATATTCGAACGGCCGAGATGATCAAATACGCTTCAAATGCATTCCTGGCCACGCGCATCAGCTTTATCAACGAAATCAGTATTATCTGTGAACGGCTGGGAGCGGATGTCATCGAAGTCGCGCGCGGTATGGGATTCGATTACAGGATTGGACCGCATTTCTTGCAGGCTGGCATCGGATTCGGCGGTTCCTGCTTTCCCAAGGATGTGAAAGCCTTGGCAAACATGGCGCAGACCCACGGCATGCATCCGCAATTGCTAAACGCAGTCATGGAGATCAACGCCTTCCAGCGGCGACAGATCGCGATGAAGGCGCGGGAAATGCTGGACGGCACGGTTAACGGCAAAACGATTGCCGTGCTGGGTTTGGCTTTCAAAGAGAATACCGACGATATTCGCGAGTCCCCTTCCCTGACGGTCGTTCGTTCGCTTTTGAATCAGGGCGCCATCGTCAAAGCTTACGATCCGGTGGCGATGGAGAACGCCAGCAGCGAAATCCGCGGTTTAACCCTCTGCGGCGATGCTTACGCCGCGGCGCAAGACGCCGAAGCGCTGTTGGTCTTGACGCCCTGGAACGAGTTCAAGCACCTGGACATGAGCCGCATTCGCGATTCGATGAAACGAGCGGTGCTGATCGACGGCCGCAATATGTATGACCCGGATGAATTGCGGCAGATGGGATTCGCCTATCGCGGCGTCGGGCGCGGTTACGACGGCGCCGGCTTAACGGACAATGGCGACCACTAGCGCTCGCGCCCACCGGTTTGCTTCGCTTAGTCCCGCCCTAGCGCGGGCAACTCGGGTAAATCCGAGCGATACGGTTGTCCCTTAACTCCGCCGACCCGGCCGGCGACGGCTCGGCCGCAGCGGCAGGCGATGGACAAGCAATCAGGTATCGCCAAGCCATTGAGCCAACCGGCCAGGAACCCGGCATCAAAGCTGTCGCCGGCGCCGATGCCATCGCCGCCGGCATCGGCTTCAGCTACCATCTGTACAGCTTCGATACCCTTCGTCCATGCGCTTGCGCCTTCAACTCCCCGCTTGAGGACCAGAACCGGCACGCGTCCGCGAAGATAGCGCAGGGCCTCCGGCAGCGAGACGACGCCGCAAAGATTCTGCGCTTCTTGCTCGTTGGGCAGCAGGACGTCAACTGAGGTCAGGGCTTCCTCCAGGTCGATATCCCAAGCCTCGGCGGGATCCCAGTTGCTGTCGAGGGAAGTCGTCAAGCCCAGTTCCTTCGCCCGCCTCAATATTTCGACACAGTCGGGAAGCAGACCGGTCTGCAAGAAGAGACTGCCATAATGCAAGTGCCGCGCCCCGGCCAGCATGTCATCGCAGATGTCAGCCGCCGTCAGCGTCGTTGACGACCCCGGATAAGTCAGCATGGCGCGATCGTCCCCTTGCACCATATGTACGGTCAAGCCTGTTCTGAGAGTTTTGTCCATCCGCAAATACTGTATATCAACCCCGGCAGCCGACAAGGTATCGAGGATGAGTTCGCCATAGGCGTCATCTCCAACAGTCCCCAGCAGGGCTACCTTAAGACCGAGCTTGGCCGCTTGCGTGGCGAAAATGCAGCAGGAGCCGCCCATGACCAGTTCGTAGTCGGCGACTGTCTTTTCGACTTGCCCAAAACGGGGCGCGATGTCATCGTCGCGCAAGATCAGGTCGACGCAGGTGTCCGCAAATGCGATGATGTCGTATGTCTTGGTCATGATCCGCTACCAATTGATGAGGGCTAGAGACCGATGGAACCATTGGCTCAGTTTTAGCGGGGTTCGGTATAACCCAGGCTGTGAAGATATGCCAGATTTCGTACAGCGCTGTCCAGGGGATTCAGGCCGCGGTCGGGCAAAATGTCCTGCTCGATGACGGCCCAACCGTCGAAATCCAGTTCGCGAAGTAAACCCAGCAAAGCGGCAAAATCCACCGATCCGCATCCCAACTCGGGGAAAACGTCCAATTCAACAGCTTTGAAATAATCCCAGCCCTTTTCCCGCACGGTCTCCAGCACACCCTGATCGCATTCCTTAAGATGCAGATACTTCAGCCTTTCGCTCCAGCGCCGCGCGACGGCGACCGGGTCCCCGCCCCCGTACATACAATGCGCGGTATCCAGGCACAGATTGAGGTAGCGCGGGTTTGTTTCGTTCATAAGGCGATCAATTTCCGCCTCCGTCTCGATCCAGGCGCCGACATGGGGGTGGAAGACCGCTTGCAAGCCATAGTCGTCGAGCGCGCGCTTGCCATAGTCGTCGGCATTAATTATGAATCGCCGCCATTGGTCTTCGCTCATGCCATCTTCCGGGCGTATCCGCCCGGCGCGATTGGAGCGATTCGAGTCGACGAACAGCGCATCGGACAAGACCACCCACTGGCAGCCCATTTGCGAAAGCAAGCGCGTGGTGGTCATGGTTTCGTCGTATTCATCTTGTTTGGCCGCCGGGTCGACCAGATTGATCTGCACGTAGGCGGCCAGCAGGCTCAAACCCAGTTCATCGAGCGCTTCGCGCAGCAAGGCACTGTCTTGCGGCAGGTAGCCGAAGGGTCCCAATTCCGTGCCGACATAGCCAGCCGCGCTGATCTCGCGCAGCACTTGATCCCAAGGCGGTACATCTGGCGTATCTTTCATGATCACGCCCCAGGAAACGGGCGCGGAAGCGATCCTGATCTTCACCTGTTTCTCCTCAATCGAAGCCGGCTGGATTGGTCGCCGCGCTTCGATACTCGCCCACGCTCGTAGTTGTAACTCAGTAAGCGCAAGTAAGTCATGCGAAAACTGATTAGAAATCTATGCCGAGAGTGAGCGAGCTACCGGCTCGCCCGTACAGCTTTGCGGTTATTTTGGTGATTTCATAGATTCTGCAATCATTCTTATTACTCACTTGGAATTATTTCTGTTGAAGCGCGCCGGGAAGAGCCCGCCCTACCAGTAGAAACGCTGTCCTTTTCTACCCTCTTCGCGCTCATCGACGAGTTGCTTCGTCTTCTCGTCCTCTGTGACCTCCGCCCCGAAGACATCCCACCAGATGCCGGAGCGCGGCAGACGGCTGTAACGCTCAATCTGCGCCACAATCATGCAAGAGCGCTTTTCTTGCTTCGCCTCGGCAAGGGCCGCTTTCAGCTCGTCTTCGTTTGTCACGTTCCAGGCGCGCAATCCGATGCTCTCGGCATTCTTGGCATAGTCAATCTCGATGAAGTCGCCGTCATCCAGTTTGCCCGTCTCTTGATTTCTCAGTCGAAACTCGTTGCCGAGGCTATGACCGACCAGCACTTTTTGATGCCCGTGAATCGACTGGAAGCCGTCATTTTGGAGCAAAATGACTGTCAATTTCGTACCTTCTTGCATGGCGGTCTTCAGTTCCATTGGATGCAGCATATAGTTCCCGTCGCCGAGGAAGACGTAGACTTCTCCGTCATCAGGGCGCGCCAGGCGCACGCCGATTGCCCCGGGGATGTCGTAGCCCATACAAGAGTTGCCAAATTCCAGGTGAAGAATGCGTCCAGCGGTAGCCTCAAAAAGCTGATGCAAGTCCCCGGGCGCGGTGCCAGCCGCGCAAACGAGCGTATCGCCCGCCCTCATATAATCATTGAGTACGCCGATTACCTGGGCTTGGCTCATGCGTTCATCGGGGTGCTGCACATAGACCGTTTCTCGTTTCTGTTGCAACCAGGCTTCTCGATCGACCGCCAGCGACTCCACATATCCCGGGTTCGCTTTGATTCCGGCCCCAAGCGCGGCAGTCGTCAACTCACTCAGGGCGTCGCGGGCGTCCGCGACGATCGGCAAAGCGCCCAGTTTGTGGGCATGGGCGCCGCTGACGTTGATGCTAATGAATTTGACATCAGGGTTCTGCCAGGCGGAATAGGAGCCGGTGGCGAAATCGGCCAGGCGCGTGCCGATCAGGAATACCAGATCGGCATCAGCCGCGTATTTGCCCGAAAGCGGCGTGCCGGTATGTCCGCTGCCGCCGATCAGCAAGGGGGACTCGTCTTGCAGCGCGCCCCGCCCGGAATGCGTCTCGCCAACCGGGATTCCAAATCTATCGGAAAACTCGCGAAGTTCTCGCCATGCTTTGGAATAATGAACGCCGCCGCCGGCCAGTATGTAGGGCTTGTCCGCGGCCTTGAGCAATTCAACGGCTTCTTGAATCCGTCGTTTGTCAGGTTGACGTCTTTCGACGCGCCAGATCTTTTCACGGAAGAAGTTCAGGGGGTAATCAAAGGCCACGCTCTGAATATCTTGCGGCAAGGCGATCGTAGCGGGACCGGCGTCGACAGGATCGGTCATCACGCGCATTGCCTCCGGCAAGGCGTAGAGAATCTGTTCCGGGCGGGTGATGCGATCAAAAAACTGGCTGACGACGCGAAAACAGTCCGTGACGCTCATATCCAGCGATACGGGATGCTCGATATCCTGCAAGACTTGTCCCTGGAAGCGGGTGGCGTAGTAGTCCGACGGCAGCAGCAGGACCGGCAGCCGATTGATATGCGCGGTGGCGGCGCCGGTGACCATGTTGGTGGCGCCGGGGCCAATCGAGGTCGTACAAGCGAAAGTTTGCATGCGCAGGCGTGTCCGCGCGAAGCCGGAAGCGGCGTGTACCATCGACTGCTCGTTGGTTGGCTGGTAATAGGGCAAATCGTCGCCGTATTCCCAAAGCGCCTGGCTCAAGCCGCTGACGTTGCCATGCCCGAAGATACCCCAGATCGCCGGAATGAAACGCTGGACCTCGCCGTCGTATTCGGTGTATTGCGCCCCCAAGAACTTGATCAGGGCTTGCCCCATGGTCAAGCGCGCGGTCTCTTGGCGCGCAAATGGTTGAAATATCATCGCCGACTCCTCGTTACAGTTCCCGCAAATCCGGTAAGGTCGAAACTGATTCCTTCTCGCGCCCGGCATCGCTGTCGTATTGCGCGAGTTCTTTAGCCAAACCGATATACGCAGCAGGAGTCAATGCCAAGAGCCGAATCTTGTCCGGGCCCGGGATATCCAGTGTGTTGATAAATTCCCGAATACGCGTTTGGCTCATCGACTTTCCACGCGTCATGTCCTTGAGCTGCTCGTAGGCGCCCCCCACCTGATGCTTGCGCAGCACAGTCTGAATCGCTTCGCCGAGCACCTCCCAGGCATTGTCCAGATCGTCTTGCAAGGCCACCCGATCAATGTCGACTTTGCTCAATCCCTGGCTGGTCGATGTCAAAGCCAAAAGACTGTGCGCGATCGCGGCGCCGAAGTTCCGCAAGGCCGAAGTATCGCTCAGGTCGCGCTGCAGGCGTGAAACCGGCAGCTTGAGCGCCAGATGTCCCAGCGTCGCGCTGCTAATGCCTAGATTGGCTTCCGCGTTTTCGAAGTTTATCGGGTTGACCTTGTGAGGCATGGTAGAAGAACCGACTTCCTCCGCCACCAGTTTCTGTTTGAAGTAGCCGAGAGAGATATAGGTCCACATGTCCCGGCAGAGATCCAAGAGGACTGTATTGAAACGAATCAGCGCATGGCTTAGCTCCGCCAGGAAATCGTGCGCTTCAATTTGCGTGGTCAAGGCATTATGGGTTAGGCCCAATTTCTCGACAAAGCGACGCGAGAAATCCAGCCAATTCACATCGGGATAAGCAGCGACGTGCGCGTTGTAAGCGCCGACGGCGCCGTTAAATTTGCCCAGGAAACTCTGGGATTCGATTTGCTTCAATTGGCGGCTCAAACGAGCAGCAAATACTTTCAACTCTTTTCCCACTGTTGTCGGCGAGGCGGCCTTGCCATGCGTTCGCGCCAGCATCGGCTCAGCGGCTGACTGGAGCGCCCAGCCGTCTAGCAACTGTACCAGATCCCGCGCCTGGGGCAGCCAAACGTCGCGCATCGCGTCGCGAAGCATCAGCGCGTAGGCCAGGTTGTTGATGTCTTCCGATGTGCAAGCGAAGTGGACGGATTCGATGACATCCGACAAGCTCTTGTCGCGTAGCCCCGCCTTAATGAAGTATTCAACCGCCTTGACATCGTGGTTGACGAATGCCTCGATCGATTTGATCTCCAAGGCAGCCTCGTCGTCGAAACTCGCCGCCAATTGCTCCAAAAGCGCTATCTCATCGTCGGAAAAGCTCCGAACATGTGTGATCCCTTCATGTTCGGACATGGCGATCAGCCAACGGACTTCCACGAGGACGCGGTACTTCATCAGCGCCCACTCTGACAGATACGGTCGCAAACTTTCCGTCTTATCGGCGTAGCGCCCGTCAATTGGTGAAATCGCGCGCAAATTCATCTTGGATTCTTAACTTTCCGGCTGGCAGTCGAAAGCCGTACAAGGGTCGATTGTACACTGAATTAGAGTAGTTTTCCCCTGTACTTCTTAAGATTTAGTTTTGTATCGAATTCGGTTGAAATAACGAACAACAGCTATCTAACAGCCGGTAGGGGCGATCCGCTGGAGTCTGTTGAAAATCATGATTTACAACCAACTCCTGTCGGCGTCGCGTAAATGCGAAAGACCATAATGGATCATAAAGGCTCTCTAAGCTCCCCCTCTCCGATGCTTCGGGGAGGGGGCCGGGGGGTGGGGTAGAATTTCAACAGAGCCCGCTGGATCGCCCGACGCCTAGAATCTGAATGAGTATCGGGCGACTCACCGAGTCGCCCTTACATTTCGTTATATTTGTGTGATATTCGACATATATTGGTTCTGGCGTGATTGCTCTGATTAAGATTCGACCTGACGCTGAGCCGCAACTCGCGGCATAATGCCCCCGGTGTGACCGCAACATGCTACTCTGGAGTCAGCGCTTTGTCCCGGCTTATCGAGTCAAGACCCCTTCACGATGGATTCCGCATGCCGGCGGAGTGGCAGCCTCATGCGGGTTGCTGGATGCTGTGGCCAGAACGCCGCGATACCTGGCGCAACGGCGGCAAGCCCGCGCAACAGGCATTTGTAGAAGTGGCCCGGGAGATTTCACGCTTTGAACCGGTCACCATGGGTGTCAATCCAGAGCAATTTCGCAATGCCCGCGCGCTGCTGCCGCCACAGATACGGGTATTGGAGCTATCGAGCAATGACGCCTGGATCCGAGATAGCGGCGCGACCTTCGTAGTCAATGACGCCGGCGAAGTACGCGGCGTCGACTGGATCTTTAACGCTTGGGGCGGTTTGGAAAAGATGATGTATTTTCCCTGGGACCTGGATGAGCAAGTCGCCCCGAAGATGCTGGAGATCGAGGCGCTGGATCGTTATCGGGCCCCCCTGGTGCTGGAAGGCGGTTCCTTTCATGTGGACGGAGAGGGAACGCTGATCACAACCGAGCAATGCCTGCTGCATCCAAACCGCAACCCAACGCTGTCTCGGGCCGAAATCGAGCAGCGCCTGCGGGACTACCTCGGCATCAAGCATATCATCTGGCTCAAACGTGGCGTCTTCGAGGACGAGACGGACGGACATGTAGACAACCTGTGCTGTTTCGTGCGACCCGGCGTCGTCGCCTTAACCTGGACGGACGACCGCAAGGATCCACAATATGAACGCTCTGCGGAGGCTTACGATCGCTTGCGCTCGGCAAGGGACGTAAAGGGTCGAAGGCTCGAGATTCACAAGATCCATCAACCGGAGCCAATGTACATGACTGGTGAAGAAGCCGCGGGACTGGATATCGTGGACACGGCAATCTCGCGCCCGGAAGGAGAGCGCCTGGCCGGCTCCTACATCAATTTCTACATCGCCAATGGCGGCGTCGTCGCGCCTCAGTTTGACGACCCGCATGACCGTCCGGCGCTGCAAACATTGGCTGACTTGTTCCCGAATGCGCAGATAATTGGCGTGTACGCGCGCGAGATCCTCCTGGGGGGCGGCAATATCCACTGCATTACGCAGCAACAACCGGCGGGCTCAGACAATCCTCAAGCGCTGGAGCGGTCATATGTCTGAATACGTTACAGTCGAGGTTGAATTCGGCGAAGATCCGCATACCGCAGATCTGCTCGTCAACCAGATCTTGACGCAAGCGGATGAGGAGATTTATGCGAGCGCGGGGGCTGGGGACGAAGGTTCGCCCCTGGCGCAGATGCTCTTCGCCGCTGTGGATGGGATCAAAGCGCTGACGATTGCCGAAGACTGCCTGACAATCACGCGCGATCCCAGTTTCCCGTGGGAAACGATCATAGACGAGGTTCGCGACGCCTTGCGCGACTGGTACCTCTAGGGGTCGGAGGATTCCGGCGCGCTAGCTGTCATCTGCCGAAGTCGATTTGCCAGCCTGTTTTGGGATCACGGTCGGCTGCGTCGCCGGCGCGCTCTCGCCGACTTGCCTGAACATGGCGTCGACCTGCTTCTCGTCGCCGCCCTCAAGCACTGAAAGCATTTCATTCGCCGACATGCCGCTATAGTCGCGCTCATCCTTGGCGATGGATACGCGATTGATGACGCGTGACACTGCTCCCGCGCCACAAGCGGAGCAGCGTGGATCAGCCGCATCATATGCCGCATAAGTTTTGAAGGTCAGGCTGAAAGCCCCCCCGCAGCTATGGCAACGAAAGTCGTATTGCGGCATGATTGTTATCCTGTCAGCCCCAACTCCCGGCATTGAAGGCCAATTGTAACACGCGATGCCCGCCCGAGATGCCGTGAAGCGCTGTGCTTTGGGAAACCGAGCCTCCGCCCCGGCGGCCTCAACCGTCACCCCAGAGCGGCCCGCCGTTGCGCGGCTTCAGTTTGGCCCATGTCCGGATGCCACTCGTCCATCAGCGCGTCTTTACGCCGTGTGGCGATCCAGCCACCCAAATCCCGCGCGATCCGCTCCAGCATTTTGGGCTGCGCCCAGGTGGCCGTATCAACTTGCACAGCCACAGCCCCGGCCTCAATATAGTCGCGCGCGTCCTGGGGTGAATGTATGCCACCGGCGCCGATAATTGGAATATCGCCCGGAACTTGACGGCGCAATCGCCCCACCATGCGCAGAGCCAATGGTTTTACCAGAGGTCCATATATGCGGCCGCTAACCAAGCGTCCAGTGTGTTCGTCCCGTGCGGTACCCCGCGGCGCGGCGCTCACTACAAGAGCGTCCGCGCCCGCGTCAAGGACCGCCGGCGCCAACTGATAGGCTTCATAGAATGGCAAGCGGACCAGCAATGGTTTTTCGATGGCAGCCGCAGCGCTGACCAGAGTAAATGCTTCGTCTTCGTCGATATCGTCATTCAGGCCGAGTTCGATACCGGCGATCACGTCGAGCCCGTCTATCAATTCGCCAGCCCGTTTCATATGAGGCGCGCTCGTGCCGGCCAGGTGCAGTAGTACCGGAATGGGAAATTTCTCCCAGACCTGGCGGTTTTGCCGAATCACTCTCTTCAAGCCCGGATTCGGCAAACCTGTGTGAACAAGGATACCGCCCGGCAAGGGCACGAGCCTTGTCCCGGATGCTGGATTCCATTGTTCAATGGTTACAGGATTGGTGATGATGGCGCCAAGTTTCTCATAATCAACCAGACGTCGGTAATTATCGCCGAAGCCGACCGTCCCCGCGGCCGGCATTACCGGCGTCGACAACAGAAGGCTTGTCTTGCCTGGTCGCGTAATTTCGACAACCATCGAGATCCTTCGTCAGTTCTCCAGATGCAAAGACGTCAGGTCGAAGGCAGGGCCGTCAACGCACTGAAGTCTGGACCCGTCATTTGAACGCAGCATGCAAACATAACAAGCGCCCACCGCACAAGGCAATTGCCTTTGGAATACGCCAAAAATGTAATTTGCCGGCACATCATTGCGCCGTTCGCGCACCAGTCGCATCACATCCGCAAAATTGTGCAATTCCTTGCTCGGCCCTACCAAGACAAATACTTGGTCGGCCCAGCCCAAGGTCATCACCATATCTTGCCAGCTTAAGTCGTCTTCGGCGTGAAGGATCTCGATTTCCTCCGGCAGGTGGCCAGTGTCATATTGACAGGCCGTTCCCATCAGTACCATCGTTACGCTGGCATCGTTGGACAGAAGCGGGGGCAACATCATCAGCAGAGAGGTGGGCGGCGTATCATACACGATCAGCAAGACATTGCGCAGTTTGCGGCGAAACCTAAAGGGCTTGCCTATCGGACCGAGCAAGCTTAGCAACTGACCCGGCTGGTAGCTTGTCGCCGCCGGGACTTCGACGACGATGATGTTGCTGTTGAGAATCTCTACCGGGAACCACAGCTCACGCAGATACGGGTTCCAGTGCTGTATTTCATAGTCCTTCTCTATGCGCCGAGCCAAGACCGCCTGACCTGCGAGCATTGATGACAAGGACTTGTCGACAGCCAGTTCCAGCCGCTGATAGTCGCGGCTGACCCGCCTAATTCGCTCGATATAGGCTTGCGTATCTTTCATGTTGTCAAATTGCTCCCTCTGGCAACATTATAGTCGCATAAGGGCAGATCTACTGCCATGAGCGGAGGCAATTGAATGTGCGCTTATGATTTGGGCAAGCGCCTTTTGCGTTGGCTGCAATTGGCCCTAAAGCGCTGGTTCAATCGTGAACGAATCGATATAGTTCAAAGGGCTTTTCGCCGGCCTCTGGCAAATGCGCGACCAAGAGAAATCGTTCGTCCGATTCCTGGCCGAGATAAAGCGGATCAAGGGCCGGGCGCCCCGGCGGCATCATCAAGTAATCAATATCGAAGCGCCGCGCCAAGTCCAGCGTGTCGGCGCGCGACGCGAAGGGCGTCATGAGCGACTCGTATCCGAAATAGCTGAACACGTAGGGGTCTTGTGTCATAACGCGCAGGCGGTCGTCTCCGGTAAGGTCCGGCAGGTCTTCAAGAGCGTCAATCAAGATCTCGATGCTGCCATAATAGAGATCGGCCTTTGCCGTCTCTTGGCGGACAAGGCCATAGGAACTGAAAGCGAGCCAGGCCAGCAATGCAGCGACGACAGCCAATCTCAGCCGCGGCCCGCGCAGGAAATGCTCGAGCGACAGCGCCGCAAAGGGAAGAAACAGCGGCAGAACGCTCAAAAACGCCTTTTCAAAACTGCCCGCCTGGCTCTTCAGCGGCAGCAGTATTGGATATACCAGCAAAATACCCAGCAGCCAAATAATCGCGGGCGCAGCGAGCAATAGTCGCTCCTGTTTGCGTACAGCGCGTCGCTGAAGCGACGAGAACGCTTGCGATTTTGCCTGAGCTGGGAAGGCTCTTTCGCTGCCGCCGAGCGGCTGGTCGCGTCCTCTGAACAAGAGACCGACGCCGCCAAGAACCAGGGCAAACAGGGGCAAAGTGAAAGAAACCAGGATCTGTTTGAATGCGGCCAGGAGTTCGAATGTCCGCTTCGCCAAGAGATCGCCGATCGATTGGCGCCCCAGCATTGATTCCAGCGATATTGGCAATCCATAGGCATAGTGGTCGTGATGCTCGACCATAAAGAACATGCGGCTGGTCTCCGCTGGACCCAGCATGTCGAGCTCCTGCAAGTTTCGGATCAACCAGGGAGCGACCGTCAAGAAAAAACCAGCAAACAGCGCAAGGATCAGAGAAGCGGTTTTGCGGATATTCCCGCGCCGTCCCGGCCAAAGCAGGCGCAGAGCAGCGACTGTAAGGAATACGGGCAAGAGAAGGACCGAGTCGTTGCGCGTCAAATACGCCAGACCCGCAGCGAAGCCGCAGAGTACGAGGCTCAAGCGATGCCCATAGCGCAATCCCCTGTTATACAAGAGCAGGCTGGAGCATAGGGCAATGGCGTTCAGTATGATGGTATCTGTCCGCAGCGAAGCCCAGACCAGATCGGGCAAGAAGGCTGCGAAGGCGGCGGCGCTTATCGCCGCGCCCTCCAGCTGGGCAAGCTGCTTTGCAGCCAGGAATACCAGAACCGGCAACAGTGAACCGACCAAGACAAATATGAACAGAGCGGCCTGCGAGCTTTCACCGAAGAGCGCTATTCCTATGCCCGCAGCCGCGCCAGCAAGCGGCATCCAGTGATCGATCGGGTGTAGCACATCGCTTGGCAAGTTGCTGTAATGCCAAATGTAATTAATGGTGAAGCCTTGTCCAGCGGCCAAGCGCGTCCCCAAGTTGAAATAATGGATGGGATCGTGCAGGCCCGGATTGTGGACAAAGGAAAGAAGCCAAAGTCGGAAGAGCAAACCAGCGACAATTATCACCGCCAGTTTGACGCTAGTCGCTTTGATAGGCTTGTTCATCTGTTCAACTGGACTTGCGTTTTCGGGACGCCAATAATACCATGAACCCAGATGCGACCCTATATCAAGTAGCTCCCGTGTACGTAAACCGCGTCGCTGGTGCGACGAGAAGGCTGAATGTTTTGCGTGAGCGCGGCAATTCTATTCGCAGCCGTCAATGCGGCGGGCGCGTTCAAGGGAATGCCCTTAACTGGCTGTGGCTGATCCTTTTCATCGGACTGCTCTTGCGCTTGCTCCATGCCAGCGACCTGCCGACAGTGCTATTGTTTCGTCATGGCGGCGGCGGAGACAGCGGTTGGTATCTGGCCAACGGAGCCGGTTTCTTCAGCGGCCAGGAACACGGATATATACGCGGAATCGCGTACTACATATCAAACTTGCCCACACCCCCCTTCTACATCATTTTCGCCGGCATCTTCCAGACATTTTTGCCAAAACACGAGTCCGTCGTGCTTATTCGCATCGTCCAGTGTCTGGTATCGGTCGGAACAGCTTATATCGCGTTCCGAATTGTCCTGACGGTTGTGGGGGACCCCCGCGCCGGCTTGATGGCAGCCGCGCTAGTCGCCTGGCATCCGGCGTTTATCGTCGAATCCAACACCATCGCGACTGAGACTTTCTATGTATTTTTCATTTCCGTGGGTTTGTGGCTGTATATTGAATATGTAGTATCGCGGAACAGCCCGCAGAAGCTCTCCGTCAACCTGGCTCTGGTATTGGTGGCGCTGGCCTTTGGCATGGCCACCTTGACCCGCGCGGTAGCGGCGCTCTTTCCCCTGGGCCTAGTCGGGCACATGCTCCTGCTCAAGCTGTACGATGGGAGGCTGCGCTGGTTTTCAAAGAGTCTTTTGCTTTTGCTCGTATATGGCGCTTTGCTTTCCACCTGGACGATTCACAACCTGCTGCTTTGGAATCGTTTCGTGATACTTAGCGACCAGTTGATGCCGGCGATCTGGAGAGCGGCTGTAACCAATGACGGCTCGCCAACGGAGAACGACGAGCTTCTGCTACAAGACGCCCGGATTTCCATCGACGAAGATTGCCAGATCGACTGCAAATTTCAGCACGAGACGGATGCCTATCTCAAGCAAATCGGGGCCAGCATCAGCCAAGACGGCGTCGGTTACGTCTTGCGCCGCCTTGGGGAATTGGGAGAATCGATCATCCAGCCGCACGGTACGGTATCATTCGGCAGCAGGAGTATCAGGGAAGCGGCTACGAATTGGCTGCAGAATGATCGATCCGCAAATGGTCTTATCCAAGTGACGCGGATCGAGGGATTCGGGATCAAACTTGTCATCTGGATTTTGCATTTCTTCGTGATCGCATTTGGCTTGGCCGGTGTTTGGCTGACGCGCAAGTCCTGGCGCCAGACCGCCCCATTGGCGGGTTTCCTGGCTTATACCACGGCGATACATTTCATCGTGCTTGATGCGCCGCGTTATTTGTTCCCTAACGAAATCATCTGGATCATTTTTGCGTCGATGTCGGTTTCAATGTTGGCCGCGCGACGAAGCCCACACGAATCTGTGAACCCCGCCGCATCATGAACATTCTGATCGCGACCGGAAATCCCGGCAAGTTACAGGAATACCAGAGAATGTTTGCCGTTCTCGACGCGGAGCTCCTGTCTTTGACTGACCTGGACCTGAGCGACATTGTACTGGAAGAAACGGGCGCCAGCTTCGAAGAGAACGCCTCCCTCAAAGCGAACAGTTTTGCTCGACTCTCGAATCACTGCACCGTGGCGGATGACAGCGGCTTGACGGTCGACGCCCTTGGCGGAGCGCCCGGGATCTATTCCGCGCGCTACGGGGGTGAAGAGCTCGACAGCGCGGGAAGGCGCGGCAAGTTGCTCGCGGCGCTTGAAGGCATCGACGAAGAAGAACGCGGGGCTCGCTTCGTCTGTGTCATTGCCATTGCCGATCCACGCATCGGGGAAACTATCCTGGTTCGAGGAGAATGCCCGGGCAGAATCGCTTCTCGGGATCATGACGATGGGCACGGATTTGGCTATGATCCCGTGTTTATTCCGGATGGATACCAGCTCACCTTTGCTCAGATGCGGCCGGAGCTGAAAGATGGACTCAGTCATCGCGCGCGCGCCGCCCAGAAAGCGCTGCCGATACTGCACGAAATTTGCAGCCGTTCGCTCTAGCTGAGGACAGTTATATGTCGGGTATTTGACACTTTGGAGAGGCGAAGTCGAGCGGAGAAACCATGAAAATCTATACCAAAACGGGCGACAAGGGCGAGACATCCCTCTTTGGGGGCGGCCGGGTGCCAAAGAACCATGCCCGCGTCGAAGCCTACGGCGCCATCGACGAATTGAACGCGGCGCTCGGCGTGGCGCTCTCCGCGGGCCCCCCCGAGCCGATCGATCAGTGGCTGCGAGAAGTACAGGGGCATTTGTTTCATCTGGGTTCCGACCTGGCGACGCCACTGGATTCCAAGTCGGACTGGGTAGCCCGCATAGAGCAAGATCAAGTCAATTGGCTGGAAGACTCTATTGACCGAATGACAGCGCAGCTTGAGCCGCTGCGCAATTTCATCTTGCCGGGCGGAACGCCCGTGGCTGCGCAACTGCACCTGGCTCGCACAATCTGCCGCCGCGCCGAACGTCAAATCGTAGCGCTGCAAGAAACTAGCGAGACCAATGCGCTCGCGGTTATCTATATCAATCGATTATCCGATTGGCTGTTCACTTTGGCGCGATACGAAAACGCCAAGGCAGGCGAATCAGAACAGAAGTGGTCTCTGCGATCCTGAGAAATGGGGATGATAATCGTTGCCGGAGGTGGGAGTCGAACCCACACACCCGAAGGTACACGAGTTTGAGTCGTGCGCGTCTGCCAATTCCGCCACTCCGGCTTGCGGTTCGATAGTGTACGAAGCGGCATAGGCAAAGTCAATGGCAAACAGGTCTTTATGCAAGGAAATCGCAGCAGCTAATTTGACCACCGAGATTTAACCGCTTGCATGCAAAAAAGGAGACCATTTGGCGGTAGGTGTCTACGCGACGCGGCGGGTCGCCGAAAAACCTAGCCGGAACGGTGGGCGAGCCAAGGCTCGCCCCTACAATCACCCTGCGATTTGTTGCAGGACTTACTTGGATTTACTTCTGTGGTTAAACTAATATGCTGCGATTGCCCAGGATTCGCTCATGACGCGAATAGCCAACTTCTGTCCAACTTGCGGCAAGGCGCTCGTGCGCCGGCGCCACAGCGGGCGCGAACGTCCCTATTGCCTCAACTGCCAGGCGCCGATCTACTTCGACCCGAAAGTAGCCGTCGTCGTTTTCCTTGAGCGGAACGACGAGGTATTGCTGATTCGGCGAGCGGTGGACCCAGGCAAAGGCAAATGGGCGCTCCCCGCCGGCTTCGTCGACTATGACGAAGCGCCCGAAGAGGCTGCCGCGCGCGAGACCTTGGAAGAAACCTCCCTGCAAGTGCGAATCGACAAGTTGCTGGAAGTCTTCCCCAGAAAAGACGACGGCCTGGCGGATATCGTCATCGCCTACAGCGCCTCAATACTGTCAGGCGAACCCTGTGCCGGGGATGACGCCGACGAAGTCGGCTGGTTCAGCCGCGACAGCTTGCCGCCGCTGGTTTTTTATCCTTCGATTACGCTCACTGCCAGGTGGCGCGCGGGACAATTGGAGACTTGATCGCAGGCCTCAGCGAATCCTCAAGCGCCCAACTTGTGTTGCCCATAGGGCAGCAAGAAAAGCGGAAGCCGCGAATCAGGCGGGATCGTCACGCCCCATACCGATCAAGCGCATAATACGCGAGGCGAATGCCAAGAGATAACTGTAGACAATTGAAGCGCCAACGCGGGTCGCGTTGCGCCCATCATCCAGCGACTTGTAGATGGCGCGCGCCTCGCTGAAGTGACGTCGGGCGCTCGCGAAGTCCCACTGCGATTGGCAGACCGCGCCTATGGCATACAAGTAGCGCGCTTCGTAAGCCGGGTTATGCGCCTCGCGCGCTCGTTCCACGGCTCTGCCAAAATATGATATTGCGCTATCGAATTCCCCTCGCATCTCTTGCCACTGGCCGAGCATGCCCAAGGTATACATCTCGTAGGGTTTGTGCTCCACATCTTGCGAAAGCGCCAGCATTTGATCGAAATAATTGCGCGCCTCGTCGAAGTCCCGCGCGGCGAGCATGGTCATCGCCAAGGTGTACAAGCGCATAAATTCGTGGAATATCGCCTCCATACCGCGGGCAACTTCCAGGGCGGTCAACTGCTGTTCCAAACCTTTCTCGAAACTCTGGCTGTCTTGCGCCAGCACCAATCCCTGCTGCCCGATGATGACACTTTCCAGCAGCCGATCCCTGATCGACTTCGCCTTCTGCAAGGCAATCAGCAAACCATCATTGGCTTTGCTGTACTGCCCCGCGCGGATGAAAGAATTCGACAACATGAGAACGGCGCGGGCTTCCAACGACGCGTCCTTGAGTTCGCGCGCAATATCGATCACCTTCCAGGCATGTTTCCTGGCATCGCCGGGGTTGGAGGCGATTTCGCCCAGCCCCAAAAGCGACTGAGCATATCGGCGCATATCGCCCGCGTCATATGTGAGGTCGACGGCGCTGCGATAGTCTTCATACGCTTCCATGGTTTGGAAATAGCCCTCGCGTGAAACGCGAGCCCGCGCCAGCAACCCGTCAACTGTCAAGCCGCTGGAGCGAATCTGCCGCGCCAATTCGATCGCCTCGTTGCTGTAGTCGCGGGCGAAGTCAAAATGCCCCAAGGAACACTGCGCTTGCGCCAGACCCAAAAGCGCGATGATCTCAATGCTATAGTGCCGCTCGCGGCGAGCCATCGTCAACTCAACATGGCAGCGATCCACCACTTCGTGGAAACTGCCGGATTTCAGCAACTCACCGATATCGTAGCGCAAGCTGTCGGTTTTCGTCGACATCGCCTTCCCTCAAAATGCGCCATCCTACAAATTATACGGCATTTTCCGTGAATCGATGCAAGATGCGTAAAACAAGCCCGGCTCTTGCGAGTCCCGCTCAACCGCGACGTTCGCGTCTCACTATCCCTTTAATGCCGCGTACCAGAGCAATCGTCCAATCCATAGACTGATGCGGCAAGAACCTGCTGAAGCAAGCGAACAGGCGCCGTTGTCGCGCTTCACGCGGATACAAATCCGCCGCGCGTTGAAAATGATAACTGGCCTTCCCCCGATTGCCGAGTTTCCACCAATTGACCGCAACGACATGATGACGAGCGGCCAACTTACGATCAAACTCCTCCGCGCTCATGCAACGTTCCCAACCATAATGGCGCGCGTTCTCCACCGTCTTGAGGCGCCCAAGCGCCCCCTGCAAGCGGTCATCGGACAGCATATCGCCGTGCATTCGCCGATATACCAGTCGATCATTGATGCCGTAAAACTTGTGTTTTGACGCCAATCGCAGGAAAAGATCCCAGTCCTCGGCGCTGCGGTATTCCGGATCGTCCTCGAAGCCGCCGATCTCACGCAGTACCTCGGTCCTGATCATGGTGGAGCTGATTAATATGTGGTTGCCGGTCAGGCGCAGCAATTCGCAAAAGATGTCATGAGAAAAACTCGGGAAAGGAGAGGTCTCGATGTGAGTGCGCCCGTCGCCGGCGACAAACTGGTAATAGGTGTGCAGCACATCAATATCCGAACGCTGAAGAAATACGCCCAGACCGGTTTCTACCTTGTTCGCCGCAAGCTGATCGTCCGCGTCCAGAAAATGAATGTATTCGCCGCGCGCTTCCCAAATGCCTCGATTGCGCGCTATCGCCGGTCCTTGATTCTCCTGGCGGATGTAGCGTATGCGACCGCCATATTCCCCGAGCAGATGCTCGCCGGTGCCATCCGTGCTGCCGTCGTCGATCACGATGACTTCGCAGTTTTGATATGTCTGCGCCAGGCAACTGTCGATGGCCTCGCAAACAAAGCGCTTGCGGTTGAAGGTCGGGATCACGATGCTGACCAGTGGATTGCTTTCCATCAGATTGTCGGGCAGATTGTCGGAAATAGGATCGCCTGGTATTCGCATTCCAAGTTCACGCCCTTGATGTCACACTTTGGCTCGCGTCACGGTCTGATGGTCGGAGTCCCGCCTATGGCGCCGGCAAGCCAGCCCAGCGCGTTGCTGGCCGTCTGTACGCGCCACCAGCGATAGCCCTGGTTGTCGTAGGGCCCGGCGAGGATGGCAACATAATCACCGGCAAATAGTCCGCCGATAATCGTATGACTTGTTGACGGACCCGCTCGCAAATTCAGGTTCTGCACCGCGCGTAATTGCTGACCCGGGTAATACTCGCTATTCTCTATGACCGCGTGCGGAACCGGAGCGGCGCCGATATTACCTGTCCCAAAAGCGGGATTCCGTGCCAGATCCGCGCTGTCCGTGATGAGACCGCCGTCAACGTTTACGGTGTATTGACGCCCATGTACCGTTACCACCACCGCGCTGCGGTCCGAATACCATTTTATAGATTCCGGCGCGGCGTCGCCGATCGGGCCGGAAAGCCGCAAGCCCGCACTATTGTACAGCGAGACCGGCGCATTGTCGTAGGGACCACCCGGCCGACCCAGGGCCACGATCTGACCGTTGGGGCGGCGCGCGGCATCTCGCACCCACAGTCCGGCGGAAGAGGCGTCAAAGACAAGGCGCTCTCCTCGCAAGTCGCTGTTGACCTGGGCGATAATCACCCGCCCATCGGCGCGTCGACCACTGACAACGATACCGCTGCCGTCTGGATTCCAGTGTCCATAGTCATAGCGGAAGAACTCCGGCGCTTGTTTCGCGTAGTCGTCATCCCGCACGGCCTGTACAACTGCGAGCGCTTGACGGCCCTCCGCTGTCAACTCCAGGGTTAGCAGAATATCGCTGCGTCCGCGGATGGGCGACCAGGCGACATCGATCGTTTTCCAGTTCTGCGCGTTGCTCCGATTGACAAGTTGACAAGATAAATAAGCGTCCGTCGCGCAATCGCGGATCACCGCATAGGTCGGATCAGTTGGGGTCTCGCGCAAAGGCTGCCAAAACCAAACACCCGCATTGACAGTGTCCTGGTCCGGCGGCGGATCAATTCGGAAGCTGAACTGTGTGCCGTCCGCCGACCAATCGATCTCCACGACACGATTCTTGTTGACCTCGCTGCTCGGGACCCCATACCCCTCGTGGAAGGGCGAGTATGGCATCGCCCCTTCGTTCGCGGCGCCGATAGGCCGGTACCATAACATGCCGAGTTGATCCGTGCGCAAATAACTGCCGGGCGCAGCGGGATTGGGCGAAAAGAGCACGACCCCGCCTCGTAACTGCAGATCCTGGTAGTTGAAGGGCTGATCAAAGCCAACATCGTATTGATAAACCGAGGCGCCGGCAGTATTGATGGACGCCGGCGCGAAGACCGGCGGAGGTATTTGCTCGACGATGAGCTCCTGGCGAACGGCGACGGTCGGTTGGAATCGCGTCGGCGTCCGAGTCGGCGTGAAGGTCGCCGCTCCAAATTGGGCTTGAGAAGTCGACGGCAATTGCGTACTGGCAGGCAAGCGGTCCGCGCCTTGGGTTGCCGATGCCAGGACGGGCGTCGATGCGACCGGCGCTGCAGAGGGCAACGCAGTTGGTACCGCTGTCCAGGTTACCAGCGTCGTCGCTTGTGGGACAGGACTTGCGATGAGCCGCGCAAGCTCGGTCTCATCAAGGGTCGGCAAAGGCGTCAAGGTAGGCAAAAGCGCGCTGGCAGTCGCCTCAGCCCTTGGAGTCCCTACAGAGCGGACGACAATTTCAGGAAGGGTTGTCGGCGTCGCGGTCTCGTCGGACTCCCCCGCAGCGGCCTCAGTCGCTGTCGCCGTGCGCGGCAAGATTCTGGTGGGACTGGCCCTCAGCGTCGCCGTCGGCACAGAAGTATGGGTCGATGACGGAACAGCCCTATCAGTGACAGGGGGTTCAGCCGTGTCGCTTGGCGGAAACGTCTCCGTAGCGCTTGGGACTGGCGTTTCGGTACGGGCGGGCTGATTAGTAGGAGAGGATGTCGGCTCGAAGCTAGCCGTCGGCGTCGGTTGTGCCATTGTTGTTAAGCTGGGCGCGATAGTGTCAGTGATCGCAGGTAGATCGATATCTGTGGGCGAAGATTGAGCGGTAGGCGTGGGAAGTTTCTCCGCAACTCTGGTTTCCGTCGGTAGTTCCACCAGATCAGTCGCCTCCGGGGTTCTGGTTTCTATAGGCACAAGCGTAAGCGTGACTTCGGGGCGACGCAGATTGCATGCGCCAACTACCAGGGTGACGGCAATGTAAAACAGGCATCTGCTTATGTAAACCGCGTCCCCCGTCCGACGAGAAGGCAACCTATTTTGCGTGGCGCGACATTCCTGTGACCTATTCGCTGCCGCCGCGCGGCTGCCAGCGTCCACATCAAGCTCCAAACGACGTACAAGATCTCGCTCAAGGGATGTCCTTCGATTATATCAATCCGAGTTGGATTTGTAGCGCGGCAGCCCGCCAAATAGCCTCAGATCCGCTCGTCGTGGAGCCTGCTGATTCAATCGAAATAGCTGCGCTGCGCGGACCGCTGATGCTGGCGCACGCTCATTTGTCTTGTTCAAGTATTCCTGCGCAAATTCGTTTATGTCTGCAACAGCGTTTCCAATTCGGCGCTTACGCTCGCTTGGTCCAATACCCCGAACCACTTCTGCACGATTTCGCCGTCAGCGCCAACCAGGACGTATTGCGCTTGCGCGGTAATGCCCAATTCACGCCGGATGCCGTCTTGCCTGTCGTCATCCAGATCAAGCAGCACAAACTCGATTCGATCGCTAAAGGTCTCTTGCAGCCCGTTCACGACGGGCACATTACGCCGACAAGTCGGTCACCAATTGGCAAAGGAATCGTAAAACGTGAAGCTGATGACCTCCTCTACCGGCGCCGGTTCTTCTTCCACTACTGCCGACGTGTCGCTAGATGACGCAGGCGCTTTTGCCGCTGCGTCTTTGGAGTCGCCAAACAGCATCGAGGAAACCGCCGAACATCCGCTCATGACGACCAGCGAGCCGAACAAGAGCAGGACAAGCTTTGCAAATGACTTCATACGCGCCCCCACATCTTAATACGGACGTCCTTTAGGCTACCAGGAATTGCTAACAAAAAGCTTAACAAGCCGATAATACCATTGCGAAAAGAAACTCTACGCGCTTGATTGATGTTCTTCCAGTGAGCAACATCAGGCTCGCAAATAGCGCTCAATACATTCAGTGCTGAAGGAACTGCTCCGCAAAGGACAATTCCGCGCGCCGCCTGCGGAAGGTGAGCGGCGGAGCGATAACATGCGCTTGATAGTGCCGAACCAGTATTTCCAGATACTCGGGGAGCGGCGTATAGCGGATCCCCAATATCTCCTTGCTACGGCCGTTGTCCAGCGCGCTCATCCAGCGCTCGCTGAAAGGAGAACAATCGGGCAGGAATCCGTTTGCCTCCAGCTCCGTGCGCTTGACCCGCAATACGTGAAGGTCAACCCCCATGATTGCTGCCATCAGCGACAAGAATTCATCCAGGCCAAGGTGTTCATCCTGGGCGATGTTAAAGGCCTCGCCTTTTCCTTCGCCAGTTTTGATTATACGCCTGATCGCAGATACCACATCCAGCGCGTAGACATGATTAAGGGCGAAATTCGGCGCCTCCGGAAGGAGCAAAACGCCGCCGTCCCGCAGTCGCAGAAAATAGTTGTAAAGCCGATGAAATTGATCGCGTACGCTGTTGACCATGGGTAAACGCAGGGAGGTATAGGGAAACTTGGAGCGTTGCCACTCCCGGCGGAAGTGGTCTTCCACCTCGCGCTTTTGTACGCCATAGAGCCATTCTTCATAGGCGTAGGAATTCTCCCCAGGCGCGTCAATGACAGGACCTTCATAGTCATCTTCATGAAACGGACGCTCAAGTCCTTCGCGCACCAGGTAAACCTGCCCGCTGCTGATCACAATGTAATGGTCGACATTGTCCCGAAAGATGTTTATGGCTGTTTCCGCTTCCTCCTGACGGAACATAACAAAGTCAACGACGACGTCGAAGCGTTTCGCCAAGAGCGCGCGGCGCATTTGCTTGCTGTCGGTGCGATCGGCGTGCAAGCGATGGATGGAGCGTGGCAGGTCGTCCTGGGTGATGCCGCGATTGAGCAAAGTCAGGTCAGCGCCGCTTTCAGCAAGCTGCTTGGCCAGGTAATAACCCATGTTGCGGGTTCCGCCGATGATGAGGATCTTTTTCGACATAAGCCTGGATTCCATTTCAAAACAAATGTCTATTTGTGGCGACAAGCCAGTTTCTACACTGCCTTCAATTTTAGCAGCAAATTCACTAATCCGACTCAAATAAGGTCGGCTTCCCGGTGGCGATGCGCACAGTTGTCACCGGCAAAGTCCACTTAACCCTTGCGATGGCGGGGGACGAACCGATATAATGCGCTCCTTGCAGCATGGCCCTGTAGCTCAATTTGGCAGAGCAAGCGACTCTTAATCGTTAGGTTGAAGGTTCGAGTCCTTCCAGGGTCACA
>WTGF01000115.1 GCA_011525385.1 Chloroflexota bacterium | reverse complement strand
CTCCCCTTGTGGGAGAAGGGGCCGGGGGATGAGGGCTGTATTTCAACAGACTCCGGTGGGTCGCCCCAAATCGCCGCAAAATGTATAAGCTTTGTGGCGATTTCTTGACCGGTGAAAAGGTGTCCTTTCCTCAGCCCCTTGTGGGAGAGGGGTTTCCGGGACAGCTATTGTCTCATTCCCTGACTGTATGACGCCGGGGATGGCCGAGGGCATTAGTGATCAAAGGAACTGAACGCCGATGAGATTGAAAGACAAGGTGGCGCTGGTCACCGGCGGCGGACGCGGCATCGGACGGCATATCGCCTTGCGGCTGGCCGATGAAGGCGCGGATGTGCTGGTCAATTACGCCAGCAGCCAGGCCGGCGCGGAGGAGATCGCCACGCAGATCCGCGCGAAGGGCAGGCGAGCCATGGCCGTGCGAGCCAATATCGCCCAACGCGACGATGTCGATGCCATGTTCCAGCACCTTCTGGACGAGTTCGGCCGGATAGACGTCTTGGTGAATAACTCGGCTATCGACCCCGTCATCCCGTTCCTGGACATGACCGATGAACAATGGGATCGTGTCATCGATATCAACCTCAAAGGCACTTACATGTGTTCTCAAGCCGCCGCCAAGCTGATGGTTGAACAAGGGAGCGGCGGAGTTATCATCATCATCGGGTCCATGCACAGCATGGCGACCTTCCCCGGTATGCTGGCTTATGCCAGCACAAAAGGTGGCCTCAACGCGATGACGCGGGCGATGGCGCTGGACCTGGCGCCGCAGCGCATCCGCGTCAATTGCGTGATCCCCGGTTCGATTCATGTCGAAAAAGCCTACGAGGTCATTCCCGATTACGATCCGCATATGATTGATGACCAGATCGCGCTGGGTCGCATTGGCTATGGACCGGATATCGCGGCGGCTGTTGCGTTTATGGCATCTGACGATGCGGCATACGTCACGGGCGCCACGCTGAATGTCGATGGCGGTGTCATGGCGCGTATGGCGCTCTGGTTCGACGACCTGGAGACTGTCGAGCGGAAATACGACAATTAGCGGCGCCAAGGAAACTGGTACAACGCGAAGAAAGACCTGAGCGATGAATGAAGTCGAACATGTCCTGTCCCTGGGCAATCTATTGGGAGAGGGTCCATTGTGGCATCCCGGGGAGCAGGCGCTTTACTGGGTGGATATCGAGTCCAGCCAAATCTTTCGCTACGATTCGCGAAAGCGCCGGCATGAAAAGGTACAAATGGATATCGCAGTGGGCGCCTTGGCCTTTCGAGAGTCGGGCGGCTTGGTTTTGGCCACCGCCAAAGGCTATGCCTATTGGGACATGCAAGACCGCCAGTTGGAATTCATCGCCGACCCGGAAGCGGAGAAACCAGAGTCCCGCTTCAATGACGGCAAGGTGGACCGCCGAGGGCGGTTTTGGGCCGGTACCATGACCCTTGAGGGCGCTACCAGCGCGCTCTATCGGCTTGATGCCGATGCTTCCGTGCAAAGAATGGAAAGCGGAATCACAATTGCGAACGGACTGGGCTGGAGCCCGGACAACAAGATCATGTATTTCACCGATACCATGATCCACACGATATATGCCTATGACTTCGACCTGGAAAGCGGCAGTATTTCCAACCGTCGGGTATTCGTTCATGATCCGGATGCGCCCGGGCTGCCGGATGGATTGTGCGTCGACAGCGAAGGCTACGTATGGAGCGCGCGCATTCTCGATTGGCGCATCGTCCGCTTCGACCCGGATGGCGCAGTTGAACGTGAGATTCGCTTACCGGTGAAGAATCCGACGAGCTGTGCCTTTGGCGGCGAGAATCTTGACGAGCTTTATGTAACTACGGCGGCTATCGGCTTGACCGACAAGGAAGCCCGACAGCAACCTTTGGCGGGCGATCTGTTCCGCATTCATACAGGCATCAAGGGGCAGGTCGAGCCCGGTTTCGCCGGGTAGCCATGCAGAAAATTGAGCAGATTTCTTACAAGCACTTTGGCCGCTGTTATCGTCTCTGCAACGATCAAGTTGACCTGCTTGTCACCGGCGAGTTCGGACCACGAATTATCCGCTTCGGATTCATCGGCGCGGAAAACGAATTTGCCGAGGTCGACTTCTCATTAGCCATTCCCAGACATGGAACCTGGCGGCTACACGGCGGGCATCGCTTCTGGCACGCGCCCGAAGATATGATCCACACTTACATCCCTGACGATGAGCCAGTGCGTGTGGAAGAACAGGGCGATTTCATCCGTGTCAGGCAGCCGGTCCAGCAAAGGTCGGGGATCGAGAAGGAACTGGATATTTCACTCGCGCAGGATCGCCCCTGGGCGAATGTCGCGCATCGGCTTCGCAATCACAATCTCTGGCCGGTCGATTTGGCTGCTTGGGCGCTCTCGGCAATGCGGGAGGGCGGAACCTGCATCCTTCCTTTGCCCGGCAGGCAGGCTCCTGTCCTCGGCGAACTGCCAGGGATAAGCACGATTGCGCTCTGGCAATTCAGCGACATGTCCGATAGTCGCTTTTCCTGGGGCCGCAACTACATTCGCATTCGGCACGACCGGGCCGAGGACGCGCCTCAGAAAATCGGCGCCCTAGTCGCCGATGGCTGGGCAGCCTACCTGCGGCAGGGGAATCTCTTCCTCAAGACGTTCGATTATGTGGAGGGCGCGAGCTATCCGGACCGCGGATGCTCCGTCGAAGTCTTCTTCAATGACGAATTCCTTGAGCTCGAGACGCTCGGTCCATTAACACGACTGGAGCCGGGCGCCAGCATTGAGCATAGGGAATCCTGGCAGCTCTTCCGGGATATTCCGCCGCTTGAGAGCGACGATGACGTCAGCGATTCAATCCTGCCCATCGTCGAAGGGGCGAGAGGGAATGAACCGTGGTAAAGCAGGAGGAAAGCGAATTGCCGGACAGCGACGCCAACTCGATCTTCGAGACGCCCTTCGATAGTCCTCTTTATCCGCGTTTCCCAATGGAGATGCGGAACGTGGAAATCATGACGGTCTTCTATCGCAGTGACATGGAAGCCGCACGAGGCCTGATCCCCGCGCCACTCGAGCTAAAGAGCGATATCGTCATCATCCACATTTATCACATGCACGACGCGGATATGTTCGGCGACTATTATGAGTCGGCGCTGCAACTGCCGGTCGCCCTGCCGGGAACTGGGGTGAGGGGCGCTTATTCTCCCTACCTTTACTTGAGCAGCGCCGGGGCAGTAGCCGTCGGACGCGAGATTTATGGCCAGCCGAAGAAAGGGGGAGAACCGCGGTTGGAAGTCCGTGGCGACCTCTTTGTTGGCACGGTAAGGCGCAACGGCATTGACGTGATTACTGCCACCATGCCCTATAAGGTACGCCGCGCGGAACTCCCTGAGATGCTCGAATTCGGCGATTTCCGAACCAACATCAATCTGAAGATTATCAACGGCGCCGATGGCAAAATCGCCATCCGCCAGCTGACGGCGCGCCGTTTCGAAAATGTTCGTGTGCGGGAATGCTGGTCCGGGCCAGCGACAATAGAGCTGCGCCCCAACGCGCAGGCGCCCGTCTACAAGCTGCCTGTGCGCGAGATGATCGCCGGTTTTTACTGGCGTACTGACTTCGTATTGCCTTGGGGCCAGGTCTTGCACGACTATTTGGCGACGGAGGCCAGCGACAATGAGGCTTAGAGGTAGCGCAGGTTGTCCTGTTTTTGACATCGGATGCGGCGGGTTTCGTCAATGGAGAGGCCCTGATGATAGACGGTGGGCGTACAGCGGTCTAAGCGCAACCGTATCTGCCCCGCCGTGGCTATTCGATTTCAAGGACCGAGCGCAAGCTTAGAATCGGTAAAGGAGTGAGAAGCTTTCCATTGATGATGGGAGTCAAGGGGCGCTTCCGCAGCCACATAAGCGCGATTGACTTTCGGAATGACACTGTGTATTCTTCTATTTTTGTAAACAGTAAACATAACGCTGAGAATCGTTCAATGACAAATGCATCGTTGCCCAATTTGTCAGGGATCCAAGAGAGACGACCATTGGCTCATGATGTTCTTGAGACTTTGCGTCAAGCCATTTGGAATCGACAATTGCAACCAGGGATTCGCCTGAGAGAAGAAGAATTGGCCGAGGCGCTCAATGTCAGCCGCGGTCCGGTTCGTGAAGCGCTCATTCAACTGGAATACGAAGGCTTGGTCATTCGAGAGCAGAATCGCGGCGCGTCGGTTGCGCGGCTGGCAAGGGAAGACCTCGACGAAGTGTACTCGTTGAGGATGGCGCTGGAAAAACTTGCCGTTCAGCTAGCAGTAAAAAACCACAATGATTCACATTTGGCCCAGATGCAGGCGATTCTGGACGATATGCGATCGGTTCTGGACGACACGGTGACAGTACAACGCGCCGCCGACCTGGATGTCAGCTTTCACGAGGTCGTCATAAAGTCTGCCCAGCACAAACGGCTGCATCACTTCTGGTCGACATTGCGTCCACAGATTTACATATTCCTGCTGTCCCGCAATGTTGCGAACGCTGACTTCCGCGAGTACATGCTGCCCTGGCACCAGGATATCCTGGATGCGATCCGAGACCGAAACGAGAAGAGGGCGCTCGAGCTCATAGAAACCCACCTTGAAGCCGCTTATACGCGCGTACTCGCCAGTTACGAAGAGTTCCTCGGCGCTGACCGGGATTAGGGGCGAGGCCCCCGAAAGCTGAGGCGAGGTGATTTGGTCTTGTTGGAACGGTTTGGCCTTCAAGGAAAAGTAGCGCTGGTAACGGGCGCGGCCTCCGGCTTGTCACAGGCTATTGCCCTTGGCTTCGCTCGCTGCGGCGCCGATCTGATTATCGCCGATATCAATCTGTCAGGTCTAAAGGAAACGGCCAGCCGGATTGAGGCCATCGGACGAAAAGTCGTCGTCTGCCAATGTGATATCGCGAAGCAGACCGAGGTTGACCGGCTGTTCGATCTGCTTGATTCATCTTTCGGTCGCATTGATATCCTGGTAAACGGACCCTTCGCTTTCAATCGGTCCCGCCCCGAAGATATGAGCCTCGAAGACTGGAATCAGGCACTTTCAGTCTGCCTGACCGGATTCTTCTTGTGCGCGCAGGGGGCCGGGCTGCGAATGATCGCAGGGGGCGCTGGCGGCAGCATCATCAACATCGGGTCGATCGCTGGCGCGCTGGCCTTGGGACGCGGCAATTTTGTGTATAGTGTGGCGAAGGCCGGCGTACATCAGATGACGCGGGAGCTTGCGGTAGAATGGGCACAGCATGGCATTCGCGTCAACGCCCTGATGCCAGCGCAGATGCGCACCCCGTCCGTCAAGCGCTGGCTGGAAGACCCGGCCACAGATCCGGGACTGGTGACGCATCTATTAAAAGGCATTCCCATGAATCGAATCGGCGAACCGGAAGACATCGTTGGCCCCGCGATATTCCTGGCATCCGATGCGGCCGCGTTTATCACCGGTACGCTGCTGCCGGTCGACGGCGGCAATCTGGCGCTCAACGCCGGCGGGAGCCACACGTGGTAGCCTTGCCGGCAGTGAAGATTGACGATAACCGTATCACAGGTTGATGACAGTATGACCACTGTAGTTATTGCGCATGCGTCCTTTCCCGATACCCGCCTCGAAACGGAAGCGCTGGCGGCGATTGACGCGACGACTGTATATACAGGAAACCTGCGCATCGGCGAAGCGCGCGAGGCCGCCAAGAGCGCGGATGCGCTGATGGTGACTATTCAGGAGGTCGACGCTGACCTGATTCGATCACTGGACAACTGCAAAATTATCGCCCGCGTCGGCACCGGTCTTGACGCAATCGATATCCCAGCCGCCACTGAGCGCGGCATTTGGGTGACATACGTCGCCGACTACGCCATCGACGAAGTGTCGACCCATGCCATCGCGCTGCTGCTTAATCACGCGCGGCGTCTGCGACAGATGGTCGCTTCGGTGAAAGCCGGTACCTGGTACGATGCGGCGCGAATTGAGCCGGCGCCGCGCTTGAAAGGACAGGTCATAGGCATCATCGGCTTGGGACGTATTGGGCGGGCAGCCGCGGCAAAAGCGCGCGGGCTCGGACTCAATATCATCGCCTATGATCCCTTTGTCAGGCTGGACCAAGACATCAAAAGCGATGTCGAGCTGGTCGACCTTGATACGTTATTCAGCAAGTCCGATTACATCTCGCTGCATACGCCTCTGACCGAGTCGTCGCGCCATATCATCAACGCGTCCGCCCTCGAAATGATGAAGCCGACCGCCTATCTAATCAATACCGCTCGTGGCGAGTTGATCGACGATAGCGCATTGCTGGAGGCGGTCAAGGCGGGCAGCATCGCCGGCGCAGCGCTTGATGTGCTCGTCATGGAGCCGCCGCCCCCCGACTCGCCCCTGCTCCAAGACGAGCGTATTCTTATCACGCCGCACGGCGCCTGGTATTCTGAAGCGTCAAAGCTTGATGTACGGCGCAAAGCGATCGAAGATGTCCTGCGCGTATTGACGGGTCAGAAGCCGCTGTCGCCGGTCAATCAACCCTAGTCAACTTATTATGAGGAGACTTCGCAATTGGACAGTCATGAATTGGCGCTGAGCAGCGAGCAGTTGCTGGCGCTTTACAGAACGATGACCCTCATCCGGCGGACGGAAGAGCAACTCGCGCGCGCCCACCAAATGGGTCTGGTGCCCGGTCCCTGCCATACCTATGTCGGGGAAGAAGCGATCGCGACCGGGGTCTGCGCCAATTTAGGCCGCGACGATGTCGTTTTCAGTACGCATCGCGGGCATGGGCATGCGCTGGCGAAGGGCGTCAGCGCGCGCGAGGTGGCAGCCGAGCTTTTCGGTAAAGCGACCGGCTGCTCCCAGGGGCGCGGCGGCAGCATGCACCTCTTCGCCCCGGAGATCGGCTTAATGGGCACGAGCGGTATTGTCGGTCCCAGCATTCTGCAAGGCGCCGGCGCTGGCTACAGCTTCAAGCTGCTTGGATCCGACCGCGTAAGCGTCGCCTTCTTTGGCGACGGCGCCGTCAGCAACGGCGCTTTTCACGAGGGGCTGAACCTGGCTGCGATTTGGGATCTGCCCGTGATCTTCGTCTGTGAGGATAATATGTACGCCACCGAGGTGCCGTTCCGCGAGGCGACGCCTAACCAAAATGTAGCGGAGCGCGCGTCGGTGTCCTACGGCATGAACGCCGTTACCGTGGACGGAAATGATGTGCTGGCTGTCTATCAGGCAGCCGAAAGGGCAGTGGCACAGGCGCGAGCGGGCAAAGGTCCCGCGCTGATCGAGTGCAAAACTTATCGCACTAGGCCCCATGCCGAAGGTATGCGCGATGGCGGCTATCGCAGGGCTGAGGAAATCGAGAAGTGGAAGAGCCGCGATCCCATCTCGGTGTTCAAATCTTGGCTCGTTGCCAATGGGCAAGCTGACAGCGATGCAATCGCCGCCATTGACGACGAGGTTAAGGGTATCGTCGAAGATGCGATTGAATTCGCCCGCTCCAGCCCCTTCCCGGACCCAGCCACCGTTGCGGATTTCATCTTCAGCGCTCAGGAATGACTTTATGAGAGAGATCACTTACACCGAAGCGGCGCGCGAGGCGCTGGCGGAACAGATGGCGATAGACCCCAGCATCTTTGTCGTTGGCGAAGGCATCGGCGAGCGCGGCGGCAACTTCAATACCACCCTGGGGCTATACGAGCAATATGGACCCATGCGCCTGCGCGATACACCGATTGTCGAGCGGGGATTCGTCGGCATGTGCGCAGGCGCCGCCATGACCGGGGGGCGCCCGGTCGTCGACTTCATGTTTATCGACTTCATCCTGGATTCGATGGGCGAACTGCTCAACCAAATCTCCAAAGTCCAATATATGAGCAGCGGGCGCATCAAAATGCCGATTGTGCTGCGCGGTTGCATCGGCATTGGCGGCGCGGCCGCGACGCATCATTCCGGGAGCTATTATTCGATATTCGCGCACATTCCGGGCTTGCGCGTCGCCTTGCCATCCACCCCCTATGACGCCAAAGGCCTGATGAAAACCGCGCTCACCGGCGACGATCCGGTTCTGTTTCTGGAGCACAAATTGCTGCTCAACAGACGCGGGCGCGTTCCAGAGGAAGCATACAGCATCCCATTCGGGCAAGCGGCTGTCGTCCGTTCGGGCAGCGACGCGACCGTAGTCGCCTTGACCGTGATGCTGCCAAAAGCGCTCGCCATCTGCGAGGATTTGGCGCGGGAAGGCATTGAAATCGAGGTGATCGACCCGCGAACAGTCGCGCCGCTTGATATCGACAGGATACTTGAATCAGTACACAAAACCGGGCGTCTGCTGATCGTCGATGAAACTTTCGGGCCCTGCGGCATCGGGGCCGAAATCAGCGCGCTGGTGATGGAAAACGGATTTGACGATTTGGACGCGCCGATCGCCCGATTGAACGGCTTGCATACACCGACCCCCTACAGCCCCACATTGGAAAACGCCGTCACTCCCGATCAGGCCGCGATCACCCGGGCGATTCGGGATTTGCTGGCAGAGTAGCCGCTCGGCGCGTAATCGGCGAGAGAGTCTTTCGCGCGAACGCAGTTCATCGAACACATTTTGCTGCCGCATGTGCTGGTTTTACGGGATGAGATAGGCTGGTGTATGGCGATAGAAATCGTAATGCCCAAGCTCGGCTGGACCATGGAAGAAGGCGTCCTCGACGAATGGGTCAAAAATGACGGCGAGCAAGTGCAGCCGGGCGACATCATCTTTGTCGTCGAGAGCGACAAAGCCCTCCAGGAAATAGAGGCTTTTGACAGCGGCATTCTGCGTATTCCGCCGGATGCGCCTCCCGTTGGCTCGACGGTGAAGATCGGGGAACTGCTTGCCTATCTCGTACAGCCGGGTGAAGCGCCGCCTTTCGAACTGAAAGCCGCGGACGAAGCGCCAGCCACGACGACGCCCGCTAAGCCGCCGGGAACACCCGCGTCCGAAGCTCAACCTGCCTCCACAAAGCAGCGCCGACCTTCGCGCAAGGGCGGTCCCGCGGCCAGCCCGCGAGCGAAACGCATCGCCGCCGAACTGAACATCGACTGGACGACATTAACAGGCAGCGGGAGGAGTGGGCGCATCGTCGAGCGCGATGTCCGCGCCGCCGCAGCGACGGCGCAAGCTGACGACGAAAAGGACCTTCGTATTACGCCCCTCGCGCGCCGCGTTGCGCTTGATGCCGGCCTGGACCTCGACGAACTGGCAGCGCGCTTTGCCGGCGCCCGCGTAACCCGCGCGGACGTGGAAAAACTCGCCGCGGAACGCCAAGCTGTCCCGGAGGACAAGCGCTCGACGATGACAAGCGTACGGCGAGTGACGCGCGACCGCATGGTCGAAAGCGCCCGGACCACCGCGCCGGTCACGCTCAGCAGCGAAGTCGACGCGACCGAGTTATTGCAGTTGCGCCGCAAACTCAAAGCGGACGGCGCGGACATCGTGCCTACGTATACCGATCTGCTGGCGAAGCTGGTCGCAAAAGCTCTGCGCGAGCACCCCGCGCTCAACGCAGCTATCGCAGGTGATGAAATCGTCCTGCGCGGCGCAATCAACATCGCCATAGCGGTGGATAGCGAACGCGGCCTGCTCGCGCCGGTGCTGCGCAATGCCGACCTGCTCTCTCTACTGGAGTTGGCGACCGCGAGCGCCGAGCTGGTTGATCACGCGCGGGGTGGCGCGCTCAAGCCGGAACAGCTGGGTGACGCGACCTTCACCATAAGCAATCTGGGCATGTACGATATTGACGTCTTCACACCGGTTATCAGCTTGCCGCAAGCTGCCGTGCTGGGCATCGGGCGGATAAGACCGCGGCACGTTGTGATCGACGCGGAAGCGGAACGCAGCGCCATCCGGCACATGATGACGCTCAGTCTGACTTTCGACCACCGGCTGGTCGATGGCGCTCCCGCCGCGCGATTCCTGCAGCGCGTCAAGCAATATGTCGAAACGCCTTACCTCTGGCTCGTGAACTGAATAGCGAGGACAAAACCATGAAACTGGTCACCTTCATGAAAGACAGCGCTTACCGACCCGGCGCCATCGTCAAACGAAGCGGTCGAAACGCGATCGTCGACCTGCTGGCGGGCGATGCTTCGCTTCCACCCAGCATACGCGCGCTGCTGGAAGCCGGTCCGCCAGCTCTGCAGAAGGCGGCTGCCGCGGCTGAAGCGGCAAATGATCTTGTCGATATGGCAGCGGTCAAACTAGCCGCGCCTATCCCGAATCCGGACAAGATTCTCTGCATCGGCTTGAACTATGCCGACCATGCCGCAGAATCGGGACAGCCGCTGCCGGACTACCCGATTGTCTTTAGCAAGTATAGCAATACTGTGATCGGCGCCGGCGACGCGATTGTTCTGCCAAAGGTGACAGAAATGGTCGATTATGAAGCCGAGTTGGGCTTCGTCATTGGTAAACGGGCGCGCTATGTCCGTGAAGAGGATGCCCTGGATTATGTCGCCGGATACCTGAATGTCAATGATGTCAGCGCTCGCGATTATCAGACGCGCACCAGCCAGTGGACCATGGGCAAATCCTTCGATACCTTCGCGCCGATGGGACCGGCGCTGGTCACCGCGGACGAAGTGCCCGACCCGCAGGATCTCGCCATTCGCCTGTGGATCGGCGACGAGGCGCTGCAAGATTCCAGCACCAGTCAACTGATCTTCAATGTGCCGCAACTTGTGGCGAATATAAGCGAGGTGATGACACTGAATCCAGGTGATATAGTGTCGACCGGCACGCCCCCGGGCGTCGGCGCCGCGCGCAGGCCGCCGCGTTGGCTCCGGCCCGGCGAAACGGTCAATATGGAAATCGAAGGTTTGGGCGTTTTGAGTAATCCAGTTGTCGCCGAGCAACCATAGGCGTTAAAGGCCAGGGCCGGGCGTGCCGCCCGCATTCAGCGCCAGGTTGCCGCCATCCAGCGGGATCAAAGCGCCGGTGATCCAGGCCGAGGCGTCCGATGCCAGGAATACAGCCAAACCGGCAATGTCCTCCGGCTGCCCCAAGCGTCCGATAGGTATGCCCGAAAGGAACTGCTCTTCGAGACGCTCGTCGGCTTGCATGCGCTCCGCCAAACCGGGATTGATAACTTGCGCCGGCAATATCGCGTTGACGCGCAGGCCTCTGCCGCTCCATTCCGTGCTGAGTTCCCGCGTCATTTGCGCGACGCCCCCCATGCCGACGCTGTAGGGGAAGTTGCCGCGTCCCAAAGCCGAGACACCTCCGATCGAGCAAATATTGATGATGCTGCCCTTGCCCGCCGCAAGCATCCGGCGGCCCGCTTCCTGGCAGCAGCAGAAGCGCGCGACTGTCAAGCCAAAGACGATATCCTTCATGAACTCAAGATTGATGTCTTCCGGCGTCGCCAACTGACCGGGACCGGCGACATTACCCAGAATATCGATCCCTTCGAATTCCCGATCCAGTTCCGCAAACATCGCGCGGATCTGTTCGATATTCGTTACATCACAGGTCACGGGAAGCGCACGTCGGCCCATCTTGCGGATTGATTCGGCTGTGGTATTCAGAAGAGCCGTATTGATATCGGCGATCAGCAGGTCGGCGCCGGCGTCGGCGAGCGCCAGCGCCATGGCCCGGCCCATACCTTGAGCGGCGCCGGTCACCAGCGCTACACGTCCGCTTAAGTCAAACAGTTGCCGTATCATGACTGGAGGAATTCTAGCCCTTGCACCCCGTGCGGGCAGCCGTTCCAGGGCAGTAGCCCTGGAACAGCGTACAATGACAAATCGTGTTTATCTCAACGGCGCTTGGACTTGTGGACTCCCCTGCCGTTCAACCCTAGACATTGCCTAGCCGGAGTCGCTGGCGACCAGCGCGACGAAGCCCGGTCGGTCGACCTGGCCGCAGGTCATGCCATCGCTTACATAAGTCTCGAGCGCATGCACAGTTCGTTCCGCTGTGGCTGTATCGATAAAGACCAGTCGGCCCGGGGTTGTGAAGCAGACCTCCGTCCTCGGATCAAAGAAGGAAGCTTCCGGCGAACAAGAAGGACGCAAGAGCCACTGCCCGACGCTCAGTATGTCAGAAGCGAGATTATTGTGGCGTCTGAAGACTTCCACCGTCGTTTCGTATTGAATCGCCAAGCGATACAGGTTGTCGTTTTCAGAGACGATGTGCATACAGTCGTTATTGGACCGCCATAATCTCATGGCGAATCTGATGCCCTCCAGCGCCGGGTGCTTATCGAGCGTGATCGTGTCAATCTCCTCGCATTCCACATCATCGTTAGGCGACCTCACGATGATTCGCCCGTTCACAATGCAGATGAAGGGTTCAGGCGTGGGCGTGGGCGTTAGAGTCGGGGGCCTGGCGGTCGGCGTGTCATCCGGCTCCGGCGGGTCATCGTCAGGTTCGTCAGTCGGCTCTGGGGGCGGCGCGGGCGGCGGATCCGGCGCCCGCGGGTATTCATAAGCGCCGACGTCGCAATTGCCGTATTGCGGGCGAGCGGTGTCGGGTTGATCGTCAAGCAAACAGTACATCGGATCAGCGGCGTCAATAGCCGGGCTTCCCCATTGCAGCGGATGATGCGGCGGATTGCCGGTGAGATCGCCAATCTGGGGATTGTTGCTATCGCCGGTATTCTGCGCCTCGGCGACGAATACTTGCTGCGCATCCGCCTGGCCGATTGCGCCCACCGCTTGACTCTCGGCTGGTTCAGGCGTGCAAGAGCCGTCCCGAATGATATTGCCAGTGAACTCGATGATGATGTCGGGATTGGGTCCGCTGTGGCAATCGCCGCCGCTCTTGCTGTCAGTGATCAAGGTATTGCGGATCTTGAAGTTGCCCGTCCAGCCGATTATGGCAATGCCGCCACCTTGCTCTTCCGCGGAATTGCGCGCCCAGGTCGTATGCGTGAGCGTCACGAAAGAGCTAAATGAACTCAGGCCGCCGCCTTCCCTGGCGCTGTTGCTGCTGAAGGTGCTGTTGGCGATGTCAAGCGTGGTTTGGCTGCTTTCAATGGCGCCGCCTTCGTCAGCCACGTTCTCCACAAAGGTGCTCTTGTTGATAGTCACGATTCCGCCAGCGGTTTTCAAAGCGCCGCCGTCTTCGGTCACCATGTTTTTCTTGAAGGTGGAGCCGGTGATGTCCAGCGTGTGCAAGCCTGTGGAACTGATGAAGTAGACGGCGCCGCCGTGGCTCTTCACGGTCATGTTGCCGCTGAACTCGGTGTCGGCAATATCTACATCGCTGTCGATGGCGTAGATGCCGCCGCCGATATCATTGGCTTTGCTGTCTTTTATCGTGCTGTCGCTTACGTTCAATGAACCGCTGTTGACATAGATCCCGCCGCCTACGGACGAGGCCTGACCTTTGGTTATGGTCAAGTCATTCACGCCAAGCTGGCCGCCAACGACCATGAGAACGTGGTATTTGGCATCGCCAGAGATGGTGTGGCCATCGCCCTCGATTCGAATGCGGCTCGTTAGTGACGGCAATGGCGTCGTCAGGGTGGTATCCTTCGTTAAAAGGATGATGTCGTCGCCCGTGTCCGGCGGGTTGTAGCTATCATTGGGGTCGCCGCCCTCCTCGCAATCGTCATTGCCATCGCTGTCGCCGCTCTCTTCGACTTGAGCGTTTCCATTGGCGGAGCGAATCGCGTTTGCCAGGCTGCAATTGTCATCCACCTTGATGACACAGGGGAGCGGGAAGGACGTCGAAACCGACGGAAGAGACTCCGATCCGGAATACAAATCCACATCCAGGGTCGTGGTCTGGCCGCAATACGCTTGGTCGACGACCCAGCTCGCTTCCCTCAAGTCCTCTCCCTCTTTTTCTAGAGTGCTTTGAGGATCGAAATAAGGTTGCCAGTAAGCCCTGGTAATGGTTTCGTCGTCTCCGCCGCTCAGCGCGCAACTCAGTACGTGCTGACCGTTTTCGATCAAGTTCTCACAGCTAACGGTCAGGCTGTCGCTTGGCGCCGGGGTGCATGTGAGCGTAATTGTGGTTTCGGCCGCCGGAAGAACCCGATCGCCGGCCTGCGCCTCCACCTCAACATCTGTGCTTTCGCCGCAATACTCATCGGCGATAACCCAGTTAGCCACCGGACGGTCGGTTGTTTGCGCGTATTGAACCTCGAAACTGGGGGTCCAGTCAGCCGAGGTTATTGTTAGATCGTCGGCGCTCACCGTGCATTGCAGGATGTCGTGGTTGTCGCCGTTCAAGATCTCGCAGCTGACCGATGCCGTGACAACCGGGGTCGCCGTCGGCGTTGCCGTTGGCGTGGCAGTCGGCGTCGATGTCGGCAGTGCGGTATCCGGATAGTCGACCCGGACAAAGTCTGACTCGGCGCTTCGATTATCGCCGCGAATGCTCTTTACCCGATAGGTATACCGTTCGCCAAGTGTGGTAGCGCTGGTATCAATGTAGCTGGTATCGCTGCTGCCGGTATTATCCTCCAGGGTCAACATTTCGACTTCGCCTTGCAAGGGACGCCGGCGCAAGATTTCATAACCGTCTATCGTGCCGCCCGGCGCCGTCCAGCTTAAGACGACGCCCTCGGCGATGGCGCGCCCCGTTAAGTTAGTAGGGGCTGCTAGCGCCGGCTCCTGCGCCATGACAGAACTCTGCGGCACAGCTACCAGGGAGAAGGCCCAAAGCAGTACAAGTATAAGCAGCGGAAGGATGACCTTCCGGAGACAGATCTTTGTCCCCATCCCGTAAATACAGAGAATCATGTTCACCCTCCCTTTCGACTTCGCTTGGGCTTTTCGATCTGACACTCCTGGCAAGCGGTCGCCATTGGCCAGACACCGGCTTCAACCAAGCGATATTTGTAATCGAGTCGACGAGACTCGTCTGCATTAAAAAGAAGCGGCCTCGTGGTTTGGCTCATAAAATCTCCTCTTGAACTCGCGCCAATCCGTATTTTTTGAAATACGGGCAATTACGCAATGTATTACAAACGCATATGTTATTGTATAGCTCAATGGAAAAACGCACTAAGCTATTTGCGCTTAATTTAGCAATCCCGCAGAGTTGCCCGAAATGCAGGTGAATGACCAGCATTGAATGACGGGAAGCGCCAGTAGTCCCCTAGGCAAACGGACGCGTTCTCGAGCGCCGCTTTAGCTAAATTATGTTCGGATGGCCGGGCGATATTGCCGCCGGAATTGTGAGATTGAACATTAATGAGTCAGCAGCGAATGGATACACTAGAGCCTCTTCGCTCTAGCCCTGCGAACTTTGTATCATCAGAGAAAATCAATTATCATAACGTCTAATCACATTCGCATGAAAGGAGGATCCGGATCGACATACTGAAAGAGCGATTTGCTTTTCAAATACGGTTTAGTCTTGCTAGGAGAACAACATGAGCATGAGACGTTCATTCACATTTTCGATCGTTTTGCTTGTCCTGCTGGTCGCTCTTGCGCCCATCTTCGCCCAGGATATGATGTACTCGGAAGCGCCCATGCTGGGTGAGCGCGTGGCAGCTGGCGAACTGCCGCCCGTTGAAGATCGCTTGCCGAGCACTCCCAAAGTCATTCCGGTCGTTGACGGGATCGGCAGCTATGGCGGAACGCTGCGCTTCGGCGATATCGGCGAACGCCTTGACGAAGGTCTGCGCATCCGTCATACCGGGCTTTTCCGTTACAACTTCACAGCCAGCGTATACCAAGCGGACTTGGCTGAAAGCTGGGAGTGGTCTAACGAGAATCGCACATTGACCATCAAACTGCGCGAAGGGCTGAAGTGGTCGGACGGCGATGACTTCAACACAGAAGACTTCCGCTGGCATTGGGAAGACATTATGAACGATCCCGATATTAGCCCCAACGGCCCCGGCGGTTTCTGGCGCCCGGGCGGTGAAGTGGCGACCTTTGAGGTGATCGACGATACCACCTTCAGTTATACCTGGGCGATACCCTATCCAATCGCCATGGACAGCTTTGGCCGCACGCATTTTTCCAGTGACAACAGCTTGTACGGGCCATCACACTGGCTGAAGCAGTATCACGCCAAATACAACGAGAACGCCCAGGCGCTGGCGGAAGAAGCCGGCTTGGAGACCTGGGTTGACCTCGTCAATAGCAAACGCGCGCAGGGCTACAATCTGTCGGCGCAGCCGCTTGATCGGCCCTACATGGACAGTTGGGTGCCGATCATCATCGAGAGCGACCGCGTCCTGTTGGAGCGCAACCCCTATTTCCATCAGGTCGACGAAGCGGGCAATCAACTGCCTTACATGGATTACATCGAAGTATCGCTGGCGGGTGACCTCGACATTTACGCCTTGCGCCTTGCGGCAGGCGAGCTGGATTTCGGCGTGCGCTATACGCGCCCGACGGATTTGCGGCTGTACCGCAGCGAAGAGGAAGCAGGCGGATTCACGACCTATATCGCGCAATCGCTACGCCCGTCAGAATTCTCCCTGTTCCCCAATCAGAACTATCCCGATGACGTCCTGCGCGAGCTCTTCCAGAATGTCGATTTTCGTGTGGCGCTGTCGATGGCCATTGACCGTGACGAGATGAACGATGTGCTCTTCTTCGGTCTGGCGGCGCCGCATCCGGCAACACCGCTGAAGACCCTGCCCTGGTTCAACGACGACTGGTTCAGCGAAAAAATCGAATACCATCCGGACCAGGCCAATGTCTTGCTCGATGGACTTGGCTTGACCGAAAGAGATGATGCCGGTTTCCGCCTGCTGGCGGATGGACGGCGTTTGACGATTATTGCCCATGGGCTGGTGGATCATCAGCCGGGCTGCGAATTGATGGCCAGCGATTACGTCGACATCGGCGTCGAATTGATCTGTCAAGGCGCCTCGCCCGATCTGATATTTGATCTGTATACGAGCGGCGAAGTCATGACCGTTATGTGGCATATCGGTCGCGCGACCCTCTTCGGGCGCGGCACGCCCGATCACTTCGCTGTAAACGACCCGGCTCGTCACTTCTGGGCTCACGGATGGACCACATGGATATCTTCGGGCGGCGCAGCCGGCATCGAACCGCCGCAGGAAATCAAGGACCTCAATACGCTCTGGGACGAATTCAGCCAATATCCCAGCGACTCGGCCGAAGCCGCTGAATTGGGCGCCCAATACTTCAGCTATTGGGGCGAGCAACTGCCGATCATCCCGTCGGTTGGCTTGACGCCGCAGCCGGTCATCTACTCCAACCGATTGCGCAATGTACCGACGGAAGGTTTGTTCTGGGGATCCGATACCAACTTCTACGCGCCCTTCCATATTGAACAGTGGTACATCGACGAAGCTTAGGCTAGTGCGATAGAACATAATCGGGATGCCTCCGTGCGAGGCATCCCTACTTCCAGTAGCGCCTGCCCGGCCGTCAACTGGACACTGACGGGCGCCGTTCTACAGATTGCCCATCCCACTGGAAGCGAAACATTCCGTAGCCTGGCGCAGACCGCACTTCAAATGGATACAAAGACTTAACATGAGTTTTATCAAGTATTTGATCCAGCGCCTTCTCTACGCCTTTCTCGTGCTGATTGTCATCAGCTTTCTGATATTCATGATTGTTCAACTGCCGCGCGGCGACGCGGTGGACCGCATTGTCAACGCCCGTCAAGCGCAAGGCGACATCATCACCGAAGAAGACGAAGCGGCCTTGCGGGCGCAATATGGACTCGACAAGCCCGTCTTCGTCCAATATTTCATTTGGGCGACGCAGTTTGCGCGCGGCAACATGGGGCAGTCCATGTTGGGCATACCGGTGAGCGATCTTATCAATGAGCGCATTGCGGCAACTATGTTGCTCTCCATCATCTCCCTGATCGCAACCTACGCGCTGGCCGTCCCGATTGGCATTTTCAGCGCGACGCACCAGTACAGCCTGGGCGACTATTTCTGGACCTTTGTCGGCTTCATCGGGCTGGCGACGCCCAACTTCCTTTTAGCGCTGATTTTGCTTTTTCTGTTTCATAAATTCTTCGGCTTGAGCATCGGCGGTTTGTTTTCGCCGGGCGTGGAAGAGCAGCCCTGGTCGCTGGCAAAAGCGCTTGATCTGATCAATCACCTGTGGATCCCGATTATCGTGATCGTCACGGCGCAGACTGCGGGCACGATCCGCACCATGCGCGCCACGCTGCTGGACGAACTCGGTCAACAATACGTCATTACGGCGCGGGCGAAAGGCCTGCGTTATCGCCGGCTGCTATTCAAATACCCGGTTCGTCTGGCGCTCAACCCCATCGTGAACTCCGTCGGTTATATTCTGCCGCGTCTCATCTCCGGGCAGACGATCGTCGCTATTGTGATGAATTTGCCAACTCTGGGGCCGCTTCTGTTCAGCGCATTGCTCGCGGAAGACGTAGAGCTGGCAACCAGTATTCTGATGATACAGAGCATTCTGGCAGTCATCGGGGTGATTCTCGGCGACATCATGCTCTCGGTATACGACCCGCGCATTCGTATGGAAAAGGGGGTGACATAATATCGGCAGCAAACGATGAAGCGAGCGGGGCGGCAGCAGCGTTGGAAATGAACAGCGGCATCTCCGCAGCCGAAGAACGCTATTACATCGCCTCACAACAGCAGTTGATTTGGCGGCGGTTCAGAAGGCACCGGCTCGCGCTGATTTCCGTCGTGATCTTGGTCATCATGTATTTCCTGGCCTTCACCCATGAAATCTGGACGCCCTATCGCGCGGTGACCCAACATCAAGGTTTCGTGAATACGCCGCCGACGCCCATCCACTTTTTCGACGCGGATGGCAACTTTGTGGGTCCATTTGTATATGGACTTAAATATGAACTCAATCTCGATACCTTTGAGCGCATTTATACCGAAGATACGGAAACTATTCATCGCATCAATTTCTTCACGCGTGGCGAGCCATACCGCTTTTGGGGCCGAATTGCGATGGATTGGCACTTCTTCGATGCTGGCGAAGGCAAGGTATTCCTGCTGGGATCGGATCAGTTGGGGCGCGATGTATTTTCGCGCATTTTGGCGGCAAGCCGCATCAGCTTGACCATTGGCTTGGTCGGTGTGTTTCTGAGCTTTTTTCTGGGCGCGACGCTCGGCGGTATTTCCGGCTATTATGGCGGCATGGTTGACATTTTAATCATGCGCGTCACCGAGATTCTAAGCGCCATTCCACAGATTCCGCTCTGGATTGCCCTGGCGGCTATTGTGCCCATTGATTGGCCTGTCACGCGGACATACTTTGCAATCACAATCATATTGTCGACAATGACCTGGACGGGGCTGGCGCGGGCTGTACGCGCAAAACTGCTGGAAATGCGCGAACACGATTACATCATGGCGGCCAAGATCGCTGGCGCCAGCGATATACGCATCATCTATGAGCATCTCTTACCCGGCTACATCAGCTTCCTGATCGTCAATATCACCATCGCCATTCCGGGCATGATCCTGGGTGAAACGGCGCTCAGTTTCCTCGGGCTGGGCATACGGCCGCCCGCGGTCAGTTGGGGCACTTTGCTGGAAGGCGCGCAAAATATCTCCAATATTGCCTTGTATCCCTGGCTGCTGACGCCAGCTCTCTTTGTCATCGCCACTGTTTTACTGTTCAACTTTGTCGGTGATGGCTTGCGCGATGCCGCCGATCCCTTCAAGGAATTGTGATGATGCCGGATGCCTTGCTCGAAGTGAAAGACCTGCACACCTATTTTGAGCTGGAAGAGGGTACGCTCAAGGCTGTCAATGGGGTTTCGTTCACCATCAGAAAGAATCGTACGCTGGGCATCGTCGGTGAATCCGGCTGTGGCAAGAGTGTGACGGCGCAGTCGATTATGCGCATCACGCCGAAAAAGAACAGCAGCATGCGCGGACAAATCCTGCTGCATCACGAGTCGGGCGCGGTTGATGTCGCGCAACTGGATGAAGACGGCGATGAAATGCGTGATCTGCGCGGACGTGATATCGCCATGATCTTCCAGGAGCCGATGACCGCCTTCTCGCCCGTTCATACCGTAGGCAATCAGATCATGGAGGCGCTGTTTGTGCACGGCGAGAGGGACAAACGCGCGGCCCGCAAGCGTGTCATAGCCCTGCTGGACGAGGTAGGGATTCCAGCGCCCGAGAGACGCATTGACGAATATCCCTTTCAACTTTCCGGCGGGATGCGTCAACGCAGCATGATTGCCATGGCCATCATCCTGAACCCGCGCTTGCTGATCGCTGATGAACCGACAACCGCCCTGGATGTCACCATACAAGCCCAGATACTGCGCTTGATGAAACGTCTGCAACGCGATAATGGCATGGCGATTATGTTCATCACTCACGATTTGGGCGTCATCGCCAACATGGCGGACGATGTCGCCGTTATGTACCTGGGCAAGATTGTCGAATATGGCGCGTCGCGGCAGATATTCAATGACCCCAAGCATCCCTACACCAAAGGCTTGCTGCGTTCGATTCCAAAATTTGGGACGACCATAGGCAAGCATTTGGCGACCATCAAAGGCACGGTGCCGGTGCCTTTGGACCCGCCGGACGCCTGTCCCTTTGCCAATCGCTGCGCCGAGTTTATCGCCGGCGCCTGCGATGTTCGGATGCCGGCGGCCGTCGCCGTGGCGCCGGGACACAGCGTGAATTGCGTGCTTTATGAATAGCCCGATCAGCAGGAGTGTTACGCTCCAATTAGGACAGGATGTATTAAAGGTGAACGATCTTTATCTGGAAAACGAATGGGAACGCACCGAGCCGGATTTGCTGGCTTATATTCCGCAAGACTTCGCTGGGCCGGGCGCCTGCAATCAGCACTTTCTGGTTGTCAAGACACCGCCGGGCAGTTTCCTGGGATTTTGGACACAATCCACATTTGAAAACGCCGGCGATCAACGGGTGGTATTTAGCCGTTCGCTTGATCGCGGGGTGACTTGGTCAGATCCGCAAACCATCGATGGCCCTCAACCCGGCGACGCGCAGGGGACGGGGCTGGCGAGTTGGGGTTTTCCCATTGTCGCGCCCGATCTATTGGCCGATGGCGGGCACCGCGTCTATTACATCTACAACAAGAATGTGGGGATCGACGATGCCCGCGAGGACACAACCGGGCTGGTGCGTTGCCGCTTTTCCGATGACGACGGACGTACCTGGAGCGCCGCCACTTATGACTTCCCGATTGCGCCGAGCGCCATCAGCCACCCCGACCCGGCCGTGCCGCCCAATTGGATCGTCTATCAAAACATCTTCGTCACGCCGGAAAACCACGTGCTGGCCCCATTTACGCGCTGGGCAAGCAATACCTGGGATCCCGCGGTCAAGCTCAACTTAAACCTGCTGGAACACTGGTCAGAAATCTATTTCTTGCGCTTTGAAAATATCTTCAGCGAGCGCGACCCGGACAAACTGGTCGTTACAACCTGGCCCAAAGCGCAGCATGGCTTGCAGGTCGAAAATCCCTACCGGCCCGGCGTCAGCGTCGCCCAGGAGCCGACGGTGCAGGCACTGTCTGACGGGCGGCTCATTTGCGTCTTTCGGACTTTGCGCGGCGTTAACTATTACGCGCTCTCGGCGGATGATGGGCGCTCATGGGACAAGCCGCGTGTCTTGCGATACGAACCCGGCGGGAATCCCATCCTGAATCCGATGTCGCCCAGCCCGCTTTATCGCACCCACGACGGACGCTACCTGCTGCTGTTTTACAATAACGACGGCACCGCCAACGGCGGCAAATCGCCGGTTGATTCCAAGCATAACCGCTATCCGGCCTGGTTGACCGTCGGGCGGGAAATCGCGGGCGAAAAAGACCATCCGCTGCGCTTTGGACCGCCCAAGATCTTTGCCACTTCAAACGGCGTGCTGCTGCCAAATACCGGTGGCACGCAGGTCGCCGTTTACCCCAGCATTGTTGATGACGGCGAAGAGCGCATCTTGTTTTATCCCGATCGCAAACATTACCTGCTGGGAAAATACATCACGGATGAATGGCTGCGTGATTGCGACCCGGCCTATAATTCGACGCGCTTGCGCCCTCCAATTGCGGTTGATGCCATCAGGAGATAAGCCCAAATGCGCGAGCCAAGCCTGCTGGAGCTACGCGGCCTAAAAAAATATTTTCCCATCGAACGGGGTTTTTTGCGGCGCGTTGTCGGGCATGTGCGAGCTGTCGATCATGTCAGCCTGAGCATCGACAAAGGTCGGACGCTGGGCTTGGTCGGCGAATCGGGATCGGGCAAAACCACATTGGGGCGCTGCGTCTTGCGCGCCATTGATCTCACTGCCGGTGAAATCCTGTTTCATCATGAGGGGGTGACAACCGATCTCGCTCAACTCAATCGACGGAACTTGCGCGAGTTTCGCAAACACATGCAGATGATTTTTCAAGACCCCTATTCCAGCCTCGACCCCCGCAAGACTGTCTTCGATATCGTCAGCGAACCCTTGCGTATTAACAGAATCGCAGCGGGAAAGGCATTGGAAGACCGCGTGCGCGCCGCGCTGGAGCTGGTCGGTCTGGATCTGCGTTATATGAAACGCTATCCGCATGCCTTTAGCGGCGGTCAGCGTCAACGGATTGGCATTGCCCGCGCATTGAGTATCAATCCGCAACTGATCGTCTGTGATGAGGCGGTCTCGGCGCTGGATGTCTCGGTGCAGGCGCAAATATTGAATCTGCTCAAGGATCTGCAGGAAGAACTTAGCCTGACTTATTTGTTTATCGCCCACGATCTGAGCGTGGTGGAACATGTATCGGATGAAGTGGCCGTCATGTACGTGGGCAAGCTGGTTGAACAAGCGCCAACCCGGCAACTTTTTGCCCGCCCGAGGCACCCGTATACCGAGGCCCTTCTTTCCGCCATCCCGCGGCCGGATCCCGATCAACCTCTGCCCGAAACGGGCGGCATTGAAGGTGAATTGCCCGACCCGGCAAATCCGCCCAGCGGCTGTTATTTTCATCCGCGCTGTCCCTATGCGGAACAGATTTGCCGCGAACAGGAGCCGCCACTGGCGGAGGTCGCGCCAAATCATACCGCCGCCTGTCACTTTGCCGATGAATTGGCCTTGCAAGGTCTTGAGAATTAAGGAGGCATCATGGCTGACAATCGACTGATCGCCGCCGGGCGCGAAATCCCCACTGAGCGCTATAGTGATCAACCCTATGTGGTCAAGACAGATGATGGCGCCTGGCTCTGCACGATAACAACCGGCGCCGGTATCGAAGGCGCTTCCGGGCAACATATCATCGCAAGTCGCAGCGTCGATCAAGGGCGAACCTGGTCCGCTCCGGTCGCTGTCGAACCCGCGGATGGGCCGGAAGCTTCCTATGCCGTTCCCTTGAAAGTGCCGAGCGGGCGCATATACCTGTTTTACAATCACAACACCGATGACCGCCGCCATGTCAAAGCGGATGACCCGCCCTACAAAGACGGCAAATGCTATCGCGTGGATTCTCAAGGCTATTATGTCTTCAAAACCAGCGACGATCATGGGCAGACCTGGTCGTCAAAACGTTATAACGTACCTGTGCGCGAGATGGCGATCGACCGGGAAAATCCCTACAGCGGCGCGGTCCGCTACTTCTGGAATGTGGGCAAACCCTTTATCCATGCGGGCGCGGCTTATGTTTCGCTGCATAAAGTTGGCGGTCTGGGTCATGGCTTTTTTACCCGCTCCGAGGGTGTCTTGTTGCGCAGCGAAAACATCTTGACGGAAACCGACCCGGAAAAGATCGTCTGGGAGACCCTGCCCGATGGCGATGCCGGCTTGAGAACGCCGCCCGGCGGCGGACCAATTGCCGAAGAACACAGCTACACCGTGCTCAGCGACGGCGGGATATACAGCGTCTACCGCACCATCGACGGCCATCCAGCCTTTGCCTACAGCCGCGACGGAGGATATACCTGGACGCAGCCAGCTTACAAGCGTTATGCCAACGGTCGCTTGATGAAGCATCCACGCGCCGCCAATTTCGCCTGGAAGTGCCGTAACGGAAACTATCTATACTGGTTCCATAATCACGGCGGCAACTGGTACGAAGATCGCAATCCGGTCTGGCTTTGCGGCGGCGTCGAGGCCGATACGGCGGGGGGCCGTGTCATCCAGTGGTCGCAACCGGAGATTGTTCTATACGACGACGACAGCTACATCCGTATGAGCTATCCCGATCTAATTGAAGACGCCGGGGACACCTATCTGCTGGAAACGCAAAAGGACAAAGCGCGAGTCCATCAACTGGACCAGGACCTGCTGGAAGGATTGTGGGGGCAGTTTGAAGAGGGCGGCGTCCTGACCAAGGCGGGTTGCGCTGCCGAGTGGAAGGCCGATTCCGTCAAAGCCAATGAAGACCGGCATGTTGTTATACCGCCGCTGCCCGCTTTCAACATCCGCGACCACGGGCGTCCCGATTTTGGCGCGAAGGACCTGCGCAGCGGCTTCACGATAGAAATATGGCTGCGGCTGGAGCGGCTGGACGGCGGCCAGCGGCTTTTGGATGCGCGCGCCCCGAACGGTCAGGGCTGGGCATTGATCACTTCGGCGCGCGGCACGGTCGAAATCATCCTGAATGACGGACGGGGAGAAACCCGTTGGGATTGCGACCCCGACATGCTGGAGGCGGGGCTGTTGCATCACCTCGCGGTTGTGGTTGATGGCGGACCCAAAATCATCTCCTTCATCGTTGACGGCGTCTTGTGTGACGGCGGCGCCTTTCGGCAATTTGGCTGGGGACGTTTCAGTCCAGAAATGCGCCATGTCAATAGCGCGTCCAAAAACCCGATCATCGCGCCGGGCAGCGCCAGTGTACAGGATGGCGCCTCCGTCGAAGCCGATAGGGAACGAGTCGAAATTGGATCCGCAATCCAGACCCTGCGCATCTATGATCGTTATCTGCGGACCTCCGAAGTAATTGGCAATTATCGCTCGGGCTTATCCTAAACCGGGAGGCGGCAACGACATGGGTCAATTCGATAGCGCCCTCGCTTCGGGTGCCTTCAATGAGAATCCCTATCCGGTCTATCATCAAATGCGCGAGGCAGCCCCCGTTTACTGGAGCGACGCCTGGGGTTGCTGGATGCTCACTCGCTATCAGGATATCACCTGGACCCTGCAGGACTATGGGACATTTACCAGCCTGGGACGGCTGACTGCTACGATGGACTTGCCGGAACCGCTCTGGGAGAAAGTGGCGCCATTGGTGCGTCATTATTCGCAAGGGCTGATCAATGTTGACCCGCCCGACCATACCCGCATGCGCAAGCTGGTGCACATGGCCTTCACGCCGCGCGCTATCCGCAAAATGGAAACTTATGTCCAGGACATCGTCAGCCGGCTGATTGACGCGCAGATCGAGCGAGGTGAAATGGATGTCATTTGGGATTTTTCCTATCCGCTGCCAGTCACCGTGATCGCGACAATGATGGGCATACCGGTGGAAGATCACGCCAAGTTCAAAGCCTGGTCCGGGGAAATCGTCGGCTTCATGGCGACGCCAAAGCCAAGCCCGGAGATCTTGCTCAAATCACAGGATGCCTTGCTGGCGATGCAGCAATACTTCCGCGATATCTATGCCAAACGGCGGCAACAGCCCGAAGATGATCTGATCACTGCGCTGGTTCAAGCGGAACTGGAAGGGGACAAGCTCAGCGAGGAGGAGATGGTATCCAGTTGTGTGACCATTCTGATCGGCGGGCACGAGACTACTACCTATCTCATCGCAAACGGTTTGCACGCCTTGCTTCAACATCCCGATGAGTTCAGACGCCTGCGCGACAATCTTGATCTGGCGGAGTCGGCGACGGAGGAATTTCTCCGCTATGAAGGTCCCTTCCAGCGCAATCGACGTATCGCCACGCGTCAGGTGCAAATTGATGGCGCAACCATCGAAAAGGATCAACTAATCATACAGTTTCTTGGCGCTGCCAACCGTGATCCCGCTCAGTTTACGAATCCGGATAGGCTCGATATTACACGTTCGCCGAACAAGCACCTCGCCTTTGGCTATGGGCCGCATTTCTGCCTGGGCGCCCCGCTGGCCCGGCTGGAAGCGCCCCTCGCCTTCCGCGGACTTTTGGGGCGGCTGAAGAACATGCGCTTGGCGCATGACAATCTGGAATGGAACAGCGCCTTGTTTCGCGGCTTAAAATCGCTGCCTATCGAATTTGAGCCAGCATGATGAAGATCCCCGAGCCGATCTAAACATCTAACTCAAACAAATCCGCGTCCGGGATAGGCTCGCCCGCATAAGCCAACACGATCTGATCTCGCAAAATCCCCGCTTGAATTAAAGCATCTACCAGTTTCTTATCTGACATATCTTCTTCAATGACAACCATGTTCTTGACAACGCGCGCCAATACAATTACGCCCGCAATATCCTTCCGCTCGGGATAGTCAACTCCATTCACCGCATAAATCCCTTGTTCGTCGTCCAGAATTGCGAACAAGAGAACATTTGCCCCTCGGCCGCTCGCGGCGTACTTTACTACCTCGCGACGAACTAAACTCTTGATGTAATCCATTGCGAGACCTCTTCCCTTTCCAAATCTACCACAATAAGATCCATCTCCAAGTCATTCACTACAGATCTGACAAGCGCGCTCTGGAAGAAACTCTCATAGGCGCGCAACGGCAACGCCAGGTGAATTGGCAAGCCACCATGGTGGGCGCGTAGAGCATTGCGATAGACGACATATTGCCCTACAGCCTGGTAGAAATCTTCCAATGCGCTGCGCGAACTGTCAAAGCATTTTATCTCAACAACGATAGCACTTTCGTCCGTTTGATAATGTTCAAGCCGCAAGTCTGCAAAAATGTACCCAGTTCGTTTGCGTCCAACTTTGATCGCGAAAGGGTTATGTGTTACATGCCACCCCGTTCTTTGCAAGGCTACAATTATCTGGGATGCGCAATGATCAATGGCTGGCACGTATCAGCGACTCTCTTAGCAATCTTCAACGGCATGGGTCTTCCAACAGCGCTTGCTTTACAGTAGCCAAAAATGACGCTACTTCTAGTCCCTTGCATTGATATTATACTTTGCGCCAGCTCTGTTGTATACTCCCTCGCATTTATCTACCCGCGCCGGGAACTATTCCTTGAATATTAAAGCCCTCCCCTATGTGACCCTGCTTGGCTTCATGTTTGGCTCCTCGATGGTTTTTTCTCGTTTCGGCGTCGGCCAGTTCGAGCCGACCACCTACATCGGCATACGCATGATCATCTCCAGCCTGACGGCCCTGGCGGTATACCGGATTGCCACTGGACGACGCTTGCCGCGCGACCGCGAGTTGTGGAAGCGCGCCGGGCTGCTGGGCATTTTCGGAACGGCGGTCCCGATGACCTGCGTCATCGTTTCTCTGCAGTACCTGTCGAGCGGCGTATCCGCGTTATTGTTGAGTACAGGTCCCGCGATTACCATCATTTTGGCGCATTTTACCTTGCCCGACGAACACTTAAGCCGGCGCAAGGTCTTCGGCGTCGGTCTGGCTCTTGGCGGCGCCATGCTGCTGGCCCTCAGCGGCGAGGATGGCTTGCCCGATGCGCAATCGACGGCCTCCACCGGTTTTCTCTTGGTATCGGTCGGCATGACCTTCGGTTCGGTGATGGTGATCTACGCCCGCAAACGTTTGACCGGCTATGACGCCTACGACGTAGGCAGCATACGTATCTTCACCACGGCGCTGGTGGTGATGCCGCTTTCGCTGCTTACAGTCGGCTTCGATCTAAGCGCGGTCACCGGCTCCGGATATCTTGCCTTGCTCTATTCGGCGATTGTGGGCACATTCCTGGGCTTGCTCTTGTCCTTTTACAATATCAAACGCTTCGGCGCTACGCCGGCGATTATGTCCACCTATATCATTCCCATTTTTGCGGGCATCGGCGGCGTTCTAGTGCTCGGGGAAGAAATCACGCTGACCATGCTAATCGGCATGGGCGTGATTGTCAGCGGCATCGCCTTGCTTCAGGAATACAACAATACACCGGCCACCTGGATGCGGCGTTACCCGCATCGAGGATCGTACTAAGCATTGACATTGCAAACATCAAAGGCCTCCCGCAGGGAGGCTTTCCAATCGCCGGTCGGGACGAATTCCTGACCGATGTATCCGCTATAACCGGTCTCCGCGATTGCGCGACAAATGGCGCGGTAATTCAATTCTTGCGAATCATCAAGTTCGTTGCGCCCGGGCACGCCTGCCGTGTGATAGTGGGCGAACCAGTGATGATTGTCGCGGATCGTCTGTATGACGTCGCCTTCCATGACTTGCATGTGATAAATATCGTAGAGAATGCGCGCCCGCGGCGAATTCACGGCGGAGACAACCTGGACCGCCCAGTCGCTGCGGTCGCACTGATAATCGGGGTGATCGAGCTTGCTATTGAGCAACTCCAGAACAAGGGTCACACCGGCTGATTCGGCATCGCGAGCCAGTACCTCCAAATGTCTAATGGCGTTTTCAGCGCCTTCCTCGTCCGGCAAGCCCTCTCGATCCCCGCTGAAGACGATCAAATTGGGGATATGCCAGCGCTGCGCCAGCTTGAAGTTTTCTTCCGCCTGCTGCTGAATATCCTCCCAGTACTTAGGGTGACTGATGCCCTGGTTCAGCGGGACGTGCAATTGATGAGCCACGATCTTCAAGCCGTGATCTCGAACCAGCGCAAACTGCTCGACCGGCACCAACTCCATTGCCGCATACCCGATTGCCTTGCAAGTCCGCAGCAAATCGACCGCGTCGATGTCTTCGCGGTCAAAGCACCACCACGATACCGCCTGTGGAATCGTCATTTGTCATCCCTTGATTTGCATCTTCCGCCAATAGTCGCGGTAGGCGCGGGTCTCGCGCAGGATCATGTCCAAGCGGTTTTGCAGCGTTTGCAGGTCGTCGCTTGGCGGGTCGTCGCGTCCCGTCAGATGATATTCGCCCGTCTGCCCCACTCGATATGCGAGTTTACCGAGCGCGCGCAGCACTTGCAAGCCGACTTGCACGCCCCGTTCGCGCTGTCCCATGGCTGTCGCCAGCGCCTCCAATTGCGCCCTGCCGTCCTTGTGATTCAAGGCATACTTGACCAAGGCAACCAAACGTCCCAGGAATCTCGCCCGGCTTTCGCTATCGGGGCGGTTGGCAAAAAGGATCAGGCGAGCCGGGTTCACTGTCACCAGCGCGGCCGTCCATATCTCCACGGACGGGGGCGCCGTCCAGACGATCAAGGTTTCATTCGGCCTCAAGCCCAGGCGGTCGACCGCGCCGGCGATCTCGGCGACTTCCGACCAGATCAGCGCATCGGGAAAGCGCGCCAACTCAACTTTGAGCTGCTCGGCAGGAGCCATAGACTGACGGTGATCAATTAGCTCAAGTGCAATTGCCTCTTCTGGCACTTGTAATGCAGCGGTCGAGATCAGACGGTAGTCAACCCATTCGACCAGCGCTTCACGCTGTCCTTTGTAATCATTACTGCGCAGCGTATAGGCCAGGTCGAAGCGCCCTGCCGGCAGATCTTGACCGGCGCCGCGCCACCAGATAACCCGCTGTTTTGTCCCGGCGCTGTCTTGAACGTCTAGCTCCAGATGTTCGCCGCGACGCCCCAAACCGGACTGTTTCACCACCTTCAGATCCCGCGTGGCCAGGGTCAACGGCGGATTGCCATTGCCGAAGGGCGCCAGGCGCTCGATATCCCGCGTCAATTCCGGCGAGACCTCCCCCAGTTCGAGGTAGCCGTCTATGTTCAGGCTCGGTCGCGGCGGTAGGTCGCCGACCATGGCGCGCACGACCCCCGAGAGCGCCCGGCGAAAGGCGAAGACTTTGTCCGCCGGCAGGCTCAAGCCCGCCGCCATGCTGTGCCCGCCATAACGGGACAAAAGCGGCGCCAGCTCTCCAAAAGCAGCTGTGATATCGACGCTGGCAAGGGACCGTGCGGAGCCGCGCGCGGTTGCCTCAGGCGTGGCGAGCAACACCACCGGACGCGCGAACTCCTCAACCAGTCTGCTGGCGACAATGCCGATCACCCCAGTGTGCCAATCGCTGTGGCTGAGCACGAGCGCCGCATAATCGAGCAGTGAGGGCTCGGCGTCGATTTGCGCCATCGCCGACTGATAGACCTGGTTCGACAAAAATTTGCGCTTGGCGTTCAGACCTTCCAAGTTATTCGCCAGTTGACGCGCCCGCTGCCAATCACTGGTAGTGAGCAATTCCACCGCCGGATTAGCATCGCCCAGCCGTCCCAAGGCATTCAAGCGCGGCGCCAACTCGAAGCCGATATGCCCCTCGTTGAGATCAGCCGCGGCGATGCCGGCGCGTTCCAGCAGGGCGCGGAGGCCCAAGCGTTGATTCCGCCGCAAGATCTCGAGGCCGCGCTGCAGCAAATAACGCGTATCATCCACTTGCACCATCACATCGGCGACGATGCCCAAAGCCACCAGATCCAGCAGGAAATCACTGTCGTCGCCCTGGTACAGCGCCTCGATCAACTTGTAGGCGACACCGACCCCGGGCAATTCGATCAGCGGGTGCCCGGCCGGCAAGCGGCGCGGATTGACGGTAGCGCAGGCTGCGGGCAGCTCCGCCGGCAGCGCATGATGATCGGTGATGACCGTATCCACCCCGCGGCCCAGCGCGTAGTCCACCGCTTCCCGGGCTGCTATGCCGGTGTCGCAGGTCAGAACGAGATCGACGCCCCCGTCCAGCTTTTTGGCGAGCGTCGGCAGATGGATGCCGTGGCCTTCGCTAAAGCGATTCGGCACATGATAGCGAACCTGCGCGCCCTTGCTCTTCAAAGCGGAGAAAAGCAGCGCAGTCGATGTCTGTCCGTCGACATCAAAGTCGCCCCAAATCAGAACCCTTTCGCGAGCGCGTATGGCGCGTTGCAAGCGATCGACGGCCCGATCAATATCGGGCAGTTCGCCCGGCGATGTCGGTTCATAGTGGTCCGCTGACAGAAAGCGCTGCGCCGCGGCCGGCGTGGTGATGCCCGTGCGCGTCAGGCGCTCGGCGATCAACGGGTGCCCGCCCACAGCGACGCGCAAGGCCGCCGGCACATCTAGCGCGCGGGGTTCAACCCATTGGCGCTTCCCGGCGCTTGATTTCAGTTTCGACATGAATCTTCAAACCAAGTAAGCCAAAGTAAGTCATGCGATTATCGAAAACCACCCCTCATCCCCCGGCCCCTTGCC
>WTGF01000008.1 GCA_011525385.1 Chloroflexota bacterium | reverse complement strand
TCGATGCGACCTCGAAAGGTACTTCCCCCCATTGCTATGGGGGGATTGAGGGGGGTAGACCGAAGGCGGGCGCGCTTCCAAGACTGCCGGACAAGCCCTACACGCGTCAGCAAAGTCGAAATCCGTAGGAGCGAGCCAAGGCTCGCCCGAACCATACCCTCTGTGCCCTCTGTGCCTCTGTGGTGAATAAATATGTCACGACTCGCTTGCGCGGCGAATCCCCAGCCCAGCCCAGGAACTGCCCCGTTGGGTAAAACAACATTGCATGTTGTTTTACCCAACGGTAGTGATGGTTTAGTTTAGTTTGGTTCTCCTGTCCTAGGGCTTGCCAAACTGCGAAACTGAATTATGACAAGCGATAGGTCTTGACATTTTTCAGACCAGAGTCCCCTCGGCGACCAGTTCTTTGATGTGATCCCAGCAACCCCGCTTGCCCATCCCGACATAATCCACAATCGATTCCTGACTGTCATGCCCGGCCGCGGAGCTGGTCGGCCTCCTCCGCCGCCATGCCCCCCGTTCCGGCTAGGTATTGCGGGCGAGCCGCCGGATCGCGTAGACACTGACCGCCGGTCGCCCCTACCGCCGCTTACTATTTTGGAGTGCATTAGCATGACTTTGTTGGTTCTACTGAGGCACAGGGGGGTGAATATCGGGCGACCTGGCAGGTCGCGTCACCATGTTCAGTCTTTGTCCCGCGATACCATACATGGCGAGTTCGCCAAGCCGCGTTACAATGGACCGAGTAGTTTGTTTATCAGAGAAGCGCGGATTATGTCCAAGCTGTCCATCCGGAATCTTCAACTCCAGCGTGGCGGGAAGACTGTCCTGCATAAAATCGATCTCGAGGTCGCCGCGGGGGAATTGCTGGTGGTCATCGGTCCCAGCGGGGGCGGCAAGAGCTCCCTGCTGCGCTGCATCAACCGGCTAAACGATGTCGCTGCGGGAACCATCCTGCTTGACGGCGCCTCGATCTACGACCTGCCAGTCACCGAGCTACGCTGCAAAGTCGGCATGATCTTCCAGAAAACAGCCGCATTCGAGGGCAGCCTCGCCGACAATATCGCCTTTGGCGCAGCCCTGCACGGCAAAACGCTCTCCCGCGAACATGTCATTGACCTGATGCGTCAGGCCTCGCTGAATGTCGAGCTCATCGACCAGACGGCGGAGTCGCTTTCCGGCGGGCAGGAGCAGCGTCTGGCGCTGGCGCGCGCCCTGGCGCTCGATCCTTCCCTGCTCCTGCTGGACGAGCCGACTTCGTCGCTGGACCCCATCGCCACCGGCCGCGTGGAAGAATCACTGCTTCGTTTGCGCCGCGAGACCGGGCTCACGATGATTTGGGTCTCGCACTCCATCGAGCAGGCGCGGCGGATCGGCAGCCGCGTGTTGCTCCTGGATGAGGGGCGCGTCGTCCGCGAAGATACAGTAGAGGCGATGCTGGATCCGGAAAGCGGAGACAAGCGCGCCCTGGCCTTCGCGGAAGGGGACGAAGCCGGCCTGCAGGAAACGGGATAATCAGTCGCCGGCCTCTTCAATCAAGCCCGCAAGGAAGGCCATGTCGTCGTCGCTGAGCTCGGCGCCCGCCAGCAGATCCGGGCGCATCCGCCAGGTGCGCTTGAGCGCCTGCCGCCGGCGCCAGCGATCCACTTCGGCATGATGTCCGCTCGTCAGGACGGCCGGTACGCCCAAGCCGCGGAATTCAGCCGGACGCGTATAATGGGGACCTTCCAGCAATCCGCCTAGTCCGTCGGCGTGGCTGTCGCGGTTCTGCGCGCCCTCGGCGCCCAATACGCCGGGGATCTGCCGCAGGACCGCGTCGATCAGCACCATGGCCGCCAATTCACCGCCGGTCAGCACATAGTCGCCGATGCTGATCTCATCATTTATCGCGAGTTCGCGCACGCGTTCGTCAACGCCCTCGTAGCGGCCGCAAACCAGGATCAGACGCGCATGTTGCGACAACTCAACCGAGACAGAGTGCGTCAACAAACGACCCTGCGGCGACATCAAGATCACAGGACTCCGGTCATCCGGTTTGAGCGCCTCAATCGCCCGTACCAAGACATCCGGCTTGAGGATCATACCGCCGCCGCCGCCGTAAGGACTGTCATCAACCGTCCGATGTTTGTCGACGGCGTAGTCGCGGATATCGTGAGCGTGGAAATCCAGCAAGCCGCGGTCGCGCGCCTTCCACATCATGCTCTGCGACATGACCGCTTCGAACATGTTTGGGAATAGGGCCAATACGTCGATTTTCATGCTGGAACAGCGCGGGACCAAGGTTATATCGAATCGCGCGTTTGCAGAAAAAACGCTTTCTTGAGGTTGGGCAAGGTGAAATCGAAACCGCAAGAGCGGAAGAAATCCTCGGCGACGCTGATGGCCATGATCTCGTAAATGCCCTCCCGCTCCGCCAGCGCCACACAAGCCTCGACCAGCTTCTTGCCGATGCCCAAGCCCTGCGCCGCCGGATCAACCGCCAGGCTGCGGATCTCGCATAATTTCTTGTTATAAATCTCCAGCGCCGCGCATCCCACGATTCTGCCGTCGAGCCGCGCGATGAACGAGGTCTCCAGCAGATCTTCCAGTTCGTCAAATGTGCGCGGCAAGAGGTCGCCGCTCTGCACGAAGGGCACGATAAAATCGGACAACTCGACCAGATCGTCCGTCACAGCCTTGCGGATGCGAATGTCGGTTTTGGCATCGTCTAACATGAAAAAAAATCCCGCTCGCGCGACCCCTCACCTAGTGTATCAGCATCGCCGCGCTCCGCAAAGGTCTTTGGGATACACGCTGATTCTTGTTAAAGTTGTAGAAATGTGATCCGCGCTCCGATTTTCTGTGAGAGGCAATGCCAAGAATCACTGTGGCGTCGAAGAATCCGGTCAAGTTGAATGCCGCGCGCGCCGCCTTCGTTCGCATGTTCGCGCGCGATGACTATGATGTAATTGGCGTCTCCGTGCCTTCGGGCGTGGCCGACCAGCCCATGTCGCGCGGGGAGACCATGGCCGGCGCCCTGGCGCGGGCAGAGAATGCGCGCGCCGCCCGCCGGGAAAGCGACTTCTGGGTGGGTATCGAAGGCGGCATTGAAGACAGTCCGCTAGGCATGACCTGTTTCGCCTGGATCGTCGTGCTGGACCGCAGCGGTCGCATCGGGCGCGGACAGACAGCCGTCTTCTTTTTGCCGGACGAAGTCGCGCGCTTGGTGCGCGGCGGCATGGAATTGGGCCATGCCGATGACGTCGTTTTCAAGCGCGACAATTCCAAGCAAGCCAACGGCGCCATCGGCTTGCTCACCGACGACGTCGTCGACCGCCAAGCCTATTACGTACACGCCCTGATCATGGCGCTGGTGCCCTTCAAGAATCCCGAATTGAGTTGGTAAAGCCAAAGGAGGCTCCCATGCCCGACATCTTCGCCGGCATGCAAGGCATCGAGCGCGTCTTGATGTCGATCGCCTTTATTTTCATCGCCGCCGCCGTCTCGCGCTGGCAAGACTCCGACCTGGAAAAAGACCTTTTCATCGCCACCTTCCGCAGCTTCGTCCAGTTGATCGCCATCGGCTATGTGCTGGAACTGGTCTTCGAGCTGCACGATCCGGTCTTCACGGTGGGCATTTTGCTGGTGATGACCATCATCGCCGGGCGCACCACCGCCAAGCGCGCCCAAAAGACGCCGCAGGCGCAGCTAATTTCGCTGCTCTCGATCGGATTCGGCACGGCCATGACGCTGGCGCTGCTGGTGGCGCTGGGCGTATTCGACTTCGTGCCCAAGGACATCATCCCCATCGGCGGCATGATCCTGGGCACGTCGATGACGACCGCCACCCTGGTCATCACGCGGCTGAGCAGCGATTTCCATGACCAGCGCGGCTTGATCGAGAGCAAGCTGGCCCTGGGCGCGACGGGCCGCCAAGCCTCGCTGAGTCAATTCCAGCGGACCATCAAGAGCGCGCTGACGCCCATCATCGATACCACCAAGACGGTGGGCTTGATCAAGTTGCCCGGCGCCATGACCGGCATGATCCTGGCCGGCACCTCGCCGCTGGAGGCGGTGCAGTTGCAGATCATCGTGATGTATATGCTGGTGGGCGCGGCGACTTTTACCGGCTTGGTCGCGGCCTCGCTGACTTACCGGCAGTATTTCACGCCGGTGCATCAGTTGCTGTTTGAGTGAGGGCAAAGAAAGCCGCGATAATGTTACCGCTCGTCTCGGCAGAGAATTTCCAGCACCACGCCAACTGACTCAAGTTGTGCTTCAAAGGCGATCCAACATCTATCAGCCGCGTTCACGATTGGCGCGTCAGTTCCCATTTCGCTTTTGAAACGAAGCGCAAGCGCAACCCATTTTTTGTCGTCCGAGTCAAATCGCTTGCAGCGTACATCGTTCGTCGTCCATTTGTCTTCGTTGTCTGGATAGTCTTCAAATCGACCATTTTCATCTGTGACCAGACTTAAGCGCTTGACACGATGGGAATGGTTTCTATTAATCAGCAGATACATGAGAAATTGACCAGCAGGCGTACCCTTGGGATCTGGATACATGTTATTGCGATACTCTGAAATAGCGTCATCGTCCGCATCAACGACGATGACGGTTTCGCCTTTAAGAATTCGACTTATGATCTCGCCACAACTAAGAACACATGCGTCTGTAGCTTGGGGATTTCTGCCTGCCGCCGTTAATGGAACATTGGTATCAATAATCTTATGAACCATTTGCAAGCGCTTGTTTCCGTTGCAATCCCGCATCAAATGCGCCTACTACCTCGCCCAACAGGTCGCCAAAGAAATCATCGGGCCAATTATCGATTTCGCCGAACAAATTAAGATTAAGCGGTGTCAGCTTGGATACACCCTCGCTCATTTCACAGAAATACAAAGCGGCATCACTTGGCGCAAAGACTTCTTCGGCAATTCGCCTTTGCAGCCGCCTCAACAAATGCTCACTGTGGCTTTCGAGCAGGATCTGTACATTTCGATGCTTGATGACGTCAATAAAGACATCGGCCAATCCCGCCTGCACGGACGGATGCAAATGCAATTCTGGTTGTTCGAGGATTATGGTCGATCCTTCTGGGACGTAGTAGCAAAGCACAAGTACCGGCAGCACTTGTGATACGCCGATTCCCATGTCGGCAATCAATACCTCATGGCTGCGCTTGTGTCGTTTGAGCTTGACTTGATAGAGACTGGATCCAGTGGCGACCGGTTCTACTCTAAAAGAGGATGCCAAGTCCAGATCTACGAGACAATTGGCAATGCGAGAGTCAAGTCTGTTGCGTTTGCTTTTTTTCTGCGACTGGTAGACTTTCTTGTCACCACCGGCTAACAAAGCTGGAATCGCTAAGTCACCCTTGATGCCTACGTTGCTAGGATGCTCGCCACCCCAACGATATTCTCGCTGAGGATATTCTCTGAGAGGACCCAAGTAGTAAACTTTGGCGAACTCTGTCTCAAATATGTGTTCAAAGAATCGTAAGTACCATGAATCCTCATACACCTGATAGGCCTCTTGAGGAAATCCATAACATTTGACTGGTTTGATATTCACTCGCGGGCGGCCCCTAGGTCGAGGCAATTCCTCCCCCTTTACGGTAACGTGGAACTGATAGTGATTGTTTGCTTGCCTCGACAACCTCGCTAGAAAATCGTCACCTTGAAAATACCGTAACGAACTCACATGAACCGTTTCTCTATCTGCAAAAATTCTTGTTTCAAATGATAGATTGGACAGATCAACGTAATTCTCGTGTACAAGTTTAGTGAACGCGTCAAGCGTCTGACTGGCTTCAAACATTAAACCAAAGGTCATTTCTGTTTGGTCGCCATACGTTATATCAGATGCTGTGCCTAACCTGACATAACCCTCATAGTCTTTTTGTAAGCTCCCAGTCTTCAGCACAAGATTCGGGTCATTGGACTCCGCAGTCTGCTTGAGCAACAGCAACATCTGCAACAAGCTGCTCTTGCCGGAACTATTCGCGCCAAAGAAACCTGTCAACGGCGCCAGGCGAACGGGTCCCGTCTCGCGCCAGGATTTGAAATTTGTCATGCTGATCTGCTTAAACATTAAACAACGCAGCTTTCACTCCACCAGGTATTGGCAAGCGAGGTGATTTCTCGCCAATTGAACATAGATTCTACCACAGCCTTCGGCCAAACTATATTGCCACAGCCCGAGCTGACTCCCTATCGAATTCGGTTGCAAGAACATCAACCGCGTGACCGCCGGTAGGGCGATCGCAGGTCAGTCTCGACGCGACCCATAGCGCTTGGCAGGGGAGCGAATCGCCCCGCATCGAGACTTCGCCAAAGGCGACGGAAGTCTCCCCCCATTGCAATGGGGGGAGATTTAGAGGGGGGTGTAGCGATCCCGAAATGGGGGCGAGTAGCGCGGTAGGTAAATCCAAAGCGCGACCATATAGTCGCCACCTCGCCAACAATCCATGCTAGCCTGAGCTCAAACTGCGCCTTAACAACCACATACCGCCTGCAATCAGACCTAAAACCGCGCCTTATGTCCGAAAAAGTTTCCCCGTCGGACACAAAACGGACACAAACGACCTTTCCCGCTGTCCTCGGTGATTACAATCCCCCTCGCTGGTCAATCCACCCGGCGCATGCTAAAATCCCAGCCATGACCGCGCCCATCCCAGTCACCCGAGACATCGTCAAGCGCCTCGCCGTCTACAAACAAGGCTTGCACCAGCGCCCGCCCGCGGCCGACCAAGCCCAGCTCAAGCGCGTCATCGAGCGCATCGGCTTGCTGCAGCTCGATTCGATCAGCGTGGTCGCCCGCAGTCACTACCTGGTCATGCTGGCTCGGGCCGGACTCTATGACCCGGCCGATCTCGACGCCCTGCTCGACGAAGGCTTCCTCTTCGAAAGCTGGGCGCATGCCATCTGCCAGATCCCCATGGCGCACTATCCCTGGTTCCACGCCTCGATCCAGCGGCGGCAGCTCAAGGAAACGCGCTGGCACCTGGACAAACTCGGCGACGACATGCCAGAAATCGTGGCACGCGTGCGCGAGGCCGTTCGCGAGCGCGGTCCCATCTCCTCCAAAGACCTGCAAAGCGAACGCCGCGGGCCCGGCGGCTGGTGGAACTGGAAACCGACCAAGGTGGCGCTGGAATATTTGTTTGACCTGGGGGAACTGATGGTCAGCCACCGCGTCAACTTCCAGCGCTATTACGATCTGACCGAGCGCGTCCTGGCGGGGCGCGGCATGAAGCTCGACAAACGTTTCGATGAGTACCAGCGCTGGGCAGTGGAACGAGGATTGCGTCACCAGGGCATCGCTAGCGCTAATCAGGTCGCCGACTATCATCGTCTGTACAAACGCGCGGCGGCGGACGCGCTGCAGGACATGACAGGCACGGGAGAGGCGCTTCCCGTCGCGGTCGAAGGCTGGAAGGACGCCGCCTATATCCACCGCGATGATCTCGAGCTACTGGAGCAGATCCAGGCAGGACAGCATGAACCGCAAATGACGCTCTTCCTCTCGCCCTTCGACAACCTCTTCTGGGACCGAGATCGGGACCTGGCGCTCTGGGATTTTCACTATCGCATCGAGGTCTACACGCCCAAGTCCAAACGCATTTACGGCTATTACGTCATGCCGATATTGCACGGCTGCGAATTGGTCGGACGCATTGATCCCAAAGTCGATCGCAAACGCAAGCGCCTGATCTTCAACGCGCTGCACCTGGAAAAAGGCGCCAAACAGACGGCGGCGCTCAGCCAGGGCTTGATCAAGGCCATCGAAGAGTTCATGGCCTTCCACGACTGCGACAGCTTCGAACTGGTAAATTGCCGATACAAGCGACTTTCGGGTCGTCTGCGCCGCTATTTCGCCTGAGCCAGCCCTAGCTGTTATAATGCCACTCAAATTGTCCGCTGCCCGCTGTGGCTGAAAGCGACCGCAGCGGGCCAAGCCGAGCGCTCTCAAGCCGAGATGAGCCATGCAAGCCAGCATTGAAGATATCCTGGGACGTCCCGAGCGGTACGTCGACCAAGTTGTCAATATCGACGGGGTTCTTGTGGTTGCCGCCTTTAACCGGGCCGCTACTCGATTCGAGCAAGTTTGGATCGCGCAAGCCAAATCAGCGAATCCGCTTGCGATTCAAGGGCAGCCCATCCACAGCGATTCTACGCTCTGGCACGGCTTGTCGCGGTTGAGCCCGCCGCACCGAACGGGCTATCATAATTACCGGATCCACGACCCGGCGCGCGCCTGGGTGAGAATCACAGAGGCCGAGGAAGCGCCTCGCCTGGAGATCATCACAGCCGCTGTTTACCGCGGGGACTTCACGCTCTTCATCGGTGAGGGCGGGGTCCGCCTGGAGCAAGCCTTGAGCGCGAAAGCAACCGTCCTCTCGGTTTCAGATATCCGCAGGAACCGGGCAAGATACTTGAATCGCCTTTGCCATGTCTACGGCACTTTGACGCTCCGCACGGCGCCCGCGGCGCAGTATCTGTCGCCGGGCAAGATTCCCTATCTCACGGCGCCCGCCGCCAAGCCGCCGGAAACTATCGCAGCCGAATGGCTCGACGATATCGCCTATCCGCAGAGCAACAGCGCTCCCGAAGCAGCGGAAGACTTGCAAGACGCCTTATATTTGGATCCTGCATACGGCATCGCCCGGCGACTGGCGTCCTTCCCCGGCATCAACCAGACCGTCGTCAAGCCGGCCATCGTTGTCGCCGATGTCGTGGCGACCGCGCACAAGTCGCATTTTGGCGCCATGACCCGGCTGCGCAGCGTCTATCTACAGAATATTCGTCACAACGACGGGCGCAAGTCCTTTGAATCCGTCATCAAGCTCAAGAATTTCGCATGAAAGGCAATCGAAAGCGCGGGTTCGCCCTCGCTCCCAGCAGAGTCGGCGCCGTCAAGCGGCGATGATAGACCACCCATTCGATGAGCAGCAGCAACAGCGCCAAGGCGGCGGCGACTATCCAGAACTCCCGCAAGCCCAGTTGATCTTCCACATCAAGGCGAACCGCGCCCCCGCCCAACACAAGGTCGGTTTCCGCCACCGGCCCGATATCACTCTCCCCGGTGGCGAACAGATTGACCGCAAAGTGCTGCCGTTGCTTGACCTCGCCGGCGACCACAATCTCCAGCAGGTAAATCCCAAGTTGGTCCGTTTCGCTGTATACCAGCGCATCGCCCCGTACCGGCAATACCTGTACGCTCCCGTCCGGCGCGGTCACCTGCACGCTTTCGGCGAAGAGCGGCGGCTGAATCACCAGCGCGTCTCCCACGCTCAAACCATCAGGCAAGGACACTATCTCCGCCGGCGAGAACCAATCCAGCAGGTTGGCCATCAAAACGGGCCAGGCGATCAATAGCGGCAAGTTGGAGTCGCGCAGGTCGAATGAAAAGATGGCGACCTGGCGGGCGTTGACCTCGCCAACCAAGAGCAAATCGCCATCCTCCGCTCGCATGAGCGGTTCCGCCCAATCAGCCCGCACATTGCGAAATGACAGCAAGCTCATTTCGTCCAGGTCGACATAGGCGGTGATTGGGGATTCGACTGCGGAAACCTCGATATGCCCGCCCGTATCCACGCTCGAACCGACCGAAAAGAGCGAGGTGGCATTAGGCGGATTGACGATGAGCAAATCAGCGTCGGGCAGTTCGTTTGGCAGCCAACTGTCGAAAACGTAAAGATCAAAGCGTTCGCCGGGCAAGCCGCGGTTTCCGGGATTGCCGCGAAAGGTCTGGACGCCGGGCAGGCTGCGCAGGGCTTGCTCCAGGAACAGGTTACCGCCCCCCGAGACGTAATAGACGCGCCGGGTATTGACTTCGCTATGCACCGTCCAGGCCTGGTTGTCCAAGGCCAAATAGTCCTCGACCTCGTTATCAAAGGTCAAGGTGGCGGAGAGCGTCTCGAAATCTTGATCGATCGGCTCGTCGAAGGGGATCGGCAACTGGCTGCGCGCCGGGATGCTGCCGCTGCGGGACAGGCGCAGGACATCGTCGAGGCGAATTACCAGCGAGATATCGGCGGGCGCGCCGCCATAGTTGGTCACCTGGGCGAAGAGTTGCGGCGGCTGACCCGCCAAAGCGCGGGTCGCCAAGGCGGTAATGGCGACGTTTGACGCCGACTGGCCGACGGGCAGGTAGATCGGCTGGGGGATATTGGCGGGCAAGCTGCCGATCTCTCCGATGCCGCCGTCGGAGATCATAACAATGCTGAAGTTCTCCGCGCCCGCGGCGCCGGCCGCCGCCAGCGTCAATGCACTGTCCCAATCCGCGCGCCCCTGGCTTGCGGTCATGCTTTCGAGCGCCCGGCGCAAACTCAGTTTGTCGTCGGTGTACGAGGTCAGCGGTTCAGCGATATCGGCGACGCGGATCAAGGAAATGATATCTTGCGGATTCATGTTGTTGATGAGTCCCAGCGCGCGTTCAATCGCGGCGTCAAAGCGCGACTGCCCCGAGAGATCGGTCGCCGCCATGCTGGCGGAGGCATCCAGCAGCAAGGCGATCTTCCCCGCGCTGACGGTGGGCACTGTTATGAAGGGGCGCGTCAATGCCAGGACCAGCGCCAGCAAGATGAGCAACTGCAAGAAGAGCAGCAAATTACGCCGCAAGCGCTGCCAGGGCGTATTGGCTTCGGTATCCTTCACCACCTGCTGCCAAAGATATGTGCTGGAAATCAGCAGTTCCCGACGGCGCAGCCGCAGCATGTAAAGCAAGAGGATCGGGATAGCAAGGGCGAGACCGGCAAAGGCGATGGGCGCAAGGAAAGACATGGCGTCCTCGGCATAGGCGTACACGGGCGGTAGCTAAGCTAGTATATCATGCTCGAACTTGAAGCAGAATACGGGCGGGATTCGGTAGTGTATTGAAGTCAGTTGAAATGCTTTTAGCCGGTCCTCGACATAAGATCCTCAACCCAAAATACAAACGATCTGGTAGGGGCGACTCGCTGAGTCGCCCGTTACTATTCAGTTTCTACTCGTCGGGCGACCCGGCGGGTCGCCCGTAAAACCTTACCGGAGCGGTGGGCGAGCCAAGGCTCGCCCCTACGGCTAGACGTCGGAAATTGCATGACTTACCTGGTTTTACTGAGAGCACAGAGGGATGTGTTTCGGGCGACCTGATAGGTCGCCCCTACACGCGCCCTTGATGTTTGAATCCACAGGGGCGACATGCTATGACGCCCGTCGCCCGAGAATTATCTCGTTGGACAAGGCCAGGCCCGGCGGCATCGAGGTCTATCCCTCGCTGCCCGGGAATTCGATCTGGGGCAGGTTAAGCAGGCGCTGGTTAAGATCTTCGAGAGCTTGGCGCAGCGGACCCGACTCGATCGCGCCATCTTCGAGGAAGCGGCTTACACGGTACTGGTCATTCATATTAATCGACTGCACAACCATCATTGAATAGGCATCGTTGAGGCGAATCAAGCGCGGGTATTCGTTCTTCAGGTTGTGGCGCAGCATCTGCAAGGACTGTTCGAGACTTGTCAATCGCCCATCCAGCTTGAGTCGCAAGTCTTGACGCCGGTCTTGATCAAAGCCGTGCTCGTCTGCGGTATCAAGGACCAAGGACAATTGCGACCCTACCGCGTCCATCCAGGCTGTCAGCGGTCGATAATGAGCCGGCGCCAGGCTCTCGCGGCGCAATGTCAATTGCAGCGCCCGAAAGAAGGCGCGTATGGCGCGACTCATGACCGCTTCTCCACATTCAATCTACGTTCAAGAAATCGAGCGCAGCGCGGGCCGCAGCCCGGCCCTGGCGCAGACGCTCGTCAAGCCGCGCGACACCGCCCTGCTGCGGCGCCTCCAGGCAATAATCGCTGCCGATCAAGCTGAGGCCTTCGGGAAGTCGAGCGCGGATCGCCGAAACGTTGGCAACATGATCGTCATCGTAACAACTCAAGGGATCGGACTCGTTCCAGCGGTCGACCCGCGCGAAAAGTGGATTTTCGCCGCAACCATAGTGAGCAATGACCTGCCCGATTATTTCCTGGGGAGAAAGATCGCTAAAAGCGCGAAGTCCCACCTGCAGCAGCAGATGATCCGCGTCCGGCACTCGTCGCGGCGAATCCGTCGCGAAGACGAAGGGATAGATCACGCTATAGGGACGAATGCGCCGACGAGGCAGGTCGCGCTTGTGATACCCAAGTGAAACGCGACAGATCGAATCGTAGTCATAGCCGCGCAGCCAATCCGACACGTCCGGCGCCAGATTAAAGAGCATCCGCTCGGCATAACGGGCGGGCGCGGCGACGATTACCGCGCCAGCGTCGAGCAGAAGTCCGTTTTCCAGGCAGAGCGTGAAGCGCCCGTCGAACGTTCCGATCGAGCTGACTGCCATTCGCATCAGTCGACCGCCGTTCAGTCGCTGCGCCAGCGCGTCGGTCAGCGTCTGCGCGCCGCCGCAAAAGCCAAATTGCCCCGGCCCGAACTCGAAGCGATCTTCGTCCAGACCTAGCTCGCCGAGCAGTGGCAGATCCTCAATCCCCGCGACGGCAAAGGCGGAAGCGTCCACGATGAAGCCGTTCGCCGCGGTTGAGACGATACTCCCGCCGAGGCGTTTCTTGACTTCAATGAGGGTATAGCGGATCGGATGTTTCTCAAGTTCATAGCAGGCGGCAAGACCGCTCAGGCCGCCGCCGATCACGACAACATCGCGCATAGGGCACCTTTGAGATTGAGATTACCTGGACAAATCATAACGCAAATCCGTCATGCTGCGCAGGTGTGTCGGGAACGGGAGTGATTTTCGGCCGACCTGATAGGTCGCCCCTTCACCGCTAGCTGTTGATTTTCGGATTATGTCTTGAAAATACTGAGGATCGCCCTAACTTGCGTTGACAGATTTTCTCGTGGCAAGGTTTGCCATGCTCGTTATAATCTTACTGACTCAGCAAAGGCGAGAATAAACAGATCATGAGCGTCTATTACGTCAACGGCGACTTCGTGGATGCCGCCGATGCGGCGATCCCGGCCAGCGATCTGGCATTGTTGCGCGGTTATGGCATCTTCGATTTCCTGCGCACGTATGGGGGCAAGCCTTTTCAACTTGGCGCGCACCTGCGCCGCCTGATCACTTCGGCAGCGCTATTGGATCTGCATTGCCCCTGGGATATTGAGGAACTGGACGAGATCGTCATGGAGACGCTGGGACGGAACAACTTCGACGAGTCGGGTATCCGCCTCATTGTAACCGGCGGCGACAGCCCCAACGGATTCATGCCCGCCGACGAATCGCGCTTAATGGTGATGGTGACGCCAGCGCAGGCGATGGCGGCGCACTATTACGAGCAGGGCGCCGATGTGGTCACCGTCGAGATGCGGCGGGACATGCCCGAAGCCAAGACGATCAATTATATCCCCGGCATCAGCGCGCACAAGCGAGCGCTGAAAATCAATCGGGACGCCGTCGAGGCGATCTATACCGTAGACGGCAAGGTCGTAGAAGGCACGCGCAGCAATACCTTCATTTTCAAAGACGGGACCTGGATCACACCGGCAAGCGATCTGCTGCTGGGCGTCACGCGCGCCGAGGTCATCAAGCTGATCAAAGCCGACGGTCGGCTGGAGATTCGCGCGATCACAAAGGCGGAATACCAGAGCGCCGACGAGGTGATCCTCACCTCCAGCACCAAGGAAGTGATGCCGGTGGTCAAGGTTGACCATGTCCCAATCGGTGAGGGCGCGCCTGGCGAAAACACACGTAAACTCATGCGCGCCTGGCGCCGGATGACCGAGCGCTATGCCGCCATGGACGGCTATGTCTAAACCAGGCCGAGCCTAGCATTGAAACACAGCGGAAGTTTTGCTTTTCAGCTCGTCCAGCGTGACGCCGGGCATTAGTTCCTGCAGACGCATCGCGCCCGCTGCAAAGGTAAAGACCGCAAGTTCCGTGATGAGGGTGTCCACCGCCGCTACTGCTGTCAGAGGCAGGCTGCACTGCGGGACGATTTTCGGGCTTCCATCGCGGTTGCAATGGATCATGGTGATGATCAAACGACGCGCGCCGCTGGCGAGATCCATGGCGCCCCCAACGCCGAGCAAGGGCTTGCCCGGGATGGCCCAATTCGCCAGGTTTCCGCTTTCGTCCACCTGCAAGCCGCCCATGACAGCCACATCAATGTGTCCGCCGCGGATCATGGCGAAAGAATCCGCGCTGTCGAAGTAACTGCTGCCGGGCAGCGCGGTCACCGGTATCTTTCCAGCGTTTACAGGGTAGTCCATGGCGCCGCCGCTTTCCGGCGCGGGTCCCACTCCCAGCATCCCGTTTTCCGTGTGCAAGATAATGCCGTGTTCGGGAGCGATCAGGTCGGCGATCAAGGTGGGTATGCCGATGCCTAGGTTGACCACATCGCCAGCCCGCAATTCGGCGAAGGCGCGGCGGGCAATACGCATGCGCAGATCGTCGTCCTGCTTGCCGGAGGCGCGGATATCCGCTGAAGAACCCAGGTCAGCCAATGTCGTCGAGGCCTGTACGAGCACATCGACAAAGTTGCCGGGGGTATGGATATGATCGGGGTCTACAGCCCCAGGGGGCAAAATCTCTTCCGCTTCGGCAATGACCAAATCCGCCGCAGTCGCCATCGTTTTGTTGAAGTTTTGCTCGGTCCTGCGATAGACCAGATTGCCGGCGCTGTCAGCCTGCCAGGCGCGGATCAAAGCCACGTCAGCCCGCAAGGCAGGCACGAAAACCTGACTAAGGCCGGCGATCTGCTTGGTTTCCGCCTGGGCAGCTATAACGGTGCCCGCCGCCGTCGGCGTATAGAAGCCGCCGATGCCGGCGCCCCCGGCGCGTATCGCCTCGGCCAGCGAGCCTTGCGGCATCAATTCGAAGGCGATCGCTCCGCTCTGCGCCGCTTCCACGACTTCCGGGTTACTGGTGAAGTAAGAGCCAATCGCTTTCTTGATCTGACCGTTGCGCAGGAGCCGCCCCCCGCCCAGACCGGGCTCGCCGATATTGTTGGCGATGTAAGTGAGGTCCCCGACGTCGGTCCCCGCTAGGGCATGCAAGAGATGCACGGGCGACCCGGTCATGCCGAAGCCGCCGACCATCATCACGGCGCCGGATTTGACCAGGGCGGCCGCTTTTTCCGCGCTCATTTGCGGGACGCGTTTCATGTCCCCGATCCCAAGCGCTCGATCAGCGTGGCTTCGCCTTGACCCACGCCAACGCAAAGCGTCCCCAGACCGTAAGTCATCTTTTCACCCTGCTGGGCGCGGCGTTCCATCTCGTGTATCAAGGTCGTCAAGATGCGAGCGCCGGAACAGCCAAGGGGATGGCCAAGCGCGATGGCGCCGCCGTTGACGTTGGTTATCGCTTCGCTCAGCTTCAATTCCCGCAAGACGGCCAGGGCCTGGACCGCAAATGCCTCGTTCAGTTCGACCAGATCAATATCCGCGATGGAAAGATCGTGCCTTCGCAGCAGTTTGCGTGTGGCATGAACGGGACCCAAGCCCATCACGCGCGGGTCGACGCCGGCGGCCGCACTGCCGATCCAGCGCGCAAGCGGCTTGATACCCAACTGTCGCGCCATGTCGCCCGCCATCAGGACCAGGGCGCAAGCGCCGTCGTTCAAGCCGCTGGAATTGCCGGCGGTGACGCTGCCATCTTCTCGGAAAGCCGGGCGCAAGCCCGCCAGCTTTTTCATACTGGTCGCGACTTCGTATCCCTTGTCAGTTGCGCGATAAAAGGGGTGCTCATCGGTATCCACGACGACCGGATCGCCTCGTCGTTGCGGGATCGTCACCGGAACGATTTCGCGTTTGAAGGCGCCGCAGTTGATGGCGTCAACCGCGCGCTGCTGGCTCTGCAAGGCAAAGCGGTCCTGGTCTTCGCGGCTGATCTCGCCGCCTGTGATCTCGCCTTTGCAACTCAGGCTGTAGATGTTTTCGGCAGTTTCGCCCATGGCTTCCAGCGGGTAGCGCGCTTCCAATTTTGGATTGGGGTAGCGCCAGCCCAGCGTGGTATCCCAAGCGGTGATATTGCCGGAAGGACCATAGGCGGCGGGGTTCTTCGGCAGGGAATATGGCGCGCGGGTCATGCTTTCGACCCCGCCGGCAACGAAAACGTCACCCTCGCCTGCCAGGATGGCGCGCGCGGCTTGATTAACTGCGTTAAGCCCGCTGGCGCACAAGCGATTGATCGTGACGCCCGCGACTCGTTCCGGCAGGCCCGCCAGCAACAGCGCCATGCGCGCGATGTTGCGGTTGTCCTCGCCGGCTTGGTTCGCGCAGCCCAGATAGACTTCCTCGATCCTATCCGCGTCAATCCCCGCGCGCTCAACAGCCGTTCGGACGACGATGGCCGCCAGATCATCCGGGCGTACCGCCGCCAATGCGCCGCGGATGCTGCCAATCGGCGTGCGCACAGCGCTCACAATAAGGACATCTCTCATGCGGGCCTCTCCATCTCCCGCAACAAGTATGCCCTAAACCGGTGTCGCTTACGAGTTGCAGGCGGAGCAAATGCCGTAGAATTCCAGCAAATGGCCGGAGATTTTGAAGTCGAGCGCTTCTTGCAGTTCCGCCGTCATGTTTTCCAGGCCGCAATCCAGAAAATCGAAGTAGCGATTGCAATTCGTGCAGACAACATGATGATGATGGCCGTCGGATAGCATCACGTAGGAGGGTGTCAGGCTGGACTTGAGGAAGATCGGACGCACAATGCCCAAGCGGGTAAAGAGATCAAGCGTGCGAAAGACGCTGGCGCGACCGACCGCGGGATTGATCTGGTTCACTCGCTGCAATACGTCCCCGGATGTAAGGTGGCTGCGCTCTTCAACCAGGACACGCAGAACCGTTAACCTGGCTTCTGTCAGTCGGTATCCGGCCTGTCGAAGCCGATCCATGTAAAGAGTCCCCATACGCTTGTCGTTTCCTCTTAGTTTCGATCACGCTCATATTACCATGCGGAGGTCCACGCTCCAAAACAGAATTGATCAAATTAGACTGACTGAATCCCTGTTCTATCAGGATGGCCAAGCGATCTCGCGCCCGCCTTGTAACATCAGCGTTGGACAAACGTCAGATGGCAAGCCCGGGCAGCAGTGCTAGAATGGCAGCCATGATGCCACGACTGCTGCTTTTCCTCGCGCTTGTGACGCTCGAGATTTCGTCTGCTGCAGCGCAAGATACCCAGAGCGTCCTGCTCGCGCGGATAAACAGTTTGCGGCGATCGCAGGGACTGCCCGCCTATTCCATCAGCGCCCCCTTGAACGCCGCCGCGGACAATCACGCGCGTTGGATGGCGCGCACGGGTAAGGTCAGCCATCAACAAGATGACGGCACAGGACCGCGGACGCGCGCGCAGAATGCCGGCTATTCGTCTAATTGGGTCAGCGAAAACATCTATCGTGGCTTGCGGGCAAGCGCGCTTGACGCCTGGAATTGGTGGCTGGGATCTCCCATTCATTACGCGGGAATAACCAGTCCCAATTATGACAATGTCGGCGTTGGCAGCGCAAGCGGAGAATTTGGGACGGCATACGTGCTGGTATTTGGCAATTCGCTTGGCCGCGCGCCGGCGTCGCCGGCAAGCGCAGGGCAGCCGCCCGCTGGCGCTAATGCGCCCGCTGCGCCTTCGTTCGTATTGGGTCTTGATGACGTGGGGAATATCAAACACGAAATCCAGAGCGGCGACACAATCGGCAACATAGCGCTAATTTATGGCTATACTTGGGCGGATATCCCTTACATGCTCGAAATCAATGACATGACGCTGGATGATATACGGCTCATTCAGCCGGGGAGTGTATTCCTGGTGCCGCCAAAGGATGGCACCTTTACTCCCGTCCCCGCTACGCCGACGGGTACAGAGAGCGCCCGATCAGTCGAGACGCCGGCGTCAACCGCGTCAAGTACGGCCAGGCCATTTCAAACTGCTAGCGCAACTCCCTTGGCATCTCCTGTGTTTCGCATAGGCGCGCCGCCCGGCGGATCGAGCGCCGCGCCGCCAGCAGCGGTCAATCCACTAGCTGAGCGCGATTTGTCGACCCCGCTAGCCCTGGGGGCAGCGATTGTCCTTCAATTGGGAATCCTGGGCGGGGCTGTGTTGGAACTGGCACGGCGGTGGCGTTAGTCGGCAGCGCTATCGCTGATCCGCTGAACGTCGCGGTCGACGGCGACAAGTTCAATCGCCTTGACGATGAGTTCGCTTTGAATTGTAGCCATCTGTTCGACGGAATACTTCATATCGTGTTCGACCCACCAGCGGAGAAGCTCGACGATCGATGTTACCAGATGATGAATGGCAACTTCTTGCGGGATGAAACTCTCGTCGCGTGCGATGTATCGCGTTTTGATTGTGTCGGAAATGGCCTGCAACACTATCCCGATCGCCATGTGGTCTCGGGGAAGATTGGCGAATAGTGAAAATATGCCCGGATTCTCTCTGATATGCGTGTAGGCGATCAATGCCTCTTCATAAGGGGTCATTTCGGGCTTGAGCAGATCCATCATCTCTGTCAAGCCGGACTGCATTACATGCAAGAGCAGATCATCCTTGCTCTTGAAGTGGCGGAAGAATGTGGCATAACCTATTTCCGCATGCTGCGTCAGCATTCTGATCGTGAGTGCTTCATAACCAAATTCAAGAGCAAGCGAGATCATTGCATCGCTGAGGGACTGTCGAGTGCGCAAAACACGACGATCGAGCTTTTTCATGGGAGCAAAGTTACCTCGAAGGACTTGGGCCAAAGCACAGATGAGTCTCCATTATTTGCGAGAACGCGTGGGAATGATGCGATCCCTACGCGAAACAATGCACTCATAAATCGCGGGGAGTAACAAAGGAAATTGCACCGTATACAATATTACAACATGTTATCTGCTAATAGTTTTAGCAGTTAATGACTCAACAATAAACTGATTCTAATGTAATATCAATATTTCGTTTAGAATTCCCTCGGGCAGCGATGTGTCTTCTGCTCATTCAATGCTCAGCAAAGACCAACAGCCAGTTCGACACTTGCGCTTGGCTTAAGCGTATCGCTGTTTTCAGCCTCCCGATAGCGCTAGCGTCACTCGTAGATCAGCTTCGGCGTGGCGCCAGGTCACATTCGACCTGGGCCACTTTCATACCAGGCCACGCCGCCAAATTGAGGGCTCCCCGTTTCTATTCCTTCGGATATTTCGCCATGGTCTGTCACTTGCCTGCCTCAGACCATTCTATTGGACAACTTGGTCGTCCAAATAAACGGGGCATGTTCATTATTTTCCAGGGACTGGTTCTGTGCCTCGGTGGTGAATCCCCCATTGTTGAACTCGCGGCGGAGATATCTACGATTTTCAGCGCTACCATCCAAACAAATGCTGAGCCGGCCCAAAGCTAAAGATTTGGCAACAAGGGGGAAGCGTACAGTTTCACTACGCGCAAGAAGCGTCCGGACTATGTGGAATCAATATTAGTTACCTGTAAGTGGAAGAGTGACAATTGTGATACTTATCATTAACATCTTGATCACCGACGCGCAATATCTATCTTCGGCAGATTTCGAATATGTCGCTGCTTGCCCAAAACTCTCAAAACAGCCGCTCGGCGCGCAACCGGCGAAAAAGTCTCAAGACTGTCGCGCTCACACAAAATAACAAGCCTTCTCGTCGCATGAGCGACGCGGTCCATTAAATTAGAGGCGCGGAAGTAACTCCAACTAAGTAATGAGAAAAATGTCACGCTTCGCCCCTGTAGCGGCTCCAAAAAACTGGAGACCTAGTTGAGAGAGTATACTAGTGTGATCTTCACCCAAAAATGTGTCCAGTTTTATAGGACCACTACAGTTGCCTAGGGGTAAACTCGCAGGGGCTCCAATCTCAATCATCATTTGGAGATTAGCCTATTTTTTTGACGCTTGCATATTTACTCTATTTCCGGCAAGTCTTCGGGATGCGTGAGATCATACATGAATACACTGGGATAGTTGATTTCTTGCAAGGCTTGCATTACAGCGGACCAATCGAAGTTTCCACGCGTCTATAACAGATTGATGAATCAGAATCCGGTTCTCAAGTCCGTACCCGCACACTCTTGGGGTCATAAAATGGCTTTAGCGACGCTTTAGCTGGAATACGCTCGCCAGCGACTTCAACTTCATAAGTGCCGCCGTTAACGTAATCTGATGTAATGATCTCATCGTGGGTAATATAGCCCATCCCTATCGCTGAGCCCAGCGTATACCCAAACATGCCAGAGCTAATATGACCCACAATCTGGTTATTCCGCCAAATCGGCTCGTTGTGGTAAAGCAAAGGCTTTTCATCTTCAAGGGCAAACATGACCAAACGTTTTTTAACGCCTGCCTCTTTCTGCTTCAGTAAAATGTCGCGCCCGTTAAAATTGACATCTTTTTTGAAGTTGACCACAAATCCCAGACCGGCCTCAATGGGCGTGTCCTCAGCGGAAATGTCGTGTCCCCAATGTCGATAGCCCTTTTCAATGCGCAATGAGTTTAGGGCATGGTAGCCACAGTGTATCAAATCAAAGGCAGCGCCTTCGTCTACAATGGCGTCGTAGGCATGCTGGGCAAAATCGCTGGGAACATACAGCTCCCAGCCCAACTCGCCGACATAGGTCATTCTGGTGGCTCTAAGCCGAGCACAGGCAAAATCTATTTCTTGCGAGGCGCCAAAGGGAAAGGCCTCCGTGGACAAGTCGGCACTGGTAAGGTTGCTTAATAGCGCTCTTGAATTTGGCCCCATCACGCTCAAAACCGCATAGGACGAGGTCATATCGGTTAACACCGCAAACGAATCAGGGCCTATCTGGCGCTTTATCCAGTAAAATGTCCTGGTTTGACTGGTACCCGAGTCGACAATAAAGAAGCTGTCTTGATCTATTCTGGTTACGGTAATGTCCGCCTCAATGCCTCCTCGCTCATTCAATAGCTGGGTGTAAACCACTTTCCCTATTGGGACATCTATATTGTTGCCGCAGATGCGGTTGAGAATTCGCAGCGCGTCCCGACCCTGGAACAGGAACTTGGCAAAGGATGTCTGATCAAACAGACCGACATTCTCCCGCACGGCCCGGTGCTCGTTGCCAGCGTATTCAAACCAATTTTGCCGACCATAGCTGTACTCATACACTGGCTCTACACCGAAAGGCGCAAACCAGTTGGCCCGTTCCCAGCCGGCCAACTCGCCAAAGCAAGCGCCCTGCTGAGCCAATCGGTCATGCAAGGGCGACTTCCGAATGCCCCGGCCGGTCTCGTACTGGCGAAACGGCCAGTGCATGTCGTAGAGCAAACCCAATGATTCCGTAACGCGCTCGCGCAAATAGTTGCTGTTATTTTGAAAGGGGAGATTGCGCCGAATGTCCACATCCCATAATTCCATCGGTGGATGACCATGGACAATCCACTCGGCCAGCACTTTGCCCACCCCGCCTGAAGATTGAATACCGATGGAGTTGAAACCAGCCGCTACAAAAAAGTTGTTCAATTCCGGGGCTTCGCCCAGTTGGTAGCGGTCATCGGGGGTAAAACTTTCTGGCCCATTCATGAAAGTGTGGATGCCAACCTTATCCATCAGTGGCATACGGTGGATGACCTTTTCAAATGTCGGGGAAATGTGGTCCCAATCTTCGCCCAGAGTGCCAAACTCAAAATCGGGGGGGATGCCATCCATGCCCCAGGGCTTGGCGTTGGGTTCAAAAAAGCCGGCCAAAATCGCGCCAACCTCTTCTCTGTAATAGGCGCTGCCGCCCGTGTCTCGCAATACCGGTCGATTTGGCTCAAGGCCCGGTACGGGTTCGGTGACAAGGTAAAAGTGCTCGGCGGCGTGTAAAGGAACATTTACCCCGGCCATTTTGCCTACGTCTCTGGCCCACATCCCGGCGCAGTTGACGACGTACTCAGCTTGAATGTCGCCCTGGTCTGTGGCCACAGCAGTTACCCGCCCATCCTTTTGATGAATAGCTGTTACTCTGATGTTTTCAATAATCGAGGCGCCGTACAGCTCTGCCCCTTTGGCAAAGGCGCGGGTGGTGTCGATCGGGTTTGTTTGGCCGTCGCCTGGTAGGAAGACTGCCCCAACCAGGTCGTCAACATTCATCATCGGCCACATTTCCGCTACTTCTTTTATTGAGATAACTTCAACCTCAAGCCCAAAAACTTTGGCCATTGAAGCCCCGCGCAGCAGCTCCTCATAGCGCTCCTGATCAGCAGCAATTGAAATTGAACCGGTTTGTTTAAAGCCCGTGTCCTGGCCAGTTTCTGCCCCCAGGTTGCGCAATAACTCAGTGGTGTATTGGGCCAATTTGGTCATATTTTGTGTGGCCCGCAATTGCCCCACCAAACCAGCCGCGTGCCAGGTTGTGCCGCTGGTCAAAACTTTTCTTTCCAGCAGAACAACCTCGTTCATGCCCAATTTTGCCAAGTGATAGGCCACGCTACAGCCTATGACGCCACCGCCAATAATCACGACCTGGGCCTGGCTTGGAATCGTCTTGTTCATTTTGGAAGACCCCTAATTCGGCTAGTTGCGTGGTAATAGGAATGGCTGTCGACATAATTGACGAAGCGCAATTGAAATGATCTCGATTAACGAACCCGTCGCATAATCCTTTGTAACTCGTCGAGCGGGAGTTCGTAGGCGGTCCGCCCTTTAAAACCCGTCATCGTCTCCGCTGTGGTCAAGGCGTTCAAAATCGCTTCTTCGACCGCTTCTACTACGCCCAGGAAGAATCCGTTGAGTTGGTCATTTGGCAGCATTTGAAGCGCATGAGGTTTTTGCGTTTCACTCGCCAGTTGGTTGCCAGTGGCGAAGGCCAGGAATATGTCACCGCTGCCGTTGTACCCCATCCCGCCGACGCGCGCCAATCCAATGGTAGCGCGTTGCGCCAGGCGTTTGCACTGAGAATGTACCAGTGGCGCATCGGTAGCGATGATGACGATGATCGAACTCCCGCCCGGCGCTTCCGCCCGACCTGAGGGGACCCTTTCGATGCCTATCTCCTGCCCGACTGGAACGCCATCCACCCGCAGGTCTTCCCGCGCCCCGTAATTGGCCTGCACCAATGCGCCGACGGTGTAAGTCCCGCTGGGACAGGAGACCATGCGCGAAGCCGTTCCAATCCCGCCTTTGAATTCGTGACAAATCATCCCGGTTCCGCCACCGACGTTGCCTTCCGCCACCGAGCCACTACGAGCAGATTCAATAGCTTGATACACGTGGTCTTTGCTGACGTGAAATGCAGCCATATCATTCAGCCAGCCGTCCCAGGTTTCGGCGACGACGGGAAGATCCCAAACTTCCGTCCAGCCAAATTCGTAGGCGTAGCTGTTCAAGGCTTCATGCACCGTGCCAACCTGCGCGGTGTTGGTAATGGCGATGGGCGAAGTGAGCATCCCAGACTCCGCGATCCAATGGACGCCGGTCATCTCGCCGCTGCCGTTGAGGGTGTGGGTGGCGGCGAAGGCATGGTCGTTCCAAATCGCGCCTTCGCGCGGCAGTATGACCGACACGCCCGTGCGAGCGACTCGCGGCGCATCGAATATCAGTGTCTTGTGGCCAACCAGCACACCGGGTACATCAGTGATGGCGTTATGTTTTCCAGGGGGAAAACGTCCGATGGAGATGCCCAAATCCCGCAACCGCTTTCGCATGGTATCATCACCATCTGGAGAATAAGGTCATGGTGAGTCGAGCCTTGCATCCGCCACCATCTTGTGGAATTCCAGCCCGCTCGCCATCGCATGTGAGAGGAAACCCGCTTCATCTCCGGCGTAGATATTCCCGGGTTCCTGCGGCATGGTGAGTTCTATCGTCATAAATTCCTTGTCGTAAGCGGATGCAGCAATAATTCGGGCTAGCCGATCCCAGTCGACCGTGCCGGAGAAAATCAGTCCGTGTTGATCGCCGCTGCTGTCATTGTCATTCAAATGAAAAGCGATCAAGCGATCTTTCACCGCTTCAGCGAAATCCAAGCCGTCACCGACGATATTGCCATGACCGGGATCGTAGCAGATACCCACATCAAGAGGGTCGTAAGTGGCCAATATCTTTTGGAGTGTCGCGTGGTTGCTCAGGAGGTTTTCAAATGCGATGCGTATGTTTCTTTCCCTGGCATAAGGGATAAGGATATCCATTGAGCGACGCACCGCCTCCCAAAAGGCGACGTTTTTATCAGCTTCGTCGGGCTGAGCCGACAGATGCAGAACGATTACATCTGTGTCAAGTCGGTTCGCCATATGAATGCGATTCTTGACCAGTTCCAGCCCGGCCAAGCGGATATCTTCGTTTGCGGCGTAGTAATGGTTTGTCTCGCCAGATGAGGCATGCAGATCGTTGACGGTAAGCTGGTAAGATCGCAGCCAGCGTGTGATCTGGTCGATCTCATCGTCAGAATAGATATAGTCCGAACCAAAGTGATGGCACCAATGAATTTTTGAAAACCCGGCATCAGCGATCTGCCTCAGGCGGGGTTCCGGGTTGCCATGAGAGTTCATGTAGTCAGTGTTAATGGCGAGCACATTCCCCCTCCGTGCCACTGCAACGGTGGGCCTGCTTACTGACCGTCAGCCACAATCCCATGTGTTGGAATATTGGCGGCGCTAATGAGATCCACTTGCGACTCCCGCAATTCCTCAAGCGGGATGTGACAGCGAATGACGTGGCCCGCGGCCGCGAACTGGCTGGGGGGCGTCTCGTCATCGCAGATAGACCCGATGCGGCGGGGGCAGCGTCGCTGGAAACAACAACCTCGCGCCGGCGGTTCCGCTTCCTGCACGTCTTTGGCGAGCAGTTGCGCGCGCGCGCCCGGCACCGGCTCCGGCACCGCCGCCAGCAGGGTCTCGGTGTAGGGATGGTAGGGCGGCGCGTAGATATCCGCCACTGGCCCCACCTCGCAAATGCGGCCCTGATAAAGCACGGCCACCCGGTCGGCGATGGCGCGGACGACGGCCAGGTCGTGCGAGATAAATAGATAGGCTGCGCCCCGATCGGCCTGGAGCCCCGCCAACAGCTCTAGGACAGCGGCCTGCACCGAAACATCGAGCGCCGAGGTCACTTCGTCGCACAACACCAGGTCCGGCTCGGCGGCAAAGGCGCGCGCGACGGCGACCCGCTGTTTTTCGCCGCCGGACAATTGGCCGGGATGCCGCTCCAGATATTGTGGGGTGAGCCGCACCTCTTCCAGCAGCGAGCCAGACCGGTCCAGACGCCCTTTACCGTCCATCTCGAAATAAAGCCGCAGCGGGGCATCGAGAATCTGCTTAACGGTATGGCGCGGATTGAGGGACGCGTCCGGGTTTTGGAAGACGATCTGGATTCTGTGGTGCATCTCAGCCGGACGGCTTTCGACTGTTGAGGCGAGATCCTGCCCTCCGAAGTCAATCCGCCCGGCGCGAGGCGGCAGCAATCCGGCAATGGTGCGGGCTATGGTAGATTTCCCCGAGCCGCTCTCGCCAACGAGGGCCAGCGTCTCGCCCCGGTGGATCGTGATGGTAAAACCACTTACCGTCAGCGGCGGCTCGGGCTCGCCGCGCCAGCGCGCCACCAGCGCGGCCAATCCGCGCTTGGCATAAGTAATATCCACCTCGTCCAGGTCGAGCAGCGGCTCTGGTTGGAGGCGCTGGTCTATCCCAGCCTTCAGGTCGCGCATCTGGTCCGAGGTCCCGCTTGCCACGACACGCTGCCAATGATGGCATTGCACCAAATGGCGTATCTTCCCGGCGCGATCCGTCGGCTCGAGGATGGGATCAACGGTCTTGCAAGTCTCATCGGCGAAGGCGCAGCGCGGAACGAAGGCGCAGCCAAGCGCGTCTTGGCCCGGCGCCGGCGGCCGACCGGCCATCGCTTGCGGCAGTCCAGCGTAGGAAAGACGCGGCACTGAACCCAACAGGCCGCGCGTATACGGATGCACCGGATCGGCAAAAACCTCGGCGATTCCCCCATCCTCAACGATTTCGCCCGCGTACATCACCGCCAGCCGGTCGCAGACGCGGGCGATCGCGCCCATGTCGTGGCTGATGTACAGCATGGCCGTTCCGGTGGACTCCTGGATTTCCCGCAGCAAATCCAGGATGTGGGCTTGCGTGGTTACGTCGAGGCCGGTCGTCGGCTCGTCGAGCACCAGCAATTCGGGCTTGCCGGCCAGGCCCATGGCGATGGCTACCCGTTGCAGTTGACCGCCAGAGAGCTCGTGGGGGAAACGACGGGCGAGCTCGTCCACTTGCGGCAAGTGCACCTGGGTCAGCAACTCCTGCACGCGTTCCTGCAACTCGGCGCCCGCAAGACCGAGATGCAGCGTCAAGACCTCGGCAATCTGCTCGCCCACCCGCATGGTGGGCGTCAGCGCAGAACTGGCGCTCTGCGGGATTACGGCCACCCGTTGCCCGCGTATGTTTGCCATTTCGTCTGGCGCCAGACTGAATAAATCCACGCCCTCGAAGCGCACCGAGCCCGCCAAAACCTGGCCGCCGGGCCGCAGATGCCCGAGCAGGGTCATGCCAAAGGTGGTCTTGCCACAGCCGGACTCGCCCACCAGGCCGAGTGTCTCGCCCCGCTCCATCGATAGCGACACATTGCGGACTACCTTCACGAACTGGCCCGCTCTGGTGCGGAAACCGGTCGTCAAGCCCTCAACTTCTAGCAGTTTCTGGCTCATGTTGGCGCTTCCTGGCTGCGGTCCAGCCCGATCGCTTTGGACAGGGCGTCACCCGCCAGGTTTATGCCAATGATCATGGTGCTGAGGGCGAGCACCGGGAACAATGTCCCCCAAGGGTGGACTGCCAGAATGACCTGGTTCTCGAAAACCATCCGCCCCCAGTCCGGGGTTGGCGGGGCAATCCCGAAGCCGAGGTAGGAAAGCGAGCTGATGGCCGTCAGCGCCCAGGACGCCCGCATCACGTATTCGACCAGAAGCACATCCAACAGGTTGGGGATCAATTCCCGCAGGACGATGTTGGTCTTGCGTTCGCCACGCGCGCGCGCCGCCGTGATGAAATCACTCGCTACATATGCCAGCGCAGCGCCGCGGGCAACGCGAACAGTCGATACACCGAATGCGTAGCCCAGGGTTAGAGTAAGCACGCCGAATCCTGTACCGAGAGCCACGACAACGAGCAGTACGACGAGCAAACCAGGTATGGCCAGCAAGGCATCAATCAGGCGCATAGCCACTTCGTCAACCCGCCCGCCGATAAACGCGAGCAGAATGCCGAGCAGCCCGCCCCATAAAACCGCAATCGCGGCGGCCAACAGAGCCACGCCAATCGCCGCGCGCCCCCCGAGCAGGACTCGCGTAAAGAGGTCGCGACCGAAGGAATCGGTGCCAAATGGATGTTCGACGGAAGGCGCCGCCAGCCTGTTCTTGCCGTCAATATCATGGTGAGAATAAGGAACGATATAAGGCGATGCCACGGCGATGAACATATGAACGATGACGATCAGCAGGCCGATTGTACCCTGCCGCGAACGGCGCAGGCTGCGCCAGATATAACCAAAAGAGCGCAGCGATTGAGCTAATCGTATTGGCACAGCCGAAAGTGATCTCATTCCTTCAGATTCCTAGCCGCGCAGCCCAGCCAAGCGCCTGGCTTCTGCGAACATGCGAGCGGGCGCGCCGTCATGCAGATCGTAGCGCAGAGCCTCCAGCATAAAGACCGGCTCTTTGGGGAAGTCGATGGTGCTGAAGACCTCATCAAATGGGATTGCGCCTTCGCCCGGTCCCATGTGCAGATCCCCGCGGCCCAGGGCGAAACTTGTACTGCCCGAATAGGCCGAGATACCCATATTGTCTTGTACGTGAAAATGTGTGGTCAGCGGCGCCAGGCGCGCAATGCCCTCCAAGTAGTCGAAACCGTTCCACTGTGATGACAGAAATGAATGCCCAAAGTCGATACAGACGCCAATCCCCGGATGGTCAATCGCTTCCACGAACCGCGCGTGCATCTCAGGGAATGCGGTGTAACTGGCATTTTCGATAAAGCCGTGTGTTTCAATGCTGATATTCCCGCCCCAGCCGGCGACCTCATCAGCGTAACTCAGCAAGATGTCGCGTTCGCGCGCCATCAGCTCCTGCATTGGCTTCGACGTTCCAGCCGGCAATGTGAGGCGATAGCCGGCGTGATAAGCCATTGCCGTCGCGCCAACGGCTTTACCCACCTCAAGGCCAGCCTTCAACAGCGCTTGATGATATTCAAGATCGGCGATGTCAAACATGTTGGTCTCGCCGGGGAGATGAAAGGTGTAGCCTAATCGATCGCGGAACTTGTCTAGCACCGCGACCAATTGCTTCAGACGGCGCTGATCAGTGCGACCGCCAACCCACATACGCCAGGAAGCAGGCGACACTTCAACATAAACATAACCGCAATCAATCAGCGTATGTAAGTTCTCCGTCAATTCTTGCGGGGATGATCCCATAGGGACCGCGTAGCCTATTCCTTTGAACGGCATGTTTCACTCCCTTTGCTCGTCCCTATTGCTCCGTCTTGCGCTACCGCTAGCCACGCAGCGTAGCCAAGCGTACCGCTTCCGCATACATGCGCTCTGGCGCGCCGTCGTGCAGATCATAGCGCAGAGCCTCCAGCATAAATACGGGTTTTCGGGGGAAGTCGATGGTGCTAAACACCTCATCAAATGGGATAGCGCCTTCGCCCGGCCCCATGTGCAGATCCCCTCGGCCCAGGGCGAAACTTTTGCTGCCCGAATAGGCCGAGATGCCCATGTTGTCTTGCACGTGAAAATGTGTGGTCAGCGGCGCCAGGCGCGCAATACCCTCCAAGTAGTCGAATCCATTCCACTGTGATGACAGAAATGAATGCCCAAAGTCGATACAGACGCCAATCCCCGGATGGTCAATCGCTTCCACGAACCGCGCGTGCATCTCAGGGAATGCGGTGTAACTGGCATTTTCGATAAAGCCGTGTGTTTCAATGCTGATATTCCCGCCCCAGCCGGCGACCTCATCAGCGTAACTCAGCAAGATGTCGCGTTCGCGCGCCATCAGCTCCTGCATTGGCTTCGAGGTTCCAGCCGGCAAGGTGAGGCGATAGCCGGCATGATAAGCCATTGCTGTCGCGCCGATGGCTTTGCCCACCTCAAGGCCGGCCTCCAACAGCGCTTGATGATAGTCAAGATCGGCGACGTCAAACATGTTTGTCTCGCCGGGGAGATGAAAGGTGTAGCCTAATCGATCGCGGAACTTGTCCAGCACCGCGACCAATTGCTTCAGACGGCGCTGATCAGTGCGACCGCCAACCCACATACGCCAGGAAGCAGGCGACACTTCAACATAGTCATAACCGCAATCAATTAGCGTCTGTAAGTTCTCCGTCAATTCTTTCGGGGATGATCCCAACGGGACGGCGTAACCTATTCCTTTGAACGGCATGTTTCTCTCTCTTTGCTGCTCCTATTTAGTCCGTCTTGCGATACGCCCCGACTCAGACTAGCTGCGAAGCTCAGCTAATCTCTTGGCCTCGGCAAACATTCGCGCTGGTCCGTTTTCATCCAGGTCATGGCCCACAACCTCCAGCATAAATACGGGTTTTCGGGGGAAGTCGATGGTGCTAAACACCTCATCAAATGGGATAGCGCCTTCGCCCGGCCCCATGTGCAGATCCCCTCGGCCCAGGGCGAAACTTTTGCTGCCCGAATAGGCCGAGATGCCCATGTTGTCTTGCACGTGAAAATGTGTGGTCAGCGGCGCCAGGCGCGCAATACCCTCCAAGTAGTCGAATCCATTCCACTGTGATGACAGAAATGAATGCCCAAAGTCGATACAGACGCCAATCCCCGGATGGTCAATCGCTTCCACGAACCGCGCGTGCATCTCAGGGAATGCGGTGTAACTGGCATTTTCGATAAAGCCGTGTGTTTCAATGCTGATATTCCCGCCCCAGCCGGCGACCTCATCAGCGTAACTCAGCAAGATGTCGCGTTCGCGCGCCATCAGCTCCTGCATTGGCTTCGACGTTCCAGCCGGCAGGGTGAGGCGATAGCCGGCATGATAAGCCAATGCCGTCGCGCCAACGGCTTTGCCCGCGTCAAGGCCAGCCCGCAACAGCGCTTGCTGATATTCAAGATCGGCGACGTCAAACAAGTTCGTCTCGAGGGGTAGATGCATTGTGTAGCCGAGTCGGTCACGGAACTTGTCCAGCACGTCAACCAATTGCTTCAGACGGCGCTGATCATTGCGACCGCCAACCCACAGTCGCCAGGTATCCGGCAACACTTCAACATAGTCATAACCGCAATCAATAAGGGCTTGTAAGTTTTCCGTCAATTCTGCCGGAGATGATCCCATAGGGACTGAGCAACCTATTCCTTTGAAACCCATTTTCCCCTCTGTTTGCTGATCGTAAATAGCTCGTAATTCCATTCAGTCTGCAAGTGGCTAGCCGCGCAGGCTGCGCAAACGGGGATCCAGAAATGTGGTCACCAGGTCCGCGCCCAGGTTGAAGAAGACATACATCACCGCCCAGAGCAAGGCGATGGCTTGAATCATCGGCACGTCGCGGAAACTGACCGCGTCGACCAGCGCCCGTCCCAGGCCTGGATAGTTGAAGACGACCTCGACAACGAACGTTCCGCCGAGCAGGCCGCTTAGCATTAGCGCCATGATGTTGATCGTCGGCAAGAGTATATTTGGCAAGGCGTGACGGAATACGACGCGCGCGCGCGGGAGGCCCTTCAAAGTGGCCATTTCGACATACTCGCTGGTCAGCACGTTGATCGTGATCGTGCGAACCATGCGCAGGAGATACGCGGTCGAGGCAATCGTCAGGGTGATGGTCGGCATCACGACATTGGGCAGCAAATCCGCGATCGGCGCGTCCGGGTTTAGCAACGTCATCGACGGGAAGAGTCCCAAGCCAACGCTAAGGATCCAGATTAGCAGGGTGCCGATAACAAATTCCGGCGTGCTCATCCCCACGATCGAACCGGTCGAGATGATGACATCCGGCGTTCGGTCGCGCCTTAAGCCAGCGATGATACCCAACAGGGTGGCCAAGGGTATGGTGACCAGTGAAGCCAGCCCGCCCAAGAGCAGGGAATTGCGCAGCCGAAAGCTGATTAACTCCACAACTGGCTCATTAAGAGCCAGGGAGGCGCCAAAATCAGCGCGCAGGGCATTACTGATCCATTCGGCAAAGCGCTCCGTTGCCGGACGATCAAGGCCGTGCTCTTCTCGCAAGGCGGCCAAACCTGCTTCCGTCGCGTACTTGCCAAAGTAGGCTGTTGCCCAGTCACCCGGCAAAAGGTCGGTCATCGCAAAGACGACAACCGCGACGATTGTCAACGTGATGACGGAGAATAATAAGCGCTGAGTAATGAGCTTTAGCATCGCGTCACTATTTTAACTGAATATTGTAGGGGCGAGCCACCGGACGCTGTTGAAAATCTGCCCCCATCCCCCGGCCCCTTCCCCCAAAATGAGGGAAGGGG
>WTGF01000020.1 GCA_011525385.1 Chloroflexota bacterium | reverse complement strand
CCGGGGGATGGGGGTAGAAAAGGCGGCATTTGGTCGGAGTAGCGGACAAGCCTCGCAGAGGCGACCTATCAGGTCGCCCGAAAACACGCCAAAATTGGCAGGTATTCTCGCGACTATCTGCCGAACGAAAAACTGTCATGTCCTCAGATCTGGGGGGTACCCCCCCCCGTATACATACTGTATCTATACTGTTACTCAAAAGAGGGTCAAAATCAGGGCAAATTGCGAGCATTTGGAGGACACATTGCGCCTCAGTGCGCGCTCGCGACTGGACTGCCCGTCGAAAACTGCCCGCTCCTCAGCCAGGCATCAGGGGCGCGTAGACGCAACCCTTCAACACCGAGAGCGACGAGATTTAACCGCTTGCCTGCAAAAATGAGCTTATCTCGGTGCTCTCGGTGTCCTCGGTGGTGAAAAATAATTTGAAGCGACTCCCCTGATAATCAGCCCTCTTGAACGGATAGCGGCAGAAGAATATGATAGAATGGCAGCCTGTGTTCCAATCTTGGGAAAGTAGACATGCCGGTAAACGAGATCAAGAAGAATTTCATCACCGATATCATCGACGGACACGCCGAAAGCGGGCGCTTTGATGGCAAAGTACATACGCGCTTTCCGCCAGAACCCAACGGCTATTTGCACATTGGCCATGCCAAGTCTATCTGTTTGAACTTCGGCATCGCGGAACAATACGGCGGTTTGTGCAATCTGCGTTTTGACGATACCAATCCGGCCAAGGAAGAGCAGGAATATATCGACGCCATCACCGAAGATCTGCGCTGGCTCGGCTACGACTGGGACGATCGCCTCTATTACGCCTCGGATTACTTCGACCAGCTATACGAGATGGCCGTTGAACTCATTCAGATTGGCAAGGCATACGTCGACGAGCTCAGCCAGGACGAGATCCGCGAGTACCGCGGCACGCTGACGCAACCGGGGCTGGAAAGCCCCTACCGAAATCGCCCCGTCGAAGAAAACCTGGCGCTCTTCGAGAAAATGCGCGCGGGAGCTTTCAAAGAAGGTGAAGCCGTATTGCGCGCCAAAATCGACATGACATCGGGCAATATCAACATGCGCGATCCGGTCATGTATCGCGTCCTCGATGCCCCGCATCCCCGCACCGGCGCCAAATGGAAAATCTATCCCATGTACGATTTCGCTCACGGACAATCGGACTCAATCGAAGAAATTACCCACTCGATTTGCACGCTGGAATACGAAGACCACCGTCCGCTCTACGACTGGTACCTGGACAACATCGAGATCTATCATCCGCAGCAGATCGAGTTCGCCCGGCTGGAACTCAGCCATACTGTGCTTAGCAAGCGCAAGCTGATTCGCCTGGTGCAAGAAAACCATGTGGGCGGATGGGACGATCCGCGCATGCCGACCATCGCCGGGCTGCGCCGCCGCGGATACTCGCCGGAAGCGATCCGGCAATTTTGTGAAGATACCGGCGTCGGCAAAGTCAAGGGCGTGGTCGCCTTTCATAAACTGGAGTATCACATCCGCCAACACTTGAACAAGATCGCGGATCGCGTCATGGCCGTGCTTAATCCGCTCAAGGTCGTGATCGAGAATTACCCCGACGACCTGGTCGAAGAACTGGAAGCGATCAATAATCCGGAAGATGAAACGGCTGGCACGCGCAACGTCCCCTTTTCCAAAGTGCTGTACATCGAACGCGACGACTTTATGGAAGACCCGCCGCGCAAGTTCTTCCGTTTGGCGCCAGGCCGGGAAGTGCGGCTCCGTTACGCCTATTTCATCACCTGTACCGATGTCATCAAAGACGACGACGGCGAGATCCTGGAACTGCGCTGCACTTACGATCCGGCCACGCGGGGCGGCGCCGCCCCCGACGGCAGGCGCGTGAAAGCGACCTTGCACTGGGTATCCGCGCGGCACGCCCTCAAGGTGGAAGCGCGGCTCTACGATAGTCTTTTCACTGTCGAAGACCCGGAAGCCGACAGCCAAAAGGATTTCACCGATTTCATCAATCCGGATTCCTTGCGCGTCCTGGACCCGGTCTTCGTTGAACCCAGCCTCCGCCATGCCAAAACTGGCGATCGCTTCCAGTTCGAACGTTTGGCTTATTTTGTGGTCGACTCCGATTCCACCCCCGGCAAGCTCGTCTTCAATCGCACGGTTACACTGCGCGATCAATGGTCCAAAGCGCGGAAAAAGGGCGGCGGGCAAGCGCGGAAGAAAAAAGGCGGCAAGCGTTGACTAAGCGTGGGGTTACGCTTATGGCTAATGTGCTAGCATAAAGTTGCCTGGTCTCTTGTTTAACAAACCCCCTTGCTCATGCAAGGAGAAGGCTTGTTATTTTCTGTGACCACGGTAACCCAAATTCGCCGGTTACGCGCCGAGCGGCCCTGACCGAAAGTGGAACCGCTTTGTCTCACAAACGATTTGCTCTGATATTGCCGCTTTTGCTCGTTTTTGCCCTCCTCTCAGCCGACGCCCAAGAAGCTGTCTGCAATGAAATCGTCGCCGGAGCGCTGCTGGACTTGAGCGAGCATTGCGCCGATCTTGAGCGCAACAGTTTGTGCTATGGTCATGCCCATGTCGACGCCAGTTTCGCGGGGGATTCAGCCTCCACTGATTTTGACGCGCCCGGCGCGCGCGCGCCGCTTGCCCAATTGAAGAGCCTGGGTACTTCCGCGCTGGATGTCGAAAGAGGACATTGGGGCCTGGCCATCATGAACCTGCAAGCGAATCTGCCCCAGTCGCGCCCGGGCGCCGGCCTGATTATGCTGCTCGCCGGCGACGCAACGCTCGATCATGAGATTGATCTCTCCCAGATAGACGAGATTCGCGAACCCCTCAGCACAGTCGCGCTCGAGCCAACAACGCGTTTCGCCCAAGCCGCTAACATCGCCGAAGAACTGGGGCAACTGCAGAAGGACGACATCGCGCTGGTAGATGCCAGGACGAGCGGGGGCGAATGGCTGCGGCTTGTCAACGCCGGCGCGCTATCTTGGGTGGAGCGCGATCATCTGGCGCCCTTGCAAGCGATGGAGTCGCTGCCGGTTGTCGATGTCGCCGATCCTTTCGCCATGAAAGCCTTTTCATTTTCCTCGGCGAGAGAAATAGCGGATTGTGATGCGGCGCAGCCCGTGCTCGCTATTCAAACGCCGGGCGCGTCCAGCGCAAATTTAACTGTGAACGGCGTCGACATCCATGTTCGATCGCTGGTCAGTTTTCAACAGGTTCACCGCAATGCCCTGAGCATGACCGTGCACCGGGGCGCCGTAACCACTGCCTTCGGCAATACGGTTTTGGCGGGAAACACCGTCGTCGGCATCCTGGCCAGTAGCGAGAGCGGCAAAACCGCCATCCTGGATTGGAGCGGCGCCTTGCCCGTTTCTGACGCTGAACTGGCGCGCGGTCAGAGGCTGCAAGAAGCCTTGAATGGTCTGGCGCGCGCCAATGGCTGGGCGGAACACGACACCGAAATGAGCCTGGGCGATCTCATCCATGTCGTGGCGGGCGGCGATACGCTATTTGCGCTGGCGCGTCGCTACGATGTCAGCGTTGCGGACATCGTAGCAGTCAACGACGGGCTTTCGCCATCGCGCCTTTCTGTCGGCACAGAGCTTTTGATCCCCAATCCGGGCAGCGGATTCGGCGGATTGGCATCCGCAAAGCCGCAAGAACCCTCGGCCCCGATTGCCGCAGCGCCAAAAACCGCGCCTCCGGACTGCAGCGGCCTGCGGCTGACATCGCCCTTGGAAATCGCGCCGGGCGGTATGAGCCCTTACTATTGGGACGGCATCGCCGCCGCCACCGGCTATCAAGTCAACGTTTATGACCACGGGACCGGCTCGCTGCTTGGCAGTTTCCACAGCAGCGCCGACCAAACGTCGATCAGCTTCAGCGCCGGGCAACTGGGCGTTGGCGGCGCCCTGCAATGGGAAGTGATCGCGCTCGCGGAAGGCCAGCCTATTTGCAGCACCGATGAAAGCGCGCCCCTGCCTCACCGTTAAGGCTTGCAAATCCCGGAGCAAGTTCCCCGGGGCAACTAGACCGGACGCGACACCGATCGTTTCAGTATGTCCACGAATGCCGCGCGATCGACGCCCGTCGCCACCGTCATTTGCGGGCCTCGTCCCATAACGCCCAATACATCTACAACCGTAATGCCCCGTTGCAAACCGTCTCCCGTGGTCACATCGACGCGGTAGTCTCGACAGGTCGCGATGCCGGGATCAAGGGCGACCGCCATCGTGACAGGATCGGGCAGGTCAAAGCCAGCCAAATGCGACGATTCAATGGCATACTCCGTCAAAGTCGCCTGGATATCGACGACAAATTTGGCTAAAGGCGTACCGATCTCGCGGATTTCAGCCGCTTGTCCGGGATCAAAGGTGGCGTATTTCCACGAGATGTCCCAGCCGACCATGGTCATTTTCATGCCGGATTCAAAGACGATTTTAGCGGCTTCGGGATCCACCCAGATGTTGAACTCGGCGCTGGGCGTCACGTTGCCGTGCCCCTCGCCAATGCCGCCCATGATATAGCAATGCGCGACATGCGCGGCCAATTCCGGCTCTCGCAGCAAGGCCAGCGCGACATTGGTTAGTGGTCCCAGCGTGACCAATGTGATGTCGCCGGCGTTTTCCCTGATGACTTGTCGCAGAACATCAACCGCATGCCCCGGCGCTGGCGCTCGCCCCGCCAGCGGCAGGCCGATGTCGCCCATGCCATCGGCGCCATGAACGTCTTGCGCCGTCTCCAGGTCACGCAGGATGGGCTTGGCGCAGCCGCTGTAGACAGGCGTATCCTTCCCGCACAATTCCACCGTGTATAGCGCGTTTTGCACGGCCTGATTCAAAGGGACGTTGCCCGCCACGACCGTGATCGCGCGCAGATCAATTTCGGGATCTTGCAGCGCCATCACCAGCGCGACAGCGTCGTCGGAGGCGGTGTCCGTATCAATGATGAATTTGCGCATGACCATCTCCTTCCCAGAGCCTTGCGCGAGTATATGAGGCAAGCCAACAACATGCAAGCAATTTGTTCCATCCCGCGACGGCCACGCCGAGGGTCTACATGGTTTGCCACAACGTCGACGCCCTTATGGTATACTCGCGAGTCAATATACAGGGCAGGAACAGCGAGGTAACGGGCATGGAATTCACCATTCCCCGACATGTGCAAATTATTGCGCACCGCGTTCGGCAGTTCGTCGACGATGAAGTCATCCCGGTGGAAAGCGAGTTGCTGCGAACGGGCCGGGACCTGAACAAGGCCATCTTGCAAGATCTGCGCGCCAAGGCAAAGGCGGCGGAGCTTTGGGCGCCGACCATGCCCAAAGCCTGGGGCGGCATGGGCCTCAACATTCAAGAGATCGTGCCGGTTTTCGAAGCTGCCGGCCGCAGCATGTTGGGACCGCTCGCGATCCATTGCGCCGCCCCCGACGAAGGCAATATGCACCTGCTGCATAATTGGGCGAACGAAGAACAAACAGAACGATACCTGGCGCCGCTGGCAAAGGGCGAAACTTTTTCCAGCTTCTCCATGACCGAGCCCGCGCCCGGCGCAGGAAGCGATCCGCGCATGATCCGGACCCGCGCCGAAAGGCACGGCGATGACTGGGTCATCAACGGACACAAGTGGCTGAGCACCAACGGCGAAATCGCCGATTTTTTCATCATTATGGCGGTGACGAATCCCGACGTGCACCCCTATCGAGGATGTACGCAATTTCTGGCGCCGCGCGAAAGCAAGGGCATCCATATCCTGCGCGATGTGCCGGTGATGGGCGCCAAAGACTTCGGCGGTCATGTCGAGATCCGCTACGAAAACCTGCGCCTGCCGCAGAGCGCCATCCTGGGCGGCGAAGGCGAGGGATTCATGCTGGCGCAATCGCGCTTGGGTCCGGCGCGCCTGACGCACTGCATGCGCTGGACCGGCATCGCGCAGCGCGCGCTGGAAATCGCGACAGAATATGCCACAACCAGGGAGGCCTTTGGCGGCGCGCTGGCCTCTCACCAATCGTTGCAATGGATGCTGGCCGATTCCGAGATGGAACTCAAGATGGGGCGCCTGCTCATCCACGAAGCGGCATGGCTCCTGGCGCAGGGCGAGCAAGCGCGGGTCGAGACCTCAATCGCCAAGGTGCAAGTGGCGGAAGCCGTCAGCCGCGTATTGGACCGTTGTATACAGATCTGCGGCGGACGCGGGATCTCTCGGGATTTGCCGCTTTCTACCTGGTACGAAAAAGCGCGCGCCTTCCGCATCTATGACGGCGCGTCGGAGGTGCATCGCATGGTCGTCGCCCGCGATGTTATCAAGCGTTACGGAGCAATGGACAAGCCTCATTAGGGCGGGACAATCTGTCTCAGTAGTTGCAAGTAAGTTACGCAACAATAATTAACCACAGCCGCTCGGCGGCAACGAATTTGGGCTACCGCGCTCACACAAAATAATAAACCGGCTCGGCTACCGCAGATCGCGGTTTATTAAAAAAAGATAACACAGAAGTAAGCGCGCCTAAGTAATTGAAAGCTTTGCCACAATAAAGAAATCGCCGGAATAATCGAAACTGTGTAGGGGCGAGCCTTGGCTCGCCCACAATTGCCATAGATTAACAATCATATGCTGCATGACTTACTTTCGATTACTGAGAGCACAGAAGTAAGTGCAACAAAGAAATGCAACAAATCGCAGGGTGAATGTAGGGGCGACTCTGTGAGTCGCCCACCGCTACTTCTAGAGATTTCGGGCGAGCCAAGGCTCGCCCCTACGACTCGACGTTGATGCGGAATTTGCATGACTTACCTGGTTTTACTGAGAAAGACAAAAGATTATTTCTGTTTGTGGGTGTTTCGGCGAAACGCCCCTGCCGGGCTTGTCCGGTACTGTGGTGTTCGCAGTTGTTTTTGCACCCCTCATCCCCCGGCCCAGTGCCCCCTCGGGCCCCCGCTAAACGGGTCAAGAACAGGGCGGAATTCCCACAAGGAGAGTAAGGGGCGCTAAGGTAGCGCGAGTTCGCTTGAAAAAAAGCTGTTATCGACATTGGCATCATAAGAAAACTAGCCTTATGCAAGTATTGAAACGAGCTTCCCCGCATTGCGATGAGGGGATTGAGAGGCGTAACTAAAGGCGGGCGCGCTTCCGCGAGTAGCGGTCAGGTCTTACAGCCGCTCTATTTCTAGGAATTGCATAACTTACTTGCACTTACTTCTATCCTTCGACGTTACAACACACGCAGCCGCCGCTTTTCAAACCCGGCGCCCGGCCCAAACGAAGCGACATTGTCCAAAATGAGGCGTTAATGTCCGAAAAAGATATTGCTGTGTCCGCAGATGGACAAAGACGAACAAACTTCAAACCGAGACCTACGCCAATCGCCGGCATCTCTTATGACGAAATACGAGAAGAGCGGCCGGCGGTCAAAGTCGACGGTCAGTGTCGAAGGGCTGTGTCTACGCGCCCTACGCGACCCAAAGCATCCGAAATAGAGGGGTTATCTGCGAATTTATGAGGGCAGGCAGGTATTTCATATCCTTGAAATTCAACCTCTCCCGATTCGCGGCGCTACGTTTCCCTATCTGCGCGTCAATGTTATGATTGCAGCCATGACTTATAGGTATGAGAATCGGAAGCCTCAAGCGGGCGTCGATATCGGCGGCACCTTCACAGATCTGGTTTTGAGCGACCGAGGGCGATTGCGCATCCACAAACTGCTCAGTTCGCCACAGAACCCCGCCCAATCCATGCTCGATGGGCTGGAGATTATTGCGCCCGGCGGCGCCTCCGCTCTGACACAGGTCGCGCACGGGTCGACCGTCGCGACAAACGCCATTCTGGAACGCAAGGGCGCGCGTTCCGCTTTGATCACTACTGCGGGATTCCGCGACGTCTTGTTCATCGGCCGCCAGGAACGGCCCGTGCTCTACGATCTGCACCCAAAGATCCCGCCGCCATTGATTCCGCGCGAGCGCTGTTATGAAGTGCCGGAGCGGCTGGATTTCCGTGGCGACGCGCTGCAAGCGCTTGATATGGACGCGCTGGATGTCGTGCTGGATAAGATCAAAGATGACGGCGTCGATTCAATCGCCGTGTGCCTGCTCTTCAGTTACGTCAATGATCGGCACGAGCAAAGGATCAAGCGGCGGATCCTGGAACGCGGCATTGTGAAGGACGCGTGGCAGATCGTGCTCTCGTCGCAGGTGCTGCCGGAATTCCGCGAATATGAGCGCGCCAGCACGATCGCGCTTGAAGCCTATGTGCGCCCGGTCATGTCCGGTTACATCGGTCAACTCGAAGCGGAATTACCGCGACGAACCTCTTTGCGAATCATGAAGTCGGACGGCGGCGTGATGCGCGCCAGCCGAGTGCGACAGCAGGCCATTCACACCGCTTTGAGCGGACCCGCCGCCGGGGTCATGGGCGCTTTTTATGTGGCGAAAACAGCCGGTTTTGACAAGATCATCACTCTGGATATGGGCGGCACCTCGACCGATGTCGCCTTGATCGACGGACGACCGCAGCCGAGATCGGAATCGTCCATTGACGACCTGCCCTTGCGACTGCGCATGCTGGATATCGAGACGATTGGCGCGGGCGGCGGTTCGATCGCGCGGGTGGACGCTGGTGGCGCGCTGCGCGTCGGTCCGGAATCTGCCGGCGCCAGTCCCGGACCCGTCATTTACGGCCGAGGCGGGCAGCAGGTGACGCTCAGCGATGCCAATGCCATCCTCGGCAGGCTGGACGCCGATCACTTTCTCGGCGGTAAAATGGCGCTCGATCTGAGCGCCGGCATGAAAGCGATGAAGGCGCTGGCGCGGCAGGTCGGCTTCAGTACCATTGCCACGGCCAAGGGCGTCGTGGATATCGCCAACGTCAATATCGATCGGGCGATTCGCCGCGTTTCAATCGCTCGCGGTCACGACCCGCGCGATTTTACGCTGGTGGCATTTGGCGGCGCGGGACCGCTGCATGCCTGCGAAGCGGCTGAACGTCTGGATATACCGCGGGTACTGATTCCGCACACGCCGGGCGTCTTGTGCGCGCTCGGCCTGCTGATCGCCGATGTCGCTGTCGATTTCAGCCAATCGGTGATGACCTTGGCGACGCCGGAAAACGTAGCCGATCTGGAAGAGCGCCAGCGCTCGCTGCTCAAACAAGCGCAGGCGGAATTGCGACAGGAAGAAATCAGCGAGGAGGACATGCGCTTTGCTGTCACTGTTGATATGCGCTATCAGGGGCAAGCCTACGAACTTAACCTGCCCTTCTCGACCTCATTGCTGCAAGATTTCCACGACTTGCACGAAGCGACTTATGGCCACGCCTTGCGCTCTCGGGAGGTCGAAATCGTGAATCTGCGCGTACAAGGGACCGGCATCGTCAAGAAACCGGAGATCAGATTCCTGGAATCGCGAGCCAATGTCGCGCTGCCCTTCGCGGAAAAAGAATCGCCCTTGGGCACGACGATCAAGCAATTTCGCCGTGAAGCGCTGGATGCCGGCGACGCCTTTTCCGGCGAGGCTTTGGTCTTCCAAATGGACAGCACCACTTATGTGCCGCCGGGCTGGGGGGCGTCAGTCGACGGCTACTTGAATATATTGCTGCGCCCAGGCTGATACACTAATTGATAGCGACTATCGCCTCAATTTCCACTGCCATATTAAAGGGCAGCGCAGCCATGCCCACAGCCGAGCGAGCGTGGGCGCCGCGCTCCGCATAGAGCGCTAGAATCAGATCGGAAAAGCCGTTGATCACCGCAGGCTGTTGCGCGAAATCCGGCGCGCAATTGACCATACCGTGCACATGCAGCCAGGCGCTGATACGATCTAGCTCCCCCAGTTCGCGCTGGAGGCTGCCGAGCATAGATAAGCCCACGAGCTTGGCTGCTTCATACCCTTGTTCGACGGACAAGTCGACGCCGACCTTGCCAAAGGGACCCGCCAGCGAGCCATCCTCATTCTGTGGGCCGTGACCGGAGATGTAGGCCTGTCCAGCGTAGACCCGGACAAAAGAAAAGGGCAGCTTGACGCCGGCCGGTACCTTGATCGGAGGCGGCAACTGCAAGCCCATATTCGCGAGTTGTTCTTCGATTTGCATTTTATATGCTCCTGTCCTTTCCGCGCTTCCAAGTTAACACATCGCGACCGCCGGCGCACGCTTTGACCAAGGGCCTGTGCGGCCGCTCGGCATGTGTCAAGCAGGGGCGCCGGTTATCGGCTACAATGACCGACAAGTCGAGCTATCGGACCAAGAATCCTGAACCATGGGCGGCGAAGACGACCTGCTGCGCGCGATTGAACACATGAAAAGCGGCGACTTGCAATCGGCGGTAGTTTTGTTGCGGAAGGCGGTTGATGACCCTGATCTTGACAAGCACGGCCGCGCCGTCGCCTGTATTTGGCTGGCGGAAACAGGTGATGACATCACCTTCAAGATTAGCTGCCTGGAGCAAGCCCTGCGACACGAACCGGGGAACCCGCAGGTTCAGGGGAAACTTGACCAATTGCGCGACCGGCAGATGCAGCAGCACTCTGTCGCGTCGGCCTTAACACCGTCCTCGTCCAGCGTTTGCATGGCTCAAGCGCCCCCGGTCCTGGGCATCGACGGCGGCGTCAATGGAAGCGGCAGTGGCATCTTCGTCAATCGCGAGGGCTTGGTCGCCACAACCGCAAACCTGGTCGGGAGCGCGCTGGAAGTTGTTGTCGCCTGCGGCAGCTCGGGGGCTGTGCCGGGTCAGGTGCTGCGCCGATATCCGGAGAGCGACCTGGCTTTGATACAAACGCCCGTCGCGCTGGGCAGTCTTGACGCGCTGGAGAACAAGCCGGTCGTCATCGCAAACGAAGCAGTCACCGCCCTGGCTTACAATGGCGCCAAAATTCGCGCTACCCTACAAGACCCCGGTGATGGCGGGCGTCAAGGGTGGCTGCGAACGAGTATCTTAATCGCCATGTCGCCGGACGCCGGCGGAATCCCGCTATACGACAGTCGGGGACATATCCTGGGATTGTTGACGCGCAACGCCGATCATGACACTGGCAGAGCCTGGGCGCTCAGCCTGCCGCATATTCTGACCCTGGCGGAGCAAACCGCCCAGGAGCGCCGCTTGTTGCCGAATGCCGCGACTTGCGGCGCTTGCGGCTGCCGGGCGCAGGCCGGGCATTACGGCGGGCGTTATTGCGAGACTTGCGGCGCGTCTCTGCCGTCAGCGAGTGTCTCCGAGTTGGATGCACCCGATTTTGAGCGCCTGGCGCAGATCTATGGCGAGAATCAGAGCCGGCCTTGCCCGCACTGCGGCGCCAAAGCTGGTTATTACGCGGGTCACTGCCTGCGCTGTTCCCATGAACAGGCGCCCAAGTCCCCTGACAGCATGAGGCGGAAGTGAAAACATGGGACGTTTATTCCGCCGCGGCGGGGGTGACAAAGACGAGACGAGCGATCCGCTGGCGTCGGCGGCATACGCAGTAGAGAGCATTTTAGCGCAGATCGGCGTCGATGCGGCGGCGGCGCGGATGGATGTCGAGAGCGGCTACGGCTGGAACTTCCTGCGCGGCTCCGCGCTGATCGAAGTTTATCTGACGCCGGAGGAGCGCGGCTACTTGCAGGTACTGGCGCCGATCATGCACTTGCCGCCGAGCAATCTGCTGGCGCTGTATCGGCGGCTGCTGGAACTCAATCTGGAGTTGACCAACGCCGCGCTGGGCTTGCATGAAGACTTGGTCTATCTGTATCACGAGCGCCTGCTGGAAGGACTGGACGCGAGCGAGGCGGACGTGATCATTCGACGGCTGGCGCGGGTCGCGGATGAACTGGATGACGCGCTGGTGGAGGAGTTTGGGGGGCGGTTGTATGGGCAGGGGTGACGGGACATTCAATCGGCGGACGTTGCCATAGAACCATGGCTACAGACTTCGAAAACAATTCGGACAATCTCTTGCGAAGATGCAAAATAGTCTTGAAGGTCATTAAGCGAAATATCGGTGTTGTCGCTGTGTGCGATACTGTTTCGAATACTGACAAGACTGTTTAGGGATGTTAGCATCTTTTGTGTCACGCCTTGCTTTATCTTTTCTTGCCACTCAGGATTAAACCGGCTAACTAGCTTGATCAATTCGCCATACCGAAGGTTAGGTTGGCGTTCTAGCTGAGAGTCGACAAATTTCTCGATAGAATCGTCGCTCGTTACCGATCTCACATGCTCCAGCAGGATTGTACGGACCGAATTCTCAACATAGACATAAGTCCGAATACATAAATAGGATTCAAACGCAGACCGAACTTCCAAGTCGATTACATCATTTTTTTGAAGCTCTAGGGCACGGTCAAAAAGCCGCTGCAAGGTATCTTTGCTTTCAACAATGTCAGAGTACATCATTCACTCCACCAAAGCGAAGGCTTCCGTTGCAAGTTCAATCCTTGTGCGAACATTGTCCGCCTGCGATGTGCCAGCGTAGATAGACGCGCGAAATCTCTCGTTCTCCATGAGCTCGTCGTACTCGGGTCGAATGTCGGCAGATATCGCGCCTCTGCCAAGTCGACACGCAATACCGACCATCAACGCATCTACCAAGGCAGCGTTGACAGCCCGTTCTGGTCTGAAGGCATTACGACCCAGCTTTTCGAGTATCGTCTTGACGGTGGAATGAAAGAGTTTTCGGTTTTCCGCCGCAGTGTGCTTTTGCAAGTCCCGATTGCTTTTCATGTGCTTGTTCAAAAACTCTTTCATAGTTGGCTTGTATTCCGCCGAATCATGGTACAGCGCTAGAAATCTCAAGATTAACTCTTGATCTCGTTTTCTGCGGTTAGGCTTTCCGACCAATATCCTCCATTCATCGCAGTCATTTAGCTCTACTAATAGATTATTGAACTCACCTTCATAAATGGCGCCTCGGATTTCTTGCGGCGATAATGGCGTAGAAGTCGTATTTAGTCGCTCAAATAGGGCGAATTGACTCGTACCATCGTCATCAGGAGCTTCTTGCTGAATGATTGAGGCGTGAATGATTGAGTCATTGAGCCTTCGTCTGTCTTGTGCAGGCAAATCCGCATAGGCAAAGCCGTCGAATCGCGAATCCAAGCCCATTAATCTAAACTCGCGATCTGAACCTGGAAACTTGCCCGTGTAGTAGGCCTTCAGGCTTTGCAGCCGCTGCTGGCCATCAATAACACGCAGCGTTTGCGAACCTTTGTCACGGTACAGGAAAATCCCGGGCACTGGCAATCCCATCAGCAATGATTCTATAAATCGAGAGGCTCGTTTCTGATTCCAAACATAGGTCCGTTGGAATTCCGGAATCTCAATATCGCCTCGATCGAGTCTCCTTACCAACCCCTCAACATCGAAATCAGCACCGTAACCAGAAATGACATAGTTCTTAACCGTAACGGTTTCGTCCGTATAAGTGGCTTCAATCTCAACTTCTTCGTTTTCGCTCACAATGTCAGCAATCATGTTGCACCTCTTAAAAGCGCACGCCTCTTGTACCTGAAGTTTACCAGATTTCCGAACATATTTTCAGACAAGTCCTACCACCCCACCGGATGCACCACCCACCTCACAACCTCGCTCCAAGACCCGCCCTCCTCCACATCCCACATGTGCATCAACAGCGCGCGGTGCTGACCGAATTGCGGCAACTGACTCAGCCAGAAGTCGTCAATCTGATGCTCGCTCAGGTAGCCAGCCATGAAGGCGTCGCGAAAGGCCCGGCGACGCTTATGCGGCTGATCCGAGAGCTCCATCAGCGCGCGCGAGACATCGGCGATATACCAGTGATAGTTCGGCTCGTCGAAGTCGATGGTGCGGGCGGTTGATCCGTCCCAGATGACATTGCCGGGCCGATAGTCGCCGTGGATTAGCCCGTAGTCGCGCGCCGGTAAACTGCCCATGGTGTCGGTCAGTTCGGAGTAGACGCGCTGCAACTCCGGCGACGACGCGCGCGCGGTCGGCTCGATGTTTTCCCAGAAGCGCTGAACGGTGGGGAACTGGTAATCGATAACGGGATCCGGCTGATAGCGGCGAGAAGCGGCGTGCAGCTTGCCCAGCGACTTTCCCCAAGCCTCATAAACGGACAAATCAAGCATGTGCTGTGTCATTTCCACGCCCGGCGCTTCCAATTGCGCAGCGGCGTAGTAGCCGCCATCGAGAAGCTCGATATAGCGACCGCTCAGCGATGGCGCCGGCACGCCCACCGGTACATCGCAGTCCGCCAAGAAGCGCAGAAAGCGCATCACCTGCCGCGCTTTGGGCAGCGGATGCAGGACCGGGTGGCAGATGCGCAGGTAGTAGCCGCGCCCTTCGGCCTCAAAGCGGAAGACGATGTTATAGTCCTGGCTGATCGGGCGCAGCGATGCGGGATCGCCGTTCCAGCGCTCGCGCACCAGTTCCGGGACTGCCCGATGATTGAAGCTGTCGCGTTTGATTTGCCAGTCAGTGGGCACATTAACCCCTAACACAAGCCTGTACCAGGAAACGTCAGCGAATGGGAGCCATCCGCCGGAAAATATGAATGATATTTCGTGACTTCGTGGAGGCTAAACTAAGAGATACTCTTCCTGGCTGCAGACGCGCAAGCTGCCCGCCAATTCGTGGCCGAGAAAATGGGTTTGTCCGTCAACCAGTAGTTGCAGTGGTCCCTTGAAGGGCGCGCGCATCACCAGACGGAACTTCTTGCCCGGCTCGATCTGCAGTTCGCTGAAATAGCGGAGTTTGTGCTCGTCGTGAGTATGGACTCTGCTGATCACGTAGTCGCGGTTGACCTCGACTTCCGGGAGCGGATAGTCGATGACAGTAGGCATGATGCCGTCGGCGCTGGGGATGGGTTCGCCGTGCGGACAGCGCTTGGGATATCCGCTCATCTCTTCCATCTTGTCAACCAGGATCTCGCTGACGACCAATCCCAGATCATCGGCATCGTCATGCACCTCGTGCCAGCCGAATCCCATGACGTCCACCAGGAAGCGTTCCACCAAGCGGTGGCGCCGGATATTGGCGAGCGCTTCCCGCTCGCCCGCCGCGGTGAGCCGAATGCCTCGATAGGGTTCGTGTTCCAGGAAACCCGCGTGTTTGAGGCGCTGTACCATTCTCGTGACCGCAGGGGCGGAAACGTTCAGTTCATCGGCTAACGCAGAGGTAGATACAAAAAGGGTTTCCGGCTGATAGCAAGCGATGCGATAAGCTTCGGCCAGATATTCCTGCATGGATTCGGTCGCGGTCATTCTTGCCTCAATCTACGGCCGCAACGAGACGTTTTCTCGTCTCAAATATAACCGAGGTACTCGCAAATTCGCAAGCATTAACACATTCTTTAGCCGACGTTAAGTAAGATTCTAATACAGAACTAGCCCTTGTCAACTGCATTCGACGCCAGGATTCCTGGTGTTATCCGACATTGAAGATCATGGTTGGAAGCCGAGTTTTGTAAGAAGACAATCCAACTGATCCAGCAGATGTGCTTCCGAAGCGTCGTTGAGCAGCGTGTAGTCGGCGATGGCGATGGGACCGCCTTTTTCCAGCGTATTGATCTCCCGCAGGTCGCGTTCGGCCGCCTCATCAGACGTCAGTGGGCGGACGGAGCGGGACGCCAGCCGCTGATAGCGCAAATGACGCGGCGCGACTATCGCCAACAGAATAGTCGGCGCGCCCAGATGCTGGCGCAGAAAACTGTACTCGCTGAAGCTATACAGGCCGTCAATTACGATACAATGATGATCATCCAGCGCCTCTTGCAGCTTGGGCAGGGACAAGCTCGCCATGGCAGACATGCCGTGTCGCGCGCGCAGTTCCTCGCGAACGCCCCGCTCGTTCACCGGATTGACCTCGAGGCCGCGCCGATGCACCTCATCGACGACGACAGCCCCAAAGCGTAAAGTGAAGAATCCCCTGGCATGCAAGTGTTGCGCGCATAAAGTTTTGCCGGCGCCGGGCATGCCTACCAGCGCCAAAGCGCCGCGTCGCGTGCCTTCTGAATTCACACGATTCCTTATATTGTTGTCAACTGATAGTCGCGAGCAGATTGTAGCCCGAAATTGGGTATGAATGCACTATGAGAAAGGCCACAATAAACCGATCCCTTGATATCCGCAAATGAAGAAGCGACCGCCTCATCCGTGTAAGAGTTGACAGAACCGATTGGGAGAGAATCTTATGCCGAGTTGCCACAGTTGTGAGCGAATGACCGACCGCGACAAAGGTAATGCGCCGCTCTGGGATAGTATTTATCGCGGCGACCATTGGGATCTGGTACACGCCTACAATACGTCCTGGCTGGGATGGCTGGTGCTGGTTCTGCGCCGCCATGTCGAAGCCATTGCCGACTTGAGCCCGGGGGAAGCGCAAGAACTGGGCGCCTTGCTGCGGCAAGTATCGCAAGCTTTGAAGAAAGAAACCGGCTGCAGCAAGACCTATGTCATGCAATTTGCCGAATCGGCCAGCCACCCGCACGTCCATTTTCATGTCGTGCCGCGTATGCCCAAGCAAGCGCCGGAGGACATCAGCTATAAAGTTCTGCGTCATCTTGGTGTACCCTTGAACGAGCGTCCCAGCGAAAGCGAGTTGAATGCCTTTGCTCATGCGCTGCGCGGACATCTAGCAGAAACGCGAATATGAATCCGGCTATCCGTATATATAGTCGCCTCAGAGCGAGATGATCGAACGGGAACATGCTTTCCGAAACGCCAACGGCATCACGATTTTCTATCGTGAGTGGTTGCCGGATGCTGGCAAGGCCCAGGGCATCGTGCTCATCGTTCACGGATTGGGAGAGCATAGCGGTCGCTATCGTCATGTCGCCGCCGCCTTGACCGGGGCCGGATTTCTATGCTATGGGATCGATCAACTGGGACATGGCCTGAGTGAGGGCGTCCGCGTTTTCATCCCCGATTTGCGACTGGCGGTGGACGACTTGCGCCAGCTTTTCGAAATCGCGACCCGGCAACACGCGCAAATGCCGGTTTTCCTGTTCGGGCATAGCATGGGCTCGCTGACAGGTCTGGAATTTTCCCTGCTCTATCCCCATCGCCTGAGTGGAATCGCGCTGAGCGGGGTCGCCATCAATGCGGAAGAAACGCGACCGGCCTGGCTGGTCAAGCTCTGTCTTTATGCCGCTAAGTACATTCCCAAGCTTCGGCTTTCTCCGCCGGGATTGCCGCGCGTCCTTACCCACGACGACGAGATCCTCAAGGAATGGTGGGAGGATCCTCTGATCGACCGGGGTATGTGGCGCGTTGGAACCTCGGCCGCGCTGGTGCTGGCATCGCGTCGGATCCGCCGGTCCGCGCGGCAACTGACCCTGCCTATCCTCGCTTTGCATGGTTCCGATGACCATCTGGTGCCTTCATCGGGTGCATATTTCCTGCGGCAAAATGCCTCCTCGAGCGACGTCACCGTCAAGATATACGAGGGTATGCGACACGAACTTGTCAACGAGATCTGTCGCGATGAAGTCATCCAAACCCTGACTCACTGGATGCTGGAACGGGTTATGGCTCCCGTTTGCGCGCAATAGCGCCCTTTGGTATCTTTGTAATATGATCGGCTGACACACGACAAAACTCGCCCGCCGAAATCCCCGACAACCCGGCGCCGATTTTGCCGCAAGCCTAAAGGATTTCCATGCCAGTCAAGCTGCATGTGAACAATGTCTCGCTGAGTTTCGGCGGTATAAAAGCCTTGCAGGATGTTGATTTCCAGGTAGAGGCCGGCGAGATCTACGCAGTCATCGGACCCAATGGCGCCGGAAAAACAAGCCTGATCAACAGCATCAATGGCTTTTATGCGCCGCAGCAGGGTCGGATCATTTTTGACGGGCGCGACATGACGCATATCCCGCCCTACAAGCGCGCGGAATTAGGCATTTCCCGCACTTTTCAAAACATCGCCCTGTACACCAATGCCACGGTGCTGGACAACTTGATGGCGGCGCGGCACATACATATGAAATCCAATATGCTGACGGGAGCCTTGTTTTGGGGTCCGGCGCAAAAAGAAGAGATCGCGCATCGAAGGCTGGTTGAGGAGATCATCGATTTTCTGGAATTGGAACATATCCGCAAGTCGATCGTCGGCACGCTCAGTTACGGTCTGCGGAAGCGGGTTGAACTGGGCCGCGCCCTGGCGCTGGAGCCTTCGCTGCTTCTGTTGGACGAGCCGATGGCGGGCATGAATATCGAGGAGAAGGAAGATATGGCGCGCTATATCCTTGATATTCATGAATTGCAGGGAACAACCATCATGTTGATTGAACACGATATCGGTCTGGTGATGGATATCTCGCACCATATCGCCGTGATCGACTTTGGCGTCAAAATTGGCGAAGGCAGGCCCGATGAAATCAGCAAGAATGAGGCGGTGATCGCGGCTTATCTGGGCGAAGGAGAGCGCTAACTATGGCAATCGCCAATGCCGGTGAGCATATCCCCTATCGCGAAGCGGGACCGGGTAAGATCCACAGCTCCCGATTGAAAAGCGAAATTCGGCCCGTCTTGCCCGAGGCCGATACGCTTTCCAAGAACTTTCTGCTGCGAGTGAGAGAACTTGGGGGCGAAGTCGCGCAGCGCAAGAAACGCTTTGGCATCTGGCAAGAGTATACCTGGAACCAAGTTTACGACCACGTTGTCAACTTCGGCATGGGCTTGATCAAACTTGGATTGCAGCGCGGCGATACGCTGGTCATCATCGGCGAAAACGATCCGGAGATGTACTGGTCACAGATCGCCGCTCATGCCTTGCACTGCAAAACCTGCTGCGTTTTCAGCGACGCCAGCCCGCAAGATATCCTCTACGTCATCCGCTCAACGGACGCCACCGTCGTCTGCGCCCGCGATCAGGAACAGGTCGACAAACTGCTGGAAATCCGGGAAGCGATTCCGCAGATTCTCAAGGTCGTGTACTGGGAAGATCGCGGCATGTGGGCCTATGCCGACGACTGGCTTGCCAGCTATCCGACAATTCAGGCGATCGGGATTGACTTTCGCCAGCGAGAGCCGGACATGTTCGACAGCTTGGCCCGCTCCACGGACACGACGGACACGATCATATTGAGCATGACCTCCGGCACGACCAGCCTGCCCAAATTCGCCGAGGTGACGCATTACCAGCTTGTTTACGGCCATGCCTTGAACTATGAATACGTTGACAGCCGGCAGTCGGACAATTGGCTGTCCTTCAGCCCCATGGCTTGGCTCGCGGAGCAAGCCTTCGGTTTCACGTCGCATCTCATAACCGGCGTGCAGGTCAATTTTCCCGAAGGGCCGGAAACAGTACCCACGGATCTGCGCGAGATCGCGCCGGCGGGACTGCTCTTTCCCAGCCGCGTATGGGAAAACCTGGCGCGCGTCGTGCAGTTCCGCATCGGCGACAGCACCCTGTTAAACCGACTGATGTACCGGGCATTCATGCCAATCGCCTATCGCGCCATCGATCACGAAGATGCCCATCGACCGATCCCGCCCCATCTGCGCTTCTTGCGCTGGCTGGGTGAATACGCCATCTTCGAGCCTTTGCGCGACAAGCTGGGTTTGACGCGCGCTCGCAATGTGCTGACGGCCGGCGCCATGCTCAGCAGCGACATCATCCGTTTCTTCCGTGCCATCGGCATCGAGCTGCGCCAGTTTTACGGTTCGACCGAGACCTTTGGCACCGTGCACTTGCGCGGTGATGTGCGCTTCGAGACCGTCGGCGTGATCGTGCCGGGCGTAGAGATCAAAATCGCGGAGAATCAGGAGATCTTGATCCGAACAAAAGCCCGCTTCAATGGCTATTACAAGCAGCCGGAAAAGACCGGCGAAGCGCTGGATAAGGAAGGTTGGTACCACACCGGGGATGCCGGTCACATGGACGAGAAGACCGGTCATCTAATCTATTTGGAGCGCGTGAAAGACTTGATCGAATTGTCGACCGGCGAAAAATTCAGTCCGCAGTATATCGAGGGTCGGGTCAAGTTCAGCCCCTATGTGCAAGATATGATGACCATCGGCGGCGCCGATATGGACTTTGTCTCGGCGATCATCGTTATTGACTTCCAGAATGTATCGCGCTGGGCGGAAAAACGCGGCATCGCCTTCACGACTTACGTCGACTTGTCCCAGCGGCCAGAGGTGCACGAGATCATCCGTGGCGAGTTGCGGCAGGTCAATGAGTCGCTGCCTCCCTATTCACAGGTAAAGCGCTTTGTGATCTTGCATAAGGAATTCGATGCCGACGAAGCCGAGTTGACGCGCACGCGCAAGCTGCGCCGCGGCGCCCTGCAGGAAAAATACCATGATCTGCTGGAAGCCATTTATGGCGATGAGCGTCAAGTGCAAGTGCGCGCGGAGGTCAAATACCGTGATGGACGCACGGGCACGGTCGAGACGGAGCTGCTTGTCGCCGATGTTTGAGTACCCATATTTGCCGGATAACGGCGCAAATTGAGGTAAATGCAGGTGGAAGAATTCTTCAATCGTTACAAAAAAGAACTGACCTGGCTGTTTTATGCCATTGCGACCGTGCTTGTTTTTCTCTTCCTAGGAGAGCAACTCGCGGACAAAAAAGCTTCGCGCATCGTTCAAACCTTGATCTCCGGGATTCTTGTTGGCGGCATCTATGGCTTGGTAGCGCTGGGAATTGTCGTGATCAACAAGGCCTCCGGCGTTTTCAATTTCGCGCATGGCTGGATGATGGTCGTGGGGGGCATGATCTTTTGGAGCTTTTTCACGGTGGCCGAAATCTCTGTGGCGGGCGCTGCGCTGCTGGCGACAGCCACTATGTTCATGATTATGACAGCCGTGAGCGTTCGAAGCTTGCTGGAGCCGCGCAATCTGATCATCGCTGCGGGAGGTGTTCTGGCATTGACGATATTGATGACTGTCGGCGGCATCGAACTGAAATGGTTGCATGCGATCGTGGGCACTTTCGCCGGCGCTATCTTGACCGGCCTTGTTGTCGAGCGCTTTACCATCCGACCCTTGATTGGACAGCCGCTCTTCACCGCCGTTCTGATGACCTTGGCGATCGCGGAAGTCCTGCACGGCGTGACGCAGATCGCCTGGGGCACAGTCGAATTGAACCTGCCTATCTTCGTCAATCCGGAGACCAACCGCCGCTTCAGCGTCATTCGCCTGGACGGCTTAAAGGACATGCTCGGAGGCGTGACAATTGTCAGGGTTGAGCTGGTGATTGCCTTTGTCTTGGCGATTGTCGCCTTTGTCGGATTCATCGCATTCTTCCGCTACACCAGCGTCGGGCTGGCGATGCGCGCCACATCGGAAGATCAGCAATTGGCGCAGGCCGTCGGCCTGCGCGTACGCGTGATTCTGGCGATCACCTGGGCGGTTGCGGCTTTCCTGGCGAGCATTGCGGGTGTCTTGCAAGGCGGCGCTGTCGGCTTGTCACTGAATATCAGCTTTGTCGCGCTGCGTGTTTTCCCCGCAGTGCTTTTGGGGGGCCTGGAATCAATCGGCGGCGCTTTCATCGGCGGGATTATCATCGGTATCGTCGAGCAGTTTGGCACCTTCCTGAATTCCTCGCAGCAAGTCGGCACGGACCTGGCGCCATACGTCGTGCTGATGCTGGTTTTGGTGATCCGGCCGGACGGGCTCTTCGGGGAAAAACGCATTGAGCGCATTTAGAATTTTCAGATTGCATTTCAGAGGTAGCGATGGCGAACATTCACCCGGCAGGCGTTTTTGATACGACATATGAAGAAGATATGTCGGTCGACCGTACCGCGCGCGACAAACTATGGAAGAACCTGGCCTTTGTCGCCTTGCTGCTGGTTCCCATGCTGTCGGTATCGGGTCCATTGGGACTGGGACTCATCAGCGATCAATACGTCGGCTTGATCGCGCGCATCGCCATCTTTGTCATCGCCGTTCAAGGCCTGAACATTCTGGTCGGCTATACCGGGCAGATATCGCTCGGGCACGCCGCATTCATGGCGATTGGCGCCTACAGTTCGGCAATACTGGCGCGGGAGTTGGGCTTCACCTTTTGGACCGCGCTGCCGGTCAGCGCGCTGTTGACCGGCGTGATCGGACTCTTTTTCGGATTGCCCTCGTTGCGCGTCAAGGGCTTTTACCTGGCGATGGCCACCCTGGCAGCGCAATTCATCATCCCCTGGGTACTACGCTATCCCCTGGAGGACATTACCGGCGGCACGCGCCCTTTGAATGTCCCGGCCCCCTTGATCGGACCCTTTGGCAGCTATGCCGACGACCGGATTGACGATTCGACGCCCCTGGTTTTTCAGGCCGGCAATCCCTATCTGGTAGACGTGATTTCTCTGGAACTCACTCAAGTGGACGGCGCCCAACCCGTCATCGAATTGCGCAATCCCGGCGGAGACATTGTGCCAGGCGGCGATTTCAATATGACTGTGCTGAGGGACGCCAGCGGCCGGATAACAGGATTCTCGTACATTGCAACCAAGGCGGGCGAGTACGCCATCACTGCGGCCGCTGAGGCTGACACTACCGCCTTTCGCGCCCGGGTGCGACGTGGCAAGGTGCTCAGCTTCGCCACCGAAACGGCCATGTACTATATCATCGTGCCCCTTTCTGTGTTCTTGATGTTTCTCGCGCGCAACATCGCGCGAACGCGAACCGGGCGCGCATTCATTTCTGTGAGGGACAATGACCTGGCTGCCGAACTATTGGGCATCAATGTCTTCGGCTATAAGCTGCGCGCCTTTTTCTTGAGCGCCGTCTACGCCGGCATAGCCGGCTGTCTGCTGGCCTACGAGCGCAACAGCTTGTCCCTGGATATGTTCAGGCTGGATATCTCGATCGAAATGCTGGCCATGCTGATTATCGGCGGTGCCGGATACCCGCTGGGCGCATTGTTCGGCGTGACTTTCATCCGCGTCTTGCAAGAAGCTGCTATTCCCGCGCTTCGGCCGCGGCTGCTGGAAATCCTGCCGGACTTGTTCCCCTTCATTGAAGTCGTCAATATCACCAGCGCCATTAACCCGATACTCTTTGGAGGAGCGCTTATCGTCTTTCTTGTGCTTGAACCGCGCGGCATCGCCCACCGCTGGGAGGTATTGAAGGTCGCCTGGAAGATCCGGCCCTATGCCTATTAGCCCAATGCAATGGCGCGCCGACTTTGGCCCGTCAGTGTCTTCGGCATTGAGATCATTTGCGCGCAGCCGGCTGGTCTTGCATTTGCCACAAGACGTGGTTTAGCGTAAGCTAATGGTTACGCGAGAACTGACAAGTTTACACGGTTCAGATAACTTATCCAAAAGAGAAGGAGTCGATAGCTCATGAAGAGAATTTGCTTCTTGATTAGTCTCTTGGCCATGGTGTCGATCATTGCCGCGCCGGCCATGGCGCAAGACATGATGGATTACCCCAGCGAGCTCAGCGAATGCGAGGTCGATCTGACTGGCGAAACGCTCACGATCTTTCACTTCGGCGACCTGAGCGGGCCATACGCCTTTATCACGCAGCCGGTCGTTTCCGCAGTGACGGATGCGGTCAATTACTGGAACGGCCGAGGTGGCGTCTGCGGAGCGACGCTGCAGCAAATATATGAAGACACAGGCGGCAACTTGGAGGCGACCCAGAGCGCCTACGATCGCTTCACAAGCGAATATGCCGAAGAGCTGGACTTGCTCATGCTCTACAGTTCTTCTGATGGCGAGCTGCTGCGGGAGCAACTGGCGGAGGACGAGATCGTTTCCATCATCTCCGCCGGTTCTATCGAGAGCTTGTACGGAGAAGATGGCATGACGCCGGGTTGGCTCTACGCCAGCAACCCGCTCTATATCAACCAGTTCGGGTCCTTCTGCGAGTTTGTCGCTGCCAATCCGGATACCTTCCCCGATCCTGTCATCGGTTTTGTCACCTGGCCGGGCGCATTTGGCCTGGCAGGCACAGAGCCGGCCGCGGACGAGTATTGCGGGGGCATGGGCGTGGAAGTGCTCGATGAGCCGCAGATTTTCTTGCCCACCGATACGGATATCTTGACACAAGTACAAAACGCCGTCGACGAAGGCGCGACCATCCTCTACACCAATTCTCTGGCGACGGGCCCCGCCTTGCTCGCGAGCACACTGGTCGACCTGGGCATGGAGAGCGATATCGCGCTGGCAGGCGTCAATTGGGTGATGGATACCAGTGTCGGCATCCTCGGCCAACGCGTTTTGAAGCCTAATGGATTGCCCTCGGTGGACGGCATGTACGGTTCGATGCCCTTCCTGTGGTGGACGGAACTCAGCAATCCCGGCATTCAGTTCGTCACCCAGCAATTCGCCGCCAATGAACGCGGCCCGGCCGAGCAGAACATCGCCTATCTGCTGTCTTGGGCCGTTGTTGACTCGATCATCGAGACCTACATCCGCACCGTCAACGCCGTCGGCAGCCTGGAAGCGGTCACGGGGGCCGATATGCGCGCCACCGTCGACAGCATGGAATACGAAATTCTGGGCGGCCTGGTGAGCCACAGTTTCCCCGAAGGCATGCGCGACGGAACGCTAAATCGCATCGCGCGTCTGGCATATGCCAATGCAACCATGACCGGGCCAGCGAGTGGTCCCGAAGACGCCTTGCTAATCCCCGATGGTAGCGGCGGGCAACTCTTCGTGCCCATCATAATTCCCTTGACCGACTTCATGCCCGTGCCGCAGTTGCGTGGACAGTAAGCATTCTAACGTAGCCAATTACGAGTGAGGGCCGGCGCCCTGCCCTCACTTGTTTTCTCGCGCGAAACATTTATTTACCCCAAATCCGGCGAGTCTTGGGACTTCTATGGCCCTTGCTGAAAAAACAGCGGAACTAACCACGACACGGAGCTTGTCGGTCAACAACATTGAAGTTGTTTACAACAGCGTGATCCTTGTGCTGCGCGGCATCACCCTGGAAGTCCCGCCCGGAGCGGTCGTTTCCCTGTTGGGACCAAACGGCGCGGGGAAATCGACAACGCTGAAAGCCATTAGCGGCCTGCTCAAGGCGGAACTGGGCGAGGTCACGCGTGGTCAAATCCTCTGGGGCGAGGAGCGCCTGGAACTTCTTTCTGCCGAAGATGTCGTGCGCATGGGCCTGGTCCAAGTGATTGAAGGACGCCTGCTCTTCCGACATCTGACGGTGGAAGAGAACCTGCGCGTCGGCGGCATGGTCTATCAAGGCGGGCGGGGCATCCGTGACGATTTGGAACGGGTTTACCACTACTTCCCACGCCTGCGCGATTTGTCAAAGCGAGTGAGCGGTTATCTCTCCGGCGGCGAGGGGCAAATGCTGGTGATTGGACGCGCCATGATGGCTCACCCGCAGATTCTCATGCTGGACGAGCCTTCATTGGGATTGGCCCCCTTGCTGGTTCACGAGATCTTTGAAATCATCCATGATATCAATCGGGGGGAAGGCATGTCGGTCTTGATCGTGGAACAAAACGCCCGCGCCGCCCTCGAACTGGCCGATTATGCTTACGTCATGGAGAACGGCAGAATCGTCTTGGATGGACCGGCCGAGCAACTGCGCGAAAACGAAGACATCAAAGAATTCTACCTGGGCTTGGACCAGGCGGGCGGGCGCAAGAATTACCGCGAGGTCAAGCACTACAAACGCCGTAAACGCTGGCTGGGATAGCCATAATTTGAAAAATAAGCCTGTAAGACTTGTCCGCTACTCTATTTTGCTGATCTAAATGGACGCAAATACATGTCCGACAACAAAAAAAAACACCATTTGACGAACCAAATCACAATATACAGATAATCTATGTAGGGGCGACCAATCTGGTCGCCCGATGCCGCGGTAACTTGCGAATATTGGGAAATGGAGCAGGACTTTGACAGACCTCAATCGAAGGATTCAAGAGTTCGTCCGGCATGGATACGAACATGCGCCGGCGATCCGCCAAATGATGGACGACGCCGGCGTCGCGCCCGGGGACATTCATGGCGCGGATGATCTGGCCAAGATCCCGGTTCTTAGCAAAGACGCCTTAGTGGAGATTCATCAAGCGAACCCGCCTTTTGGCGGCTTCCTCACTATCGACCCCGCCGACCTGCCACGCATCTATATCTCCCCGGGTCCCATATATGATCCCCAGCCGCCACCCGAAGACCCGGAGTCGCAGTTGGCGCCTTTTGAGTATATAGGCATCGGCCGCGGCGATCGCGTGCTTAACACCTTCATGTACCACCTGACGCCAGCCGGCATTCTGCTGGATGAGGCGATTCGCGCTTGTGGCGCGACGGTCATACCGACAGGACCGGGCAACACTGAATTGCAGATCATGATGATGATGACCTTGGGGGCAACGGGATTCGTCGGGCAGCCCAGCTACCTGATGACGCTTCTGGATAAAGCCGCGGAGATGAACTTGGGCGCGGACGCGGTGCCAATCAAGAAGGCGCTTTTTTCCGCAGAGCCCTATACGCCAAGCCAACGCGAGCGCTTCGAAGGCCAATATGGTATGAAGACCAGCTCGGCTTATGGTACGGCCGATTTGGGCTTCATCGGCTATACGCGCCAAGGCCTCCAGGGATTCTGCATCATGCCAAGCGTTTTCCTCCAGATTTGCGATCCGCAGACGGGCGCCGCGCTTCCCGCGGGCGAAACCGGCGAAATTGTCGCGACGACCTTCAACAAGGCCTATCCCTTGATTCGCTTCGGCACCGGCGACCTGGGCGCCTTGTCGCCTGAGCCATCATGCCAAGGGCAACAACTGCTGGGCCTTTACGGGCGCAGCGGAGACGCCGTCAAAGTGCGTGGCATGTTCCTGCACCCGAACCAACTGCAATATGCGGTGATGCAATTTCCCGAGATCAAGGACTTGCAGGTCGTGATCACACGGGCGAACAACCGCGATATAGTCACGGTCAATGTTGAACTGCACGAGGGCGCTGAACCAGCCGGTATCGCGGAGAAACTGCAAGCCCTGGCGCAAGAGGCGGTACGCTTGCGAATTGATGCCGTCAACATGGTGGCGGCCGGCGCGATCGACAGGGATGCTCGCAAAATCGTCGACAAGCGCGACTGGGATTGAGTTATCTTAGCCGATTGCTTCAAATATCAAGTTTTAGCCAGCTTCATCAATCTCGCCTAAAGCTGCCGGAATTATTCACCTGCGGAATCTTCTCCGTCGTCGCTCTCTTCCGCGTCTTCCTCTGCCGGCGGGACCTCCACAATCTTGAGAGTGAACTGCTGGACGTCGTTGCTGTTCTTGACACGCACTTCCAGCGTGAAGCTAGCTGCTTGCGCGCCCACATCGAGATCGGTCAATGCCGAGCCGCGGCTGTCATCATCGGCGTCGTCGTTTTCCCCAAGCAGGTTTGACCCGGATTCGTTATAGATCCCAAGTACCGTATCCACCGTATCGTCAACGCCGCTCAGATAGATGCTGACTACGCGATTGCCGGGCAAGGTCGTGCGATAGCGCACGCGTTGATCCGGACCTACGGCGCCATTGGCTTGCACCTCTGTGCTGCCCGCGCCGAGTGACAATTCGCCACCGTCGATCAACTCGCCCAGGATCTCGTTCGTCAGATATTCTTCCGCGGCTTGCAGTAACAGATCCCCTTCTTCAAACAGGCTCTCGAAGGTCACCGGTACAAGCACGGTTGGCATTACCCCTTGCGCCTCGATATGGATCTCTTTGTCGGCATTGAATTGGCGTGTGACGGTGAATCGGATCGTCATATCTTCCGGCATCAAAAATTCGTTGACCGCGCCACCCAAACCGCCGGTTCCGTAGTTCCCGACCACGGCCGCGCGATCGTCAATCGTGAGATTGTAGGTGAAGAATTCGCAGGCGCTGTAGCAGCCCGGCGCGATGATGACGGCCAGTTCGCCGTCGTAGCGCAACTCCTCCGGGGGCAGGATGAAGCGCTCTTCCGAACGCGGATCCAAATAAAAGTCGCCTAAGGAGGCGTTATGGGCGCTGGAATAACCCAGGATGTGCTCTTCCTGGAAGAAATAGGCGCCGAGTTGATCGGCAAGATACCCGCTGCCACCGCCGTTTCTGCGCATATCGATTATGATGCCGGGCACGTCGTCTTCGAGAAAGGTCTCGATCATGCGTTCCCAGAGTTGAACCGTCAGCCTTTCTTTATCGCCAAAGGAGAAGATGGCGACATATCCATAACCGCTGGGAAGGATCTCGAACTCGACCGGCAGTTCCCAGCCTTCTATGCCGGAGAAAAAAGAAGAATGCGAGAAACTGGCGCGTTCCGAGATCACCCCCATCGTGGCCGTCTGTACCTCTTCGCTTTCGGGATTGCGGAAGCTTACTTCAACTTCGCTGCCCAGAGGAAAGCGCGTGATATAGCGCAGTTGCTGCAAGCGCAAGGCATGATCGGTGCTCAGCGCCTGGTGAGCCCAGACGAATTCGCGTTCCAGCGCTTCTTCAACGGCGCCGCCATCCCATGCCAGGATCTCCGCGCCCAATTCCATGCCTGCATTGGCGGCCGGGCCCCCATCGAGTATGTAACTGACTACGATTCGCCCGTCGTCCAATTCCGAAAGCGCGATGCCCAGCCCGCCGTCGGTCTCTTCACGAAAGAGATCCCTAATCGCCTCAAACGGCATGTCGACATGTCCGTCGGGAATCTCCCATATGAAATCACGCATAGCGAGCGCATAAGCCGCGCTGTCTTCCGTTTCTTCGGCTTCGGCAAAGCGGGGGCTGTAAGTCTCAAAAAGCTCATCCCAATCCAGCTCGTAAAGGTCGGTGTAGGCATATTCCACCCGGAAAAGTTCAACCATCGCTTCGAATGCATCGGCATAGCCCAAATCGGAGAAATCGTTGATAGCCGCTCGTTCGGGCTCGTAGAGATCAATGATTTGCCCTGCGGCGCGATCAAAAACGAAGGGTTCTTCGTCCATATCAACAACCGAATACCCTTGCGGCACAATGACGATTGGATCGTCTTCTGTAAATAGCAAACTATCAGCGCCGAACCCGGAGGGAAAACCTTGATGCTCGTCGGGCGCGTATATGATGAATTTGCCGCCGATGATCTCCCGCTTGGTCTCGACTTCGGCGCTGGCGCGCGTGGATGCATAGCTGGTCGACCAGCCGCCGCCGTGGAGATCGCGCTCTTCCAGAAAGCGATCGCCGAACAAATTGTTCCAGTGGGCAATGGCGAAGACCATAACGCCGCTGTCCTCGTTTCCGTCATTGTCGACATCCCGCAAACCGCCGCCAGGTACTTTTGGCAGAGACAAGCTGTAGCTGAAGGGCGAACTGTAGAAATCAGTCGTGATCTGCCCCAGCACCTGGGATTCCAAGGGGAAAATGTAGTCCTCGTTGCGGTCGACGAATCCGGCTTGGTCCTCCAGGATTATCAGCGGCTCGTCAACGCCGCTGGTGAAAAAGGCGTTGGAATAGGCGAGCTCGCCCGTGATGATGACGGGACCACCCTCGTCATTGATGATCTGGGCGGCCGGCGCCGGTTCCGCGATTGTCGCCGGCGCATCGTCAGCTTCTTTTTCGCCGATGGCCAGCGATGGCAACAATCCGACCAGAAGCAATGCGCCGGACAGAAAAAGCAGCAGTAGGCGGTTTGTCCGCATGCAGAACACTCCAACTATTGGATGAGCGATAGGTCTATTCTATGTCAAGTTCAAGAATTGACGTTAAGATTCGCTTACGAAACTCTGAGTGACAGTCGTGAACCGCGAGCTTGAGTTGACGTTATTTGCGCATTGAGATTGACGTCCGACGCAATTCGCGCGTACCATAGAGCTTCTTATGAGATGGATTTTCAACGGACTCAAATGACCAGATTCTGGCGCAAGATTCATAACCATCTGCATTTCCTTGTGGTCCTTAGCGCATTGCTCGTCGTGATGACCTATCCGACGATCGTTCACGTATTCAATACCGAGATCTTCTGGCTGCCGATCGACAGCGGCGACATCTGGATTGAATTCTGGAGCGCCTGGTACGGGAAGCAGATTCTCGCGGGTAAAGCAAACTATCTCTTCACAGACCTTTTATTCTATCCCCAAGGTTTGTCCCTGGCGTACCATGTTTTCAATCTCGGTCATTTGCTTGTCTTTGTCGCGTTTCAGGCGATTTTGCCAGCTTCAAATGCCTACAATCTCGCATACCTGTTCATCATCGTCTCAACAACGTTAACCGCTTATATATACATGCACTACATATTCAAAGACAAATGGACCGCTCTTTTCGGAGCGGTTGTTGTGGGATTCAGTGGATACGTCGCGGGGCGTCCAATGCATCCGAACTCGACATTTTTGATGACCTTACCATTGTCATGTTATTTTCTTCATCGCGGGTTCGCGGAAATGCGTTGGCGCTTCATAGCGCTTTCGGGGCTCCTGGTGGGAGCAACAGCATTTATCGGTCCGTATATCTTTGTCTGCCTGCTGCTGACAGTCGGCGCGTATTTCGTCTACTTTGCGACCCGCCGTTGGAAAGACCGCCGTTTCTGGCTGATGGTGATAGCACTGATTGTGTTCGTCGGTTTCTCGGGCTTGCTGCGCGCCTTGCCTATGTTGAGTGACGAAACGGACTTAGGCGGGATATTGGACAAGACAAGCGGGCGCGAAACAGAAAACGACCTTTTGCAGTTCTTCATTAACTACGAGAATCCCTTCTTCAATAGGCTCATCACCAACCGTATTACCTCGTCTATCGTTCTGTTACCGGATCCAGGACGCTGGAATACATCTTATCTTGGTTACATTCCACTGCTTCTGATTGGCCTGGGCTTGATCCGCAAAATCCATAGAAGGCGCATGTTCCCGTGGTTGCTGCTGCTAATACCGTTTTTTCTACTGCGACTGGGTTCAGTTCTCACTATCAACGGTCAAGTCTTCGATTCAGTCGTTTTGCCCAAGTACGCCCTGGATAGACTGGTACCTGTTGTCTTCGAGGCATTTTATTCCACGGATCACTTTCAAATCGGCCTGCTATTGCCGCTAGCCGTATTGTCCTGTTACGGGTTGCTCGTATTCCTGGACAGCTTTCCTATGCGACGACGGGGCGGGATCGTTCTCCTGCTCATCGCCTTATTGGCAGCGGAATACTATCGCAGCCCGCCCGGTGGTCGTATTGTTTTGGAGGAAGAGCTTGCTTATTTGGATTGGCTGGCGGAAGAAAGCGCGGAGCCTGTTCGGTTGATCAATCTTCCCATGAATCGGGGAAGTTCAAAGACATATATTTTCCACCAGACTATTGGCGGATTCCCGCAGGTAGAGGGTCTGGCGACACGGACGCCGCCGAGCGCCTATGACTACATAAAAGCCAATCCCGTGTTGAATACCTGGCACAGACGCGAGAGCTTGATCTGCACGGAAGCGAATCGGGATGACTACTTGGCCGCGATTACACAACTCAGGGACGACGGTTTCTCACATGTGATTTTGCATTATTCGCTGCTGGAACCGGACACGATCGAGGGTAGTTTCCTCGGTTTGGAACCGGCGTATGAAGATGAATTCGTGGCGATATATCGTCCTGCGACCTTGCAGAAAGCCTGCCAATGACGGGCAAGGCGCGTACTCAAATGCTAAACATTCGATCTAAATACAAAGAGCAGTTGTTTGTCGCGTTGGCGGCGGCATACTCTCCCACATCGTCTCCAA
>WTGF01000043.1 GCA_011525385.1 Chloroflexota bacterium | reverse complement strand
GCAAAACCCCCCGAACACTGACGGGGCGTTCATAAACAGGGCACAGAGGATTTTTGGCGGGCGAGCCAAGGCTCGCCCCTACGGGTTTCGAGGTGGATGTGGCTGGCGTTTTTTGCGGGGGTGGTACGGTTTTTTTGGCCACAGAGGCGCAGAGGGCACAGAGGATTTTTCACCACAAAGACACGAAGGGCGCGAAGATTGTTTTGCCACCGAGGCGCTGAAGCAGGACCGACTAAGTTATGCAAGTTTAGTATACAGTCGCCGGTAGGGGCGACCCGCCGGGTCGCCCGCAGAATCAAGCTGGAACGGTGGGCGAGCCAAGGCTCGCCCCTACGGGATTCGAGGTGGTTGTGGATGGCGTTTTTTGCGGGGGTGGTACAGGTTTTATTCACCACAGGGGCGCAGAGGGCACAGAGGATTTTTGGTGGGCGAGCCACGGGCTCGCCCCTACGGGTTTCGAGGTGGATGTGGATGGCGTTTTTTGCGGGGATGGTACAGGTTTTTTTTGGCCACAGAGGCGCAGAGGGTCGCGTAGGGCGCGTGGACACTGACCGCCGGCACAGAGGATCTTAAGCAATTCTCAGACTTCGACATGTTCTTCATTGACAGCAAAGACCGCGTCCCATATAATTCGATTCGAGAGTTGAATGGGAACGGCTGTGAAGAAATTGCTGCGCCATCATCATCACCTTTTGCCATCCGGAACAGGAGCGGTCTAGGACTCGTAGTGCTTCACGCCATACAATCTGTCACTGACGCCTCGCTCCTTTGCGGGGCTTTTTCTTTGATATTGGGAGATAGGGATGCTGGCAGTTATCGATTATGGAGCGGGCAACCTCAGGAGCGTATTGCATGCGCTCAAACATCTTCAGGCGCGGAATCTGCGGCTGGTGCAACATGGTTCGGACTTGGACGGCGCGTCCAAGATCATCTTGCCGGGCGTGGGCGCCTTTGGCGCGGGCATGGAGCAGATGCGCCGGCGCGATCTGGTCGCGCCCTTGCTGGACGCGCTTGCCAGCGGCATTCCTTACCTCGGCATCTGCGTCGGCATGCAAATGCTCTTTGATGTTGGCGAGGAGATGGGCGAGCACGAGGGCTTGGGGGTCATAGCCGGGCGGGTGCTGCGCTTTCCGGAGTTTCCCGATCGCAAGGTGCCGCATATGGGCTGGAACCAGCTTGATTTGAAAGGCCGCTCGGCATTGTTTCGGGGGCTTGACGAAGGCAGCCACGTGTACTTTGTGCACAGCTACTTTTGCGCCCCGCAGGACCCGAGCGCGATCATTGCCGCGGTCGATTACGGCCTTGAATTCGCCGCGGCTGTGCAATCCGGCAGCATATACGGCGTTCAGTTTCATCCCGAGAAAAGTCAAGTCAATGGCCTGCGGATATTGAACAATTTTCTGAGAATCGAGCCGCTCGGCGCGTAACCGGCGAAAAGGTCTAGCGCGCTCAGGCAAAATAGTAAGTCCTCTTGTCGCATGAGCGACGTGGTTTACGTAACAGGAGTTGGCCGATGATAATCTACCCGGCAATTGACCTTCATGACGGGAAGGTCGTGCGGTTGCGCGAAGGGGATTTGCGTCAAGAAACGGTCTTTAGCGAGGATCCGGCAGCGACAGCGCAATCCTGGATTGATCAAGGCGCGGAATGGATACACATGGTCAATCTGGATGGCGCGTTTGACGCCGCCAACGAGAACATAAGGGTCTTGGAGACCGTCGCCAAGCTTGGTGTCAAGCTGCAGTTTGGCGGTGGCTTGCGCGATCTAAAAGCGCTGGGCGACGCGCTTGACGCGGGCGCTTCCCGAGTCGTCCTGGGGACGCTGGCGGTCAAGCAGCCTGACAAGGTCGTCGAAGCGGTAGCGCGCTTTGGCGCCGACGCTGTCTGCGTCGCGCTCGACGCGAAAGACGGCAAGGTGACTACGCACGGCTGGACGGAATTGTCGACGGAGTCGCCGGTCGCATTTGGCAGTTGGTTGTTCGCAAAGGGCGTCCGGCATGCGCTGTACACCGATGTCAAACGAGACGGCATGTTAAGCGGCGCGAACATTGACGATACAGTCGCGCTGGCGCGGGAAACCGGGCTGCGGGTGATCGCGTCGGGCGGCGTCAGCAGCGCGGGAGAAATAGAGCGGCTGGCCGCGAGCGGCGTTGTCGCGGGCGCGATTATCGGCATGGCGCTGTACCAGAAAAAGATCTCGCTGGGGGATGCCCTGCGAGCAGCGAAAGGGGGCGCATGATGTTGGCGAAGCGAATCATACCTTGTCTGGATGTGAAGGACGGACGCGTTGTCAAAGGCGTCAATTTTCTTGACCTGCGCGATGCCGGCGACCCGGTCGAGCAGGCGATCGTGTATGATCGAGAAGGCGCTGATGAACTGGTTTTTCTTGATATCACCGCCTCGCACGAGGCGCGGAAGACCAGGTTGGAAATGGTAAAACAGGTGGCGGATAGCATCTTCATTCCCTTTTGCGTCGGGGGAGGCATCCGCAGCATCGACGATATACGCGAGACCCTGTTGGCGGGCGCCGACAAGGTCTCGATCAACAGCGCCGCTGTCCGAAGCCCGGAATTGATCTCCTCGGGAGCCTGGGGTTTTGGCAGTCAATGCATCGTGGTGGCGATCGACCCCCGCAGAGTCAACGGCAAGTGGGTTGTTCACATCAACGGCGGCCGCATCCCGACCGACAAGGAAGCGGTTCCCTGGGCGAGAGAGGTCGAGGATCGCGGCGCCGGCGAGATATTGCTGACGAGCATGGACAAGGACGGAACCAAATCCGGATATGATATTGAGATGACACAGGCGGTAGCGGATGCGGTATCCATCCCGGTGATCGCATCCGGCGGCGCCGGCAGCAAAGAACATTTCCGCGAAGCGCTGGAAGAAGGGGGCGCGGACGCGGCTTTGGCGGCGACGCTGTTTCACTTCAATGAAATTCGTATCGCCGATCTCAAACGATATCTGAATGACAAGGGCGTGCCGATTCGGCTGTCCGGCTGGGAGGGATCCGATGCCTCTTGAAAGTCGGATTCTGGAGGCGATTCAATGGAACGAGCGCGGATTGATACCGGCGATCGTGCAAGACGCGGCGACGCTAGAGGTTTTGATGATGGCGTATATGAACCCGCAATCTTTGCAAGCCACGTTGGACAGCGGGAAGACGACCTTTTGGAGCCGCAGCCGCGGGACCCTGTGGCAAAAAGGGGAGACATCCGGCAATACGCAGCAGGTGATTGATATACGCATCGATTGCGATGGCGACACGCTGCTGATCCTGGTCCAACCGGCGGGACCCGCCTGCCACACCGGGGCCCGAAGTTGCTTCTACCGCAGTTTTGATCAGTTTATTCGCGAGCCGCAGCGATATTAGACGGGGAGTAGTTGCAAGTAAGTTATGCGAAAGAAAGTAAGCAAAGAGGGCTCAGAGGATTTTAACCACCGAGGGCACCGAGAACACCGAGGGGCGAGCCACCGGCTCGCCCGGAATCATATCGAGATCTGTAAGGCTTGTCCGCTACTGTGGTGTTTGCAGTTGTTTTTGCAGCCCTCACCCCCGGCCCCCTCTCCCACAAGGGGAGAGGGGGAGCTAAACTTGGCGGATTTCGTAATGATATGTTGATTTTCGCACGGATTGGCTCCCTTTTTGTATTGTTATGGTATTTTGCCGTTATCTATACGTCGTATGATTTGCAGTAGCGGACAAGCCTTGTAGGGGCGGCAGCGGGCGACCAGATTGGTCGCCCCTACAAAGCCCAGATTTTGGCATGACTTACCTGCATTTGCTGAGAGCACAGAAGTAGTTCCAAGAAAGTAAGGAGAATGCGAAAACGCCTTTATTCAACCCCACCCCCCGGCCCCCTCCCCGTAGCAACGGAGAGGGGGAGCGCATTTGGCGGGAATGGGATTAGATCCAGAACTTTCGCTACAATTGAGATTTTTTCGCATTATTTTCTTGGAACTACTGAGATAACGGTGAAAAAGATCGACTTTTCGGGCGTTTTGTCGAAACGGCCTAGAGAACGTCCCTGTTTTGATTCTGATGACTTACCTGCATTTGCTGGGATAGGACGATGAGCGATATGTTCAAGCAACTGGAAGCGATCATCGGCGATCGCAAGCTGAATCCGGCGGAGGGAAGCTATACAAATCAGCTTTTCGACGAAGGTCGCGGCAAGATCGCGCAGAAAGTGGGCGAAGAAGCGGTGGAGACTATCGTCGCCGCTTTGGAGCAGGGCAGGCGGGAGCAAGTGAGCGAACTGGCGGACCTGTTCTATCACGTGCTGGTCTTGATGGCGGAGCTGGAGGTTTCCCTAGAGGACGTGGAGCTGGAACTTGAAAGCCGTCACCGGCCCCGGGGGTAGTCGCTAGGGATTGTGGTCGAAGGCGCCGATTCTCTACCCCATCCCCGGCCAGTGCCCCCTCGGTCCCCCGCCTCACGGCTGAGGACATGACAGGTTGGCAAACGGCGCGACTCCAAGTTCTACCCCACCCCCCGGC
>WTGF01000089.1 GCA_011525385.1 Chloroflexota bacterium | reverse complement strand
CCCTTCCCTCTTTATGGGATTCCGCCCCCCGCGAACGGGGGGACCGAGGGGGGACAGGCCGGGGGAGGGGTAGACCAAATGCGTCTTCAGGTTCTTGACTTCCAAAATCGGCTCCGCGCCGTTGCTCCCGCTCATCCTTGTTCTTTCTAATGCTCAAACAAGCCTTATTTGATCGTTACTAGACGCGGGGCGACCTCGAAGCCCCTTTTGCGTCTAATGCTTTCCCCACACGTCACTGACGCGTCCCCCCATCACCAGACGTCTCAGCCTTTATCCGATGTTCGCGCTGTCTCTTGCGCCGCCTTGTCCTTCGCCAACTCCTCCACGCTGCGCGTATGCAGACGGGCGGCGCCCTGCGTATCAGCCAGTTTCACGCGCGTTCCACGCGCCTCATGCGCAGCCAGGCGTTGACGCGCCGCTTCAATCTCCCCAGTGGCGTAATTCGGCAGCCATTCCGCTTGCGCAACCAGCAACTCGTCCGTCATCTGCCAGACTTCTTCCGGATTGCAAACCGCGCCCACCAGCGGATCGTGCAGCATCGCTTGCTTGAGCAGGGTTACATCGCCATGCACGGCTGCTTCCATCGCCATCTCCTGCACCCGCACGCTGGCCGAGCAAGTCGCGGCGGGCGCCAGGGGCAAATCGCCCACTACCGGCATGTTAATGCCGTTCTTGTCCACATAACCCGGGATCTCGACTACGCAGCCATCCGGCAGATTCCTGATGTAACCTTGGTTCGGCACGTTGAAATGCCCGCGATAGACGCGGCCCGTCTCCAGCCCTTCAATAATATAGGAGCCATGCTCCAGGCTGCGCTTGTCAGCGCTGATTTTTGGCGGTTCTTCTTCCAGCCAATTGGGGAAATCGGTCTCGAACCAGTTGCGCCCCTCTGTGCAGACGCGCAAATACCCGCCCGTTTCGCCGTGGATCCAGCGGCTTAGATCGATCCAGTCCCGGATCTCATCGGGTCGTTTGCGGTACCAGGGCACATATTCGCTCAGGTGCCCGTTCGATTCCGTCGAGTAATAGCCGAAGCGCCGCAAGACATCAATTCGCACCTTTTCTTCTTCGCGGAAGGCCGGATGTGCCTCAAAAAGCGCCAAGAGCCGCGGCGTCATATCCAAGCCGCGCCACCGCACCTGAATGTACCAGGTCTGATGATTGATCCCGGCGCAGATGATATCGACATCTTTCATCGTAACGCGCTCATCTTCAGCGATCAGAGCTTCGCGCCGCGCCCATAGCTCAATGCACTCGGCGATCTGTCCGTGGCCGTGCTGGATGCCATGGCAGAGACCAATGGTCTGCACACCGCCATATTGGTTGCAAGCCCAGGTATTCATCGCCATGGGGTTGGAGTAATTGAGGAATAGCGCGCCCGACTTGGCGACATCGCGGATGTCCCGGCAAATGCCCAGCAAGACCGGGATCGTCCGCTGACCGTACATGATGCCGCCGGCGCAGATCGTGTCGCCTACGCATTGATCAACACCGTACTTCAACGGAATATCGATATCCAATGCGAAGGCGTCCAGGCCGCCTTGTCGAATCATGCAAATGATATAATCGGCATCAGCAATCGCTTCCCGCCGGTCCAGCGTGGAACTGATCGTCGCCGGCAAAGCGTTGGCGCGGATGTCCCGCTCGCATAATTGCGCGACCATGCCCAGGTTGCGCTGCGAAATGTCCATCAGCGCAAAATGCGTATCGGCGAATTCCGGCACGGTCAACAAGTCCATCATCAACCGCCGCGTGAAGCCGACCGAACCCGCGCCGATCATGGCAATCTTCAAAGACATATCATCTCCCGGATCCCATTGACGAGAAGGTTTCCGCTACAGAATAGGTCATCTCTTGGAACTTGCAAGAGTAGTGAGATTTCGAGGGGTGTGCCGCGTAAATAGGCATATGAAGACACAATTCCCGTTAATCGAATCAATATTTACTTACTATGCACTGCATATTTAAGCAGACCCTTTGCGCTTTTGTCAAGCATAAGCATACAATAACACGCATAAAACGCGCATTATCTGTTATACTTGCTCCTGAAACATGGGATTTTTAATGACTGCTATTGTCCCGAACAAGAAATGAAAAAACTTGAAAGACAGTCACTGATTTTAGAGCGCGCGCAAGATACCGCTCCCCAGGAACTTCTGTCCACGCGCGATCTCGCCCAACAATTCGCCGTCTCCGAAACGACTATCCGGCGCGACTTTCAAGAAATGGCGGAAGCCGGCTTGATACAGCGGCAGTATGGCGGCGCCTACCAGAGCAAGACCCGGCAAGCGACCAATCGGGGACATGTCGGCGTCTTGCTGGTTTCTCGCATCGACAAATACCGCGACCCCTTTTACAACATGGTCTTGGAAGGCGTCGACCGCGCTTTGGAACGGCTCGGCTATCAGATCGCCTTTGTCAAAACCCTGCACGAGATTGATACCCCAGCGCAAGCCAGTCAACTGCTCGAGGCACACGCCTTCAATGGTTTGATCCTGCTGGGCACGGCAGGCTCGGACAGCATTCGCTACCTGAGGCAGCGCTTTTCGCCGATCGTGACCATGACCGACAAACACGATATTGAAGATGACCAGGTTCTATTCGATGGGGCGCGCGGCATGCGCCTGATGGTTGAGCACCTGGCGGATCTGGGACATCGTCGCCTCGGCTTCATCGCCGGCTACCACGACATACGATATGAGGGCTTCCTGGCGGGGCTGGCGGCCTGCGGACTGGAGTCAGCGCCGTCGCTGCACCAGATCCTGCAACCGGGACCCTCCGGCTGGACACCCGACCTGGGCGAACGCGGCGCGGTAAACTTGATGGCTTTGGATCGCAAACCGGATGCGATCGTCTGCGCTTCCGATCGCCTGGCCATCGGCGCCATGCGCTGGTTGCAGAGCAGCGGCTATCAGGTCCCCCATGACATCGCCGTCACCGGCTTCGACAATATACCCGATTCCGATTTCACCTATCCGCCGCTGACCACTGTCCACGTCCACAAAGTGCGGATGGGAGAGATCGCTGCCGAGCGCATCGCCAAGCGCATTGAAGATCCTGACGATCTCTTCCTCAAAATCACGACGCCAGTCTCGTTGGTCGTCCGTCAATCTTGCGGGGGCCAATGCTAGGCGGCGCGGCTATATGCCCGCCCCCGACAAACCCGCCAATTCCCACAAGCGCGTCATGTGCGCTGCCGTCTCCCCCGCCGCTTCCAGCGGATCCTCCATCGCATTCAGGCGCTTGCTGAATGGCTCCGGCGTTACCGGCCCGTCATAACCCAACTCGATGAGTTTCTTCATGAAGGCTTCAAGCGGCAGCACGCCGGTCTCGGTCGGCAAACGCCGGTCGTGATCGTTATATGTCGCCATCGTCAAGCCCTTTGGCGCGTCGTTCACATGCACGTTGACGATGTCCGCATTGCTGATCTTGTCCAGATCCGCCACCGCGCCACCCGAGGTGTAGAGATGCCAGGCATCCAGCAGCAAGCCCACGTTGCCCGTGCCGATGGCCGTAGCGAGCTCCAGCATGCCTTCCATGTTGTGGATGAAGTCGTGCTGATCCGCCGGGCGCAAACTTTGCGGACCGATGAATTCGATGCCAAAACGAAGCCCAAAAGTCTTCAAGACCTCGGCGATCGCCCGGAAGCGCTCGACGTGCCAGGCGAAGTTCTCGTCAAAGGCCCGTTCGCTCGATGTCGGCGGGCACCAGGTCGAGCAGCGCTCCGCGCCCAGTTCCGCCGCCAACTCGGCCAACTTGGGCAAGTCCGCCAGGTCATCGCGCCAGCCCTCCCCTTGCCAGTTCACCGGCGCTCCCCAAGCGCCGAATTTGATGCCCGCATCCTCAAATAGCGCTGTGACGGCGCCGACATCATTCGCTTTCGCTATTTGCGCCGCTTCCTGAATGCTGAAATCCAGACCCTCGAAACCGGTCTGTTTGGCTAAACTCAGGTTCTCTTGCAATGACTGTCCGCGAATGCCGATGGCGCCGGGACTCAAGGTCTTGTACATCTCAACTCCTTGTCAGGTCATAATCTCCAGGCTCGAATCAACCTGCAAACTATACCGTATTCCGAATCCCATTACCGCCCTCTATTTTCTCGGCAGTAGCAGCAAAATTATGCGAAACAACCTCATGTAGCGAAGGTTCTGGATGTAATCCCAGTCCCGCCGAGCGCGCTCCCCTTCTCCGTTGATACGGGGAAGGGGCCGGGGGATGGGGTAGAAAAAGCGCGACCCTGTGGCTCGCCCGCAACATAGCCCTTAGCCGGACCAACAAAGTCATCCAACGCCAACATCAAAGCCGGCTCGCCCCTCGCTGTCCTCGCTGTCTTCGGTGCTTGAAATCCTCTGCGCTCTCTGCGTCCTCTGTGTTCAATTGCTTTTAGCAACCTCACCGCAACGACGCCCCTGCCCCTTTGACCAACAATCTTCCTGCCCTTCGTGTCTTTGTGGTGAAAAATCCTCTGTGCCCTGTTTATGAACGCCCCGTCAGTGTTCGGGGGGTTTTGC
>WTGF01000107.1 GCA_011525385.1 Chloroflexota bacterium | reverse complement strand
GAGGGAAAGTCGACATACGATCCTAAACTCGGTGCTGGCGGTCAGTGTCTACGCGCCCCTCGGCGGTGAAACATGATTTGATGCGATTGCCCTGGCTAGGGGGGACTAGTCCTCAAAAACGATCCCGCGATAGACCCCCGCCAGCGGGAGGCTGCAGCCCAGCCCGTCCAGCGGGATCACGTCATCGGGGCTGGCATACTGGCGCAAGCGCCAGCCGTCTTCCGCGCGTGTGTAGCACTCGGCGAAGACGCGCTCCTGATCGAGGATGAGATAGCATTGGATGCTGGGCACAGCGCCGTAGAGCTCGACTTTGCTCACGTGATCCCGCTCAAGAGATGAGGGCGATGTTACTTCTACCACGGCGGTCGGGTTGAGCAGAACAGTCTTGTTTGCGTCCTCAAAAAGCGATTCGCCGCAAACGACGCTGGCATCGGGATAGACATACTTCGTGTCATCGATTCTGACGCGCACGGTACCCGCGCGCAGGACACAGTCGCTATCGCCTAATGCATTTGCGAGCGCAACTATCGCATAGGCGATAAGCGCGCCGTGATTGCCGGTTCCACCTGTCATGGGGATGATCGCTCCGTCGATGTATTCGTTTCTGATGTCGCTGGCGTCGTCGAATGCCAGGTATTCTTCAACTGTCATGTGGCGGATGTTTGTAACCATGGTCCGTCCTCGCTCCCCGTTACTTTTCTCACGGCGCGACTGAATCTATAAGATATTGTCTTTCCTGCTTCGCTCATTTATCAACGAACGATGCGGCGATAGACCCCCGCCAGCGGGAGGCTGCAGCCCAGCCCGTCCAGCGGAATTACGTCGTCGGGGCTGGCATACTCTCGCAAAACCCAGCCGTCTTCCGCGCGTGTGTAGCACTCGGCGAAGACGCGCTCCTGATCGAGGATGAGATAGCATTGGATGCTGGGCACAGCGCCGTAGAGCTCGACTTTGCTCACGTGATCCCGCTCAAGAGATGAGGGCGATGTTACTTCTACCACTACTGTCGGATTGAGCAGAACAGTCTTGTTGTCGTCCGCGAAAAGCGATTCGCCGCAAACAACGCTGGCATCGGGATAGACGTATTTCGTCTCATCGATACGGACGCGCACGGTACCCGCGCGCACGACGCAGTCGGTTTCCTCTAGTTGAAAGAAGAGCATAGCTATGATAGACGCGATAAGCTCGCCATGATTGCCGGTTCCACCTGTCATTGGGATGATCGCTCCGTCGATGTATTCATTTCTGATGTCGCTTGCCTCGTCGAATGCCAGGTATTCTTCGACTGTCATGTGGCGGATATTGGTAACCATGGTCCGTCCTCGCTTGTCCGATCAGTCTCTGAGCGTAAGAGATTCAATCTGCCCTTCGTCATTTTCTCCGCGCGCCCGCGGGGGGAGAAAATCACGTCCAGTAAAAAATGATGCGCCCGTTCTGCTTGGCGTCAGGGCGGCCCGATTTCACCGTGTCCATGGCATGCAGGCTGAGCGCGCGCATTTGCTCGCGGCTGCACCACATGCGCACCACTTGCGGGTCGCCGGGTCCGCCTTCAAATATGCTGAAGTCGACCTCTTCTTCTTCGTCATCGTCGTCGAGGTTCTCGTCAAACTCATTTTCGCTCTGCGGCACATATTCCTGCGCGATCAAGATGATCTTGTTATTGTGCGCCTCGTATGCCAGCCCCATCTGCGCGATGCGGAATAGCGGTTCGATAGGTTCGCGCAAGTCCATATCCAGTTCGCTGAAATCGGCTTCTGTCTTGGTATTCTCACGATCGTCTATATCAGCGAGCAATTCGGCGATCGCCGAGGAAAGCGCCTGCGCCTGTTCCTTTTCGATCGTGAAGGAGACGATGCGGTGGTCTTGCCCGGCTTGCAGATGGAAGGTGCGCTGGCCCTTGGGCCCGATGGTGCCGACGGTCACAAAATCGACCGGGTTGAGTTCAATCACATTTGACATGACAGCTCCCACAACCTATGCCTGCGGCTCTTCGCCGGGGTCTTTCTTTACTTCCAGGACGTGCGCGATATCATTCATGCCCAGGACAAAGGGACGGCTATGCCCCAGGTGCAAGGTGCTGATCGACGCCGGCGAAATGACGATGCGCTGGAAGACATCGAGGTGCATGCCCAGGTAATGCGCCAGCGCCATCTTGATCAGATCGGCATGGCAGACCAGGGCGATCATTTGCTCCGGATGCTTTGGGGCCAGGGCTTCGATCGCATTGACAATGCGCGCCTGTACCCCGCGCATGGTTTCGCCGCCCGGGAAGCGCGCCCGAGACGGGTATTCCTGCACCACGTCCCACATCTTGCGCCGCTGCAATTCGCTGATCGCCTTGCCCTGCCAGTCGCCGTAGTGGACCTCGCTGATGCCCGCATGCGCCTCCACCGTCAACTTCGGGTGATGCGCGGCCAGGGCGCAGGCGGTTTCCATGGTGCGCTCCATCGGGCTGGCATAGATATGCTCAAGCGGGGCCGCGGACAGGCGCCGCCCGAGCGCGCGCGCCTGCGCTACCCCCTCTTCGTTGAGGTGAATGCCCGCCATCCTGCCCGCCAGTTTGCCGGTTTTCACATAATCATTGACCGCATGTCGTATCAGAAGAAAGGTCGTCATCAAGTCCCGCCAAGAGCGCCGATACACCTCTAACATCATAACATAGTCGCGCGCGCATCGGCTAGACAAGCTGCGGAACGGGGCCAGAGCAATCGCATCAAACTGATGGCGACTGGCATAGCGGAAAACCAGACCAAGAATTAACCACCGAGGGCACCGAGAACACCGAGAAAAGCAATGAGATTGTAGTTTTGTCTTATTTCAGTCTTGCTTTTGAGCCACAGATGAACTTTCGCTTGCGACCTTGTCGCATTCAGGTGACGGAATTAAAGGGAAAGTCATCAAAAGCCTAGAAACTCTGTGCTCTCGGTGTCCTCGGTGGTTAAATTTTTCGTTGCATGACTTACCTGCAACTACTTCTGCGCCTCTTATTTAACGAGCCCATAGGACAGATGCAGAAATCAGCTCTGCACAAGGTCTTCATTTCGTCCATTTCGATCTTTCCGTGTTATACTTCATACGGCAGCGGAAAGCGCCAGCACTCTTTGCGACATCCTATGCAGGATGAGCGCCTACCACAGTCTGCGTTACTGGTCGATCTGTCGTCACGCATAGTCCTTAGAGGCTCCAAATAAGATTAGCCCGTAGAGGTTAAGCGACCATGCGCTGCCATTTAAATTACGCGTGACACAAAAACTCAAGATATTACTAGACGCGTATTGGCCAGTGCGGCGTTAGCTGTTGCTTTTGCCGTTCCTCAGTTTTGCGAACGATCTCAGACATTATGGCGACTCCGCGCGAAGCTACTGGCTCGTTATTTTGTGTGAGCACGGCGGGACGATTGGCTGCCGTCGGGCGACTGTGGTGAATCCCCGCGCCCTGCGGATTCCCGAGCCTCGCTGTGTATGATTCCTTGTCGAAACCGCACCCGGGAGCAACGCCATGAACTTCGCCATCAATTATTCGCCGGAAGCCTTGCAACTATGGCAAGAGGAGCGCATTCAGGTCGATCTGTTCAAGTTCCCGCCCTGGGAAGAACTGCGGCCGCAAATGCGGCTGGGACCCGCCGCCTATATCCATTTCGAAAATATCGCCGGCGGACCTTATGCCAAAGAACAGGATCGGGCCGTCCTGCAGAACTGGCTGGATAGCACAGATACCCTCGTCGTCAACACCCATCTCGCTGTCTCCGCCAGCGACTTTGCCGACGGCCCGCCCGTGACGCCGGAAGCCGTGATCGAGAAAGCGATAGCATGGGTCGATCGGCTGGGGCGAAGCTTCGGCAACGACAACGTGGTCGTTGAAAACTCGTCATATCCGATAGCGGATTGGGACGCCGGTCTGTTGGAAGAGGTGGTTGATCCGGCCGTGGTCAGCGAAATAGTACAGCGTAGTGGCTGTGGCTTGCTCCTGGATGTCGCCCACGCCGTCCGCGCCTGCGAGGGCACGGGGCGGAATGATGTGAATGCCTATCTGAATGCCATGCCCGTCGCCGCCTTGCGCGAATTGCACCTGGTCGGCATCTTGCCGGACAAGAACGAGTTCGGCGTGCGCGAAGATCACTTCGCCATGACCGACGAGGATTGGTCCCTGGCCGAGTGGGTCGTCGGGCGGATCCGCGACGGCCACTGGCGCGAACCGGAGACCATGGCCTTCGAATACGGCGGGGTCGGCGAGCTCTTCGCCTGGCGCAGCGACGCCGATGTCATCGCTGCGCAAGCGCCGAGGCTGTATGATTTGGCGCGCTCGGTCTAGGGAGGCGGACGAGAAACAGATTTTTTTTATTCACCACAGAGGCGCAGAAGTAAGCGCAAGTAAGTCGTGAAACATTTATTCACCACCGAGGACACCGAGAGCACCGAGAAAAAGCAGAAAGGGATCGATTTTTTCGGGCGTTTTGCCGAAACGCCCCACCATGCCTGATTTATGTCGAAACCCGTAGGGGCGACCAGATTGGTCGCCCCTACACGCGTCATCAAAGTCGAAATCCGTAGTTCGCTTGAAAACAGCAGTTGTCGACACTGGCATCATCAGAAAACGCGCCTCGATGCGACCTCGAAAGGTACTTCCCCCCATTGCTATGGGGGGATTGAGGGGGG
>WTGF01000032.1 GCA_011525385.1 Chloroflexota bacterium | reverse complement strand
TAGATCGCGTAGCTGACCTGCTTATGCGCCAGTGACGGGCTGCGCACGCCCATATCGAGCGTCACGACTGTTTCGCTAACACCGATGACAAATTCGTTCATCGCGTCCTGCGCGCCGGCCGGGATTGCCAGCAGCAATACTAAAGCCAGAAGCGCCAATATCCTTATTCTTGATTCAGTTTGCTTAAGCATTTTTCTCTCCTTTAGGCGATCGTTTGGTATCGCATCGCGATATGTGACAAGGCTGTTTTGATATAGGGTCCTCCTTAAGGCAGACATAGCAAGCGCCTTTGACTTACACTTAACTGCGTCACTCCTTTATCTTCCAGGCGTTGAAGGCGCGGTTTATCTTTCATCCGAAACATTGCTGGAGCTGATCACGCATAGCAGCAACTTGATCGGGGCGATCATCCGCTATGTTATGGGTTTCCCCGGGATCATTCAGCAAATCATATAACTCCGGCAAGTCATTCATGTTATCAACAAACTTGTGAGCGCGCGTTCGCAGGCAGCGAAAATTCGTCAAAGCTGAAATGATTTCTTGCCGGTGCGCGTCTTGCGCGCCAAGTAAAATCTGATCGAAAGAGCGCGCGTCCAGATTCGGCGCGGGCTCCACATCAGCCAGCGCGCAGATGGTCGGATTGAGATCAAACATATCGACAAGCGCTTCCGATACGACGCCCTGCTCGATGCCGGGGCCAGACACGATCAGCGGAATGTGCATGGACGGCTCGTAGGGCGCCTGCTTCTGGAACAAGCCGTGATCGCCCAGCATCTCGCCGTGATCGCTGGTGAAAACGATATAGGTATTGTCCAGCATATCACGCGCTTCAAGCGCATCCAGGAGGGCGCCAACCTGATCATCTATCAGCTTGATCAGCGCGCAGTACTGGCGGCGAATACACGCGAGTTCCTCGGTGCTGAAATCCTTCTGGCGATTGAGTATCCACTGCGGTTTCCCGTCCCGATTCTTCGGGATGGCATCCGGCATGGGGGCATCCCGAAACTGTGCGGCATATTCCGTCGGCGGGTCAAAGGGATCGTGTGGTCCGACGAAGCTGACAAAGAGATGCCAGGGGAAATCATCGGCGATATTCTCGATCCAACGCGCGGCCCGTCGACCAATATATGTGTCGTGAAAGTCTTCAGTCGGCAGTACTGAATCGTGAGAGACGTCAAAGATCCAGCCAGCTTCGTCTCGCTTGCGGTAGTCCTCCCAGAATGACTTCAAACGCCCTTGGGCACTCAGATAGTGCGTGTAGGGTCCGTGTGGCGCGCTCGGATCGCCCTGCGCCGCGTGCATCTTGCCTTCCACTTCCTCGGGATGGGTGAAGCCCCAGCGATAGACCTGCGGACGATCGCCATGACGCCCGTTGTATGTGTCGGGCTTTGCCAGGTCGAGCTTGCCGACGCAGCCGACGCGATAGCCGCTGTCGCGCAGCCTTTGATAGTAAGTCGGCAAGCCTAACGGTAGATAGCAGTTGTTATCCAGTGTACCGATTCGCGCCGGGTGCATGCCGGTCGCAAGACCGATCCGCGCTGGCGCGCAGACGGGCGCGTTGGTAAAGGCGTTTGTGAAGCGAAGGCCGGAAGCCGCCAATCGGTCGATATTCGGTGTATCAACGTGATCCGCGCCTGCGCAACCCAGGTAATCCCAGCGATGCTGGTCGGTCATGATGAGCAGAATGTTGGGCGCATTTTGAGCCGGCATGTCGCTTTTGGCTCCCCACTCCAAGTGTTCAGGCGATCGCTATCCGTATCGCTCTGTCTCGCTGCCACGAGTTTACCACTGCGGCAATAGCAGCGGCAAATAACCTGGAGTACACTTCGGGACAAATCTGGCTGGAGAAAACTGAGCGGTGAAACCAGTTGTGATTTTGGCAGGGCAATCGAATATGGTAGGGCATGGCCAGCTCTCGGAGCTTGGCGATATCACTATGCCCGCCAACGCCAGGCTCTTCGACCTGAATCCACGCCCCGGCTGCTTCGGACCAGAAGTCGGCTTCGCGCAGCGCTTCCTTGAATTGATGTCGCTTGATGAACTGTGGCTGATCAAGTACGCCGTTGGCGGATCATCACTGCTGGCTTGGGAGCGCGAATGGTCCGCCGAACGCGCCGCAACCGCTGGTGACGCCGACAAAGGCGCCCTTTACCCGCAGCTGATTGGCCATGTCAAAGGGGTCACCGCGGGGGAAGATGTCAAACTGCTCGCCTGTCTCTGGATGCAAGGCGAGAGCGACAGCCGATACCAGGCGGCGGCGGCCGTGTATCAGCGCAATTTGACGCGACTGATTGTCGATATACGCCACGATCTTGGCCAGCCAGAGCTTCATTTTGTCATGGGCTTGGTCAATCCAACGCCGGCCAGATTCGCCTTCCTGTCTACTGTGCGCGCCGCGCAAGCGACAGTTGCCAGAACCGTGCCGAATGTATCCCCAGTCGATACCGACGGGCTGAGCAAACATGAAGACGATCTCCATTACGATACGGCAGGACAACTGGAGTTGGGTAAGCGCTTTGCGGATCAGCTAGCCCATGAACTTCGCTCCCACGCTGCTGGACGAGCGACAGACTAGCCAGCCTTTAGCGCCTGTGTTAGCATGGCGCGATTATTCGATTCGCGGGCTGTACCTGTATATGCCCAACAGACGCGGACTGATCCTGCTCTCGATCATCTTTTCCGCCGGCGTCACGCCTATCGCCATTCGCATCACGCAGAGCGAAGGCATGCCGTCGCTGGTGATCGTCTTGATCCGCCTTTGGCTGATTTCCCTCGCGCTCGCCCCGCTGATTTGGACGCGCTATCGCGAGGACTTGCTGCGGGTTACGCCGCGGCAATGGCTGCTTTCCGGCATCGCCGGTTTTTGGCTCTCGCTGAATCTGCTGCTGCTATTCCTGTCCCTCGAGTACACCAGCATCTTGATGACCAGCGTTTTGCGCCGCACCACGCCGATGTGGATCGTGCTGCCGGAAATCCTGATATTTGGCGTCGTATTCTCGCGGCGTTTCTGGTTGAGCCTGGTCGCGACGATCATCGGCGTGGCTCTGGTCGGCTTTGGCGGACTGAGCGCGATTGAAGCGGGCGCCGATCCCCTGCTCGGTGGAGGCATGGCGCTTTTTGGTTCGATATGCTTCGGTATTTATCTCTTGATCGGGCGGCAATTGAACAATGTCATCCCGCCCCTGCTCTACAGCTTTATGGTCTTCTTCAGCGCCGCTATCGTCACCTCCCTTTTCGTCGCGGCCACCGGCACCCCTGTCACCGGTTATCCCGCCAGCAGCTATCTTTGGGCGATCGTGGTGACGATCCTGGCCCAGGTCTTCGGGCACATCGCCATGAATCTGGCGCTGCAAACCTATACGGCGACCGCAATGGCTATCGTCCTGCAGATTGCCGTTGTCCTCAGCGCCCTAATCGCTCTGTTCATGTTCGGCGAGGTTCCCTCCCCCGCGCAAATCATCGGCAGCGCGCTGGTCGTTTACGGCGTGGTTATCGCCACCATCGAGCAGACGCGGGCGCGTTGGAAACACAAGGTACAAGCATGACACTCGACATTTGTGCAGGCTTATCGAGATAACAATTTTAGGGAACTATATCGCTGAGTAGATATCGCCTCGGGGCTAATCTTGCCGCCGCTCTTTCATGCACTCCCTTTCAAAGCCGGGCTCCGAATGATTTAGCTTTGATCAATTATCCGAGTCTAATACGAATAATTTCGAGAAATCTGAACCATTCTTGAAGAGACTCCTCACTTGTGTCGCATCTCTTATCTGGGGGCAGATATCCCGCCCTCTCTAGGCGCTTGTACAAGCTGTTGGCGGTATCTCTAGCGTCGGACTTCATAAATGTCACGTTGCCAGGGTACTTCGGGTCAATAGTTCCTGGCTCACATACCAGTCTCAGCTTCATATATGCTAGTTCGACCTTTTCGAGCAAACCTTTACGCGCAAAGTGTTTTATGGACCATTGAGTCCCCAATGTTCCTATTGACCCCATGACTGCCACCACAATATGGGATAGTGCAGGAGTCAATATGTTGCCAAGTAACTCTTCCATTCACAGAACGTAACACGCCTCTCCAATATTGTCTACTCAAAGATACAATTACCCAATTTTACCTATTTGACAAACATTGCTGCCTGTGTCATACTAACGCAAAATCGGAACGTTAGTTCTGTTTTGACAAGGAAGAAGACATGATTGATAATCGTCAACTATCACTATTAAACTGGGGAACTCAACCGTTGTCTACAACTCACGAATGGTGCAACCAAGTGCACTTTGGAGACTGTTTGGATGTCCTTAACACGTTTCCAGACAACGCCATTGATCTAATTGTAACCTCTCCGCCATATGCAGATGCGCGAAAGCGCACATACGGGGGTATACCTGCCGACAAATACGTTGCTTGGTTCTCAGAACGGTCCGAGCAGATGTTACGAGTTTTGGCACCACATGGGTCTTTTGTACTAAATATCAAAGAAAAGGCAATCAACGGAGAGCGTCATACTTATGTCTTGTATCTTATACTCGCGTTGAAGGAGCAAGGCTGGCGTTGGACCGAAGAGTATGTCTGGCACAAAACCACTTCGGCTCCAGGTAAATGGAAGTATAGATTTCGAGACTCATGGGAGAGGTTGTTGCATTTCACGAAGACACCGGACGTTCGGATGAACCAGGATGCGGTGAAAGTACCGGTGGGCAACTGGACTGAAAAACGATTGGCAAATATGAGTTCAAACGACCGTGAAAGGCAAGAGTCCGCAACTGGTTCAAATATTGGTCGTAAGATCGCAGCATGGGAAGACCGCAAAACGGTTTACCCCACAAACGTCTTGCACAAACCGCCAGTGTGCCACAATACAGGACATAGTGCGGCCTTTCCAGAATGGCTGCCGGAGTTTTTCATTAAGCTATTCACAAATGAAGGTGATATTGTGCTTGATCCATTTCTAGGTTCCGGTACAACATATCGTGTGGCCAATAGACTGATGCGGGTTCCTGTTGGCATTGAGATTGACGAAACCGCAATTATGGATTTACTGTAATGTTGTCGTGGATAAGTGATACAGCATTTGACGAAGCAATACAGGATCTTCAACAGAGTGCAGAGGATGCGCTGACTAAAGCAGAAAGTCGACGAAGAAAAAACGTTGTGGATCCATTCTTCACATTGCTCCTTGCTTCCACATTTTCCGTAGCTGAATCAGCAGATTTAGGAGACCTCCAACAAGCTGAATCTGCTATTCGCGGAATGAGCGGGGCTTTGGGAGCTTTCCATCAGTCTATTCTCGGTTCCGTTAGCGGCTGGGAAGATCATGATGCGCTGTACGATTTGAAAAGCGCTGAGCGGCAAATCGTCGCCGAGGTCAAAAACAAGTGGAACACGATGAACGCTACCAACAGAAGACAAGTCGAAACTGATCTTGCCACAGCTATACGTAGCTTACGCGGAGATTGGACGGCGTATCTAGTGCTAATTGTTCCCCGAAAACCAGTACGATACTCTACACAGATTGCAAGCAACGTCATCGAAATCGACGGCGCTTCGTTCTATCATTTGGCGACCGGATTCCCAAATGCAATCCATGATCTGTTTGACAAGCTCAGCGAGAAACTAGCACCGTCAGAGGGAATTGCTTCCTACTGTAAGCAGATTATGTCGCAATCTCTTCCCCCACGAGAGTGATTTTCTTATCGCCATCGCCACCATCGAACAGACCCGGGCGCGCTGGAAATACAAGGTACAGGCATGACAAATTGCGATATATTGCCTCTTTAACTGCGTTCGAAATGCGGTAAAGTATGCCGCGAATTCCTTAGCAAACCGATTACTTAGGGAGAATAGTCTATGAAGCTCGAGACGCAAGCCATCCACGCCGGATATGAACCTGAACCGACTACGCACGCTGTAGCGGTGCCGATTTACCAGACCGTCGCCTACGAATTCGACAACGCGCAGCATGGCGCCGACCTCTTCAATCTGGCGGTACCGGGCAATATCTACACGCGCATCATGAACCCGACCAACGACGTGCTGGAACAGCGCGTGGCGGCGATGGAAGGCGGCGTCGCCTCTCTGGCGCTGGCTTCGGGCCAGGCGGCCATCCACTACTCGATCGTCAATCTGGCGGAAGCCGGTAACAATATCGTGACCGTGCCACAGCTCTATGGAGGCACCTGGACGCTCTTCCGACACATGCTGCCCAAGCTCGGCATTGATGTGCGCTTCGCCGAAGGTGACAGTCCTGACGATCTGGCGAAGCTGATCGACGACAAGACTTCCGCCGTCTTCTGCGAGTCAATCGGCAATCCCGCGGGCAATATCCCGGATATGGAAGCTATCGCGGACATGGCGCACGCGCATGGCGTACCGGTGATCGTGGACAATACCGTGCCCACGCCGGCGCTCTGCCGTCCCGTTGAGTTCGGCTGCGATATCATTTTGCATTCGATGACAAAGTACATGGGCGGACATGGCAACAGTATCGCCGGCATCCTGGTTGACGGGGGTATCTTCGACTGGGCGAAGCACGGGGAGCGTTTCTACATGTTCAGCACGCCGGAGCCGAGTTATCACGGCGTCGTCTTCACCGATGCCATGGGCCCGGCGGCGTACATCGCCCGCGCCCGCGTTGTCGCCCTGCGCAATACCGGTTCCGCCCTCAGCCCCTTCAACGCTTTCCTGGTAATTCAGGGCTTGCAGACACTGTCGCTGCGCATGGAGCGCCACGTCGACAACGCCATGGCCGTGGCAAAACACCTGGAGAACCACAGTCAAGTGGAGTGGGTCACTTACGCCGGCCTGGAAAGCTCGCCTTATTATGACCTGGCGCAGAAATATACCGGCGGTCGTCCCTCCGCCCTGCTGACATTTGGCATCAAGGGCGGCTTCGATGCCGGCGTCAAGTTTTACGACGCGCTGCAAGTCTTCACGCGCTTGGTCAACATCGGCGATGCCAAGTCACTCGCCGCGCATCCCGCCTCGACAACCCATCGCCAACTCACGCCGGAAGAACAGGAAGCGGCCGGCGTCACGCCGGAAACGATCCGCCTCTGCATCGGCATTGAGCATATTGACGATATCATTGAGGACATTGAGCAGGCGCTGGCAGCCGCGCGCTAGATCGGTCCTCCAGGAAACGGAGGAGCGGACACCTTTCCATTAGGCGCGAAATCGTCGCAAAACCTGAAATATTTACGTGACTTTCGGGCGACCTGATAGGTCGCCCCTACAATTCTCGCCATAAACGCACCCTGTAGGGAGCAGCTATTAGCTGACCCGCCGCTATCGTACCGTGTGACTTCAAACATGTCCGCCCCTCTCCCGTTATGGGACAGGGGTTTGGGGTGAGGGTCTAGGCAGTTCTGCAACAGACTCCGGCAGGTCGCCCAAAAATCGCCGATCATCCCGTCTTATCAGCAACGTACTCCATATCGCGCAGCCCCAAGTCCAGCAACGCGCGCTTGACCCGCTCCACATCATCCATATCACGCGCGTCGTATGTCCGTACACACAGCAAGCGTTCATCAGGATCGGCTTGCCCCGCTGCCGGGCGCGTCGACACCTTCGATTTGTAACCCAGCTTCCCCGCGACTGTGGCCCGTTTCACCTTTTCCCATACCCGGTCGACCGTCGCCACAGTCAGTCGGACGCGCCATTCGCCGGCATTCGCCGTCGGCGCAGGATAGTCGCCGGACGCCTGTTTTGCCTCGATCCAGTAAACCGCCGCGTAGTCGGAAGGGCGCGCATCTTCGTCATGCATCATGCGGGCGCGCTGCACCATCTCGATCAAGTCGAGGTTCATTTGTCCTGGTCCCTTGTCATCGGCCAATTGATCCGCTCCGGAAATATCAGTAATAGCTAGCTTAGCAAATCGGCGTCAATACAGCCATAGCCCGCGCTTTATCTGACCCGATATCTAGGGTATGTTTTGACGATATGATTCTTGGTATGCTCATGCCGTTTGTGGATTGTCGGAAACACATTGCCATGTCTGCTGACAACCGTCGACTCTTGCTCAGCGCGCTGCTGCTTCTGCTATTGTGCGCTTACAGCACGAGTGTCGCAGATGACACCCATGTCAGTACCGAAGGCCTTCGCTATCGCGTCGAGCGCTTCCTGCTGGCGGATTTCCCGGTTGGCCTGGTGTTCACGCCCGAGGGAGAATTGCTCTACACAGAAAAATCGACCGGCAATGTTCGGCTTGTCGATGCTGACGGAGTGCGGCAGCGCGCGCCGGTATTGCATCTGGCCGTTAATGCCTTGCAAGAACGCGGTATGCAGAATATCACGCTTGATCCCGATTTCAAGAACAATGGACATGTTTGGGTCTTCTACACAGCCGCCGGCACCGCCAAAGCATATCCCGCCAACAAGGTTCTGCGCTTCCGCCTGGAAGAGGGCCGAGCTTACGAGCAGACCGAAATGTTCGCCGTGCCAATTGACAGCGGTTTTCTGGTGCACAATGGCGGCGGGCTGCAATTTGATGAGGACGGTTTCCTATACATCGGCATCGGCGACTATGGCGAGGCCAGCCGTCCACAGGATCTGACGATTCCGCATGGCAAAATCCATCGCTTTGCCGTCAGCGGCGACCGCCTGACAGTGCCCGATGACAATCCCATCGCGGACAGCAGCATCTTCGCTTACGGATTGCGCAACCCCTTCGACTACGCCTTCGATCCGCTGAGCGGACGCCTCTTCGCCACCGAAAACGGCGACAATTGCGATGACGAAATCAATCTCATCTTGCCGGGCTACAATTACGGTTATCGTCAGGAATACGAGTGTGTGGGCAGGCAATATATCGCTGGCTTAGGCAAGTATTTGCCGCCGCTTGCGAGCTATACGCCGACCATTGCGCCGGTTGGCATCGTCTTTTATCAAGGCGACGCCTTTCCGCGCTGGCGCAACGACCTGTTCTTTTGCAGTTGGAACGATGGCCAACTGCATCATTTGCGCTTGAGCGAGGGCCGCAATCGCATTCTATTCGATCGGCCGCTGGAGTTGGGAGCGGTCAATTGCCGCATCGACATCACCGTCAGTCCCGACGGCGCAATCTATTTTGGCACCATCGACGACGAAGGCGGCGCCATCTACCGGCTGGTTCCGGCCTCGGGCTAGAGCAGGTCGACATCCTCGTCAAGGCTGTCGCTGAACCCATAGCGACCGATCAAAGGCACAAAGCGGCAACGCAGCAGCGTTCGCGTGGTGAAGCGCTCTCCTTGCCGCGAGATCAACTTAAGTTCCTGTAACTGCTGATCGCCCACTGGCAGTATCATACGTCCGTCGTGGTAGGCAAGCTGCGTGCAGAGCACGGTAGGCAACTTGGGAACGGCCGCCGTGACAATGATGCGGTCGAAGCGCGCCTGGTCGGGCAAGCCCTGGCTGCCGTCGCCGACGTGAATGTCGATGTTGTTGTACCCCAACTCGCCAAGACGTTGGCCGGCCAGCCCGGCCAGTCGACTGTGGCGCTCAATACTGTAAACGTATTTTGTAAGATGGCACAAGATGGCTGTTTGATAACCGGAACCCGTGCCGATCTCCAGCACCGTATGTTCGGGCTTCAGACGCAACCGCTCCGACATAAAGGCAACGATGTAGGGCTGGGAGATCGTTTGCCCTTCCCCGATGGGCAGCGGCCGATCCTCATATGCCCTTGCTTTGAATTCCTCGGTGACAAAATCATGGCGCGGCATGGCGCGCATGGTATCCAGCACACGACGGTCGTTTATACCTCGCTTCACCAGTTGCTCGTCCACCATGCGGGACCGCATACGCGCATACTCGCGTGAAGTTGGCATCAAGGCATCCATCCGCCCGATTTCGCAATCAACTTAAAGCTAACATATAGGTAAATCGCGGGCAACTCACTTGTAAGCCAGAAATGTTAAGCAATGGCTAGAGAGCGTCATCCGCGCGGACTCCAGCCCTAATCGGGCTAGCCGCATAGCGCAGTTCTGCTAGAGTATGCGCTAACCCGTCCGTTTGTGACTGTCGCTTGCCAGTGCCAGCTGCTCGGCGCGTAACCGACGAAAAGGTCTAGCCACGCTCCCACAAAATAACAAGCCCGCTCCTAGCATGAGCGAGGAGGTTTATAAAAAGTGAACCGAGAGCCAACCGGGCTTGATATGCGGCGGGTCATTCCCATCTTCTTGATGGTATTCGTCGATATGCTCGGCTTGACCGTCGTCTTGCCGCTCTTGCACCTCTATGCAGCAGTTCACGGCGCGGGACCGCTCGAAGTGGGAATCGTGGTGGCGGCTTTCCCGCTGGCGCAGTTGATTGGCGTTCCCATGATGGGCGCCCTTTCCGATCGCTACGGCAGGCGTCCCTTGCTGCTGATCAGCCAGGTAACAACCTGCATCAGTTTCATCATGTTGGGCTTGGCAAATTCATTGGCCTTGATCATCGTTTCACGGCTATTTGACGGTTTGTTCGGCGCCAATATCGCCACGGCTCAAGCCGCACTGTCCGATATCACCGACGCTTCCAACCGAGCGCGTGGATTAGGCATTACCGGCGCTGCATTTGGTTTGGGTTTTATCTTCGGTCCTGCCATCGCGATACTCAGTTTTGAACTGACCGACTCGCTCGCCGTGCCTGCCTTTACAGCCGCCCTCTATTCCTTCCTGTCGATTTTGATCACAACCTTTATGTTCAAGGAAACCCATCCGCCGGAGCGGCGCGGAGAAGCTTCCAGCAGCGGCATAACTCCTGTGACGCTGTTTCGCTATCTGGCACGACCCTTCATGGGTTTTCTACTCTTGTTGATGTTCGCGCAGCAGTTCATTTTCTTTGGATTTGAGAGCTTGCTCGGCCTCTTCACCTTGACGCGCCTGGGCTTGCTCGGGGCTGGCAACGCCGCTCTGTTTCTATTCGTCGGCATCATCCTGGTGATCGTGCAGATGCGCGCTATCGGACCCTGGAGCAGCAGATTCGGCGAAGGGCGCCTGGTGATAGCCGCGCTTTTCCTGCTGGCGCTTGGGCTGCTGCTGGCCGGCGCGACGCCGGAGCAGCCGCATCCGTTTTACGTGCGAGAATTGGTCGCGCGCGATCTGATGGCACAGGCGCCGACGCGGGCCCATGCCTTGATCGGCGACCTGCGCATTCAGTTGCCGGCCAACGGAAACAATGGCCCCGCCGGTGTGCTCTGGCTGGCGCTGGCCTTGGTCCCTATTTCTGTTGGCGCGGCGCTAATCCGTCCCGCGCTGAATAGCTTGATCACCCGATCGGTCGGCGAAAGCGAATACGGCAGCGCGCTCGGGGTCAGTTCGGCGCTGGCCAGCGCGGCCAACGCCAGCGCGCCTCTGCTGGCCGGATTCCTGTTTCAGCAATTGGGATCGAGCGCGCCCTTCGTTATTGGCGGCGCGCTAATGGCGGCCTTGTGCGTTGCCAGCTTGTCGCTTTCACGGCGGGGTCCGCGCCGCGCGTGACTCGCCATACAGCCAGCGAAATCCAGGGACGACTCCTGTGATTCGTCCCAATTTGTTAACCGCATCATGCAAATCTTTAAACAAGACAAACCATTTGTGCATCGTTTGAATGATTCTAAATATACTATACTGTAGTCGCTTTCGCGCTTGAGCGGAGGAGACCGCATGGCGTTGGAAGACACTCTGACCATAGGCGGCATCGAGAATGCCAGCTACAAAGACGCTTGGGCGATCAGCGCGCGACCCCAGATCCAACAATTAATGGCCGGATCGCCGGACAATCATGTCGCGGCGATGACGCTCTTGATTCCGTGGATGGATCGGCTATATACGCTCGAATCGGGCGAATCCAGCAAGGGCAAGACCAGGCAGGTTGTAGCGCATTTTTTCCCGGGGATTGAAGGTTATGAATTAGGTCGTTTGACTGGATTCGTGATTGACCTCAAGCATATTGGATACGCGGGGAAAAAGAGCGCGATACTAGATTCTGTACAGACGATAAACTTAATGGGCAATGTCGAAGTCAAACATGATCAGCGGTTTTCCAAGCCATATACATTGGTAAACGACATTCTTTTGATACACCCTACGGCTTTTGTAGAGCAGGTCAGGGGACAGATTGACCAAGCATTTGTCGACAGCACTGTAGAAGACGCTCAGGCGTGAACCCAGCCATTCCAGCCGCGGGCGCTCCAGGCGGAATAGAGCGCGATGGCGCCGGCGGTCGCGACATTCAGGCTGCCCACCTGACCGCGCATCGGCAGCGTCAACAAGAGGTCGCAGGTATCGCGCACCAGGCGGCGCAGGCCCTCGCCCTCACTGCCCATCACCAGTCCCAGCGCCATGTTCAAGTCGGTTTTGTCCAGCGGCGGGATGTTATGTCCCACATCCAGCCCGACCATCCAGACGTCTTGATCCTTCAGTTCCTTCATGGCGGAGACGAGGTTGGTCACCTGCGCCACATTGATATGCTCGACCGCGCCTGATGAGGCGTTTACCACAGCGGGCGTCACCGCCACGCTGCGGCGCTCCTGGATCACGATGCCATGCGCGCCGACAGCATCGCTGACGCGAATCAGAGCGCCGACATTCTGCGGATCCTTGAGCAGGTCAAGCAAAAGGATGAAGGGTTCTTCGTTGCGGCGGGCGGCCGTTCCCAAGATCTCTTCCACGTCGCAATAGGGATAGGATCCCACGCGCAAGACCAAGCCCTGGTGATTACCGTTACTTGCCAAGTCGTCGAGAATGCGTCGCTGCACACGCTGAATCGGCAGATTTAGCTCTTCCGCCATGCTCATGGCGTCGCCGACAGCGCCACGTTTTTCGGCGCGTTCATGGATCATCAGCGCGTCCAGCTTGCGCCGACCCGCGCGCATCGCTTCAATTACTGCCCAATGCCCGTAGAGGAATTCAGGCATCTCGACCGCCTCATTTCTTTAGCGCTTCTTTAGCGCTTCTTCGCTCAGTTTAGCTTCCAAAGCGTCCCATCGGCGCGGTCTTCCAAGACGACGCCCAAGCCGGCCAACTGATCGCGAATCTGATCGCTGCGCGCAAAGTCGCGCTCGGCCCGCGCCCGCGCCCGCAGATCGATCAAGATCTGGATCAAGCCCGCCTCCCGCTGTCCGTCGCCGCTTTCGCCCGCTTCAATCGCGGGCACCAGACCGAGTACAGCGCCGCCAAGGGAAGCGTAGGCTTCGTCGATAGCCGCCAGCGTATACAAGCCCACTTCGGTATCACTGTTCAGCAAGGTATTCACTTCGCGCGTCAAGTCCTGCAAGACGGCAATCCCGCGCGGCGAGTTAAAATCGTCATCCATGACTTTTGCGAATTCCTCTTTGGCGCGGTCAATCCGCTGGCAGAAAGCGCTGCCGGCATCATTTTCATCCGCGCTGTTCATGCGTTGCCGCAGCAGGCGCACGGCGTTCATCAGGCGCTCCCAACCGGACTTGGCCGAAGCCAGCGCATCTTCGCTATAGACAACCGGATTGCTGTAATGCGAGGTCAGGATAAAATAGCGCAGTTCCTGGGGGCGGTACGCCTTCAGCGCATCTTTGATCGTCACATAATTGCCCAGCGACTTGCTCATCTTGACCGGAATGCCTTCGTCAGGATCAAGCACATTCAGGCTGCCGGTTAGCATCCAGTAATTGGCAAATGGCTGGTCATTGGCGCATTCGCTTTGGGCGATTTCATTCTCATTATGCGGGTAGATATTGTCGATGCCGCCGCCGTGAATATCGAAGTTGGCCCCCAAATACTTCTGCGCCATGGCGGAACACTCGATGTGCCAGCCGGGGAAGCCGACGCCCCAGGGACTGTTCCAGCGCAGGATGTGTTCCGGCTCGGCTTTCTTCCAGAGCGCGAAATCAGCCGGATGCCGTTTGTCGCCGCCGACCAGGTCGCGAGATTCGTCTTGTTGCTCTTCCACGCGCCGGTTCGACAACTTGCCATAGTCCTCATCGCTGAGCACATCGAAATAGACGTTGCCGTCCGCGACATAAGCATTGCCGTTGGCAATCAGCGTTTCTATCATCTCAATCTGTTCCGGCACATGACCGCTGGCCCGTGGCGAGATATCCGGACGTTGCACGCCCAGCGCGTCCATATCTTCAAAATAACTGCGTGTATAAGTCTCGACAATTTGCATGGGCTTGGCATTGAGTTGCGCCGCCCGCACCAAGATTCTGTCTTCTTCGTTGGCGCGCAAGTGACCGACATCGGTGATGTTCTGTACGTAGAGCAGGTCGAAGCCGCGATAACGCAGGTAACGCGCTACCACGTCAAAAGATACGTAGGTCTTGGCATGTCCCAAATGCGAATGCTCGTAGACCGTGGGCCCACAGACATACATGCCGACGCGCCCGTCTTGAATCGGATTGAAGGCCTGTTTCTCGCGCCCTAGCACGTTGAAGATCTGCAAAGGCATATTCTCCGCTGTCCTCTTAATCTACGCCAAAATTTGCAAGTCGTATTGTAACAGATTGTGGCGCGATGTGAACGAAGGCGCTTGCGCCAAGTCGTCGAAATCGCTGCGGCGGCCCTGCGCGCCGTTCGGCGTCCTAGGTCAAGCGCTTGACATATTCATAAATTTTGTGAAGCTCTTGAAAACCGACCGATGCGTACAAGGCGCCGGAAGCCGGGTTTTTATCCGCTGGCTCGTGGCAGACACAGGCGCATACCAAGTCGTGCACTGCCTTCATGCGCTTGAGCACATAAGTCATCAAGGCTTTGCCGAGCCCGCGACGGCGGAAGTCCGAGTGGGTGCCCACCGGCTCGAAGAGCAGCGAGCGATTCAGGTCGTCAATCCAAACATTGGTGAAAGCCGCGAAGCGCCCGTCCGGCGCCACGACAACAATCTCATATTCCAGGTGCGGCGAGCGAAAAACCTCGCCATAAGAATCGGCATTCCATTTGTTGGTGAAGCTGTGATTGTGCACATCCGCAAGTTTTTCCAAGTCAGCCGGGGAAGCGTCATGAAAATGGAAGCCGTCGGGCAGCGCGGCATCGGGGAAAAAGTCGAGTTGATGCCGCGTAAAGGTGAACCAGTGCTTGCTCCGCGAGTAACCGACAGTCGCCAGGAAGTCTTGCTGCCCCGAGTCGTCATCACTGACTTCGATCACCCACTTTTTGATCGTCTTGCCATATTTTTGCCCAAGACGCAGCGTCTCCTCTTCACAATATCTGATCAGTTCGGCATGGCTGTCGCTGCCGAAGAGCCTCGGCGCGACTTGCAGGTCAAAAGATTCCCAATGCGGGTAAAGGAGGACGAAAGCGCCTACCTCGCCCGCGTCATCCATCCAATAGCGAAACACATCCGCTTTATCGTATCCATAGCAGCCGTTGAACAGGCGATGCCCAATATCGCCCTTATGTAAATAGCCGCGTTGGCTCGTCTGGCGCACCCAGTTCATCAGAGATGCCTGCGCGCGTCCCAGGTCGCTCGCCTTTCGATAAGCGTGTACCCGCAAATCATTCAGTCTCATGGCAGTCTCCTCAAAGACCGCGACTATCGCCGCGTGCACTCGCGTAAATGGCCAGCATTTGCTCTACCTGCTTGTCCAGGGCGAACCCCTCGCGGATGCGCGCCCGTCCACGACGTCCCATCTTGCGGCTCAAGTTGCGGTCTGCAAGCAAGCGCCCCAAACGCTCGGCCAGGGTGCTTGTCTCAAATGGATTGACGATGAAGCCGGTTTCTCCATCAATTACGATCTCGGGAGAGCCGCCGAAGCAGGTTGCGATGACCGGTTTGCCAGCCGCCATCGCTTCCAGATTCACCGTCGGAAAGGTATCGAAAATCAGCGAAGGGACGACGACCACGTCCGCCAGGTCATAGGCCGCGCGCAATTCCGCGCCGCTGAGCCAGCCACCGGCGCGGATCAGCGAGCGCAGATGAGAATATGTCGCCGGGATCTGCTCGTCGATGTCTCGATTGGTCAATGCCAAGACAGTCATCCCGGGCAGCCTCTCCTTGAGCTTGTCCACCGCTTTCAGTAAGGGCACGGTGCCTTTGTCAGGCGTCAAGCGGCCCGCGATCAGTACCACCTGTTTGCCAGCCAAGTCGAAGCGGCGCCGCAGTTCCTCGATCAGTGTGTCATCGGGCCTTTGCCATTCCCGCAGATCAATGCCATTGTGAACCACGTCGACAGGCGGCAGGCCGTTAAGCATGAAGGCCTCCGCCAAGGCCTGGCTTGGTACGGTACGCCGATCGGCAAAACGGCTGAGATAGCGACGGATGATTGAATTGCGCCAGGGATTGTAACGAAAGCGATTGCTTTTCAGGTTATAAAAGCGCGGCAGACGATAGGCGTCGGGGGTGTTTATCTGTCGCGGGCTCCCGCGCGCGAAGTGGCGGAGTTTGGAATAGGCGAAGGGCATGACGTCGTGGGCGCTGAAGACTGTGGCGGCGCCGGCGTCTTGCGCGACTTTCAACGCGTGGTAGCTGAGGTAAAAGTGAATATTGTGCGCGTTGACAACCTGGGGCTGCAAGCGCTGCAGCAGAGCCCGCAATTGGCCGACCGTTCCCGGGTTCCACAATGACAGCCAGGCTCGGAATCGCTCGGGATACTTACTGTGGATATGATAAGTTGGGAGGTCGTCGCGGATCTCTTCAAACGATGCGCGCCTGGTCGTGGCGATGACATGAACGTCCTGCCCCTTGTCCGCCAAGCCCCGCGCCAGTCGCCAGACGACCGCCTCCGCTCCGCCCGCGCCTTCAGGAGGTATCTGATCACTGAGCAGCGCAAGTCTCATCCGTCGCCTGCGCTGTCATCGCTTGATCCCCGAGCGCGCGCGGAAATTGCTTCTTCTTTGTTGGCCGGGAACAGGCCTGCCCTCTCTGCCCGGACATTGTCGACCGCGTGATATGTATCCGGCGAACACTCCGGCAAGGATATCCAGAAACGCGACCCGCCATTTTCGGGGAATTCCGCGCCGACCGAACCGTTCTGGGCATACATCAATTGCTTGACGATCCACAAGCCCAAACCACTGCTCGACTCGCCCCCGGTCGGCCGAGTGCTCAACCTGCCATATTCCTTAAAGAGATTGTCGCGCTCGAATGACGGGATACCGGGACCTTCGTCCGCCACGATGATGACGCCGCATCCCTTTTGCCGCGCGGAGCTTATCGTCACTTTACTGTCATTAAGGCTGAATTTGATAGCGTTGCTGACCAGATTTGCCAGGGCTTGCACCAGACGTTGTGGATCCGCGAGCACCCAGCCGTTCGTTGCGCCAAGTTCCAGGCGAATGTTCTTTTTCTTGGCCGCAAAGCGATACTGGTTAACGACGTTTGTCTGTACATCACGCAAGTTGACCGGCTTTATCGTCAGCTCCAGTTTCCCGGTCCGCACTTCCATCATGTCGAGAAAATTGCTGATGATGTCGCTCATATTGTCCACCATCAACCCAATCGTATCCAAGGCATTCGCAACCTCGCCGCTGTCTGTGGCAGCCAGGCGCAGGATGCCTTCCGCGATTCGTATATTGTTGAGCGGGGACTTCAGATCGTGCGAAGCCATGCGGAACAAACGCATGTGTAGTTCTTCCGTCTCGGTCAATTCGGCGATGCAGGTTTCCAGCGACTCTATCAACGCCTTCGCAGCGAGGCGGGAGCGGATCCGCGCGAGCAATACTTCGTCGGTACAGGCACCCGCAATGTAGTCGGCCGCGCCCAGCTGCAACGCCGCCGCGACTTCCGCGGGCGAGGCGGCTTCAGCGACAAATATAACCGGCAAGGGCAAAATGGCGGGCGACTGTTGTATCGCCCCCAGCAACTCGGATTCGGTCATCTCGTTCAAGGGACCGACAACTAACATGAGATCAATATCCGGCAATCGTCGCGCCAGATCCAGCCCCGACACGATATTGGTGGAAATCGAAAGGGCGTATTCCGCGCCGAGCAGTTGCCTGATTCGGTTTCTGTCATTTCGATTCGCGGCAACGACCATAATTCGATTCGCTTTGCCGTCCACCGTCCTTCACCTTTCTATAACCGCCATTCCAACCTCTTAGGATACACGAAGGTCAAGATTAAGGCGATAGCCCTGCGATTGGCCCGCGCCGCAACGAGTCCGTCCGGTACGCGTAAAAGTGTATAATGACCATATCACGAGCCAAGGAGAGTTTGCATGTCGAAAAGTTTGCAAGACGCCGACCGCGAAGCGCGCAAGCTGGTCGCCAATTGGACAACGGGCGCAGCGCTAACCGGGTGGATACCCGGCAGCGCGTTTTTCCTCACTGCTGCGGATACCGCCATGATTCACCAGGTCGCCAGCGCCTACGGGATCAGCGCTTTCGACATGAACAACCTGTTATCCGTGCTGGGTGGCGCGGTCGCCAGCGCCATCGCCGGCGGCGTCATCAGCGAAGTTGTCGGCATCATCCCCATAGTCGGCTGGGCGGTGAAGAGCGCGGCGATGGCTGCCAAAGCCAAAGTGATCGGCGACGAAGTGATCCGCTATTTCCGTGAACGGTCCGACCTGCCCGATACCAAAGTCGTCATTGACGTGGAAATCGACGACGACTAAAGGAGACGCTCCCCGGACATGCGTTCGCGCAGGCCATCGTTGATACGACGCGCATTCCAATCGGTTAAAACACTTCGCGCGTACGTTTGCCTGTAAATCAGGGATAGGGTAAGATACACGGCGATTTATACGCGCGCTTAAAGAGGCATACATGAACAATTCGATGCGGCAACAGGTGCTAACCCTGTATCTGTCTACCTCTGCTTTAGACAGCCGTGTGCTGGGCTGGTCGATCTATGACGGCACCGGCAAAAACCGCTTCACTACCGGCGACAACAACGAAGCGCCCTATGAAACCGGCTTGGATGCCCTGCTGGATGGCTGGCGGCTGATCCAGCACCCGGTGCTCATTCCACCCTACCCGGGCGAGGAATACACCACCTCGTTCATGAAATATGGATTCGTATTTGAAAAACTGGAGGAATTAGACGCATGACCGACAAGCAATATCTGCTCACGTCAAAGCAAATGGCGGAGTTTGTGGCGCGCGGCTTCCTGCGCTTCGACGAACTGGTTCCTGACGAGATCAACGACAAAGTCATGCGCGATATCGACAATGACGCCATCAAAGGCTCGCCCGCCGGTACCCCGCTTTCGCGATGCTATCACGGCAGCGCCATCCGCGAGCTGCTGGATCTGCCGCAGATCCAGGGCTTGATTCAGAGCCTGGTGGGCGAAGATCCGCTCTTCGACCACGATGCCATCCACGTGCGCGAGCCCAACGAAGGCAAGGCCCAAGGCTTGCACGCCGATTCCATCATCGACCTGCGTAGCCATTTTGACATTCAGATCATGTACTTCCCGCACGACGTGCCTTTGGAAATGGGCGGCACGCTGCTGCTGCCCGGCAGCCACTTCCGCCGTGTCAACGAGGCGGATATCGCCGCCTATCAGAATATGCGCGGCCAGATACCCATGATCTGCAAAGCCGGTTCCATCCTGGCGCTGCATCACGGCATCTGGCATTGCGGTCGCCAGAACCAGACCAATCGCCGCCGCTATATGTTCAAGCTGCGCCTCAACCCGGCCGTGCGCCAACTGCGCCTGTGGAACACCGACGACCTCGACGAAGCATACCGCGATCACCAGGAGATATTTACCGGCCCGCGTGGGCGCGGCAACGTCCAAGATATCCTCAGCCAGCGCGAACCCTGGTTCGAGGAGGCTTCCGGACGGCTGGAAATCGTCAATCGCATCAAACTCTGGCGCTTCTTGACCGGGGACGAGAGCTTCGATGTGCATTACTGGCTGACGCGCCTGGAGAACATGCCGGCCTGATTCGCAGGTCCCCATCCTGTCGCGACCCATCGAGAAAGATCGATGGACAATAATACAATGAAATGGTCCAAAGCCTTCCATATCTCGATGGATTTGGGTCATTATGCCTGGGTAATACCTGCAATTCTTATCGTCTCGGGATTGTCCTTCCATCAGATGGATCGGATAGCGCCGAGTCGCGATGAGTTCGACTCCCTCATTTTTGCAAACGGAATCGGTTTCAATCCCTATTCACCGTCGCAGACCGTTCATACCATCCTGACTTACGCGCCAGACCACAGTCCTGGCTATTTCTTGATCTTGAACATCTGGGGCAGAATCACCAGTTTCGATGTGGCGATCGCGCGATTGTTGACGATCTTCGCCGGCTTAATCACACTCGCGATAAGCTATCGCCTCGGCAACGATTTTGTAGGACCCGGCGCGGGTCTGATCGCGGTTGCCATCGTCGCAAGCAACGCCTTTTTCAACCACTACTATGCGCATATACGCATGTACCCGATGTCTACCTTGGCTTCGGGGATCATCTTATGGATTTATCTGCGCATCATGTATCAATGCAGACAGGTGCGATCGGGCGACTATCTGGCATTATTCGCGGCAGTTTTTGTCCTTTGCAACCTTCATTTCTTCAATAGCGTATTCCTTGCTGTGCTTGGGGTCTTCCATCTGCTCTTCGCTCCAAAGAATCGACGTTGGACGCTGGTATCGTTTGCCGTAATTGTCGCGGTGCTTTTATTCATTCCCTATCCCTTGGCCGCTGCAGAAGGCTTAATGTCAACTGTGGAGGTGAAGAAACCAGACGGGATCGGCATGGCGCGCGCCATCCAAGCCTGGCAGGAAGCGGTTACTAACCACGAGCCGCTATTGCTATTGATCGTGATTGGCGGCTTGGCGCTGGGCGGATTCAGGGGGCGAGCGCCAATACGGCCATGGCTTGTTCTGCCCCTGATCTTCGTCGTTTTCCTGGCATTGCTGTCTCATTACACGACCTTCATTGCCGATTTCACCATGCGCTATCATCTCGCCAACTGGTTGCCCTGCGCGCTCTTCTTCACAACAGGCTTTTATGGATTGTACCGCTTTCGCAAGTATTTGCTGGTACTGGTGATTCTGTGGATCCTGGCAGGTCATCATATGCAAACGCATGTTTCTTGGTGGTCGTGGCTGAATCTGCGCTCGCTGACGTATTCACAGCCTCCAACCCAGGTTATCTCTCGACTTGCCCAAAGAGCCGATCCATCGCCAAGCGTTCTGTTCTCTACCGATGATTACTTTTATGAATCATTCTTGACCAGTCCGGGCTTCAACAAACTGTTGGCTCAACTCGGTCATACGCCGGCCGAGTACTTTTTTGGCAGGCATGGCATCCAGGTTGGGATTATCAAGGACTCGAATCGCGCAGCCGATCGCTTCGCTATCACGTCGCCTGCAATCTGGGTGGTCGCGCACGCGGACAAACTGTCTGCCGATCGACTTGCTTATTTCGATAGCTATATGGATGAGCTCAATTACGAAAACTGTCAAGTCATGCCCATAAGCGAGCAAACGACAATCATCAAGTATTATTGGCAGCGCCTGGGATGTTTGGCGCCCATTGTTCAGCAGCGTTTTCGCAGCAATCTCATCAATTACGATTTCATCGGCGGGGGGCTGAACGCCAATCAATCGGCAGTGCTAATCAATGACCGCTGGACAGGTAGAACGGGTCAACCGCTCGATGACTACGCTTTGTCGTATCAACTCATTTCAACTGACGGGAACAATGTCGCCCAGCTCAATCTTCCACTCGTCCACGAGAATGAACTGCGCCAGTTCTCGCTTAACATTGCCAATGTCCCGCCTGGCGCATACCGCCTGATGACCATCCTCTACCATTCGGAAACTGGCGAAAAGCAGGCTTGGCTCGACAACGCTAATGAAATTGCCGACATGCTGCCACTCACGGAGATCGTCCTGCATTAGGCAAATGAGAACAATTATCATAGCGGTGATGCGTCCAAGACAGATCAATACAGCACGTGACACAATGAGCCGGTCGACGTCCCGCCTTCGGCAGATTAGACATCGCCGCCTCAACTCAGTAAAACCAAGTTAGTCATGCAAAAGATCAACTGCGATGACGAGTCACCCTTCTCCGTTGATACGGGGAAGGGCCGGGGATGGGGTAGAAAAGCGGCGTTTTCACAATTCTCATTACTTACTTGGAATTACTTCGCTAAACTCACCCTAGCGTCTCGGCGAGAATCCGTTACGATAGATAGCCGATTTCTGCAAGATCGGCCCTTTAGCGCCGCATTGAGTTGGGTCTAATACACCCGCTGTGAAACGAGGAAACTGGCAAGCATGGCTTCATATCACGGACCAAAAGCGAAACCACAGCGCCGCTTCGGCGAACTGCTGGTGCCCCGCCCCAAGTATTCCAAAATCCTGGAAGAACGCGCTTACCCGCCCGGCGAGCACGGACGCGAGAAATCTTTCCGCTCCGGACGGCGCAGCAACTACGCCCTCCAGTTGGACGAAAAGCAGAAGCTGGCATTCATCTACAACGTGCGCGAACGCCAGATGCGCAACTATTATAAAAAAGCCGCGTTGATGTCGGGGCCGACCGGCGTCAACCTCTTGAGCCTGCTGGAACGGCGCCTGGACAACGTGGTCTACAAGTCCGGCCTGGGCGCAACCATATGGGCAGCGCGGCAAATTGTCGGCCACGGTCATATCATGGTCAATGGCCAGCGCGTTAACCTGCCTTCGTATCAGGTCAAGCCCGGGGACGTCGTGGAAGTCAGCGACAAGATGAAGAAGAACGTGCACATTCAGGAATGGGTGCAGCAAGCGGCCTACTTCCCGCCCTATTTGGTCGTGGACAAGGACAACTATCGCGTCACGCTGGACCGTGTGCCGGAAGAAGGCGAAGTGCAGACGCCGGTCGATATCCAGCAAGTCGTGGAGTTCTACAACCGCCTGACGTAGTTGGGCAGCACTTACCAGGAGCGGAACTTATCCTCATAAAAGAATGTCCGTCAAATTGCAGCAATTTGTCGTGACAGTTACCGCCGCATTCTGACGGCGGTTTTGATTTTGCGCGGTGAACACGATTGGGAGCATTACTCCGAGGCGGCGGGCTCGTCGTCGCTAGGCGGCGTTTTGGATTGAACTGGACCATCATTTCTGGTCGTTTCGTTGACGGCCGTTTCATTGAGCAAATGGCGCGTTGGGTCCTTATGCCAGGATATCTTTACTGGCTCTGTGCGGCCTTTCACTTCAATAATTCGCGCACTTTTATTCATGTTATGACTCCTCTTGCATCAGTAGCATGCGAAAAGAACCAAAATGCTGATACGGCCAACCACCATAGAACCAAGCAAAAGTGAAAGTGTAGAAGCCATCAACAGTATACCACAAATGTGATAGCGGGATTCCAGCCAGATGTATCTTGGGTATATCTTCTTGCACTTCAATCTCATTCAACAGCTTGTGCAAGGTGATGCCACGGGGGTCGATACATGTCAGAAAAAGATGCTCACATACTTCATCCATGTACCAGGCTGTCAATAGATTTAGAGGCTGTGGCAGTCGAATGGTCCATTTGTCACTATCAAAGGAATGTGCTTCATTGGCGGCCAAGCTTTCAAACTTCCAATTGGTAACAGGCGTGTCGATCCATTCAGGATTCCCAGCATCATGAGTAATTTCGAGGTTCCAAGTTGCCAGCGACCATAAATGCAGCATTATCCTGTCTCTCCATTAGGGCAATTTGCGAATCCTGTTGATCAGCTTTGTCGTGCTATGGTCCCCCAGGAAGTCGATCAACTTAACGCGTCCGCCATAGGCTTCCACTGTGGGCCGCTCCGGCAAGTCCTTATGCGCATAGTCGCCGCCTTTGACATAGATCTCCGGTTGCAATGCCCGTAGCAATCCGTCCGCCTGGTCTTCTTCGAAAATGATCACGGCGTCGACCGGATGCAACGCCGCCAGCAAGCGGGCGCGCTCCCCCGCCGGCACAATCGGCCGTCCCCTCCCCTTCAAGCGCGACGAGGAAGCGTCGCCATTAACCGCGACGAAGAGCGCGTCGCCCAGGGCCCGCGCCTTTTCCAGGTAATCGAGATGGCCGATATGCAGCAAGTCGAAATGCCCGTTGGTGAAGACCAGCGTCTGTCCGTCGCGTTTCAATTGGTCGCGCAGCGTCCGCGCCTCATCCAGCGTGAGCGACTCTCCCATCTATGCCCTCAATGCACCCTCAGCGATCCCGTCGCCGATACACCAGTTTCAGTCCCGACCACTGCGCATCGATCGCGGCGACTTTGATATCGACCAGTCCGCCCGCCAAGGCAATCTCGCGAACGACGTCTTCCGTGATATCGGTGGGCATCCTGGCGGCTTTCTTGTACCAGGAAATCCAGATCATGCCGTCTCTGTGTATCGCCGCCTTCAGCGCGGGAAAGGCCGCTTCATAGTCGGCGCGTTCGACATAAAACGCATGCAGGAAATCATAGCCCGTGCCGCAAAGCGCCTCGTCGATGGCAATGCCGGGGGGCAAATCGCCCAGCATATCGCGGTAATGCGCGGGCGCCCCCAGCAGCGCCATCCGATAGCCGCCTTTGATACCCAGCTTCTTTTGCAGCGGCGCGCCGGAATAACCCACCGTCATCTCTCGACCTTCCACCGGTTCAAGAATGCCACCGTCAGTCCCTCAAGCGAATTTGTCGGGATACAATTCCCGCGCCAGCGCTCCGGCTCGATCAATCCAGCCTTCGATCACATCAATGCCTTTTTGCCAAAAGCCGGGATCATTGATATCAACGCCGATTTTGGCCAGCAGTCTGTCCGGGTAATCGGAATCGCCCGCGGCCAGCAAATCAAGGTATTTTGGCACGAAGGATTCACCCTCGTCCTGGTACATCCGATACAGCGCCAATACCAGCAATTCGCCGAAGGAATAGGCATAAACGTAGCCCGGCGTATGCAAGAAGTGCGGCACATAGCTCCACCACAGCCCGTATTCCTCGGTGATGGTGACGCTATCGCCGAACATATCGCGCTGCGTTTCCAGCCACAATTCACTCAGCCGCTCGCTGGTCAACTCGCCTTCAGAGCGACGGGCCCTGTGCATCTTGTCCTCGAATCGATTCATTGATATCTGACGGAACACCGTGGCGAAGGTATCTTCAATCTTGCCCACCAGCATCGAGAGCCGCACTTCTCTATCCTTTTCCGCCGCCATCAGATCCTGGAAGACCAGCATCTCGGCGAATGTGGAGGCCATCTCGGCTGTGGTCAGCGGCGTATACAAGGCGAAGAGACCGTGTTTCCTCCCCGACAGCGCCATGTGGATGCCGTGACCCAATTCGTGCGCCAAAGTCGTGACATCGCGCGTGCTGCCCAGATAGTTGAGAAACACATAGGGATCGGCGCTGGCGACTGTCGGGGCGGCAAAGGCGCCGCCTCGTTTGCCCGCGCTGACCGGCGCGTGGATGCGAGCCTCGTCGAAGAACTCCTGAGCAATCGCTTTCATCTGAAAGCTGAATTTCTCAAAAGCACCTAAAACGATCGCTTTCGCCTCGGCCCACTGGTAGAAGGCTTCGCTTTCCTTCAGATTGAGCGGCGCGTAGCGGTCGTAATCATAGAGTTCCTCATAGCCGAGCAAAGCCCGCTTGAGTTCGTAGTGCCTCGCCACCAGCGCGTAGTTGCCTGTCACGCTTTGGATCAGCGCCTCGACGACCGAGTCCTCCGCTTTGTTGCTCAAGTTTCGTGACGAAACCCAACTCGAATAGCCGCGACGCTTGTCACTGTTCGCCTTGTCCAGCGCCAGCGTATTGAAGATGAAGGTCAACTCCATCGAGCGCTCGTCGAGTTTGTCGGTCACTTTGCGCCAGGCCATCTCGCGCACGTCGCGGTCCGAGTCGTAAAGTTTGTTCAGGATGAAGGACATATTGACCTCGTCGTCGCCCATCCAGTCGAAGCTGAATCCGCTGGTCAGTTGGGTGAAAAAGCGCGCCCAGGCGCTGCTGCCCGTCACCCCCTTTTCAATGATGATCTGCTCTTCCGGCTCGCTCAGTCGATACGGCTTGTAGCGCCGTTCAGCTTCCAGAAAGTAGCGATACTTCGCCAGTTTGGGATCATCCAGAATCGCTTTGGCCTGATCGTCGTCCAGCGCGTTCCATTCTAACTCAAAAAAGACCAGGGTCTGGCTGAGGGCGGCGTGCAGGTCTTGCATCCTCGCCACGAATGCCTGATAGGCCGCGTCGCCGGTATCGGTGGAAAAGTTCAAAAAGGCGTATGATTCCAGCCGTCCGCTCAAGTCATAAATGCTTTCCATGGCTTCGTAGGCTTCGACAAAATCATCAGCGCTCATCTTGTCGAGATTGCCGCGATAGCGTTCCTGAAAGGCTTCCGCCAGCGAATTGACAGTCGCGATATCGGCTTCAACCTCGGGGGCGTCCATACTCTGATAGAAGACGGACAAATCCCAAATGACATCTTCGGCGCCCGTGGGACGTTCGCTTATTGCATCGGTCATCTCAATCTCTTTCGTCCTTGGTCAAACACAATAAAAACGCGGCTATCGTAGCAGACGCCGCCTCAAGATGACACACCGGTTCGCTTGTAAACAGAGCTATCGCGCCAGATTTTTCTCAATCACCGAGGACACCGAGGGTCGTGTAGACACAGACTCCCTACAAGATTCATTTATGACGAAAATTGTAGGGGCGACCTATCAGGTCGCCCGAAAATCACCGAAATAATTTCAGGTTTTGTGGGGATATCGCCCTCGCTGAAAAGCTGTCCTCTCCTCAGCCATGACGCGGGGGGACCGAGTGGATCTCTAGGGCGGGGCAACCGCTAGCGCTGACCTTCCCGCTCGGGTACGGCGAAGATCATGCGCCCGGTGGGACGGTTGATCAGTTTGGTAACCTCGACGCCGACATTGCGGTCCATATACTTCTGGCCCGATTCCACCACCACCATGGTGCCGTCATCCAGATAACCAATGCCTTGATTGGGATCGCGACCTTCTTGAATGATGCGGATGGCGAAGGTCTCGCCGGGAATATAGACCGAGCGCACCGCATTGGCCAGCGCATTGATATTCAGCACGTCGACCCCCTGGGCGTCGGCAACCTGGTTCAGATTAAAGTCGTTCGTCACCAGAGAGGCGTTGAGCTGAATTGAAAGCGCCACCAGTTTGGCGTCAACTTCGCCGAATTCTTCCGGATCTTCATCAATGATCTTGACCGGCAAATCGTTATTGCGCTGCAATTCGTTCAGCTTTGCCAAGCCGCGCCGTCCGCGGTTGCGCCGCAAAGAGTCTGCGGAATCGGCCACACGGTGCAGTTCGCTCAGTACAAAACGCGGGATGATCAAGGTGCCGCCGATGAAACCCGTTTCCGCAATCTCTACAATGCGACCGTCGATCAGGACGCTGGTATCCAGCAGCAACTGTCGAGAGGAAATGGGATGGAAGCGGCGCTGCCGGCCGATGACGCGCTCGCTGATAATATCAAGCAACTCGCCCGAGCGCATGACGAATATGCTCGTGCCCAACAAGCCAAAAACGACGGAAACAAGCGCGGGCAGCGCCGTACCAAATGGACCGCCCAAGAGCGAAAGCGGGAAAGCAAGCATTAGCGCCAGCAAAAGTCCCGCCAAAGCGCCCACGATCGCCAGCACAAGCTTTGGCGCCGGCATTTCGACGATCGCCCCTCGCAAGCGCCTCCATGGATAAAGGGTAAGCCAGGGCGCGCCGATCAATCCGGCTAGCGCGCCGAGCGCCAAAAAGACCAACGATGCTTCGTTCCTTGTCAAGTTCATGAATTCAGCGAGCTCAGCGCCGATGCGCAAACCGATGATCCCAAAGAGAACCAGCCCCAAAAAACGGACAAAAAGAAGCGCTTTCATTGCCAAGACATCTCCTGCGCCAGTCCTCCTCATGCAGCGCAATTTCTGACTTAAGCCCAGTGAGCGCAGACGAGGACAAGCAGCAACAATAAATCGGACTATATTTGGATTAACCTACCCACGATTCCAGTGGCGGCGTCTAACAGCAATATGGCAAGCAATAAGAGATGAAGCAGGGAAATCTATTTCTATTATATGACCATGAAAAGTCCGCTACAACAAATTGCGCGGTGATTTCAGAGCAATCGCAGCAAAACCAATCACCGCCAAATGTCACACAAATCTGGAAAATGGCGGGGCGCCTCGGCGGACTCTGTTGAAAATCATAATTTGCGACCAAACCCTGTCAGCGTCTCGTGAATGCGAAAGACCAAAATAGCTCTTAATGGCTCACAAGCACCATTGGACGATGGGATATTATGTTCATTTTAGCGTCTTTCAGCAAGTAAAATCCCAATTTCGATGACGAGTCACCCTTCCCTGATGCTTCGGGCAGGGCAATCGCATCAAAATGAGGCGACTGACATGGTACGAAATCGGACTGATTATTAACCACCGAGGGCACCGAGAACACCGAGAAAAGCAAAGTTCATAGCTCATATCATATTTCAGGCTTGCTTCTCAGCCACAGATGAAGTTTCGCCGGCGGCTTTGCCGTATTCAGGTGGCGGAATTAGAAGGAAAGTCGACATACGATCCTAAACTCGGTGCGCTCGGTGTCCTCGGTGGTGAAAAAATGATTTGATGCGATTGCCCTGATGCTTCGGGGAAGGGCCGGGGATGGGGTAGAATATCAACAGACCTCGCCGAGGCGCCCGTGTATATTGACCTTCGATTTGCGCCCTCTTTGCATAGGCAAGCGGGATTTTCAAAAAAGGCGCGGCTCAGTAGGCAACCTGGCGGTGGCTCATCCTGACCGCGCGCAACCTGCGCCCGTAGGCGCCCGCCAGATATCCATATACCGGCACAAACAGAACAGCGCCCAACAAGATGACCGGCAGCAAGAGCGCGAGCGCGATACTCGCCGCAAGCGCCCTGATCAGCCATTGCAGGGTCAAAGCGGCATTGCTCTGCATGGTGGAAAGGATCATGCCAAGGCGATAGAACTCGCCGGAATCCCAACTATCGGCGTAGCGGATAAATCCGATGGTGAAGAGGGTCCAGGCGAAAAGCAAATAAACGAATAGCAAGGGCAGCAGCGCGCTGACGATACCGACATAGGTGATGCCGCCAAAGACGCTCACGCTGATTGACGAGCGAAATGAATAGAGGAAGGCCGCAACTACGAACAGCGGCAGATGATAGACGGCCAGCGCGAGCAAAACATGAACGCCCTTGCCGACGTCCTCGCCAACATGGTCCCACTCCGGTAATGGCCGAGGATACTCATTCAAAACATTATGGATGATCTCGGCAAGGTAGCCGAGCAAGACGCAGAGCGGGATCAAGCCGATGACCGGCACGAAACACAGAACGACAAACAAGGCGATTTCGCCCAGCTTCTTGAGACAATGCCGATCGCGGCGGATATATGCAAATGCCTGTACAAGATCCATGACAAGCCTCCCACCTAAAGAACTTCACATGGGATTAACATGATCTTAACATAATTTAATCGACTGTAAATAGTTTTTGGATTTCGATATTATTTGTGTATCTGCAATGTTTTGCGATGGCCGGTATGGGCGCTTTCTCGTAAGCTGGCCCGGCCGCTCCATTTGCTCCACACTGGGCCCGGCAAGTGCCTCTATGCCTGACAGCGACAATCAGTTACATTTCGCGGATGATGCCGGGCGCGCAAATGCTTGACCAATGATCTATTCCACGCTGGGTCGCTTGATACCGCAGCGCGATGTGACGTCGACGCCGCGGCGAATCATCGTCATTCGGCCCTGTTGTATCGGCGATGTCGTAATGGCGACAGCCGCGCTTAGCGCCCTGCGCGAGGCATTTCCTCAAGCGCATATCAGCTTCGCAGTAGGATCATGGTCGGCAGCAGCCATCGCGGACCATCCCGCGCTTGACGCGCTCATCGATACCGGGGGAGCCGCCCTGCCCTCCCGCTCGCCCCCCGAGTTTCTGCGATTCCTCAAGCAGTTGCGCGCGGGGAACTTCGACCTGGCCGTGTCACTGACGCGTTCGCCCTTGATGAGCCTGATGGTGTACCTGTCGGGCATACCGCTGCGAGCTGGCTTGGACAGCGCCGGGCGCGGCTTTGGATACAACTTGCGCGTAGCGGTGGATCCCGCGGCGCGCGAACACGAAAGCGCGATCTATCTGCGGGTCATCAGCGCGATCGCCGGCCAACCCTGCCACGCCTATGCCAACCTGCCGGTGGACGCTGCCGCGCAAGATGATATCGGGCGCCGATTGAAGGCGGCGTCCGTCTCCGGATCTTTCATAGTCGCGCACCCCGGCGGCGGCAGCAACCCGGGCATGACCATGGACAGCAAACGCTACCCGCCAGCGCAACTTGCCGATCTGCTCGATCGCGTGGCGCGGGAGACGGCAGCGGCGCTAATCTTGATTGGTGGACCCGGGGACGAAGAAGCGGTCGACGCCGTGGGCCAGCGCTTGAACACCCCGTCGATCGCCTGGGTTAAGCAACTGAACTTCGCCCAGATCGCTGCGCTGGCAGCGGAATCGCTCTGTTATATCGGCAATGACACCGGCATGACGCACCTGGCGGCAGCGGCCGGGGCAGCCACGGTGATGATGATGGGTCCCTCCGATCCGCAGCGATATGCGCCCTTTACCAAGAACCATCTGGTCCTCTGGAAATCGACGGACTTAAGGGCGGGGGGCGTCGCAGCGACGCCGGGAGCGGGATGGGACTGGGCCCGCGACGGCTTCAGCGCCGAAGACGGAGCGGAGCATATTCTGGAGTTTCTTCAAGCAATTGAATCCCGAGGGCGGCGCTAGACAAGCCGGGCGCTGTCCATTCGCCCTGGCTATCGCTTGTGACACTCGGCAGCCAACTGAGTATGACGGCCTGCGGACGAGTATGTTAGTATATGCCGCGTTGAAACAGATACAGGTAATAAAGGATTCTGATGTATGGGCTATGAGTACATTCTGGTAGACCGTCCCGCCCAGGGCGTGGGGCGTGTGCAATTGAACCGTCCCGAGGCCCTTAACGCGCTCAATTCGCAACTTCTGGACGAATTAATGCGAGCCATGCGCAACTTTGACAGCGACCCGGGCATCGGCGCCATGATCATCACCGGGGACGAGAAAGCCTTCGCCGCCGGCGCCGATATCAAAGAGATGGACGGCAAAACGTATATAGATATGTTGATGGAAAGATCCCTTGCCGACCGCTTTGACCTCAGCCAAATCAACAAGCCGATTATCGCCGCGGTATCGGGTTATGCCCTCGGCGGCGGCTGCGAAATCGCCATGAACTGCGACATGATCGTCGCCTCGGAAACAGCTGTATTCGGTCAGCCGGAAATCAATCTGGGCATCTTGCCCGGCGCCGGCGGCACTCAACGATTGACGCGCGCGGTCGGCAAGGCGCTGGCGATGGAGATCATGCTCACCGACCGCAGGCTCGGCGCGGCTGAGGCATTGCAAAGCGGCTTGGTCAACCGCGTGGCGCCGCTCGATCAATACATGGACCTCGCCATAGCAATCGCGGAGAAAGTCGCCGGGCGGTCACAAGTCGCGATAAGGCTGACCAAAGAAGCGATCAACAAGGCTTACGAGATGACGCTGCAGGAAGCCCTTGATTTCGAAAGGCGCAGCTTCCTCGTCGCCTTCGGTTCGGAAGACAAGGCCGAAGGCCTGCGCGCCTTCATCGAAAAGCGGAAGGCGCAATGGAAAAACCGCTGAGCTTGTCCTTGCTCTACAGCGCGAATCTGCGTGGAGACATCGCCCTGCTGCCGCAACTCTTCACCTTCATGCAGCGCTTAAAATCGGGTGCAGGGCCGGGCAGTTTGATCCTCGACCTGGGCAAGGCCTGCGATAGCGCTGCCCCCCACTGTCGGCAGACCGGCGGACGCTCGATGCTGATCGCGCTTGATGGCATGGGCTGCCATGCCGCCAACATTGAAGGCGCTCTCGACCCGCGGGACCGCGCGCTGCTCGAAAAGCAAGTGACAATGGCGCTCGTTGATCGCGCCAACGATTGGCACTATCGCCCCCCGCCGCTTGAAGATACCAGCATTCGGCTGGCGCTAAGGCCAAACTCAGCGCCCGCGCGCTTGCAAATCTGCCTGACCCCCGCAGAGCGCACGCGAATGGACGGCAACGTCCTCTTCCTGCGGGATGTCTGCGCCGGGCAGGTCGGGACGGTGAGCCTCGACCTGCGCCGAAGCCCGCGCCTTACGGACAGCGCTATTCACGACCTGCCGCCGGATATGCCGCCCAATCCCAGCATAGCCGGCGCCATTGAGTTCATCGAAAGCGAAGCGCGTCTCTTCCACAAGAAGCAAGGGAACTCAGCGACCTAAACGCCAACTGCCAAGGAGCCCTCATCTTGAGCGCCATCAAACTGCGTATTCAAAGTCGCCACCGCGAACATATGGGCATTATCACCTCGCTCGACGACTTTGACTGGATCGAAGATGAAAGCATCGATGCCGAGCCGCTGCTTGACGATCCTAACATCACGCTCTATTGCCTCGACCAGGCCAACAAGCGCGCGATTTTCAGCGCCCTGCCCGCTGACATTGATCTCTCGAGCGCGCCTTTCATGTACCAGGCGCAATTTGACAAGGCCGAATTTCTGGTGGCCCTGCCCTACGCCGACTTCCTGGGGCTTGCCGAAGCTATCCCCTTCGATGACCGGGCGCTGCTTTGCCTGCACAATATCGGTCGCTGCGGTTCAACCGTCGTGGCCCGCGCGCTTAACGAAATTGACGACGTGATGGCGCTGTCGGAGCCGGACGCGCTGACCAATTTCGTAAAAATGAACGGCCTCCCGCCGAAAGAACGCGGCGACTTGCTGCGCGCTTGCGCGCGCTGGCTCTGCCGCCCGGCCATCGTCCGAGATCATCGGCGCATTGTGATCAAGTTTCGCAACCAGGCGACCGCTGTCATGGGGCTTTATGTCGAGGCTCTGCCGCAGGCTTTGCACATGTTCATGTATCGAAATGTTATTGACTGGCTGGCATCCTTCCATCGCCTGCACGTCAAGCGCGCCGCGCTACCCAAGCGATACCCGCGCGAGCAAGTAATTGATCAGCAAGCGAGCTACTACGGATGTCCGCGCGAGCAGATCGAGCGACTGGCACACCCGTCAATCGAGAGCTACCGCGTACTGGAAGGACGCGCCATCGGCTGGCTCTTCATGCTGGAGCAATACCTGGAACTGCTTGACAGCGGCGCGAAGATCGCTGCCTTGCGTTACGAAGATCTGCAATCAGATCGCGACGCCTTGCTTCTGGCTCTGTTGCAGATGATGGGATTGCCCAGTACCGGATTGAATGCCGCCCGGCGCGCCTTCAAGTCCGACGCCCAAGCCGGGACCAAATTAGCGCGGGATGGCGGGCGGGGAAACACCTTGGCATTGCCCGAGGATCAGCAAGCCACCGTGCGTAGGCTTCTGGCGACGCAGCCGCTGCTTAATTCAGCGGATGTGATCTTGCCAAACACCATCAGTGTTGATGCTTAGTCGCGCTAAATGTCGAAAGCGTCCCAATCCATGTCGGAACTAATTCGCTGTCCAAGCGCGCTCAAGAAGTTGCGCTCGCGAATGCGTCGCTTCTCCTTGCCAGCCTGCAACTGACGAGCGGCATTACGGACACGTCAATTCAATAGTCTCTGTGTGCTCAGTAAGCGCAAGTAAGTCATGAGATTATCGCAAACCACCCCCCCATCCCCCGGCCCCTTGCCCCCCTCGGTCCCCCCGCTAAGCGGGGGGACCGAGGGG
>WTGF01000013.1 GCA_011525385.1 Chloroflexota bacterium | reverse complement strand
CTCCCCCGGCCTGTCCCCCCTCGGTCCCCCCGCCAAGCGGGGGGCGGAAACCCCGAAGCATCAGGGAGGGGAGCGCAGGAAATGGAATTTGAACGATGGGACGAAGCCGCGCCTGCATATAGAGATTTGTAAACAAACACGGAAAAACGTTGATGCAAGCTAACAATGACGCCGAGCCGATTTTAGAAGTGCGAGATTTGCAAACCCACTTCTTCACGGAGCGCGGTGTGGTCAAGGCGGTTAAGGGCGTCAGCTTCAGCTTGGCGAACGGGCAGACGCTGGGCATCGTCGGCGAAAGCGGCTGTGGCAAGAGCGTGACGGCGCATTCGATCATGCAATTGATCAAATCCCCGCCGGGCGAGATCGTCGATGGCGAGATCGTCTTTCGCCGGCAAAAGCGCCGCGCCGAAACGATCGATATTGTTAAACTCGACCCCAAGGGCGTGGAGATGCGCAGCATCCGCGGCGGCGAGATCTCGATGATCTTTCAAGAACCAATGACGTCGTTAAATCCGCTGCATACGGTCGGTCGGCAGATTTCTGAAGTGGTGGAATTGCATCAGAGCCTCAGCAAGAAAGAGGCGCTGAAGGTGGCGATTGATATGCTGGACCGCGTGCGCATTGCGGATCCGCAGGAGCGGGTCAAGCAGTATCCGCACCAGTTAAGCGGCGGCATGCGCCAGCGGGTGATGATTGCCCTGGCGCTATCTTGCAATCCCTCGATTTTGATCGCGGACGAGCCGACTACCGCGCTGGATGTCACGATTCAGGCGCAGATTATCGACCTGATGGAGCAATTGCAAGAGGACTTCGGCTCGTCGATTATCATCATCACGCATAATCTGGGCGTGGTATCGCAAATGGCGGATTATGTGGCGGTGATGTATTTCGGGCGCGTGGTCGAGTATGGCACGGCTGTCGATATATTCCGCAATCCGCAACACCCGTACACAGTTGGACTATTGCAGTCGATACCGGTTTTGGGACGGCGCAAGGATGTATTAGTGCCGATCGAGGGCATCGTGCCCAATGCGATCGCCGATATCCCGGGTTGCGCCTTTGCCGACCGCTGCCCGCATGTGATGGAGAAATGTCGTCAGCATTTGCCGCCGGCCAAGACCGTCGATGGCGAGCATCAAGTGGCTTGCTGGCTTCACGAGCCGGTCGGAGACAGCGAAATGGATGTCGCGGCTGGCGCGGCGCATTGAGATTGGCGCAAGGCGCGCGATCTCTGATTGAGTGAATTAACCTGCCGGCAGAAGTGCCGGCGGGATAGTTCTTTAACGAACAATTATGGAGGAAGATCGATGAAGTTACCTACACTTATTCGTCTGTTGCTGGTTTCAGCCCTGGCGCTGACAGCAGTCGGAGCCGGCTTCGCGCAGATGGGCGAAGTCGCTGATCCGGTACCGTATCCCGAGGGCGTGCAGATCGGCGAGAACCCGATAGTCACGTTTTCTCTGGATGAGATGTTGGTTTACAAGGCGCTGGATTCCTATAGCGAGCCAGCATGGGTGACGGCGCTGGTGGAAGCCGGCGAATTGCCGCCGGTTGAAGAACGTCTGCCCGATAATCCTCAGGTTATCCTGGAATCGGGCATGTCGACGGGGCCGGGCGTTTATGGCGGCGTCTGGCGCGATTTCTCGGCAGTGCCGACTGCGGGCTGGAACTTGTGCGCGCGCCAAACGCAGGGTTGGTTCGGCATCAACTACATCTACGGCGAGTCGCTGGTCAAGTCGGGCCCGATGTTCTTGCGCCATGACAACCTGGAGCCGCTGCCGAACCTGGCGACGGACTGGGCGTGGAGCGAGGACGGCACACAGTTGACCATGAACATCATTCGCGGCGCCAAGTGGTCGGACGGCCATCCCTTCGGCGTTCATGACATCATGTTCACCTGGGAACACATCATCCTGGACGAGAATGTGAATTCCTGGACGAACCGGTCCACCTGGCAGATCAACGGCGAAGACATCATGCTCGAACAGACCGGCGATGACCAGATCACCTGGACCTTCCCGGCAGCCTATCCCGTTCAGTTGCTCTTCAAGATGGACTTCCTGGACTTCAACATCTGCGCCGAGCATGCCTACGCTCCCATGCACCCGGCCATCAACGAAGAATCCGACTATGACACCTTCGAGACCTTCCAGGTACAGGACGAATTGCCCGTCCCGACCATGGGTCCCTGGGTGGCTGTGGATTACCAGATTGACGAGTTCATGGTACACCGCCGGAACCCGTATTATTGGAAGGTCGACGAGCAGGGCCACCAACTGCCCTACATTGAAGAAGTAACCTTCGAAAAAGGACCCAGCGGCATCGGCCGTACCTTGGGTACGCTGGCGGGTTCGATCGACCACACGAACCTCGAGAATCCCAGCACCTATGTAGAAGCGATCACCCGTTCGCAAGAGGATGACGCGCACTTCTATATCGAGTGGGGTCCCGAGACCCTGGCGTTCGATATCGAGTTCAACCTGTCGTCGTCGCTTGGCGTCCAGGATGAGCGCGATCAGGCCTTGCGCGATCTCTTCCGCGATCAGCGTTTCCGCCGCGCGGTACAACACGCGGTTGACGGCGACGGCGTTGGCCAAGCGGTCATTCGCGGTCCCTTCATGCGCGCCTTCGCCAGTGGCCTCACGCCCGGCTCGCCTTACTTCGATATCAACAGCGTGGTCTATTACCCGTACTCGCCCGATTCGGCGAGCGCGTTGCTGGCGGAGATCGGATTTGAAGACAGCGATGGCGACGGCATCCTCAACTGGACCGACGGTCCGCTGGCGGGGGACAACCTGGTCGTCGTGCTGGATACCAGCGTGGCAGCCGAAGCGACGGGCCAGATCGGCGACGCCTTTGTACTGCTGATGCAAGAAGTTGGCGTTCAAGTCAACTTGCGTCCGCTGCAGGGTCCGGCGTCGAACGACGCCATCACCACCGGCACCTGGGAAATGCGCGTTGACCGCATCGGTCAGGAGTACACCACTTCCTTCACGCGCTGCCAGGACCTGGGACCGGTCACCGATATCACGCCCGATTTCCACCGGGCCGATGGCGGCAGCCGCGACTTGCTGGACTTCGAGGCGGAGCTCATTGACGTCATCAACGCCTTCTGCCTGGAGCCGGATTTTGATGCGCGCAAAGAATTGATGTTCCGTTACAACCAACTCTTCACCGAGAATGTCTACAAAGTCGGTGGCGTGGTAGGGCGTTACGGCCTGGCTTTGGCGAAGCGCTTCAACAACATTCCGGTTGGCGCGCCGCCCTTCTTCTATCAATGGACCTGGGGCAATGTGATTCCGGAAGCCGTTTGGGTCAATCCGGATGCGCAGATCGCCGAGATCTTCCCGGGTACGCTGCCGGACTACGGCATGGATGACATGTAAGCTGCTGTAATTGGCAGAAAGAAAGATGGTGGTAGGCCGGCGGCTTCGGCAACTGGTCTACCCCGGCTCCGGCCCCTCTCCGTTGCAATGGGGAGGGGCGACTTTCTTGGCAAGCCAAGCGCGAGGCGGCAAGCAGGTTATGCACGGATTATTCACCACAGAGGCAGAGAGCGCACAGAGAAAAACCAAGGGAAGAGTATGTTTTGCGGGCGACCTGATAGGTCGCCCCTACCGGCGACTTATATTTTGGAGTTGCATAAATAGTTGGTCATACTTCTGCGCGTTTGCAGTGAAATGAATTATTTGAATTTCAAGCGGATTCGACGCACCAGCGACGGCACTTTTGCCCCTTGTGGTCAATATGATTTATACTTGGGAGCGTCATCTCGTAGATTCGACGGTTGACTAGAGGGTCAACAGCCATGCTTCGATTCGTTGTCCAGCGCCTTTTGTCTTCCATTCTCATTTTGATCGTCATTACGATAGTGGCATTCACTATTATTCAGATTCCCCCGGGCGATTTTGCCGATGTATACAAGCAAGAATTGATTGCGCTTGGTGGGGCATCGGAGGAAGAGGCGGAAGAAGCAGCTAACAAATTACGGGACAAATACGGCTTACTGGATCCGCTGCCGGTACAGTATCTCAAGTGGTTGAGCGCGATTATCTTACACGGCGATTTTGGCTGGTCCTTTTCGCAGCGGGTTGATGTCAGCCAATTGCTGGCGCAGCGTCTGCCGCGCACGATTGGCATCGCGATGGCGGCGCACGCCATTTCTTCTTTGGTTGGCATTGCGCTGGGCATTTATGTTGCCAACCGGCAATATAGCATTGCGGACAATACCGCCGCGGCCTTCGCTTTCTTCGCCACCTCGATACCGCGTTTTTCCCTCGCTCTGATCGTGGTGTATTTTTTGGCGTTCGGTTTGGGTTGGGAGCACGTCTCGTCGCTGCAATCGCCTGAATATCGCTACGCGCCCTGGTCGATCGAAAAGGCGGTAGATTTGCTCAAGCACGTTGGCCCGGTGATATTGATTGCGGGCTTGGGCGGGGTGGCGCGGAATATGCGGGTGATGCGCGGCAACTTGCTGGATGTGCTGAACCAGCAATACGTGACGACGGCGCGCTCGAAGGGATTGCAGGAAAGCCGCGTGATCAACCGGCACGCGGTGCCCAACGCCTTGCATCCGATTATTGCTTATCAGGGTACGGTGCTGCCATATATGTTCCAGGGCGAGTTGGAGGCGGCGATCGTCTTTGGCTTGCCGACGATTGCGCCGATGTTCGCCGAGGCGCTGCTGAAACAGGATGTGTATTTGTCGGGCAGTGTGATGCTTTTGTATGGCATTTTGCTGATCGCGGGCAATTTCATCGCCGATATGGCGCTGGGAATCCTGGATCCGCGAATCTCTTATAGCTAGGTCTTGGGGTTTGCAAGGTGGAAGAAAACTACGAAGACAGGATCGCGGCGGAAGACGCGGACGCGGAAGAGAGCAGCGACTCGTATTCGGAGTTGGTCTGGCAGCGCTTCAGCCGCAGCAAGGCGGCCATTGTCGGCGGTTTGATGGTCATCATGCTGCTGGTGCTGGCGATCTTCCCCGAGTTTTTCTCGCCTTACGATTTGTACCAGACGGCCTTGGGCGATTCGTATACGCCGCCGACGCAGATTCGCTTTTTCGATATCGACGGCAACTTCAAGTTGCGGCCTTTTGTCTACAAACAAGAGCTTGAGATTGATCCGGTAACGTATCAGGCGAGACCCAAGATCGATACGGAGAGCCCGTTCCAGGTGCAGTTTTTCGTGCGCAGTTGGGAGTACAAGCTCTTCGGCTTGATCGAGACTGATCTTCATCTTTTTGGCCTGGATACAGACGAGGTGCGTTTGCATCTCTTGGGCACGGACCGCTTTGGACGAGACCTTTGGGGGCGGATCTGTCTGGCTGGGCGGGTTTCGATGTCGCTGAGCATATTGGCGGCGATGATCGCGATCGTGGTCGGCTCATCGCTGGGCGTGATCTCGGGGTACTATGGCGGCGGCATCGACAATGTGATTCAGCGCTTTGTAGAAGTGGTGATGTCCTTCCCGGAGCTGCCGCTGTGGATGGCGCTGGCGGCGGTGATACCCACGACCTGGTCGGGCGAACAGAAGTTTTTGGTGATGGCATTCATATTCCCCTTCCTGCGCTGGGCGGTATTGGCGCGCGAGGTGCGGGGCAAGGTATTGTCCTTGCGCGAGACGGACTTCATCCTGGCGGCAAAGGAGCAGGGCGCGGGCGACTTCCGCATCATCTTCAAACATCTATATCCAAATGTGCTCAGCCACGTGATCGTGATACTGACGCTGATGATCCCTGATATTATCCTGGCGGAAGCCTTCCTCAGCTTCCTGGGCATCGGCATCAATGAGCCGCTGACAAGTTGGGGCTTCTTGATGAAGAGCGCGCAGAGCCTGGAGACGCTGGGGCAGAATACCTGGATATTGACGCCGGTGATCTTCATTGTGGTGGCGGTGCTGGGCTTGAACTTCCTGGGCGACGGCTTGCGCGACGCTGCTGATCCCTACTCGAATCTGTGATTGGAGACGGATGAATATGGGAAGCCCACCCCCCCTAAATCCCCCCCAAAGTGTTGGAGAGGACTTAATTCTGAAAGTTGTGGATCTGAAGATGCACTTTCCGCTGCGGCGGGGGATGCTGCAGCGGCAGGTGGGCACGATCAAAGCCGTAGACGGCGTCTCCTTCGAGCTGTGGGAACAGGAAGTGATGGGGCTGGTTGGCGAAAGCGGCTGCGGTAAGACGACCGTTGGCCGCGCCTTGCTGCGCCTGTATGACCCGACCGACGGCGAGGTGCTCTTCCACAAGAGCGATGGCGATTGGGTCGATGTGGCGAAGCTCAACGGCAAGGAGATGAAGGAACTGCGCAAGGAAATGCGCATGATCTTTCAAGACCCGTTCAGTTCCTTGAATCCGCGTTTGACCGTGCGGGACTTGATCGCGGAACCCCTGGTAATCCATGGCGTTGCTTCCGGCGACGAGATCACGGCGCGCGTGGCGGAGCTGATGAACGCGGTGGGCTTGAAGCCGGCATATATGGGGCGCTACCCGCACGAGTTTTCCGGCGGGCAGCGGCAAAGGATAGGGGTTGCGCGCACGCTGGCCTTGAATCCACGCCTGATCGTGGCCGACGAGCCGGTTTCGGCGCTGGACGTTTCGGTACAGGCGCAGGTGCTGAACCTATTGCAGAACCTCAAAGACGATTATCGGCTGACCTTCATTTTCATCTCGCACGATTTGTCGGTGGTGGAGCATATCTGCGACAGGATCGCGGTTATGTACGTGGGCAACATCGTGGAAATAGCGCCGACGGACGAGTTGCTGCGGGCGCCCAGGCATCCTTACACCGAAGCGCTGGTTTCGGCTGTGCCGCCGGCGGATCCGCTGGTCAAGATGGAGCGCGTCATCCTGGAGGGCGATGTGCCCAGCCCGGCCAATCCGCCGTCGGGCTGCGTATTCCATCCGCGCTGCCGCTACGCGCAAGACATTTGCACGCAGGAGGTGCCGCCGCTGGTGGAGATAGGGCCCGGTCACAGCGCGCGCTGCCACTTCGCGGAGGAATTGGAATTGCAAGGAGTCGCGCATGGCTAGCCCCCCTAAATCCCCCCCGAAGCATCAGGGGGGCCTTCACAGTTCCGCTGGTGAGAGCGGGCGGTTCTTCGCTGTTTTGGCGTACATCGTTCCCGTCCTGGGCGGCATCATCGGTTTGGCGGTAGATGGGCGCAATCCGCTGACGCGAAATCACGCGCAGCAGAGCATCGCGACTGTTTTGGCTTTGATCATGAGTTTTTTGCTTTGGGCGGCCGTCGGTTACCTGATCGGTTTGGTTCCGATCATGGGTCCGATTGTCTCCATATCGCTGTTTTCGCTGGTGGTGGCGATGTTGATTTTTCTGGCGATCAATTGGATTATCAGCCTGGTGGTGGCCTTGCGCGGTCGGGAACGGACGATTCCCTTTGCCAACAAGATTGTCGGTCGTCTGTTCGCTGAGGACCGCAAGGCGAAGTCCCTCAACGCGACCGGTTAAAAGAACAAGAGCGATGTTATTGCCACAACTGCGCGAAGAAGTACAGCGGCTGCATGCCGAATTGCCCAAGAACAATCTGGTCGCCTGGACGAGCGGCAATATCAGCGCGCGCGATCCCGACAGCGACCTGGTGGTGATCAAGCCGAGCGGCGTGCTCTTCGAGGATTTGACGCCGGAAAACATGGTGGTCACCGATTTGGCGGGTCGCGTGGTTCAGGGCGATCTGAGTCCGTCGTCGGACACCGCGTCTCATTGTTATATCTATCGACACATGCCGGGGGTTCATGGCGTGGCGCATACGCATTCGCGCTATGCCACGGCTTTTTCGGTGGTTGGCGAGCCGATCCCCTGCGTGACGACGGCGATGGCGGACGAATTCGGCGGCGAGATCCCTTGCTGCGGCTTCTGCCTGATCGGCGGGGAGGAGATAGGCAAGCTGGTTGTTGACAAATTGACGGGGCATCGGAGTCCGGCAGCGCTGCTGCAGAATCATGGGGTGTTCACGATTGGCGACAGCGCTGAGGCGGCGGTCAAGGCGGCGGTGATGACGGAGGACAATGCCGCAATCGTTTGGACGGCGCGGCAGTTGGGCGAGATCATCACGATAGCGGGGGCGGATATCGATCGTCTGCACGATCGCTATCAGCATGTCTATGGGCAGCGGAAATAATGCGCAATAGAGGTGCGAAAGCAAGTTAAAGTAAGCCATTTTGGTACTATTCACCACAGAGGCACAGAAGTAAGTGAAAGTAAGTCATGAGAATGGGAAAATGCCGCTTTCTATCCCATCCCCGGCCCTTCCCGTATCAACGGGGAAGGGTGACTTGATATTGATTTTGGAACGTCTCGCAGAAATTGCGTGACTTGGTTGCTCCTAGTGAGGGCACAGGGAAAGCTTTGGTAGACGTTTTTATTTTGCGGGCGACCTAATAGGTCGCCCCTACAGCCGACTTATATTTTGGAGTTGCATAACTTAGTCGGTTCTAGTGAGATTGGGATCTGGGCTGGAGGGATGGCGGCATGGCATTGCGTGAGTATCAGGTGTGGTTTTTGACAGGCAGTCAGCATTTGTACGGGCCGGAGGCGATTGAGCAGGTCGGCGAGCATTCGCGGGAGATCGCGGGTTTTTTGGACAGGGCGGCCGCGGTGCCTGTGGAGATCGTTTACAAGCCGGTGTTGACCACGGCGGAAGATATCTACGCTATGTGCAGCGCGGCGGACAATGACGCGGCTTGCGTTGGCGTGATCGCCTGGATGCATACGTTTTCGCCGGCCAAGAACTGGATTGCCGGATTGACAGCGCTGCAAAAGCCGCTGCTGCACTTGCACACCCAGTACAACCGCGATATCCCCTGGTCCGAGATCGACATGGACTTCATGAATCTCAACCAGGCGGCGCATGGCGACCGCGAGTTCGGCCACATGATGAGCCGGCTGCGGATGCGGCGGAAAGTGGTTGTCGGGCATTGGCGCGATGAAGCCGTGCAGGGTCAAATCGGCGTCTGGGCGCGCGCTGCCGCGGCCTGGCAAGAAACGCGGTCGATCAAGGTGGCGCGCATCGGCGACAACATGCGTTCGGTGGCGGTGACCGAAGGGGACAAGGTCGCGGCGCAGGTGCAATTCGGGTATCAAGTCAATGGCTACGGCGTGGGCGACGTGGCGGCGGTGGTCAATCAAGTGAGCGATGGGGAAATTGACGCGCTGGCGCGAGAGTATGAAGCGGAATACCGCATGAGCGATGACCTGCGAAAGGGCGGCGATCGTCACGGGTCGATAAGGGAGGCGGCGCGGATTGAGATTGGATTGGCGCAGTTCCTGGAGGATGGCGGCTTCACGGCTTTCACGACGACTTTTGAGGATTTGCACGGTCTGGCGCAATTGCCGGGCCTGGCGGTGCAGCGGCTGATGGAAGCTGGATATGGATTCGGCGCGGAGGGCGACTGGAAGACGGCGGCGCTGCTGCGATCCTTGAAGGTGATGGCGGAAGGGCTGGAGGGCGGCACCTCGTTCATGGAGGATTACACCTATCACCTCCATCCCGACAATATGGCGGTATTGGGCGCGCATATGCTGGAGATTTGCCCGACGATCGCGGCCGGTCAAGCGAGCCTTGAAGTACATCCTTTGGGCATCGGCGGCAAAGCCGATCCGGCGCGACTGGTATTCAACACGGGGGCCGGGGACGCCTTGAACGCCTCGCTGATTGACCTGGGCGATCGTTTCCGCATGATCGTCAACACGGTGGATGTGATTGAGCCCGAGGCAGAACTACCCAAATTGCCGGTGGCGCGGGCGCTGTGGGCGCCGCATCCCAACTTGAAAGTGGGCGCGAGCGCCTGGATTTATGCCGGCGGCGCGCATCATACGGTATTCAGCCAGGCTTTGAGCGCCGAGCATATCTACGACTTCAGTGAGATGGCGGGCGTCGAGTACGTGCTGATCGACGAGAGGACGGACTTGCGCGCTTTGAAGAATGAATTGCGCTGGAATGATGTGGCTTACAAGTTAGCCTCCAGTTGATCTTTTTGGCAAGCTGGGAGCGTGATCGATGCGTGCGGGGCAATTGCGGCAGGAGGGGATTTAGTGGAATGATACGAAAGCAAACTGCACATTAACCGCAGAAGTTAGCGCAAGTAAGTCGTGCAACGATTATTCACCACAGAGGCGCAGAGGGCACAGAGAAAGCCTCGGTAGATGTTTTTATTTTGCGGGCGACCTGATAGGTCGCTGTTGAAATACATCCCTCATCCCCCGGCCCCTTGCCCCCCTCGGTCCCCCCGCTAAGCGGGGGGCGGAAATCCCACAAGGGGAGAAGGGGAGTCGCCTTGCGAAGACGCCGTCTTGCGTTGAACAATCCCGGTAAAGGCGGCAAAAGCCCCTCTCCCTTTATGGGAGAGGGGTTTGGGGTGGGGGTCTACTCAGCCAACACTTGCTCCTCAACCAGCGTCAGCCCCTCCTCCGCCAGGTCCATGTTCATGCCCGGCTCCGCAGGCAACTCAATGTGTCCGTCGACCGGCACCAGCTTGTGCTTGTAGAAGACATTGCTATGGCGACCGGCCTGGAACAACCATTCTTGCAGCGGACAGGTGGTCAGGGTCTGCGAGGCGATCAGATGGGTCGAGGGCCAGCCGCCATGATGCGGGATGACGGGAATGTCCTGCGCCGACGCCAGCGCGCAAATCTTGCTCATCTCGGTCAAGCCGCCCGCCCAGGTCACATCCGGCTGCAGCACGTGCACAGCCCGCGCATCGAGCAAGGCTTTGATGCCCCAGCGCGTATATTCGTGTTCGCCGCCGGAGATGAAGACGCCGCGTACCGAGCGTCGCAATTCGGCGTATTGCGGGATCTTGTCCGCCAGCACCGGCTCTTCGAACCAGTAAGGACGGTATTGCGCCGCCAGATCGACCATGCGCAGGGTGTAGGACACATCCCAACTGCTCCAGGCATCGAACATCAGATCAACATCGGGACCGGCCGCTTCGCGCGCTGCGCGGATGATAGCCAGGTTTCTGCGGATGCCCGCTTCGCCGTCTTTGGGCATGCCGGGCAAGAACCACTTGAAAGCGGTGAATCCCTGCGCCAGGAAATGCCGCGTGCGCTCGATGACTTTTAGCGGCTCCACCGAATAACCGAGCATGGAAGCGTAGGCGCGGATCTTCCCGCGCGAGGGACCGCCCAGCAGCACATAGACCGGCGCGCCCAGCAATTTGCCTTTGAGGTCCCACAGCGCCAGATCGACCTTGCTGAGCGCCAGCATGGGCGTGCCTTTGCGCCCGTGAATGGAGAGGCGGTACATCTTGTCCCAGATGCGCTCGACGGCGTGTGGGTTCTCGCCGATCAGCATATCGGCGAAATAGCGCTTGATGATGGCGATGTCCTCATCGCCGACCGGGCCGCAGATGCCGGTCGCGCCTTCGTCACTGTCGATGAGCAAGAAATGGGCATCCACCGGGTAGGGCGGGCCGCCATTCATATCCTCGATGGGCCAGCGCGGCTGCGCCGCCTCCAATTCGGGATAGATGAAACTGGGACGCGCCAGGCCGGTTTCGCCCAAGGGTTCGTGGTAGTCCCACTCGGCGCTGACATGGATGGCGCGAACGCGGTCGATTTTCATAGTTTGTGGCTCCTGTAGCTTCTAAAACTCAATCTCGGCAATCTGATCAAAATCCAGCACAAAGTCTTCCTCTTCAAACTCGTCTTCGTCGAGCAAATCCACCAAACCCGCATCGCCCCGCTCGCAAAGCGACCGGTAAGTGCAAAAGCGGCAGCGGGCTTCGTCCTCCGTCAGCGGGAACTGCTCGGCGTCGTCAATCTCGGCGATCATATTAAGCAAGTAATCTTCGTCTGCCCGCAGTTGAGCGGCCGAATAGTCAATGCTGACGCGCTCGCCCCCCGTCGCCACGAAGCAGTAGACCATGCGGATCTTCTGCGGCGGAATCGGACCGCCGTAAAGATGAGCGCCGGCTTTGGCCAGCACGTAACGATAGAGGATCGTCTGCAGGCGGCTCTCCAAATAGTGTTGCGCGGGTACCCGGCGCCAGGTCTTCCAGTCGACGATGACTGCTTCGCCGCCCGCGTCCAGCGCCAGCAGATCGTATTTGGCGATCAGGCGGCGCCCACCAAGATGCGTCTGCAAGGCAATTTCGGCCTGACGACCCTCCGGCAGCCCGGCCAAGCCCGTCTTGCGGAAGGTTTCCCACCAATCCGCCAGCTCCGGGTCATCGTGCAGCGACCGCGCCAGCGTCTCGGCCGGCAGTCCCAAGAGATGCTGTTGCACCAGCTTATGAAAGCGGGCCCCTTGCCGCGTGCGCCGCTCGAACTGGAGCGCCGGCGCCGCTTCCACGGCCGGGTAGCGCAGCCGCTTGATGTAGCGCAGTTCAAAGCGCCGCGGGCAATCCGCGGCGTCTTGCAAGCTGCCTTGCGTGAAGGCGAAGTCATCGGGCAGGTTCATGGCTCTCGCGCCGTCGCGTCTCTTCTTCCCAGAATGTCCGCAACGCCAGCAAAGGCGTGGCTTCGGTGGCGTCGCCGCGTCCGGTATTCCAGGTGATGGTCAGCGCTTTGCGGGCGCGGGTGATGCCGACATAGAGCAGCCGTAAGCGCTCGGCAGCGTATTCGACGCGGGCGTCGAGGCTGGCGAATCCTTCATGATAAGCTTCGCCGCTGCCCAAAGCCGCGAGCTGGGCCAAAGCCTCGGCCGACAGGTTGAGATTGTCGCGGATGTACCATTTTTCGCCGATGAAAGAATCATTGGGATCCGCAGAAGGAAAGTCATAGTTGTTGACCGAGATGAGATAGACCCGATCCCATTCCAGGCCCTTGGCTTTGTGCAAGGTGGTGACAGTCACCTTGCCCTTGTGCGCATCGGGATCGAATTGACCTTCGTCATCGCCCAAGCCGGTGAAGCGGCGGCGATTGGCGGCGATATCGCGCAGTTCCGCGGCGAAATCCGGCAGGCGCATCTGGGGATGCGTCTCCGCCAGTCGCGCCAGGTAAAGCGCCACCATATGCGCTGTGGCGATATCGCCGACATTCCTAAAGACATCGCCGGAGACGGTCAGGATCAATTGATCGACGGGCAGTTCCGCCGCGCGCAGCCACGTGCCTACGCGCTCTCGAAACTCAGTCAGCTGGGCATAGAGTTCAGCGTGTTCATCCGCTGACAAGCTGTCCTCGAGCCAATCACTCAAACGCGGCGCGACATATTCTTCGACCGCGCTGATCCTGCCCAAGCCCGTCATCACTCGCTCGATAGCCGCCGCGGCTTGGGCATCGTCCTGTTGGTCGCGTCGCGCCACTTGATAGACCTTCGCCAGTTTTTTGGCCTCTTTGGGATCGGCCAGATATTCCAGGATCAGCGCCAGGCTGCCCACGACCGCGCGCGTTGACGAGGTGGTGTTGAGGTTTTCCACGTAGGGCACGCGCTTCTCGCGCAAGAATTTGACGATCTCCGAACCGCGCGTATTGCGCGCCACCAGAATAGCGGCCGTCTGATCGGGATGGTCTTCAAGCCAGCGCTTGCAAGATTCGGTGACGATCATCGCTTCTTTTGTCGGGCTATAGGCTTCCGGGTACAAGACGACCCCGGCCGGATCATCGGGCGGGTTCGGCTGTGGATCGCCCGCTGGCGTCGGCTGAATAAAAGGCTTACTGAGCGGGATGCGCTCGCGAATCGCGCCATGGGGATGTTGTAGCGACCAGGCGATCAGATGGTTGGCCAGCCTTTGAATGCTGCGCGTGCTGCGCCCGGAATTGGGCAATTCGCGCCCGACGACGCCCTTTGAGGCGATGAAAGCCCGCAGATATTTGGGATCGGCGGTGGTGAAGGTCTCGAAGATAGCTTGATTGGGGTCGCCGACCCGCACCCAATTGCCCTTGTCCCCCGCCAGCAAGCGCAAAATGCGCTCCTGCAAAAGGCTGCTGTCTTGCGCTTCGTCTTCGAGAATGCTGCGATATTTTCGCCGAAGCGACTCCAGGTAGGCCGGGTCGCTTTTTAATACGCGCAGCGCCAGACAAATCAAGTCCTGAAAATCTACCGCGCCGCGGTAGCGCAAGGCGCGTTCGTAATCTTCATAGATCTCGGCGCAGATCCGCGCCAAGCCCAGCTCGTCTCCCCGGTCTTCTTGGTCTGCAATGCGTTCCTTCAATTCTTCCGGCGAGAGCAGATCGTCCTTCGCCCGCCGGATAAAGTCTCGCGCGGTATCTGTGAGGGTCTGTCCCCAGCGATAAAAGCGATAGTGCGACTTGTCCCGGTACTTCGGCGCCAGCCAGTCATCGGGCGCCTCGGGCCATCGCCCCATCCAGGATTCAACGGCGGCTGCCAGGATCTCGTTGCTCTCGCGTTCGTCCACGATGAGAAAGGCCTCGTCCAACCCGGCAATCGTCGGCTTCTGGCGAACGATGTCATTTGCCAGCCCGTGCAGCGTGCGCACGCGGTAACCGAAGCCGGGCAACAGGCCCTCGGACTTGACGTATTCATTGATCTGTCGCGCGAAGTTGGCAACTGCCGAATTGACCAGGGTGACAATCAGGATTTCTTGTCCCTCTTCCAGATCGGTCTCCGCCAGCAGCGTTGCGGCCAGGTAGGACAGCGTGGCCGTCTTGCCGCTGCCGGGCACCGCCGCCACGCCCAGGTAGCCCTGACGATAAGCCAGCACCTCTCGCTGTTTGGGGCGGGGCTTAAACATGCGCTTCCCCGTTTATATTATCCGCAACGCTCCGCCGCATCAGGCCGTGAATCGCCTCCAGCAGCAATCCCCGCTGTTCGTAGCCGCTCTCGCTGAGCTCGCTGTAACCCAGGTAGATCTCTTTTCGGCAGCGCCGCGCCAGCGCCAGGATAAGCCGGCCTAACGTCTGTCGGTTCATCGTCGCCTCGTCATCATCCGTCCAGATTCTGCCCGCCAGCCAGCCCAAGCTCAATACATGGGGATGCGTCAGCGGCTGATACAAGCGGCGCGCCCAGCCTTCGCTGCCGACGTTCAACCAGAACTGATAATCAACCGCGCGGTTGCTAAGCAGAAAGGTATAGGCGGGCGCGATCAAGACGCAGTCGTCATTATCCGCGATCCAATCGCGCAAGTAGAAATCGGCGATCACGCCGCGGTCCACCATTTCCAAATAATCCCTGCCCAAGTCCGTACCCTCTTCATAGCGGCGCATGAACTCCAGCGACCAGCGAAAGTTGCGCGCCGAATCCACCAGGTTCATGCTGACGTTGCCGGCATCGCTGTTGTCGTAAAAGCCGAATCCAGGGCGCGACAAGACCTCCCCGAACAACTGACGAAAGAAAATATCAAGCGCCTCGGTCGGCGCGCCTTCAATGTACTTGTTCAGCCAGGTCTGCAGGTGATCGTAACGAGCGCCCAGATCGTAGGTGATGCGGTCTTGCATCGCTTCCGATTTAACATCGGAAAAGGGCAGCATTCGACCGCCTCGGTACAACATCTCGGTCAAGAGCTTGGCGCGGATCAGGTCCAGACCGTCGATGGCCGTCATCACTGCGAATGCCACATCAAACTCGGCTGGCGTCATATGCCAGCCCGGGTGCGCCAGGCGAGCGAAGGTCAAGAGCGCGCGGGCCGCCGGTTCATCGCGCAGCGCCCGCGACGGTCGGTGAGAGCGCGCCCGGATATCGCGCGCCGTCAAGCCTTCAACCAGGGCAAAGCGCAGCGCATCGGACATGAATGGCGCCATTACCACGATCTCCCGCGGCGATACGCCCTGACGATTGACGAGTTCATCAATGCGGCCGGCGGCCCAGTCAATCATCTGTGGATGATAGCGATGCGCCTCCCTTATCAACACCGGCTGCGGATCGTCTTCGGCGATCCCGCCAAGCCCTGCAACAAATGCCGCGCCCAATTGACCCGCCAGCGCGCGTCCCAGGGCGCGAGCGTCATCGGACATGACTTTGCTGTCGGCGAACTGCTCCTGACGATCGCAAAAGCCTTGCAGCCGACGAGCGTTTTCGGGGTCAGCGCCCAGGAAACGGCGAAAACCGGCATCGCTGTCGTAGATGACCAGCGCCGACTGGCATAGTCGCAGCAGGTCCGCCAGAATACGATGCGAGGCTGGATTGTCCTCCTCGATGTTGTCCGCAATCAGATGTCTGTATTGCATCCTGACCTGCGCGCGCGCCTGCGGCAAGTTCCAAACCTGATCCAGGAAAACCTCCAGTTGCAGGGAGAAATCGAGCAAATTATTGGCCAGGCAATATGTGCGGAAAGCGGATGCGCAGGTCTGCGCATCATCGTAGATATGTCCCTGTTCAACGCCGCCGGGCAGCGCCCCTTTGAGCCGCGGCGCGATCTCGTCGATCGGGAAGCCCACCACCGCCGCTTTGTTCATGTTGTCGACAATTTGACTATATAGCCTGGCGCGGTCGATGCGCACGCTGTTGAAGTAGTCCCGCTGGTTGACCAGCGGCTCGATGACCTTGGTCATAAAATACTGCACCGATTCCAGGCTGAGGAAGTTCGGCAGATCGTAGGGATGGCCGAAGCCGGCCCGCTCGGCAATCAAGAACCAAAAGGCTTCCACCATCTGCAGGGAGAGGCCCCCGATGGTCTGAACCGCGACCTGCCCGCCGCTGTACCCCGAATGCTGCTGTAGCGCCTGAAGGTAGGGCTGCGCCAGCGAGCGCTGCGGCACATAAATCAGGATCGATTCCGCCGGTATGCCAAGCTCCAGCAGATGCAGCAAGCGTCCGACCCCGGCGCTGGTTTTGCCGCTGCCGGCGATGCCTTCCAGCCAGATTTTCTTATTCGGCGCCGCCGCGGCAATGGCGGACTGTTCCGGCGTCAATGGGATCTGCAATTTAGCGCTCAGCGTTCGTTTCCCGGTTTGCGTTCGTCGTCAGGAAGATTATAAAACGCCGCGAGTTCAAAGGCGATAATCTATGTAGTGTATCCAGGGCAATCGCAGCAAAGTAGTCTATAGCGCCGATCACCATGAAAGTTTTGAAAATGTAGGGGCGTCTCGTTGAGACGCCCGTGAAATATAGCCCGCAAATTGTCGGCGTTTCAACGAGACGCCCCTACCGGCTGTCAGGTAGTTGTTGTTCTTTATTGCAACCGAAATGGATACACTGTCATGCAGTATGACCAGTTGGTTTGGTTCCCAATCGAATTGCTGTTAGAATATTCTTGCAGTACGTTCCGCCCTATCGTTATCACAGTGAAGGAGACCTAGAAAGATGTATAGTTTCATTCGAATCCTATCGCTAGCCATGCTGCTATTGTTTTTTGCGGCGCTTTTTGGGCACGTCGCGGCGCAAGATCTCGGCAGTGGCGCTCCCATTATCGAGCCAAACTTCGGCGACGATCCGACAACGTTTAACCCGATTATCGCCAATGATGGCACCTCCTATGATGTCATCAACCGCATGTTTCCCGATTTCATCGGCGTCGATTCCGAGACGATCGCCTATATGGGCGGCGCCAAAGGCGGCTTGGTATCCAGTTGGGATATCGCCGAGGACGGCGTCACCTATACCTTCCACCTGCGCGATGACATGGTCTGGAGCGATGGCGCGCCCATCACCGCGGGTGATGTCGCCTGGTTCCTCAAAGCGACACTGAGTGGCGAAACGACATCGCCGCGCCAGCAGTTGCAGGACAGCGTCGCCAGTTACGAAGTCCTGGACGATCATACGCTGAACATCGTATTTAACGAGGCGAATTGTACGCTCATCGACACGCTCAATCCGGTTTACCCGGTGCCGGCGCATGTCTATGAAGAAGTGTACGGCGACGATTACGCTGGCATGGACGAAAATGACTACAACCTGAATCCGACTGTCAGCGGCGGCGAAGCCTTCGTCTTCTCCAACTTCCGCCCGGGCGAACAAACCACCTTGCTGGCCAATGAAGATTATACCCAAGCCGAAATGGGCGCGGTGGTACCGCAGGGCTGGGTTTACAAGGTCGTTACCGACCAGGTCGTGCAGATGGAACAATTCTTCGCGGGAGAGCTGACCTTCGTTGACAGCGTGCCGCAAGCCAACCGCGATGATGTCCGCTCCCGCGGCCAAGCCGGCGAGTTCCAGACTTTCGAGACGCCTGCCGGCACCATCCGCTTCCTGTCGCTCAACATCGCCGATCCCAACAATCCGCAAGACGGTCTTGACGCGGACGGCAACGCGATTGACCAAGGTCATCACCCGATACTCGGCGATGTGCGCGTGCGGCAGGCGTTGAACTACGGCATGAACTTCGACGAAGTCAACGAAGGCGCCTTTTTCGGCACGGGCGTACCGGTGGCCTCGCACGTCCGGCCGACCGACTGGAGCTTCCCGGCCGGCCTCGAACCCTATCCCTTTGATGCCGATGCGGCAATGGCGCTGCTGGACGAAGCCGGATTCACCGACGCTGATGGCGATGGCGTCCGCGAATGCAACGGCTGCATGCACGCGGAAGAGGGCGCGCCGCTGGCATTAACCGTCAAGACCAACGCCGGCAACACCTCCCAAGAAGCGCTTTACACCATCCTGCAAGATCAGTGGAACGAGCTCGGTTTCGATATCACCGTCGAGTTTGTCGAGTTTGGCACGCTTGTCAGCGAATTCACGGCGCAAACCTATGACGCTATTGGCGTATTCTGGGGTTTGGCAACGCCGGCCAATCCCAACGGCATCGCCGATATCTTCCTGCCGGGCGCCGATGTAGTTGGTTCCGGCTACAACACGCAATCCTTCAACAATCCGCGTTTGAACCAATTGATCGAAGAGGCGCGCAACCTGCCCGGCTGTGACCTGGAGACGCGCAAAGCCATGTACGGCGAAGCTTATCAGATCCTGCGCGACGAATCGCCCTGGATCTGGATCAGCACCGGCAACGTCTTGCTGGCGGCGCAAACCAACGTGGAGAACTGGGCGCCGCGGGCCGGCGGCGCGCGCTGGAATATCGACGCCTGGACCATCGCCGAAAGCTAGACCGCCCTCGGTACAGGCAAGCGAACGATACGGTCCCCCCAGCAGCTTGGGGGGACTGTCCCGCGCCTCTGAGGATTCCGCATGACCAAATACATCATTCGACGCTTGCTGCAAGCGCTACCGATCATGCTTGGTGTAACTATACTTTCTTACGGGTTGATTTCCTTGGCGCCCGGCGGACCCGTCGAACAACTGGCTTTTAACAACCGCATGAAGCCGCGCGAGAGAGAGGAACTCAGGTATAAGCTGGGAGTGAGCGATCCTCTGCCAGTGCAATATCTGCGCTGGCTGCTGGGCGATGACTGGATGCGCTGGGACAATGATGGCGATGGCGAGGCGGATGGAGCCATCTTGATCGACCTCCACGCGCCCGAACTGCTGGAAAACGGCAAACCACGCATTGATGAATCAACTGGCGAAATCGTCCGCCGGGCGGAAGCACTGCCGCCCGGCGACCGCTATGGCATCTTGCGGGGCGATTTTGGCAATTCCTTTCGCTACAAGCGGCCGGCCATTAACGTGCTGGTAGAGCGCCTGCCCGCCACATTAGAGTTGGGTTTGGTTTCCTTCCTGGTCGGGACGATTCTAGGCATTCTCATCGGCATTCTAGCGGCGATCAATCGCGGACGATTGTTTGACCAGCTCAGTCGTGTCTTTGCCGTCATTGTCAATTCCATACCCAATTTTGGGCTCGCGTTAGTCCTGCTCATTATATTTGGCTCGGTGCTGAAAATCCTGCCCTTGGGCGGGCGCTGCAAAACTACGCTCGATGCGACCTGTGTACCCTTCCCCGAACGGCTGGAGTATCTGGTTATCCCGGTTATCGTGCTCGCCGCCGGCGCGGTGGCTGGCTACTCGCGTTTTATGCGCGCCTCGCTGCTCGATGTCGTCAGCCAAGATTACATCCGCACCGCCCGCTCCAAAGGGCTTCATGACCGCGCCGTATGGATGCGCCACGGCATTCGCAACGCTATGATCCCCATCGCTACCTTTATCGGGCCTTCCATTACCTTTTTGCTCGGTGGGGCCGCCGTCACCGAAACCGTCCTGTCATGGCCCGGCGTTGGGCGCTCGGTCGTCAATGCGGCTGTGCAACGGGACCACCCGGTTGTCATGCTCGTCGTGGTCTATGTCGCGATCGCCAATATCCTGGGCTACTTGCTGTCCGATATTCTCTATGCCGTCATCGACCCCCGCATTCGCTACGACTAAGCCAAAGCGCAATACTATGGAAGACCATCAATCTATTGCAAAACTAAAATCAAATCACGATGAAATCATAGCCAGTAAAACGCTGACACAGAAAGCGCTTCACTCCATTTGGCGCGACAAGCTGACTCTGGTCGCCCTAAGTTACATCGCCATATTGACTGTGATTTCCCTGCTGGCGCCCTTCATCACCGACAATATCATGCGAGTGGACCCCAATGAACCCGTCACCGCCGACAAATTCACCCATCCCCTGCAAAAGGGCTATATCCTGGGCGCCGATGACATCGGTCGGGATCAACTGGCTCGGCTCCTGCACGCTGGCGGCATCTCTATGGCTATCGGCTTCTTCGGGTCGTTCTTCGCCCTCATAATCGGCGTTGTGCTTGGCATGATCGCTGGCTTCAACGTCGGCAACGTCATTGATGACGGGCTGTATTGGGTCGTCATCACCATCGATTCCATTCCCGCCCTCTTCCTGCTCATTTTGATCGGATCCTTCACGTCCTTCAGCGCCGAGACCCTCGTTCTGGCGGTCTCCTTAATCGGCTGGCCCGGTACCTGGCGCTTGATTCGGGGGCAAGCCATTTCCTTGCGCGCCACCGACTACATCCTCGCGGCGCGGGCGCTGGGCGCCGGTCCCTTGCGCATCATGTTCCAGCACATCCTGCCCAATTTAATCTCGGTAACTGTAGTGTCACTCATGCTAGGCATTGCTGGTTTGATTCTGACCGAATCCTCACTGAGCTACCTGGGCTTGGGCGTACAGCCGCCACAAGCCACCTGGGGCAATATGCTGAGCAAGTCCTTGCAATTCATCCGGGCTGGCGGCCTGCATCTCGTTTTCTTTCCCCTTCTAATGATATCCCTCACCGTGCTCTGTTTCTACATCATCGGCGACGGCATCCGCGACGCCTTCGACCCCACATTACAGAAATAAGACCCGGCTCCAAAAGACTCTTCCTAGATACTCATTCTCCGAGACAGACGCGCGCCCTGTTCATGCTCCCGCATTTCTCCTCCCACTCCCAGTGCTTTCCAGAGCCGCCACTAGCAAAATTCATTTTCCTGGGCCACAGAGGCTACACAAATCCCTCGCTCCGATGATAAGATACAAGACCACAATACAATGGTTTCCAAAATATTATATTTATATTTGTAAAACATTTGTTGACAGAGTCTAACCCAAAACCGCCACTTCAACAACACCAAGTTATTGCATCCCGATTCAATCTGCGCTATAGTTGCATAGTATCTATACTGTTGAAATTGAGAGATGAATAACCTATGGCGCAAGATCATCGTCCTCGTTCCGAAACCCGTCAGCTGATGATAGAGGTCGTCGCCAAGAGCGAAAAGCCCCTCACGCGGTCGGAAATCGCCAACCGGGTTCAACGGAAGAAGACGCCCCATTTGGTCAATATGATGGACTCCCTGGTCGAAGAAGGCATCTTCGTACGCAGCATTGTTACCTTTAACAATGGCGTAACGGGATACATTTATTCAATCGCAGATTCGCGCTCGGCTGTCGCTGACCGCTCCTTCGCACGAGCATAGACAGGCACGCGCTCTTAATCATTCTGTGCACTTCGCCAAGTCGCGAGCGTGACTATCAACAGGTATCAAGCATATGAAGATTATCACCCTACTCAATGAAAAGGGCGGGGTTGGCAAGACGACAGTCGCGACGCACATCGCCGCGGGCCTGGCGATCCGCGGCAAACGCGTGATACTGGTGGATGCGGACCCGCAAGGTCATGCCACCATCGCCTTTGGCTTGACCAAGGAACCCGGCTTTTACGACTTAATAGTTCGTAACGCTCCTTTCCAACAAGTGCTGCGCCCGGTGCCGCCCGAACGTTTTAACTTGCCGGACGAAGCCCATAATACGCGCGGGCAGTTGTTGATGGTCCCGTCCAATATCGAAACGCGTAGCATCGCCGGCAATATCTCCGACGCTTTTACCGTATTGAAGCGCTTTAATCAATTGCGCAGCGCCATCGATTTTGTCATATTCGATACCTCGCCCACGCCGTCGCTTTTGCACTCCTCCATTTACATGGCCACCGATGGCATCATCTATCCCACCAAATGCGAAGCCTGGAGCTTTGATGGCTTGCGCGAGAGCTTAACCCATAAGGATCAGTTCAGCCCGATCCGGCAACAATACAATCTCAACGACATCAAGGTCCTCGGTGTCGTGCCGACCATGTATCGCGGACGAACGCTGGAACACCAGGACAACCTGCGCCGTCTGCAAGATACCTTTGGCGAACTGGTATGGAAGCCGTTGCCCGTTCGCACAATCTGGGCTGAAGTAGCCAGCGCGCGCCGCACGGTGTTCTCGCTAGCCCCGACTACAACCACGGCCGATGACGCCTGGGCGCTGGTTGACCAGTTGGAAGGACGCATTTATGAGCAGTCGTGAACGGCGCAGAAAAATTCAAGACGAAGAGAATCTTTTATACGCCAATCCCAATTCGCTTGACCCCAAAACAGCTGACGCTATCGGATTCGGTTTGGGTGAATTGGCAATGGAAATCGCCGCGGCCGACAGCGAGTTCCAAGCCATAGAGGCCATTAGCATACAAGATATCCAGCCCAACGCCATGCAGCCGCGCCATAGCGTTCCCCACGACTTGACCGACATTTACCCGCTGACGCCGGACAACATCGTCGACATCTTCGAACGCTGGATAATTGAAGTGCAATTGGAGAAATCGCAGAACGACTTTGATGTCACAAACTACCTCCTGGGGGAGACGACAGAGCGGGGAGATCGAGCCGAAAAAGACGAGAGCGATGGCGGCTCCGCCATTGCTTTGGCCGCCTCCACAAAAGAAGACGCCTTGATGAAACTCGTCGATCTGGCTGCCAGTATCCGGCGCGACGGCTTGTCCAATCCCATCAGTCTCGTCCACCATGGCGACCGCTACGAGATCGAAACCGGCGAGAGGCGCTGGCTGGCTTACCACATGCTCTATTGGAGATTCGGCGATGGCGACGTCCGCCCGGATGGCTCGCGCGTTAACTGGTCGCGCATACCGGCGCGCCTCGTTAACCGGGTGGATGTCTGGCGACAAGCGAGCGAGAACAATGCCCGCGACAATCTCAACGCCATCAGCCGAGCCCGGCAGCTTGCCGTGCTCTTGATGGACCTGCACGGCTGGGGCAACTTCACCGCCTATAACGAATGTGAGAACGAACAAGCCTTTTACGCCCAGGTCGCGGATGGCGCTCGTTGGCGCATTCCCCGCGGTCATGGCGAGCGCCTGCTAAACGCCATGGGCATGTCAGAGGCCAGTCAGTTGCGGCAGTATCGGGCGCTCTTGCGTTTGCCGGAAGAGCTTTGGCGCAAGGGGGACGATGAAAACCTCAGCGAAGGCGAATTGCGCAAAATGAAATCCGCCCTGGCAACCGTTACACGTGTAACGAAATCCGCATCCGGCAAGCGCAAGAAAGATGTCGTCAGCCGCCTGGCCGTCGACGCCGGACAATGGCGCAAGCGCCTGCGCAAAGAAATCTCCTCCCCAACCACCGACACGCGACCCAAACTCCGCCGCCTCATAGAAAGCGAGATCCGCCAGTTGCTGCGCTTGATGACAGAACTCGACGAATCCGAAGCCACAGTTCACTCCGCTTAAACACGACCCACGATCACAATACCCTCTCTATCTCGCCCATTCCCAACCCCAAGCTGAGGACAGCGATGCTTTGGCGTGGGATATGACGATGGCCCGGGCTGAAGCTCCCCCTCCCGGATGCTTCGGGGTTTCCGCCCCCCGCTAAGCGGGGGGACCGAGAGGCCGCTGGGCTGGGGGCGGTTGGGGTTGAAAAACCTCTCATGTCCTCAGCCCTTGACCGGCGGAGGGACGAGGGAGGGAACAAGCCACAGGGTGGGGTTCAATAAAAGCATTTTCTCATTCTCATTACTTACATGGAACCGATTAGCCCCGGGCTTAATGCAAAAAAATACCGTTACACCTGTAACGGTACCTCCAAGCCTCTATGCCCTGTGCAAACATACAGAGAAAACCGCAAGCAAGCTATCCTTCCGCAGCCCGCATGAGCAACTCCAAGGCGCGCGGCGCTTCCCCCAAACGCAGCGCTCGCTTGGCAAAGGCATATAAGAGCTCGCCAGTTCCCTCAAATGACGCCAAATACACATTTCCCTCGCCGAATTGCTTCAGCATTCGATACGCGATCCCGCGTTTGACCGGCCGCTCTACCCGCCCCCCATCGCGATCATAGGCCAGCAAGTATCCCTTGATCGTCTCCGCCACCTTGTCCGGCGCGATCTGCCTCGCAACCGATTCAAAGAACAAGGGAATCCGCTCCATACGCGCCCCGGGTCCCCGCCGCTTTACAAAGTCAGCAAGCGCATTAATCGCGCTCTTCAATCGACCATCCGCGCTTCCTGCCTCGCGCAACGCTCGCGCCTTCACGAAACCCGCGACACTCATTTTCTCATATTCAACCCGGCTCGCCTCGCCAGACATGAGATACCTAGATGGACGCCTCATACAAATCATTACATCCCCGCTACCGGCCCTGAGCAACCACGCTCCAATGTGCCGCCATGCCGGGAACCGCCGGCCATCCCCCAATTCCAGCCAGTATCCGTTCGTAGAATTCTTGGCGTCTCGCCGCCGACGCTTCGGCAGGCTATCCAATACGCCCCGTGTGAGAGGGCAGGCCCCGATTTTCTCCACAACTGATACCCCTAACTCGCGGTTGTAGCGCGCAATCGTCCGAGCGTTTACACCGATCCGTTTCGCCAACCAGCTTTTGGGGACTTCCGGCGACAAGCGCTTCACGTATTCCCGGTGCAGTGCCAGACGATAGGAATGCGCGGACTTTATGTCCTCTCCGCCGATCTTGTCCGACGGAGACCACGTCAATCCCAACCGCCGCATAAGACCCGCTATAGTGGGCGCCTGATACATAATCTGAGGAGGCCGACCACGTCGCCGCGATTTAAGTCCCCCGTTGTCAAGGTATTCTACATATCTTCTTCGTATGATATATCGCCCATCGTATACCGACGCTTCTCCCCCCAGCGCGTCCAGTACGCTTTTCCGGTTCAACCCAAAACGAGCCGCAGCGCTCATCGCTTCGCCCAGTGTAAACCACTCACCCTCGCGCCACCTGGCTAACCGAAGCACCTCGAGCAAACGAATCAGCACCGTTGATCGCTGCTTTTGCAAAAGAAACTCCCGCAGCGAATTCGGTATCCCCGATCCATACACCGAACTACCGTATCTCTTCCTGAACGCGCTCGCTATCGTACGCAAGGCCTCACTCAGCCGACTCTCCGGGCTTTCAGCCCGCATCCCCTGCCTGTCCGCTTCCCATACATGCGCCTGCCCAAGCAAAGCGACCACATCGCTCTCGCCAAGTCCTTCATCCCGGCCGATCGAGGCGCAACGATACAAAGCGTTGTTGCGCCCCAACTGCGGAGCCAGCCGCCCGTACAAAAGCACGAGATCCGTTTTCTCTTCACCATAGCCCCTCGGCCTCCCTACTCGGGCTCCCACGGGTCCGCTCTGCAGATAATTCAGCACCTCATACATCTCTTCCCTTGATAACTCTAACGGGGAGATCTCCTTCAGCTCTTGATACTGGAAACCGTCGATGCGCGACGGTGGCGCAATCACGTAAGAACGTTCACCTTTGATATCCCCGCCCACAAACTGATGACTCGGAACTTTCTGCTCAGTACGAAAGTAAAGATGAAAGCCTCTATTCGTCTTAACAGTATAAGTCGCGATATGCTGCGGGAAACGGCGACAGAACTTGCCATACCTCTGGAGATCATCAAAGTCGATCACCACAAGTCGCGATACGCGCCCGCATACGATGCCCAAGGCACTTACGTCATCAGGAAACAGGGATTCGATTTCCGCTAGCGAGGGGATGCGCTTTTGGAACTTCCGCCACTTGATCGCCGGCTTCTTCGGTTGATCTGGCAGACTGTCCCCATGTACCGGGATGACAGAGTATCCAGCCCTTGCCAAAACTTTCGCTCTTTTTATCAGTCTTTTGCGCCAGGAAAACACCGTTTTTCGCATGAGATTGGACCTTTTTTATCGCCGGCAGCCTTGAAAAACCGCCAGAAATCTGTTAAGGTAAATTGTGAGCAGGGAACTTTTACCGAGGTAAAGCGCCTGCGGAAGAGCAAATGGTCGTCAACTGCGTATACCGAAGACGGCCGGTCGATCCATCGATTTTGGTATGCCAAACTATCGGTAGTTACTGGAGAAGAGGTGGCCGCCTCTTCTCTTTTAGTACCGGTAATGCCACCTGATTTTCAGGAAAAACTCCTAACCAAGTTCAAGCAAATCGAATAACTTTCATCCCGATTTAAGGGTGACACGTTACCGAATATATGCTACAATATCGGCAGGATTTTATGATTTTGACGTCCCTACTGGCGCAGGGATTTCAAATTAAAGCGAGCTTCACGCTCGTTTTTTGTTTCACTCAGTACCCGCAACTAGTGTACATTATGCGCCGCCCCGTCGCAACTGATTCTTTGAAAATGCCTACGACTATGCTTAAATCGGCAGGGACGCCAATTCAAGCCAATGTAATAGAACAAAATAGCTGGAAACGGTTCAGTTGTTGCTTGCCCCTTTAGTCAGCCCGGAGAAGCAAAGTCAATGAAGATCACTTTTCTCGGAGGAGCCGACGAAGTTGGCGCCAGTTGCACTTTGGTCGAGATTGCCGGCAAGCAGTTGCTGGTCGATGCCGGCATCCGGATTTCGCCACGCTCCAGCCGCGGTATCCAGAACAGCCAGTTGCCGGATCTACAGCCGATCACCGCGGTTGGCGGCCCCGACTTCGTTCTAGTCACGCATGCCCATACCGATCATACCGGCGCCTTGCCTTTGGTCATGGAGCAGTATCCGCAGGTGCCTGTCCTGGCTACAGCGGCCACACAGGCGCTTACCCGCGTCCTTCAGCTGGATGCGCAACGAATCATGAAAACTCGACAGGATCAAGAGGGTGAATTGCCGCTCTTCGATGCGATTTCGGTTCAGCGTTTGCTCGACGCTTTCCAGACAGTCGATTTCAACAAGCCGGTCAAACTGGCGGAGAACTTGCAGGTTACATATTACACAGCCGGTCATATCGCGGGCGCGGCTGTAATCGTATTGGAAAGCAACGAAGGCACCTTGGTCTTTTCCGGAGACATTTCCAAATCTGAACAACGCACGGTAAAAAGCCTTGCCGTGCCTCCAGTCAAGGCGGACGCATTAATTCTGGAAAGCACGTATGGTGGTCGTTTGCACGCCAACCGCGTGGGCGAAGAAAAACGATTGATACAGACATTACGAACAGTTACAGATCGCGCTGGCAAAGTACTGATTCCTGCTTTCGCCCTGGGGCGAGCCCAGGAGGTGATTCAGATTCTTCTGGCTCATGCCGATGAACTGGAAGTCCCGGTCTATGTCGACGGCATGGTGCGCACGGTCTGCGACGCCTATCAAAGTTTCAGCGATATTCTGCCAAAATCGGCTGCCCGTATGGCGGGAAAGGACCATCTATTCTTTCGCGGGAATATACGACCCATACGCAGCAGTCAAGAGCGACGAGAAGTCGCGCTTAGCGACGGGCCTCTGGTTGTCGTCGCTAGTAGCGGGATGCTCACCGGGGGCGCGTCTGTGGCTTATGCCCGCCATTTCGCGGCAGGGGAAGCGAATGCGATCCTGATGACCGGCTATCAAGACGAAGAGGCGCCTGGACGCTTCTTGCAGCGTTTGATGGGCGAGCGGCAGCGGGGTGAATCGCCAACCTTGAAATTGGGGGACGCGACCGTAAAAATACGTTGCGAGATTGATACCTATTCTCTCTCGGCGCACGCCGATGAGTCGGAGTTGCTGAGCTTTGCCGAGGCGCTGAGGGCCGATGACATCATGTTGGTGCACGGGGATGCAGCCGCTCGACATAGTTTGGCTACGGCGCTTCGGCAACGGGGAAGGTCGGTCTCCACGCCCCGTATCGGCCAGACCAGGACCTTGATTTACCGAGCGCGGCCCTGGTCTGTTGGCGGGGTGAAAAACGGCGCCGAAGCCGGCTCGGTGGATTTGCCCCGCCTCTGGGAATCGCTCAAGGCTCGGGCGGGTGATCACTTTAGTCTGCGCGAGTTGTCGCAAATCTGGTGGGGCGCGTCCGAGCGCGAAGATGAACTCCAAGCAGCCCTGGGGAGCGACAAGAACTTCTATTTCGCGGCGGACTGGCGCGACAAAAAGACATACCGGGTCAAAACGGCCGAGCAGGTCAAACAGGCGCAAACCAGCCGCGCCATCATGCTGGCCAATCCCGATCTCGTCGGCAAGCTAATTGTCATGCGCAACAGCAATGGGCAAGCCAGGCTTGCGCTAGTTATGGGGGCCGAAATTGACAGCTTCACAGCTATTGTCCATCAGCAGCGCGGGACCCGCCATCCGGGCGACGCCTTGCTCTGGGTGATCGGCGACTGGCCCAAAGGAAGGAGCGACAAGAGCACACGCGCTCGTCTGTCGGACTTGATGAAGCGCGCTCGAGGGCTCAAGGACCGTCTGCTGCCCTTCAGCCGCCGCGAGCAGCTTGTGCGCGCCGGAAAACCCCTTTTGCCGGAGGCATTGCTGCCAAGCCCGTTGCCCGAAGGCCTGGATAGGGAACTCGCGCTGACGGCGATTGTGCTGGCCCTGGCGGGGGACGCTGCTACCTTGGAAAAGGATGGATTGCTGCCCCATCGCGCCCTTGGCCATGGGCCGGTCGACCAAAACGAAGCGCGAGAACTGGCAATACGGCTGCTGCCGGCGGAATCGCGCCTGCGCAAGGTGGGGATGGAACGCCATCGCCAGCGCCTCACGCTCACCTTTGACTTTCCCGCCACAGCGCAAAGTCGTTTTGCCCGGCAGATTGAGCGACTCGGCGCGGAATCCGGCTGGCAGATACAAGTGAGGCCGACCACGAATCAACAGGCGCTGGGCTCCGTGGCCGAAGAACTATTGCCAGAAGGGACCACTGTCAAGAAAGGTCCGGCCTACTTTATCGACAAGGGACAAGTGCATTATGATTTGCTCAATATCAGCGCGGAACAATCGTCTGAATTACGGCAGCAGTTCCGGGAAATCACCGGCTTCGACCTGATTATCAGCAACATTAGCGGCCCGCCGGACGCAACTGACGAAGCTGTTGTCGCGCCGGCGCATGTTGAACGGATGGAGATCAATGCTGCCTACGGGCTGATTCGCGCGCGCCTGAAGGACTCTGGCCTGGGAAAAACCAGCCTTAAACAGGGGCAGATCGTATTAGGATTCGTCTCTCCGCAAGTGGGCAGACGCCATATGGAACAGATCAATCGATTGGCGGAAGAAACCGGATACGACTTGGTCATCAGCCCGCATCCCAATCAATATGAGATCTTGCAAGTCGCCAATCGGCTGCTCAGTGAGAACAACTGGATAATTAGCAAGGGACCGGGCATCCATGCCGATCGCGGCGAGCTTCGACTGGTTCTCGCAAAACCAGTTCCCGCAGCGGAGATAGAGTCCTTCAGCGAAAAGCTGGAGGCGCAAACCGGTTTCAAACTTGCTGTTCAGTCCTAGCGCGTCAAGCGCTGCCACATCAACGGCGCCTATCGGCATACTCTTCATGCGGCGCTAAGAGAAATGTAAGTATTGTTTATTTTGTTTGATTACAGTACTTATATGTAAACAACATATATTCATTCGCGGGAGATCTCAGCAAATGGATGCGCATTTCAACGATAGTGAGGTCCAGAACTCGATAATGGAAGTCTTGGCCGAGCAAAGGGCGATCCGGCACAAACTCATGACAGCCCTACAGTTATTCCGCGAGACAGCCGATAGAAGCGCGCTCGGGGTCAATGCGACGGAACGAGTGCTCTGGCAAACGCTGTATGTGACCAGCAATTATACATGCGAGGGAGTCGAGCACGGACATTCGGGAAACACGGCGAATTCAAATTAAGTTGTCATACACCGCCAGAGGAGTCGCTGCCAGAAGACCGCCGTCGATCGGCAATACGGCGCCGGATATCCAGCGCGACTCGTCACTCGCCAGGAACACAGCTGCCCAAGCCACATCCCAGGCATCGCCTTCTGTCCCCAGGGGACCGGCTTTCCGTCGCAACTCGCGCCGCTCGTCGCTGATATTGGCGACGAAGGGCGCATACAGGTGACCCGGCGCGATGCAATTCGCGCGGATATTCTCGCGGCCATGGTGCACCGCTGTCACGCGCGTCAATTGCGCCAGCCCAGCCTTGGCGACAGCATAGGGCACATTGGGCGTCCAGCCCGCTCGCAGCCCGTCGATGGACGACACGTTGATGATGGAACCGCCGCCGGACTCAATCATGGCCGGGATGGCGTGTTTGCAAGTGAAGATTGCGCCTTTTAGATTGACCGCCAGCGAGCGGTCAAGCTGCGCTTCCTCAATTTCGCTAACTTTCCCCGCGCCGATGCCGCCTACGTTGTTGAACAAAACGTCAAGGCGACCGTAACGCGCGACACAAGCCTCAATCATGGCGCGGCAGTCCGCTTCGCTGGTCACATCGGCTTGAAAGACCGAGGCCGTGCCGCCTTCCGCCGCTATGCTGGCGCGGGTTTCCTCTGCGCGCGCCAAATCGAGATCTGTCAGCAAGACCTTGGCGCCCTGTCGCGCGTAAAGAATCGCTGTCGCCTGGCCTGTGCCTGGCATGGGACCGCGCGTGCCAGCGCCGCTCACGATGGCGACCTTGTCTTTGAGCCGCATATCCGCCTTCCGACGTTCATCCGTGGCTGTTTGGAGGGCTTGTCCCTGCTAGTCCATGGACGCGCCGCCGGTTACCGAAAGCGACAATCCGGTCAAAAACGCGGATTGATCGGATGCCAGGAAGGCCGCCATGTTGGCCACATCGCTGGTCTGGGCCATGCGCCCAATGACCGCTCTGTTCCTGGCATCTTCAATCATGGCTTGTCGCTGGGCGGCCGGGCTGACGCCGGCGGGGGCCAGCGCCGCGGCCATATCGTCGATCCGCTCGGTCGCGAGCAAACCGGGACAGATGGCGTTGACATTGATGCGATGAGGTCCCAATTCATGCGCCAAGGACTGGGTGAAACCGATAACGGCGAATTTGGAAGCGCAATAGGCGGCGTATCGAGGCACACCCTGTTTGCCAGCTTGCGAAGAAATGTTGATTATCTTGCCGCCCTGTCCCTGGGCAATCAGCGCGCGGGCAACCGCCCGACTGCAAAGAAAAGTGCCCTTGAGATTGACATTCTGGACCAAATCCCAGGCGGCTTCTTCCATCTCGACCACCGGGACGCGATCGCTGCCGGCGGGCGCGCCGGCATTGTTGACCAGAATGTCGATCCGCCCGAAGTGATCGACCGTATCAGCCACCATGCGCTCGACCTGGTCGACAATTGTGACATCCGCATAGACCCCCAGCGCGCTTTGACCAAGGGCCTCGATTTCCGCCATCACATCATCCAGGCTGCCGCGCCGACTCTCCGCCCGGTCCAGGTCATTAACCGCCAGATTGGCGCCTTCCTGCGCCAGCCGCAGTGCAATCGCCCGCCCCAGCCCCTCTTTTCCCGCGGCGCCGGTTACCAGCGCGACTTTGCCCCTCAGGTCGTACATGTCGCTCTCCAAAATCTGCAGCTCCACGTTAGTTATGTCAATTGGACCAATACGCCCCAAAATAGCGCTAAATTCGCCACGGAGACGCAGAAGTAAGCGCGCCTAAGTAGTTGAAAGCTTCGCCATAAGAAAGAAATCGCCCAAATAATCGAAACTGTGTAGGGGCGAGCCTTGGCTCGCCCGCAAAATAGTTTCCTCCGTTGGTTTTTCTCTGTGCCCTCTGTGCCTCTGTGGTGAATAAATGTTTCACGACTTACTTGCGCATACTTCTGTGCCTCTGTGGTGAATCCTTATTGCGTAGAAGACGTAGAACCCCCTAGCGCAAGATCCGTTGATCGCTCAAATCTTTACCGCCAACCGTCTTCGTAAGACTCGCGCCCAGATAGTCAAGTATTTCCAGGCCGGCGAAGGCATTGACGACATTGTACTGCGTCGGCATATCTTCCCAGCGCGCCGGGTGGAATTGAATAGTCCCGGAACCGACATGCCGCTCCAGAATCCGCCGATTCGGCGCCGCCGCCGGCGTCATCACCGCATAGGCGACATCTGCTGTGCCCCACTCGCCGGTGCGCGGCATATACTTGTAATGCAGTATGCCGTCCCCTCTTTGGCTGTCCAGCATTTCCTGAATTTCCGACTTGGATTGCTGCCGAAGCTCCTTAACCCGCAGATCCAGGAACTTGAAGCCCAGCCAGCTTGCCGTCACATGATACTCGCCCCGCAGGGCGCTCGGCTCGGGCAATTCGCAATAGATCTTGGAAAAACCCAGTTCCTCGCGCCCGGTGATGATCGGATCCGTCAGGTTTTCCCACAGAACTGTCAGCAGGCTGCCGCGTACATGATCTTCTTCGCCGTCAAACCGGACGGGAAAAGATACGCCCAGCGTGTTGTAGCCGCGTCCCGCCAGCCATTCGATCTGCGTCATGTAAGTCGCGTTGACGGTGACGACCGGCTGGCCGTCCAGCGCGAAGCCCGGCGGCAAAAAAGCTTCCAGTTGCGCTGCCCCCGTGAGGAAGGAGACCGCGATGGAGGTCGCATGCGGATTGTCAAGGCACTCGAACGTTCTGCCGTCCGGACTTTGCCGGGGACCCATGCGCGGCCCGAAGTGCGTCGGCATACGGTACATTTTCGCTTTGTCAAATTGATACGTCACAGCAAATCTCCACGAGCCTTCGTATAACGAAGTAAATCATGCGAATTTCGCAAACCACCCCCTATCCCCGACCGGCTCCAGGGTGTCTAGGCCGCGCAATCACTGCGTTTAAGCCCCCTCCCTCTTTATGGGGGAGGGGGTTTGGGGGTGGGGGCACCTGAACTCTGATCTGCGCGCGGCGGCATCGGGGGCGAAAGACGAATCAGCACATAGCCCGCCAGCCCGTATAGTACCGCAGCGACAATTTGGAAACCATGCAAGACGATCCCGATTGCGGCGGCTTCGTCGCCAGCATATCCGGCAAATCGCGTCAGCCCCGTCCACCAGGCGGTCTCCACGATACCGAATCCGCTCAGTGTGAAGGGAAAAGCCGAACCGAACATCCCCAGGCTGATGACTGTTATGACGATGGGCAGATCGGCGTCGAGCCCCACCGCCCGCAGCAAGATATAGTTGGTGAGAAACGAACTGGTATAAGTAAAGCAACTGATGAACAGTGCCGAGAAGAAGAGGCGCGGTTGTCGAATGCGGTCAAATTCCGCCGCGACATCGGTCAATTTTGATTGCGCTATGGCAAAGAATGAGCGGGGCTTGCCCCTTCCAACAACGGGAATCCGCTGCATGACGCCCAGCGCCAGGCGCAACAAGCTCCCGGCGTAATAGAGTCCAATGACCGACGCCAGGAACACGGACAATACCCCGGCCATCAGTTGGTCGCGCTGGGCGGCGAATTGCTCGCCGCTCATGAATATGCCGAATGCGAAGACCAATACGATGATCAGCAATTCCAGGATCCGCGCCCCAAACAAGCTGCCCACACCTTCTTGCATGCTGTAGTTGAGCCGTGTCTTCAATAAGATCACATAGGAGATCTCGCCCAGCTTGAAGGGAACCACGCGCACCAGACCATTGTGATAGAGCGTGATCGGAATCAGCAAGCGCATCGGCGATTCGCGCTTGTCAAGCAAGACGCGGAAGCGCAGCGCTCGCAACAGATTGAGCGCCAAATAGACCAGGAGCGCGCCGATCCAACTCCAGGTCGGTATGCGTCTGATTAGCGCGGCCAGGTCCGCGCCACCCAATTCGTTGACTACAAAATACAAAAGGGCAACTGTGATCACGATACTCAGCAGGCGCCACGCCAGTTGCCGGCGGCTGCTGCCTTTCGTCGCCGACTCAATTTGAAGATTGTTTTCGGTGATGGGCGCTTCAGATGAGGGGACATCCTTGTACCAGGCGCTAAGATCGCGCCCCAGCATGTCGCTTAGTTTGTCGATATCGCCTTGGAATTCGCGCGCAAGCCGTCCCCGCAAGTCGGGGGTCAGGGGCGAGCGCCTTTCATATTTGGTGTACACCGCGATCACGCCTTTAACCGCCCGCGTTCGATAGGAAATGGGCACCAGGGCGTGCGTCGTCGCCAGGTAAGTCAGGCGATCTTTTAACAGCATCAGCGAGAAACCGCTGCTCACGATCAGCTTTTGCAGCCACTCCAACCGCACCTCTTTGTTGGGATTGACAATATCGAAAGTCGTCTGGAAGCCGGTGTCAATATCCAGAAACGCGAGTACCTCGCGATAGACGGACGCCGTGTCGGACTTAAAATCGTCGAATATGACCACTTTGACGTTTTCGCGACCAAAGAGATCGAAATAGCGCCTCACTTGCTCGCTGAAACAAACCATGTCGCGGTAGTACAAACCGCTGATGCAATGCGCCGCGCGGCGGATGCGCTTGCCCCGGCGGCGCTCGGGCTCGGCGTCAAGCGCCTCCTCGAAGGTTTCGATCTGCTCGTTGCCGCTGTAACGAAATTGCGACCACATGGAATACATCATGTCCACCGGGTTGCGCAGCATGATGATAATCTTGGCTTGCGGGTCGTAGGCGTGGATTTCTTCGGCGGCGCGCCGGCTGGACAGATACCAGGGTGATGATTCCCCAATGCGCTTTTCCCCGCGTGCGTCCCGGAAGAGTTTCAGATAACGTGCCGGCTGATCGCGAAATTGCCGAAAGCGCGAGCCCTCCAAATCCGATCCAAAATAGTGCGGCTCTTTGTAAAAGGGCATGAAGACATCAGGATGCCGCTGCAGGTATTCGTGCAACGAGGTTGTGCCGCATTTGGGCGCGCCTACGATGAAGAAATTCGGCTTTGCTTTGCTCGCGGCTGTCCCGCTATGAGAGGTGGGTTGGCGTCGCTGCATCCTGGACCGAGCGATCTCTTCTATCGACACGAGGGGATTATAGTACAGTTTATCGATGTGGATAGCCTGTCAGGGCGCGATTATGGCGCTGCCGGAACGCGACCTATGCGCCCCGACCCCTACAGACCTGTGTCTGAACCCGTAGGGGCGACCAATCTGGTCGCCCGGAACACAGCCCTCGGTGCTTTCGGTGTCTTCGGTGGTTAAAATCTCTCTGCGCCAGCGGTCTGTGTCTACACGACCCTCAATAATTCCAATAAAACAATGCCACAAATCCCAGGGTCAATGTACAGGCGAGCCGGTGGCGCGCCCACCGTTCCAGCTTGGTTTGGCGGACGCCCCCCTGGTTCGCCCAAAATCACCTCTCTGCGCCTCTGTGCCTCTGGAGGATATCCCTCCCTTCCCGTATACATACTGTATTTATACTGTTATGCAAAAACGGGGCACAACTGTCGGGAATTGGAGGACGAAATGCGCATATCGGCTGTCAGGTGCGTGTCCGTCTTTATATCAACCGACTTCGATACACGACCCGGTAGGCGCGGGATTCGTAAGATGCGCGGAAAATCTGCTATGCTAGTGGATAATCTGCCTGTAACTGTGTTTTCGGAGGCTGCAATGTCCAAGAAGAAGCGGGATGTATCCGAAAAACCGAAACGACTGAAGAAAAAATTCTACGAAAAAGAATTGGCCCGCCTGCAATTCGAACTGGTGAAATGGCAATACTGGATCAAGCAGCAGGGCATGCGCGTGATGATCACCTTCGACGGGCGCGATGCCGCCGGCAAAGGCGGGACCATCAAGCGCATCATGGCGCCGCTGCAGCCGCGTGATATTCGACTCGTCGCCTTGGGCAAACCCTCCGATCGCGAGCAAACACAATGGTATTTCCAGCGCTACGTGAGCCACTTGCCGGCCGCCGGCGAGATCGTGCTCTTCGACCGCAGTTGGTACAACCGCGCCACGGTCGAACGGGTGATGGGCTTTTGCAGCGATCGCGAGTACTGGAACTTCTTGCGCGACGCGCCGATGTTCGAAAGGATGTTGATCTATGATGGCATCACCCTGCTCAAATACTGGCTGTCAGTCGACGATGACGAGCAGGAGCGCCGCTTTCAAGAGCGCGCTGCCAACCCGATGCGCCGCTGGAAGCTCAGCCCGATCGACCTGGAATCGCGCAATCGCTGGGTCGCCTATTCCAAAGCCAAGGACCTGATGATCGAACATACCGATATCCCGGAATCGCGCTGGCGCCAGATCAATTCCAACGACAAGCGGCGCCTGCGTCTCAATATCATCAACGACATCCTTGAGGCCATACCTTACGAGAATGTGATCCCCGGACCAATGAAATTGCCGGATTTGCCCCCCCGACATTTCGACTACGAACGCCCCCCGCGCGATTATCAATACATCATTGACGATCGCTACGCCAATATGTGATAGCGGGGCGGGTCCTACTTCTTGCCAGTATCCAGCTTCTTGCGCGTTTCGCGCAGGGCGATAGCGGGCAGGCTGTCAGCCCGCGCATCGAGGAAGTCGCTGATCGCGTCGCGATGCTGCTTGATGCCCTTGCGCAGCAGCCAAGATATCGCCTTGGTGATGCGCTTGTCCTTTTCCGCTTTGAGCCGGTCAATCAGCGCCAGCGACAGATTCAAGATGCGTTCGTCGGCCGACTGGCTGATCGGCGCGGTCAGCAGCACCAGGGCGGCGCGCTGTTTATTGATGTTGTCGTCCCCCGCCAGTGACTCCAGCAGCCCGCGCCAGCCCGCCCAGTTCGCCAGCAGATCTGTCGCTGTAAAGACGGTTTGGCAGGTGCCGTCGACCTCTGCCCAGCCCTCGAGGGCGCCCAGCCACGCGCCCAGTTGCTTGAGGGGCAGTTGTCGCCGGTAGCGCGGGAACTTGACCAGCAGGGTTTGCGGGGCGCAGCGCTCCTCATAAGATTCGCCCCGGTAGAGCGAATCAATGAGCGCGAGCCAGTCTTCATAGGGCAGGTCGCGGTTGGCGGCGATGAAATCTAGCATGATGCGGCGGCGCTGTTCGTTCTTGAGCCCATACCATCGCCGCCGCGTGCCGAGATGTTCCGGGCGCTGCGTGGTTTGTCCGCGGCCGGGCCGAGTGTTCTGAAATTGCTCGAGGAGGAATCGATGCTGGGGGTTCATGGTGCGACGACTTGGGATGAAAACGCGGGCGATCCAAAGATCGCCCCGGCAGTTCGCATGTGAATGCCGTTATCAGAATTGGCTAAAGCAGCCGCTTAAGCGGGATGTTGCGGCGCTTGAGAAATTCCATGAAGCCGATCTTGTCGATGGTCTTCAGTTCCTTGGCAGTGATTTTGACGCGGACCCAGCGGTCGATCTCGGGCACGTAGATGCGCTTGTTTTGCAGGTTTGGTTTGAATTGGCGTTTAACGGTGTTGAAGGCCTTGCTGCGTGACTGGCCGAAGAGTGGTTTGACACCGGTTATTTTGCGTTTGCCGGGCATGATAGTGCTCCCTCATTGTCGCGCGACTTCGCGTTCCGTTGCCTGGTACCGAGCGAATTGGCGCGTGTCATGTCGATTGCAGGCGATGTATTCTAGCGCATGGCCGAGGATTGTCGAGGGTGCGTTGTATTTCCGCGCCCGGCTTCCAGAAAGTCCTCAGCTGAGGCATTTCACGAATCACGAAACCGGGCTGATCGTCAAATCAATCGAATCCCAGGAAAACCAGCTCGCATTACTGATTCGCACATCAAGGGTGTTGCGGCCTTTTTTGAGCGCCGCGGCCGGCAGATCAAATACAATCGTCTGCGGGAAAGCCAAATGCGCCGGATCCTCGTTCTGTATGCCCAGCCCGGGCTTCAGAACGCCATCGAAGGCTTGCCCGTTGATTGTCACCGCCACAACGGGCGCGCAGGCGCTGTCCTGATCGGCCGAATGCAAACGCAAGCGCGCGGGCTGATCCCAGCCTTGCCTGACATCGAATCCGAAGCGGAGGCCCCGATCATTTGTCAACAGCAGGGGCAATCCCGACGGATCAGGACGATTGCCTTCAAGAGTGAGATCTGACATGTCGTCGATAAGGGAGAGATCGTCGTATCCCAGGTAGCCGGAGGTCGTCGCATCCCGCCGGCCAATGGAGAACAATACATCGTCGCTGGGCGGGATGAGCGCGTCATCAGCATTCCAGCAAGAGAGCCGCCAACCAGTCTGTAACAAGGTGAGCCCGGCCCATGAGTCAACAGGCGCTGAGACGGTTATCAGACGCGTCTCGCCGGGCGCGATGCAGGTATGATTGCCCTCGATGTTGATATCGGTGCGGTAGACGAGCAGCGGGTGCGGCTCGCAGAAAAGGGCTGTCATATCCCCGAGATTGCTCAATTCGATTTGCATGGTTTCGCTTTCGCCGTCCGACTGATGCGAAACGACGAGCGCGCGCAGGGTTGTGCGCATGAGGGCTTTATTGCCCTCGGCAACCCCGGGCAAGAAAACGGCAAGTGGACTTGGCGCTTGCGCAGAGCCGAATAGATGCGCGCGTTCCGCCAGAATTACCCCGTTCCTGTCACTCAACTGCAGTTCAACCACCTGAGCGTCTGTGTCAAGCGAGCCGGCTTTGATCGCCCCCAGCGGGAAGGCTTCCAGGGGCTGTATTGACGCGCGACCCTCGTCTTGAGCCAGGACAGTGCCGGCAATGTCGCGCGCCAGCCAGCGCCAGCGCAGGTCGTGGCAGGGCTCCGGCGCGTCGCTAACCAGCCATAATTCGGCATCCAATCCCACTGCGGGATCGAATAAGTTGGAGGCGTGGCGCAGTGACAGGCTGACCGGAGCCAGGGCATCCTTCAAGAAGTCGTAGCTCATCAGCGGTCGGCCGTCGTAATCGACCAGATAGGGTCCGCCGCCGTTGGGCCAGGGTTCGTTCTGTACCCAGGTGGTTATGCCACCGATTCTTTTACCCCGCCGCCGCAGGGCATCAACCGCGTAACGCAAGCCATGCGCGCCCAGGTACTGACTGGCTTCCACCAGCGCCTCGAGCGTGTCGATCGAGCCAAAGAGAGTTTCGAGGATGGATTTGAGCATCCAGTGCTCTTTGGTAAAGACGGCTTGCACGACATTCTTGCGAATGAGGATCGGATCTTCCTCGTCATAGGCGGGCCAGTGGAGGGCGGGCGGAATCTCTCGTTGCCAGACTTCCAGGTGCGCCAGTGAATGGCAGCCGAATTCTCCATAGCGCATCATCTTATTCTCTTCGCGGCGTATTCCGGTATCTCGCAGGTCTTCGTTATCGTAGTGGGCATAATGCGTTTCAGGATCATAGTGCCAGGGGCTGTGGCGCGCGCCTTGGATCGGGCAAGTGGCGCGGAACAAGCGATCATCCTCCTCGGCGACAATGCGATCCAGCAAGTGCAGGGCAGGGTGATCATCCCCCTGCGCCCACCACATCTCGTTGCCGCCCGTCCATTCGATGATGCAGGGGTGGTTGCGGTAGCGCTTGACGAGCTGGCGTATTGTCCGCTCGAGATTGTTCAAAAAGACGGCGTCGGTTTCCGGACTGCAGCTCGACATTGGAAACTCTTGCGACAGCATAATGCCCAATTCGTCGGCCAGGCTGAAGATATCCTCGGTCAAGAAGGCCCCGCCGCCCCAGACGCGCAAGGTGTTCATGCCGGCTTGGCGAGCCAGCCGTATGAGCCGGAGTCCGCGTTCGTTCATGCGGCCAAAAAGCAGGTCCGGCGGCAGGATGTTCGAGCCCAGCATCCGTATCGGCCGACCGTTGAGGACCAGTTGATAGGGATTGATGAAGTCGGGCGGAGCGCCCCCGACCTGTTCCCAGCGGATATCGCGCACCGCAAAGCGAGTCGAGCGTTCGTCCAGCCGCCCGCCGCTCCCGGCATCCTCCAGACGCGCCTCCAGCGTGTAAAGCGGCTGATCACCGTGGCCGTTGGGCCACCAGAGCGCGGCTTCGTCCAGGATTAAATCAGCTTCGAGCAAGTTGTACCCTCGGGCTAGCGCCGCCTCAATCCGCGCTTCCACGGGCTTGCCCTGCCCGTGAACAAGGAAGCGGGCCCTGACATCCGCCTCGCCCAGGCTGTCGATCTCCAGCTTTACCCGGACTTTGGCGGAAACGCGATCGTTAAAGAGTTCGGTCAAAACACCCAGCCACTCGATGCGGGCAAGTCCGGTAGCCTCCAGGCGAACATCTTGCCAGATGCCCAGCGTGTAGATATTCACGCCCCAGTCCCAGCCGTAATTGGTGGGGCTTTTGAGGTCTTTTAATAGTTGGCGCGTTTCGTTAATGCCGATGACGAAGAAATCGGGACCCCATTCCTTGGGATAGTTCTCCCCGCCGCCGCTCATTGCGCCGTCCGAGGCAGCGAGGATACGCGCCAGTTCGGGCGGCATCCGTTCGATCCGAACCGCCAACCGGTTGACGCCGCCCAGTTTGATGACGCCAGCGACATCAAAGGCGAAACGGCGGAACATGCCCGCATTGTGTCCCAGATGCTGGCCGTTGAGCCAGATGTCACAGGCGTAATCCACGCCATCGAAAACGAGCTGAAGCCGTCTGTCGGCGAAGGATTCCGGCACTTCAAAGTCGCGGCGATACCACCAGTCCTTCTTTGCGACCTCTGCCAAGCGGGGATCGCCGGCGCCGTACCAAAGCGGTCGCAACTGTCCCGCCGCCTCCAGGTCGGCTTGCACATTGCCCGGCACCTGGGCCGGGATCCAACCCGGCGCCGGGATGGCCCCTTCGTAGAGCCCTTCCTCTATGCCGGCGCCAGCCGCGTCCTCGTGGATGTACCAGTCGGATCCACTTAAAATCAGCGTATCTTGAGCTTGCGCTTTAGTCATTTGATAACCTCAATATCCAACTCGACCCGATGCGCCGTCACCCGATTCCTTTCGGCACACTGGGCGAACTATAGATCTGGCAAAGGACGAAGATGGGCCGCGGCCATTTTGTTATTCAACCGGTCAGGAATAGAGATAGCAGGCAACATCTCGGGACGTTTCGGATGCTTTGTCGACGGCTTGCAAATGCGGACGCGCGCCCCAACATCTGTCCATGACTGCCGGGCAGCGCTCGGCAAAGAGGCAACGGTCGCGCCCCGAAGATATGCCGGCCCCGACCTCGGCCAGGGGACCGGCCGACAGATCTTCTTCCCAGCGCTTGCGAGGATCCGGCCTCGGGATCGAGTTAATGAGCAGCTGCGCATATGGGTGCTGCGGGTTGTTCATCACGGCGCGCGTCTGACCCCGTTCCATAATCCTGCCTTGGTAGAGCACGATGATTTCTCCCCCCAGGTACATGGCCGTCGACAGATCGTGGGTGATGAACAGAGTCGAGATGCCATGGGTCTCCCGGAAGTCCAGCAAGATGTTCAAAAAGGAGGCCCGCATGCCGGCGTCGATCATCGAAACCGGCTCGTCGGCGATGATGAGGCGCGGTCGCATCAGATAGACGCGCGCCAGCATCAAACGTTGCCGCTGACCGCCGCTCAGTTGATGCGGATGCCTGCCGAGCACTTCTTCGGGCCGCAAGTCCACGGCTCGCAGCGCCTCTTCCGTGAGCGCTTGCGCTTCGGCTTTGCTTTTGGCGAGGCCAAATTTGCGGATGACCAGCTTCAAAACGCGCTCGGCTTTATAAACCGGGTTATAGACGCTGTAGGGGTCTTGAAAGACCGCTTGCACTTCGCCGCGGAATTTGCGATTCCATTTGCGGTCTCGAGTGAAGATATCAGTGCCTTCGTAAAGTACGCGGCCGGCCGTCGGCTGCAACAGTCCCAAAATGATGCGGGCGATGGTCGACTTGCCACTGCCGCTCTCGCCAACCAGGCTCACGATCGCCGGTTCCTCGGGTATGCGAAAGCTCACGTCGTCCACCGCGTAGGTCCGCGTCCTCCCACCGAATACCTGCTGCAGATTCTCCACGACCAGCAAGTCAGGCATTGGAAAGGACCTCGGGCTCATATAGATGGCAGGCTGCCCAACGTCCGTCGCCTTGCGGCAACAGCGCCGGTGTTTGGGCTCGGCAGCGGTCGATAACATGCGGGCAACGGGTATGAAAGCGGCAGCCGGCGGGATAGTTCCAGGGGCTGGGCGCTTCGCCCGGCAAGCCTTCAACGCGCTGACCGCCCTCCCGCGGAATCGACCCGATCAGCCCTTGCGAATAGGGATGCAGGGGGGACTCGAAGATGCCATTCACCGTACCCAGTTCGGCGATCTTGCCGGCATACATGACGGCGACGCGATCGGCGATCTGCGCGACCACGCCCATATCGTGCGTGATGATGAGGATGGTCGCGCCCAATTCGTCGCGGATGGCAGCCAACTCCTGGAGGATTTGTCGCTGCGTGACCACGTCCAGCGCGGTCGTCAATTCGTCCGCCACGATCAAAGCCGGGCGCATGCTCACCGCAGCGGCGATGATAACGCGCTGGCGCATCCCGCCGCTCAATTCGTGCGGATAGCTATCGAGCAGCCTGGGTTCGAGGTTGACCAATTCCAGCGCCGCGGTGGAACGTCGTAGAGCTTCCTGTCTGGACAAGCCGTGTTGGATCAATGTGTCTGTCATTTGGCGCTCTATCCGCAAAACCGGATTCAGGGAATTCATCGAGCCCTGCGGAATGTAGGACAGGCGCCGCCAACGCAACTGGCGCAAATCGGCTTCCGGCAGATCCAGTAATTCGTAGGTTTTGCCATCCTTCAGCCGCAGGGTCATGGATCCGGATTGCAATACTTGTGGCGGTATCAACAGGCGCATGATGGCGGCCGCGAGCGTACTTTTGCCACAGCCGGATTCGCCGACCACGCCGAGGATTTCGCCCGCCTGCACATCGAGATCGACATGGCTGACGACCTGCGTTATGGACCGGCGCCCTTGCAGCCCGGCCGATAAACCGCGGATTTCCAGGAGCGCCGGCATGGCCTCACTTCCCCTCTACCGTGGTTTTCAGGCGCGGGTTGAAGACCTCGTCCAAGCCGGTGTTGATCAGATTCAGCGCCAGGAAGACATAGATCAAAGCCCCGGCCGGCAGCACCATCTGGCCTATGAGACCGATAGCGATGACACTTTCGCGGAAGCCCTTGGCGATCATGAAGCCGAGCGTCGGCAGGCCGCCCGCGCCCAGGCCGATGATCTGCAAACCGGCTTCGGCCAGCATGGAGCCGACGATGCTCAAGGAGAAGACATAGCCGATATAAGGCAGCAATGGCGGCAGCAGCTCGAGGAAAATGATCTCCAGCGCGTTCTCGCCCGAGAGCACAGCCAAATCTACATAACTGCGTTCGCGCAAGCTCTGCACTTGCGGTCGGATGACACGCGCCACAAATGACCAGCCGAACAAGCCCAGTATCAGGGAAAGCTTGTACAAGTCCCAACGGTCAATATAAGCTGCCAACATCAGCAGCAGGGGCAGCGTCGGGATGACCAATACCATGTCGATCAGGATGCGCGAGAGCGTATCCAGCCGGCCGCGCGCGTATCCAGCGAGAAAGCCAATCACGACGCCCAGGATGGTGGAGGTCGCGCCGGCGATGACGCCGATTTGCAGCGATGGCCAAATACTGGACACGAAGACCATCAAACCGTCGCGGCCGTCGCCGTCGGTGCCGATGGGGTGTTCAACAGAATCCAGTTGGTAGGGGCGGTAACTGCCGCGCATGCCCGGCCGTTCGCCCGGGAAGAGCAATTGATCGACAAGGAGCGGACCAGCCAGCGCGACGATGATCATTGCGGCCAGCATAATTGAGCCGATAACGATGCTGGGATTCCTCATGCCGTCCTCCGGATGCGCGGATCCAGCAATGGCAGCGCCAGATCGACGATCAATGTCAGCGTCAGGACGGCGAAGATGGAAAACAGGACCACAGCCTGCATGGTATTGAAATCGCGCAGGCCCATCGCCTGGACGAACAAGGTGCCCAAGCCGGGCAATTGGAAAAGCACTTCAATGATAAAAGTCCCGTTCAATGTTGCGCCGACGATGATGGCAAGCGCCGTGACCTGGGGAATCAGCGCGTTGCGGAAGGCGTAGTCCTTGAGGATGGTAAAGGGCGACAAGCCCTTGGCGCGGGCGAAGGTCAGGTAATCTTCACCGAGTACGCTGATCATCAGCGCGCGCATGCCAAGTGTGAAACCGGCGCCGATGACGATCATGTTTGAGAGCATGGGCAAGATGGCATGTGTCAGCAAGCTGCTGATGAATTCCCAAGTCCACTCCGGCTGCAAATGCCGGGCGTAGGGACCGCCGGCGGGCAGAATGCGCCAGGTGTAGCCGACATAGATGATCAGGCCCAGCGCCACCAGATAAACGGGCGTGATCTGCAGCAGCGTCGATATCACCACCGCCAGCTGCGACAAACGGCCCCGCTGCAGCCAGCCGATCAGCGCGCCCAGGCCGGTGCCAACAATCCAGGCGAGCAGCACCGATGTCGTGAAAATGCCGATCGTCCAGGGCATGCGCCGGAAGACGAGATCTTTGGTCTGCGTCGGATATTCGACGAATGAGGGTCCCAGGTCGAGGCCGCCCAGGACCGCTTTGCGCAGGTAGTTGACGTACTGGAGCGGCAGCGGCTCGTCCATGCCGAAGATCTGACGGAAATGGGCGATGAGCACTTCTTCTTCTTCAGCGTCCCGCTGTCGTCCCTCGGCTCGCGCCAGATTGCCCAGCAGAATATTCATCGGGTCGCCCGGCACCAGGCGAAAAATGAAGAAGGCGACGGTGATGGCTGCCCAGAGGGTGAATAGGTAGACGCCGAAGCGACGCAAGGCGTACTGGAAGACTTCGCGCCTTCCGGCGTCCTGCCCTTCCGCAGCGGATGTCCCCGCAAGCGCGTCAGCGTTCGCAGTCACTTTGATGTCACTGGATACACGTCGTCTGTAAAGAGTAAGGGCAGGTTCGCCGCTACTATAGCTGCGGCGAACCTGCAACTGGCTAACTACATTCCGGCCGGTTCAATGAAGTCGATGATCTGGCGCGCGGCCGGCGTCCAGTGCACCCAGGCCTGGCCCACTTCCAAGCCCGTCCAGTATTGGTTGTTGAAGACCACGCCCTCATTCTCTCCGAACAGTGTCACGTAAGGCGCATCCTCCGCCCAGATTCGATAGGCCTGCCGGAAGAGTGTTTGCGCTTCCTCGGAGGCCGGGTCAGCGGTTCGGATTTGCTCAATGAGCGCGTCCATCTCGGGGTTGCTGTAACGGCCCGGGACGCCACCCGCGCGCTCGCCGATTGGCACGGCATTGTCGGAATGCAAGCCGTCAAACATTTGGATGGGGTCGCCGGGCAAATTGCCGCAGAACCAGCGGAACACGATGTCAAACTCACCGTTGGGCAACTGTGTAAAGAAGGTCGGAATATCGAGCAGGCGCGGATTGATCTCTATGCCGACCAGTTGCGCCTGCTCGGCCAGCAGCCAGGCCCAAACTGTCCAGGCCGGATTGCCGATATCGATGTAGAGCGCGTCGAGCGAAATAGGCTCCCCATCTTTGTTTACGCGTTTACCGTCCACGAGCGGATAACCGGCTTCATCCAGCAGCGCTACCGCCGCCTCCGGATCAAAGGTGGTCACCTGGAATTCCTCAGCCGCCGCCGCGTCGTAGTAGCGCTCGTCAGGCTCGCCGAGATTTGGCCAAAGCACCGGCGTTACATAGCCGGGCACGTTCGCCAGGTTAGCCACCGCTTGGCGATTCAACAGCAGACCCAAAGCGCGCCGGAAGAGCTTGTCATCCAGCGGCGGATTTAGCGTGTTGAAGATGAGCGCGCGCGGGCAGGGATCCTGGTGCACCAGTGGCTTGATATACGGATTCGAGCTCATGATGCGGGTCATGACGCTGAATGGCATCCGCCCCAGGTCGAAGTTGCCATCTTCCCACTCGAAGACGGCCACATCGGCTTCGGGCCGCTTCAGCCAGACCATATACTTCGGCGCCGGCATGCGATCCGGATCCCAGTAGTCATCGCGCCGCTCCCAAATCGTCGTGCGGGTGTCGGCGTTGCTGCTGACCAGACGGTAGGGACCGGAATGAACCGCGTCCGGGTTCTTGAAGGTGGTCGGGTCCTGACCTTCCCATACGTGCTTGGGCACCGGGGTGAATGTGCCGATGCCGGTGAAGTTGTAATGGAAGCGCCAGTTGGTATCCGGCAGGGAAAATACAATCTCGTTGCCCTCGGCGCTCCAGGTCACATCCCTCAAGAATGACGACCAGGCGATGCCTTTATCAGCGTTTTCCTGATTGTATTGGAGGGTGAAGAGCCAGTCGTCCATCGTCAAAGGCGTGCCGTCGTTCCAATTGGCGCCCTCGGTGATGACCAGCGTCATTTCCGTGCCGTCTTCATTGTATTCCCAGGATTGCGCCAGCCAGGCGTGGAAATCATGGCTGGTGATGAAGGACGGCTCAACGATCACGTTGGCGTAGCCGGTGGCGTTGTTGTAGGTTCCGGCTTGATAGTAATTGAAGCTGTCCCAAACATCGTTGTGCGGCGCCTGGGATGCAACGATGAAGGTTTCGCTGCGCGGCAGATCGCCAAATACCATTTCCTCGTCTTGGGCAAGGGCCGTGCCTAGCAGGGAGACCGACGCCAATATCAAAAGGGCAATTAAGAGTCCTCGTCTTGCATAAGACATTTCCTTCTCCTTATTTCTCGTATTTCACAACGGTCGAATTCTCACTGAACTTATACCGGTCGATTTCGCCTCCTTTCAAGCTTGTCTTTGCCTTTGCACTCTTCTGCCGAGGCGGCTGATGTCGCAGGCTAGCGATTGGCCACAATGCCGGGCTGACGTCGCTTGGCCCCCATCAGCTGCTGCACGATATCGGACGGCTTGGCGATGAATCGAAGTTGAGCGAGCATGTCCTCCTGCGTAATATAACAAGGACGCGTGTACATTCCCAACAAGGCGCTGCGCGGCTTGTCACTGTTGTTGGGGCGGGCGGTATGCCAGGTCGCGCCGTTGTAGACCATTACGCTGCCGCGCAGGCCTGTTAGGATCTCGCCATCAGGATGCCACTTGTCAATCATTTCCGAGGGCGGGCGGTGACCCTTTAGATGGCTGCCTGGCATGATGCCGGTGCCGCCATTCTCCTCTGAAAAGTCATCCAGCAGCCAGATCGTCTGCCCGCTGATCCGGCTCTTGGGCCAGGGGTAATTCAGCCACTGGTAGGGAAAATCCGGGTGCCACTTATAGGCGCCGAAGCCGGGGTAACTGGTATTGGCTGTCCAGGTCGAGCAGATCACATCTTCATCGAGATACTTTTTCCAGATCGCCACGATTAATGGATGCGCCATGAGCTCGACGAATATCGGATGCTTCACGGCGATGCCGCCGACGCGCTGTGTCTTTGCCGCCCGCGATGCCTCGGTGGCTTCCGCCTCCAGCAATCCTTCCAAAATCTGACGCGCTTCGTCCGCCTTTTGCGGCGAAATCACCGCAGGAATGATGCAATAGCTGCGCTCATCCATTTCCGCGATAATCTGGTCTACATCATGCCCCATTTCCTGTTTCTCCTCTGGAATCCATTCACTGGTGAAGCAGGTCTAACCGGCCAGCAAGGGAGGCTGTCCGTGCGCTACCAGCCAGTCAAGGAACTTCCTTCGCATGAGTGGCGAGAATCCGTGACCGGAGTTCAGATCCACGAAATGTTCCGCTTGCCCGCCCTTTGCATTGATCAAGCGCGCCGTTTCCGCATTGACCGCCGCCGGGCAATCGGTATCGAGACCGCCGTCAATGAACAAGACCGGCCGATCGCTAAAGCGTTCCGGATGTGATTGGGTCGCGTATGCCGCGCACCAGTCATCGGGCCAAGTGCCCTGTTGCGCGGCCCGGCACCATTCATCGGCCTGATAAAAACTTGAGCGCCCGACGACCGATACCATCGAGACAAAAGCCGGATTTTCGGCGAAGACCATCTGCGCGATTAGCCCGCCCATGGATCCGCCCGCCACTTGCGGGCGACCCTCGGAACTGAAGGGCAAAGCCATAACCGCGTCGAAGAGCGCCCCTGCCTCCTGCCGCGTTTTGTCCATCGCTTCACAGATGAAGGCCCAGCCGTTGAATTGCGCGCGGAACCAGTTATCAGTCTGGCGCTCGCCATGTTCGTAACAGTCCGGAGCGACAACCAGAAATCCGGCTGATGCCAGTTGCGCCAGGCTTTGGTCCGGGCTCTCGACCGTCCCCTTGTCCCCGGTCCAGCCATGATAGCGGATGACGACCGGCGCCTGGTCGACGCGCGTGTCGCGCATTGTGATGCAAGGGATCCCTGCAAGTTCCTGCCGCTCGATTTCAAGCATCAGTTGCTGCCATTCTCGAACAAGGTCTGATGCGAGCGGAATAACATGCGCTGGCTTTCAGTATAGCGCGCGAATGTACTTGGCAGGATATAGGGCTCTTCATCCATGGTACTGTGATTCTGCGATTTCAACCAAAAGGGTCCGTAACCGACGTGCAGCGTTTTGCGCGTCCGCCGCGATCGGTTGGTCAAACCGCCGTGGCGCAGGTTCTCGGTGAACAAGATGGCGTCGCCGGCTTTGACCGGCAGGCCAACCATGCCGGGTTCTTTATCGGGATCCGCGCCTTCGTAAGGAGACGCCATATTGCTCTTGTGGGTAGCGGGCACCACACAGAATTCCCCTTGGCCCGGTCCGACATCGTGCACAAAGTAAACCATTCTCACCATCATGCAGTTTATCCCGCTCGCGTTGTAATAGTATCGGAGCTTCAAGCCAACAGGTCCGCCGCAATGTGAAGCGGTCTGGTTGCCGGGGTAACGTATGCGTAATTCCGAATTGTTGATTGTCGGTCGTTCCTGCACGATCGCGCGGATGTAGGACATGGTTGGCGCATGATCGACGAGGACATCAAAAGCGGGATCCATATTAAAGAATTCATCGATAAGCAGCGTATTGCCCCGTCCACTCGCGCCACTGACAAAATAGCCTTTTTCGGGGTTGTGACGGTATTCGAGCCCATAAGCGCTGATTTTGTCCGGCGGGCGATCCACTTGCGCGAGCGCGTGCTCTTCCGCTTCGTCTATCGCGGCGGACAGGCTCGCAACCTGTGCGTCGGTTAGAATGTTCGGGATTACGATATAGCCAAGTCGGTCAAACTCGTATTTTTCAAAATCGTTCATAGTCGTCTTTCCTTTTCGCGCCTCAGCTGCTTGTCGAGATTTTGTAGAATCAGCCCGCCAAGCTGTTGGCTGAACGTTCGGTTGGCAGGCGGTCGCACACAGTCCCCGCAAATGTGAGGTTCTGCTGGCCAAACCGTTCGACAGGCGGTTCATAGCGGCGGTGTGTACACAATTGTTCAACCGGCATAGCGCGATCAGAAAACAAGAAATGCCATCGTATAAGATTTACATATTTTGACGAACTCATCGCAACACAAGTATAAAGATAACATTCTTTCAGCAGCAATCCAAAGCGGGCTTGGCGGGGATCGAGACCGCCCTGTAGTTGAACTGCGCGCGAAAGCAGTCATCAGTCTGGCGCTCGCCATGTTCGAAACAGTCCGGCGCGACTACCAGGAAGCCGACCGAGGCCAACTGCGCCAGGCTCTGATCCGGCGTCTCGACCGTCCCCTTGTCCCCCGTCCAACCATGATAGTGGATGATGACAGGAACCTGCTCCACGCGCGTATCGCGGATGGTAATGCAGGGGATGCCGCATATTTCCTGTCTTTCGATGACAATCATTTTTTAGCGTTATCCAACAGCGTCCGATGGGCGCGGAAGAGCAGCCGCTGCGCGTCGTTCCAGCGGGCGAAGGTACTCGGCAAGACATTAGGCTCTTCGTCCATGGTGCTATGGTTCTGTGATTTCATCCAATAGGGACCGTAACCGACATGCAAGGTCTTTCGCGTCTGCCTGGATCGGTTGGTCAAACCGCCGTGGCGCAGGTTTTCGGTGAAAAAAATGGCGTCGCCGGCTTTGACCGGCAAACCGATCATGCCCGGTTCCGTGTCGGGATTTGTGCCTTCGTAGGGCGAAAGCATATTGCTCTTGTGGGTGGCCGGCACGACGCAGAATTCCCCCTGCCCCGGACCTACATCGTGTACGAAATAGACCATGCGCACCATCATGCAGTCGATGCCTTGGCCCGAGTAATAGTAGCGATGTTTGCGGCCGACTGGTCCGCCCATGTGCGATCCGGTTTGATTGCCGGGATAACGAATGCGAATCTCGCTGTTGTTGACGGTCGGGCGCTCCTTGATGATGGCGCGGATGTATGCCATGGTAGGCGGATGATCAATCAAGATGTCAAAGACGGGATCGGCGTTGAAGAAATCCTCGATTATGAGGGTATTGCCTTCTTCCCGCGCGCCACTGGCGAAGTAACCTCTTTCGGCGTCTTGCCGGTATTCGAGACCAATGGCGCTGATTTTGTCTGGTTGACGACCACACTGGGCCAAGGCATCTTCTTCCAGCTCGTCGATCGCGGCAGAGAGCGCTTTCACCTGGTCATCGGTTAAGAAGTCGGGGATAACGATATATCCCAGCCGATCAAATTCGTATTTCTCAAAGTCGTTCATTTTGCCTCTTCTGCGCGCTTCTCGACTGCGGCAGCCTGCGGTCTACCTGCAAGCATGTTCAAGTACCCGCCTCGCCTCTGCCGCGGACACGCTCTGCAAGCTGGTCATAAGGCGGAGGATAACACGGTTCCGGCAACAATCCAAAACAAGCGCTCCGCGGCGCGATCTGGGGCAGTGGCCATTGTATATTCGCGACAGGTTCACAGGACTGACAGATTGGTGGTAAAGTACATTAACGATCCGTCAAACACGATACCCGTCCGATATGGAACAACTTGCTTCTTTCGACAAGCCTGATCGGAGCCTTCGCGAAAGCATAAAGGTCGCGCTCCAGCCTTCGCTTATTCTACGAAGCCTGCTCGTCAGCGCCACTATCTGGCTGCTCATGGCGAGCGCGATGCCGGCCTACGTCAGGTTGGTGTTCCAAGGCGAGTTGGCGGGTTACTTTGCCGCCGGGCTTGCTATTGTTTTCGTCAGTGAAATCGTCGCGGTTATTGTTACCTCGCTCTTCAGCTCGGACCACGCGACGCTGGTAATCCCGCAGAGCCCGACGGTGGTGATCCAGGGCATGATCGCCGCCAGCGTGATCAGCGCCGCGCCAGCCGATATGCCGCCGGATGAGTTGTTTGCTGTGGTGTATCTGATGATCATGCTGTCTTCGGTGATTACCGGGGGCTTCCTGTTGCTGTTCGGCCTTATGCGCGCCGGGGGCTTGATCCGCTACATTCCCTATCCCATCATCGGTGGCTTTATGGCGGGTTTGGGTTGGCTCATTATTAATGCCGGTTTCTCCGTTCTGGTTGATCTTAAGCTCAACTTGAAGTCCTTGCCCATTCTCTTGGAGCCCGCGGTATTCTCCCGCTGGTTGCCGGGCATAATATTTGCCCTGTGCATCCTCGGGCTGCGGGCCCGCATCAAGAGTTCGCTGGTTTTGCCGGGATTTATCGTTGTGTCTTTTATTCTGTTTTATCTCTGGCTCTTCCTAAGCGCCGAAGATGTAAATGTCCTAGCCGAGACCGGCTGGTTCCTGCCGGAAGTGTCAGGCGCGATAACCTGGCAGTTGCCTGATTTAGGCGCTATCGCACGGATTAGTCCGGCCATGGTCGCCGCGAGCGCCGGCGGTATTGTGACCCTGATAGTCGTCTGCGCGCTTAACCTGTTTTTTAGAGTCAGCGCGCAGGAACTGATCGTCAAGCGCGAACTGGATTTCAATCGCGAATGTACGGTCAATGGCATCGCCAATATCGCCGCGGGCGCGTCGGGTGGCGGCTTTATAGCCTATCACGGCCCCATATCGGCCTCGCTGGTGCATGCAACCGGCGTCTATGGGCGGCTGGTGGGTCTCATTCTCGCGCTGATGTTCGGGCTGACGCTCGTTTTCGGCAGCGAATTATACTCGCTTGTTCCGCGTTTCATTCCCGCCGGACTGATGGTGTATTTTGGCTTGCAATTCATGAAGGAATGGCTGCTGGATAGTTGGTCCAAGCTGCCGCGCCAGGATTATGCCGTCATTGTGGTCATTGCCTTGGTCACGGCTTATTTCGGCTTGTTGACGGGTATCGCCGTTGGCATGGTGGTGGCGATCACTTTCTTTGTCTTGGAATACAGTCGGATGGACGTTATCAAACAGGAGTTTGCCGGGGACTTCCACCGCAGCAATCTCGATAGATCCTTCGCGCAGAATCAATTGCTGCAGAACAAGGGTGACAAGATCCTGATCTTGCGGCTGCGGGGCTTCATATTCTTTGGCAGCGCCTACCGCTTCTACGAACATGTCAAGCAGCGCATCACGGATAGAGAAGCCGAGCCGATACAGTATCTCATTCTCGACTTCAAGTCTGTAAGCGGCTTCGATTACTCAACAATCCACGACTTTGACAAACTGAAAAGGCTCGCGGATCAACATGGTATTAACCTGTTGCTTTCGAATGTCCTGCCCCATCTGCAGCCGGTGTTGGAGGATGCTGGCATCGCGGAGCGGAAGTCCGGGACGCCTTCGCTCTTTAGCGACCTGGATCATGCCCTGGAATGGTGCGAGAACGCGTTGCTGGCGGAGGCGGATTTGCTGGACAGCGCCCGCGTCACGGTGGAAGAGCAACTCGCCCAACATGCGATGATCAAAAGTCGCGACCTCAGCGCCTTGCACAGCTATCTGGAGCTTATAGAGACGGAGGTTGGCGACGCGGTCTTCAAACAAGGCGACGAGTCCGACGCCCTGTATTTCATAGAGACCGGCCGTGTGGATGTGCTGTTGCGCTTGCCAGACGAAGGCCTTTTGCGCTTGCGCAGCATGACCGCCGGCACGGTCATCGGAGAAGTCGGGTTCTATTTGAACAAAGCGCGTAGCGCCTCCGTCGTTGTGACCGAGGCTGGCGTGTTGCAGCGGCTCAGCCACAAGGCGCTGCGCCGCATGGAAGAGTCGCATCCGGGGACCGCGTCGGCCATCCACATTCTCATCTCTTGCGTACTGTCGGATCGCCTGTCGTCCAGCAATCGCGTCATTCAGGAATTGCTGGACTGAGGCCAAACGGGGCCTTCGCGCCAAGTCAAGGAATGATTGATTTGGAGCGGGCACCGGTGCCCGGCGACGTATTCGTCGATTGTTTCAAGCGTCCAGCCACTTGAGGGCGTCTTTGGCAAAATAGCTGATGATCATGTCGGCCCCCGCCCGTTTGATGCAAGTCAGGCTTTCCAGTGCGGCCCGTTCCAGGTCGATCCAGCCGCGCTGAGCGGCCGCGTGGATCATGGCGTATTCGCCGCTGACTTGATAAGCCGCTGCTGGCACCGTGTAATTCTCCCGCAGGTGGCTGAGCACATCGAGATTGGGCAACGCCGGTTTGATCATGATGATATCGGCGCCCTCTTCGATATCCAGCGCTATCTCCTTGAAGGCCTCGCGCTGGTTGGCCGGGTCCATTTGATATTGGCTGCGGTCGCCGAATTGCGGCGCGCTCTCGGCCGCGTCGCGGAAGGGACCGTAAAAGGCGCTGGCGTACTTGATGTAACTCATAATGGGGACATGCTGGGCGCCGTCGCTGTCCAAAGCCGATCGTATTGCCGCGACCATGCCGTCTATCATGCCGGATGGCGCGATGATATCGGCCCCGGCCCGGGCATGCGCCAGCGAAGCTTGCTGCAGCAGATCCAGGGTATGATCATTGTGCAAGTAACCCTGGGGCAAGGCCGGATCGTAATGTGGGTTATCAGGCGTATTGATGATGCCGCAGTGCCCGTGATCGGTATATTGGCAGAAACACATATCCGATATGACCAGGAGGTCGGGATCGGTATCCTTAATGGCGCGGATTGCTTGGGGAACAATGCCGTCTTCCGCGAAATTGTCCGAACCGCGCCAGTCTTTGTGTTCCGGGATGCCGAAGAGAATGACCGCCGGGATGCCAAGCGCGGATATTTCCCGCACTTCGGCTGCCAGGTTGTCCACGGATAACTGGTGCTTGCCGGGCAGCGATTCAACCGGCAGCTTGATACCCTGGCCATGGCGCACAAAGAGCGGATGGATGAAGTCATCGGAGGTCAACTTCGTTTCACGCACCAGGCGTCTCATATTTTTTGACAAGCGCAGACGACGCAGCCGTACCTTTAGATTGGCGTGCCAGGTTGCTTCGTGGGCCATGATTGCTTTTCTCTCCTCCGGCACCAGCCTTGTTAGGCGTCCCCAAAGCGTGATGTCAGTAAGTCTCTACTGAAATCTTACTCTCATATGCAAGGCATTGGGTAGTGTAGCCTTTTCGCTTAAAACACTTTTGTCCGGTCCTCGACATGAGATCCTTAACCCGAAATACCAACAGTTTGGTAGGAGCGACTGACCTCCTCCAGGGTGTCTACGCGCAGTACCATGTCGCCCGAAACCACAAGTCGCGGAGGCAGCGGGGGACCAGATTGACTCTGTTGAAGAACCGCCTAGACCCTCACCCCAAACCCCTCTCCCATAAAGGGAGAGGGGCTTAAAGGGCTCAATACGGGTCACAAGACTCCCCTTCTCCCCTTGTGGGAGAAGGGGCCGGGGGATGAGGGCTGTATTTCAACAGAGTCAGATTGGTCGCCCCTGCATGGCTCGCTTTTTTGCATGACTTTCTATGTCGAAACCGCGACCATATAGTCGCCCGTTTCTCCCCGCCTTGCTGTATCCTTCGACGTTGCGCCATCATCGCGTCTCCGCAGCCGCCCGGTCCAACCGAAGAGACGTTGTCCAAAAGCAGGCGCTCATGTCCTCAGATCTGGGGGAGGGGGTACCCCCCCCCCCCCCCCGTATACATACTGTATCTACACTGTTGGCAAAAAAGAGGGCAACTTAAGGGCAATTTCCCAGTATTTGAGGACGACTTGCGCTCATCGAAGTCCCGCGCCATTTAATCAACTGCCCGAGGAATGGGATACAATCTCAACTAGTCCGATGGATCACCCGACGAATAGAAACTGTCCGCCAAATAACATCATTTTGAAAGGAGCATAGCGCTATGAAAGTGACCGGGGTCAAAACGATTCCTATCAGCAATATCGCCCCGTACCGCGGCGGCCGATACTGGCTCTTCATCCAGCTGACCACCGATGAAGGCATCACTGGCTTGGGCGAACGACCAACCGGCCATGCCCTTAATCTGCGCCCGCAAATCGGCTTGATCGAGGATCTCTGTCAGCAGTTTGTTATCGGCAACAGTCCTTTTCAGATCGAAGGGCTGTGGCAAGCGATATACGCCTCCCGGCATGACTATCGCCATCCCGGCCTTGACATGACGCCAGCCCTTAGCGCCATCGAAATGGCCCTGTGGGATATTGTGGGCAAAGCCACTAATCAACCCATATACAACCTGCTGGGGGGACAGGTGCATGATCAGTTGCGAGCCTATGCCTACATGCCAACGGAGGGCATTTGGGAAAACCCTGAGAAAGCCGGTGAAATTGCGATAAAGCTGGTGGAAGAGGGAAACACCGCTTGCAAATTCGATCCTTTTACGCCGATCTTTCCACATCCACGCGACTTCTCTTTGAAAACGATTCGTCATGTGGCCAAGATTTTCAAAGCCATCCGCGCTGCCGTGGGCGACGAATTGGAAATAGGCATCGGGACTCACGGACAGTTCAGCACCGCTGTTGCCATTCGTGTGGCAAAAGAGTTGGAGGAGTTCAGCCCGTTTTGGTTTGAGGAACCCGTACCGCCGGAAAATATTGACGAAATGGCCCGTGTCGCCGCGCATACCAGCATTCCCATTGCCAGCGGCGAACGCCTGGCAACTAAATTCGAGTTCGCCGATTTGCTCAAGAAACAAGCCGCGCAGATTATTCAACTCGATGTGGGGCAGTGCGGCGGCATCCTGGAGTCGAAGAAAATCGCTGGCATGGCAGAGTCCTACTACGCCATGATTGCCCCCCACATGTACTGTGGGCCGGTTGCCGCCGCCGCTGCTGTGCAACTTGACGCCTGTTCTCCAAATTTCCTCATTCAAGAGTACAATGGGGACAGCCTGCACAATGACATATTCAAAGAACCCATTCGCTTCAAGAATGGGTCGATAACGCCGCCGACAGCCCCGGGCTTGGGTATCGAGTTGGACGAGGCTGTCGTCAAGAAGCACTTGGCCTAGACCGGATTGGCGGGCGGGGACGATCGCTCAGATAGAAGAGGCGAATGGCGCATGAGCGCGCATATCATAGATTCAGCATTGTTCGCCGACCTTTTCGGATCGAGCGAAATGCGCGCGGTATTCGATGATCGCAACTGGTTGCAGAAATGGCTCGATTTTGAAGCGGCCCTGGCACGATCGCAAGCGGCGGTCGGATTGGTTCCCCAAGAGGCTGCCGAAGAGATAACACGCAAGGCGAAGGCCGAACAATTTGATATCAGCGCGATCAAAGAGGACATCGATACTACGTTGCACCCATTTGTGCCGGTGATCCGACAGTTGGCGGAACGCTGCGACGGCGACGCCGGGCACTATGTGCACTGGGGCGCAACGACACAGGATGTGATGGACACGGGCCTGGTCTTGCAGATTAAAGACGCGATTGCCATTTTCGAGCCGAGTTTGGCGGAATTGCAGAATGTATTGGCGCGCTTGGCAAGGGACCATCGCGATACGCCAATGGCGGGAAGAACGCACGGGCAGCAAGCGTTGCCGATAACCTTTGGATACAAGGTCGCGGTCTGGCTGGCGGAATTGCTGCGTCATCGCCAGAGGCTCGCGCAGGTTAAGAAACGTGTCTTGGTAGGCGAATTCGGCGGCGCGGTCGGCACCTTGGCCGGGCTCGATGAATCCGACCTTGATGTCCTGCAGGTGCAGAGGAAATTGATGGCTGAGCTCGGCTTGGGCGTACCGGTCATCGCCTGGCATACATCCAGAGACGGTATCGCGGAATTGGTTCACCTGCTCTGTATGATCGCTGCCTTGCCGGGAAGAATCGCCAAAGAAATCATCGAATTGCAGAAGCAGGAATTTGCCGAACTCGAGGAACCCTTCGAGGCAGGCAAGGTCGGCAGCAGCACCATGCCACAGAAACGCAATCCGATACTCTGCGAATCTGTCTTGACTCTCGCCCGTCTTTGCCGCGAAAAGTCGGCGACCGCTGTCGATACCTTGATTATCAACGAGCACGAACGGGATTGGTCGTCGTTGCAGATGGAATGGACAATCGTGCCCGAAGTTTTCATTTATGCGCAGGGCGCATTGGAAATAACGCGCCGCGTCCTTGCCAGATTGCGCGTCAATACTGAAAGGATGCTGCAGAATATGACGCTTACGGGGGGCCTGCTCCTGTCCGAGAGAGTGATGTTCGCCTTAAGCGAGCGCTATGGCCGGCAACACGCGCATGACCTGGTCTACACTTGCGCCATGGTTTCGTACGAAGAAGAGAGACCCTTTGTCGACGTGCTGCTGGCGCATCAGGATGTTTCCGCCGTCTTGAGCCGGGATCAGCTAGAAGCGCTGCTTGACCCGCGCCAATACACCGGGCTTGCCGACCGCTTCGTTGACCGAGTCCTGGAAAGCCTGGGCTGAAGCCGCCTAGGCGGCTGCCTGGTCATCGACGCCAGTCGTCGATCTCGTCGAAGGGATAGAAGGGACGGGGCAGCTTTCGCCAGTTGAAGGATTTCAAATTGGAACTGGTGGCGCCGGGCGCGTCTACCAGGATGATTTGCGCGGCGAAGGGCCCATAGTCGACCCGGAATGCCGAGGGCGTCTTCACCACCACGATATGCGCCTCTCGCGGATCCAAATCAAGCGACGTATAAAGCGCGGTGTCTCCCTGGAATACCGGGCGTTCCATGATCTGCAGAAAGATCGTGCCGGATTGCAGCACGACTGTGCGCCCGCGGTGGAACTCGCGACCGCGATAGCCGGGCCCGGTGAAGCGAAAGGCGCCGTCGGATACTTGCAGGACGCGACCCTTAATCTTGACTGGTTCCCACATGTCGGAGGACCAAGCGCCGACGCGCAAACTCACTTCCTTCCCTATCCCCGCCTTGATTGCGCTGTCTACCGCCGCCGGGTCAACAATATTGATGAGCGTGTCGACATCGACGCCGGCTGCCAGCAATGCGCTTAAGATGGCGGGGCTGTCGCCAGGGGCGCCGCCGCTGGGGGCGTCCGCCCCGTCAGCCAAAATCACCGGTCCCTTCGGCGCGCTGACAGCGGCGCGAACGGCCTCCTGCAAAGGCGTCAAATCAACGTAAAAGCGCCTGCGCCGCCGCCAGAATGCCTCAGCGATTTTTTCCGCGACGGCGTCCGCCAATTGCTGGTCGCCGTCCGCCACGACAAGGACGCTGCAACCGATATCGCTCAAATCCAGCCAGGGTTGGACGTAGAACACCGACACATTCAGGACTTTTGGATGAGATTCATAGGCGAGGGCGATTTCCATCACCTCGCGAAAAGGCCCTTCTAGCGTGACAGAGTTTTCAGGTGGCGCAATCAAGGGCAACTGGCAATATCCCGTGACAGGCTTAACCTCGCCACGGATGACATCCAGAAGCAGCCGCATGCCAGCCGCGCCCGTTTCGTACAAATCGACGTGTGGACACGTGTGATAACCGACCAGGCCGTCGCTGGCCGCGATCATCTTCTCGGTCACATTAGCGTGCAGATCTAGCGAAGCGACGATTGGCGTGCCGGCGCCCACCAGCTCGCGCGCCGCGGCCAGGACGGTTCCCGAGGCGTCTTCGTCGCCCTCCGCGACCATCGCGCCATGCAATGCCAGGAAGAGGCCGTCCACGGGCAACTGCGCTTCCAGCCGCCCCAGCAGATCCCCGAGCAAGTCCTCAAAAACGTCGGCGCGAACATAGCCGGATGAGACAGCGTTGCAAGCCAATAGCGGTGCGATTTCAAGGTTTTGCTCTCTGGCCAGTTCGATAGCGCCAGCGACCTCAACCTTGTTGCTGGCCATGCGGGTCAGGATTTCCTCGCCCCGGTAGATATGGCCGGCGTGAAACTGTTCCCAGGAACAGTCGATCGGCGTGAAGCTATGCGATTCCTGCATGAATTGCCCGATGGCGATCTTGAGCATTTGGCGCCTCGCGGCTAGCGCATTCGAAACCTGCGCCGATCAATCGCCATCCGGCTCGGTACCATGCGCTGTCACCGGATCGGTGATCGTGAGCGAGATGTACGTAAGCGGCCGGTAGCCGCGGTTGATGATCCCGTGCGGGCAGGTAGCGGGAATGTATTGGTATCCGTGCTCCGCAAGCGGTCCCGATAAGGTATTTAGCGACAGGTGAGCCGTGCCGGAGAGCACGTAAATGATGCGGTCCTGCAGTTCGCAGTACGTGACAGGATCGGATTCGCCGGAGGCGAGTGTGATCTTTTGACAGAGGAAGTGCTCGTTGGAGGGCAAGTCATCGGTCTCGTATACGTTTACCAGGGTGGCGGACCCTTGATGCGCTTCGGACGAAAAATCGCTCGTCTTCCAGCGGGCATATTTGTGATTGGGGGCGACGACCACAAAGAGGCAAACGTGCTCGTCGCCAGCCAGCCAATAGTCATGATATTTGTCGGGCGGCACCAGGAGAAAGTCGCCAGCGCGATAGACCGCTTTTGTAGCGCCAATCTCGATTTCCATACTGCCTTGCGCCAGGAAAAGGATTTCACTGGCATCTTCGTGAAGGTGCGGCTTGTGACCGAGCGGATCGTTGATAAACCAGTCGGAATCGGTCGTCCAGACCAGGCCGCGCCCGCGGGTGCGCTCGCCCCAGATCAACTGCTGGTTCATCCAGGCTTGATAGTTGATTTCGGCAGTCATGACAGTCTCCGCTATTTCGACGCAAATGACAAAAGCTGTGGCGACAGGCCCGTCTTCGCCCACAGAAAAAAATGACTCAGGCGCGCCGTCTTGTTAGAGGACGCGCCTGAGTATAGGTCTTAATGGGTGACTACTTCAAGGTTGAAGGGATTCGCTCAGCCGCCGCCGCCTTCGCTACTGCCGCCGTGCTCGCCACGGCCTTCGCCCCCGGCGCGTCCGCCATGCTCGCCCCCGCCTTCAGCGCCGCCACCTTCGCCCAGGCCGAACTCGGCGTGCGGGGCCCAGGTGTCGAAGGGCTGATCAGTAGCGGGCATGGTCAGGGCCAGCTGATAGCCGGGCGGTATATCAGTGGGTGTGGTCGGTCCCAGTTCCAGGCCGTTGGAGAGGTGGATTTCCACCCGGGCCCGCGTCAGTGTCGCGTCCGTCATGTTGACGACCTTGCCGATGAAGCGGTTGTTGGCTTCATCGTAGCGCATGACCAGGCGCGCGCCATTGACTGTGACATCGTAGATTTGGTTGGGAGCCATTGCATTGGCGCCACTGCCTTCGGCGGCATCGCCGCTGCCGCTCTCCATGCCTTCAGCGCGGCCGCTGCCTTCAACTCCTTCGCCGCCGCCTCCGCCGTGCTCGCCCGCGCCTTCGCCGTTGCCTTCACCGGCGCCTTCAGAGTTGACTGGTCCTGGGCCACCGCAGTCGAAGACTTCGGGATGGATCTCCCAGGCGTTGAAGGCGACGCCGGCGGCCAGAGGTTCGTCAGCCACCAGCAGTTCGACCGGCAGGCGCTGTCCGGGGGCCAGGTCGCCGACCGGCTGGGGTCCCAGTTCAACGACAGTCTGAGTTCCTTGCTTGAGGTTCAGTTCGATCTGAACGAAGCAGAGTGCCGTGTCGCCGGGGTTTTCCACGAAGCCGGTGAAGGCGCCCCTGGCTGGGTCGTAGGCCATGGAAGTTCCGACGCCGTTGACGATGCCGTCCCAGCTTTCATCCAGTGCCAGTATGGGGCTGGAGGGATCGCCGCTTTCGCCTGCGCCTTCAGCGCCCGCGCTTTCGCCCGCGCCGACCTCGGCATGGGGCGTCCAGGAATCAAATGGTTGCGCGCCGGCATCCAGGACGATGTCCAGGACCTGTCCGGCCGCCAAATCGGTCGGGGTTGTTGGTCCCAGTTCCAGGCCATTGGAGAGGTGGATTTCTACCCGAACCCGCGTCAGTGTCGCGTTGGTCGTGTTCTCAACCGTGCCGATGAATTGATTGTTGGCGGCATCGTAGCTGAGGATCAAGCGGGCGCCGTTGCGCGTGACATCGTAGGTTTGGTTGGGTGCGAGGGCGTTGACGCCGCTGCCTTCGGGGGTATCGCCGCTGCCTTCACTGCTTGCGGTCCGATGTTCGCCCGCTCCTGCGGAGGAATTGGACTCCTGTCCTTGTACGAATCCGCCGATGCTATAGGCGCTGATCAAAATGATGATGATCATCATCGTGAGGGTCGCGCTCCAGAGTTTGTTCTTCTTCATGTCTGCACCTCTTTCTGAACTTGTTTGCTTGGCTATGCTGAGGGTCATTCCTCATTGCCCGCAGCCTAGCAATGAAATGTCGCAGAATTATCTCAGTACAGGGGCAATTCGCCGGCGCTTCGGGCGCTTGCCCGGTAGTAGCAGCGCGGAGTCCATATTTGCCTTATTGTCTAGGGTAATAAATACATTCGGGGTTATAGAACGCGGGCGACCTGATAGGTCGACCCTACATGGCTTGTCGGAATTCTGTGGCTTGGCTCGACAAGTAGCGGTGTTCGTTGCTGCCAGCCAGGTATTTCATGTCCTCGAAATTGACTGCGCCCTTGCCGACGAATTTTTTGACAAGGGGATCAGAGCGCGACATAATTGAACATAATCGGAAGTATTCAATCTCAAATGAACACAAATAATCATGTTGCTTGAAGAGCGCGAAAATATCATCTTGCAAAACATCAACGCGAAGGGCACGGCTACTGTGCGGCAATTGGCGCAAGCCTGCGATGTCACAGAAGTGACGGTTCGACGGGATCTCAAGCGGCTGGAAGAAAACAAGCTCCTCAAGCGGGTATTTGGCGGCGCGGTCAGCATCGAACGCAGCCAGTACCCGGCGCCGCAATATGCCGACCAGGCCTCCGAGGCGCCAGCCTTGCCCAATGCCGACGCCTTGATTGTGACCACCATTGATACGCGGGACGCGCATACTTTGCGCGAACGGGCAATCCGGCAAGACATCCCCTTGATTGCCGAGGGCAATCCGCAGGATGGCGCCGTCTACCTGGGAATTGACAATTACGAGACCGGCTGCCAATTGGGGCTATGGAGCGCGAACTATCTTCGTCGTCACGGTTTCGCCAATGTGCATGTGCTGGATATCGGAATTCTGTCCATGTCGGCCACCAAACTGCGAAGCAAAGGCTTTCTCGACGGCTTGTCGGCCGGTATAGGCGACGAAGTAGCCGCTTTGTCAATTGACGGCAAGGGGCGCTACAACAGCGCTTATCAAATAGCCTTGGACGCTTTGCGCCTGCATCCCGAGATCAACCTGATATTTGGCATTAATGACGACTCGATCCTGGCGGGCATGCAAGCTTATCACGACCTGGGCCGCGACAAGTCCATGTTAATTGCCGTTTCCATCGGCGGGGAAGGCAATACGATATTTGATGTCCTGATGGCAAAGGGCCCGCTCAAGGCCTGCATGGCGATGTTTCCGGAAGTCGTGGGGCGTCTGGCGATTGATACAGTCCGCTATCTTTGGCGCGCGAACCGCAACGACTTCAATGTCATCACGCCGACCGCGCTTCTGACCGCGGAAAACATCAATGCGTTTTATCTCAAGAACGAGAACGACTGGCAGTTCGTCAATGAAAAGATCGTCAATACTGATGCGCTACCGTGGCGCGCGGAAGATCTGCGCGGGGCGGAAGCGCGCAAAAGGCGCATTTCTTTCTCCATTAGTTTTCGTACGCACGAATGGTACCAGAATCTGGCCAAAGCGATGCACGCGCGCGCCAAATCGGTCGGCGTCGAGTTCTCGGTCGTGGATGTTAACGAGGACATTCGGCAAGAGATTCGAGAACTGCAACGCATCATCGGCAAGCTGGCCGCAAGCTATATTCGAGCAGGCGAGACGGTCATCCTCGATGCCGGTACGACCACCATGAATATGACACAATTTTTGAAGCAGCGTCAGAATATCACGGTGATCACCAATTCGCCGGATATCTTTGCCGGCTTGCGGCCAAATCCGTCGATCAAACTGATTCTCGCGGGGGGCGCATTTGATCGAGAAGCACAAGCTTTCGCAGGGCGCCAGGTACATGCGCTTTTCAAGGAGATGCGCGTCGACAAAGCGTTTATTGGCGCCGAGGGATTCTCGTCGTCATTTGGGCTGTCCGCGGGTAATGCCAATGTGGCGGAGGCCCGTCGATCGATGATTAACGCCGCGCGCGAGGTTGTGGTTTTGGCGGACCATACCTTGCTCGGCGTCGATTCCGATGTGCATGTGACCGACATTGTCAATGTGGATACCTTGATCACCGACATGGGCGTTTTGCCGTCGCAACGGCTCGAATACGCTCAAAGCGGAAAGAACATACTGGTCGCGGGTCAGGTGCCTGCAGCCGATGAATGAATCATAAGAGATGAGAGCCAAGGGTATGGTGATATGAAACTGGGGCTCGGTCTGTACCGTCATATGCTGGATCGCGACAACTATCGTTTTGCCAAGCAAGCTGGCGCAACGCATATCGTCGCGCACCTCGCGGATTATTTCCGGCCGGGCAAGATGTCCACGGCCAGCGGCGATGAAGTTTGGGGACGGGCCGCGGGCAGCACCCATTGGAGTTACGACGAGCTGCGCGCCTTGCGCCAGGAAATCAATGACGAGGGATTGGAACTGGCGGCGCTGGAAAACTTCGACCCCGGTCACTGGTACGATGTCCTGTTGGATGGACCCAGAAAGCGGGAACAACTGGAGAATATCAAGAAGACGATCCGGAATATGGGGCGCGCTGGCATACCCTGCATGGGCTATTACTTCAGCATCGCCGGCGTTTGGGGCCGGACGGAAATCCAGTCCGCCAGGGGTGGCGCAACGGCTGTCGGCTTCCTCGAAAGCCAGACGCCGGCAGAGACGCCGATTCCCAATGGCACCGTCTGGAATATGGTCGTTGACGACGCGGCGCCGCCCGGTTACCTGCCGGAAGTGACACATGAGGAGATTTGGGGGCGGCTGGAAGACTTCTTGAGGAGCATCGTACCGGTTGCCGAAGAATCCGGCGTGCGCCTGGCTTCGCACCCTGACGATCCTCCGCTGCCGGTATTGCGCGGAATGGCGCGTCTGGTCACGCAACCGCAGCATTATCAGCGCTTGTTGGATTTGGCGCCTAGCTATCACAATTCGCTGGAAATGTGCCTGGGAACGATTTCTGAAATGGCCGAGGGCGAGTTCGATCTTTACGAAGCGGTGGATCGCTACAGCAAGCAGGGGAATATCTCCTACATTCATTTCCGCAACGTGCGCGGCAAAGTACCCAATTACGAAGAGGTATTTGTGGACGAGGGCGATATCGATATGTTCCGTGTGCTGCAAATCTTGCATGAGAACGGTTTCAAAGGCGTGCTGGTTCCCGATCATACGCCGCAGATGACCTGCGACGATCCCTGGCGCGCGGGGATGGCGCACGCGCTGGGTTGGATGAGCGGCTCGTTAAACGCCTTACGACGCGCTTGATATCAATGATCGGATGAAAACTGCTTGCGACGCAAATTCAGTTATGAGGGTCCGGGAAGGAATGACAAAGCTGAACCATCGGCGAAACGCTGAATTGCGGCGGGTGGCCGAGCTAAGCGGCAAGGCGGCTGTGGTGACGGGCGCTGCCCAGGGAATCGGCGCCGGTTGCGCCAAAGAACTGGCTGCGCGGGGTTGTGACATCCTGTTGGCGGATATCAAAGCCGAGGGGCTCGAGAGGCAAGCTGAGGCATTGGGGAGGGCGTTTCCCGACCGCAGGATCGAAAGCTACCTGCTGGATGTGCGTCAGCAGCGGGACTGTTTTGCAATGGTCGAACATGCGCGGAGCAAGTTTGGTTCAATTGACATCATGGTGAATTCGGCCGGCATCATCAGCCCTTGCGCCTCAATGGAGGTGACACAAGACGATTGGGAGAACCTTTTGAGCATCAACCTAAGCGGCGTCTTTTATTGTTGTCAGGCGGCGGCGCGCCTGATGCGAGAAATGGGTGGCGTCATCATCAATCTCAGTTCGATCGCCTCAAAAGCGGCCTGGCCAGGCCGGGTGTCCTATGCCACAGCAAAAGCCGGCATAACCGCGATTACCGAATCCCTGGCAGTAGAGTGGGCGCCGCTGGGGATCCGTGTCAATGCGGTCGCGCCGGCTTGGGTGAATACCGAGATATTGCGGCAGGGCGTAGCGCAGGGCGTGGTGGCCGTGGACAACTTGAACCGCGCCATCCCCCTGGGTCGGGTGGCCGAGGTCGAAGACGTTTGCGACGCGATCGCCTTTTTGGCCTCCGATGCGGCGCGTTATATCACCGGGCAAGTGATCTATGTCGATGGCGGCTACCTGGCCGGGGCGCCGGACGCGTCAATACGCGCGGGTAGACCAAGCTGATGCCTCGTTATTGCAGTAAGGCTATGGGCGATAGTCGCAGCCAGCAAATGCAGCCGCTCGGCGCGTAACCGGCGAATCTGGGCTACCGCGCTCACAGAAAATAATAATCCTGCTCGGCTATCGCAAATCGCGGTTTATAAAAAAGAGGGCGGGTAATGGGGGCTGAATTCAAAGGGTACGGAATTCCGCGAACGGCGCGTGGCTTGGCGTCGCCCTATGAACGCGCGCCTTGGCACTTGAGCGGCCGCGTCTTCACGATCTGGTATTACCTGGCCGATCCGGCGGAAGCGCGCCGACAAGTGGCGCCGCCGCTGGAAATCCCGAAGAATCCTTTGTGCCGGGCACGCTTCTATGAATTGAACATGGACGGCGGCTACGGCGACGATTTAGCCGTTAGAAATCCGCCGCAATCCAGGTTTTTCGAAGCGGTTATCGCCATCGAATGCAGCTATCAAGGCCTGCGCGGCGACTGCTCGGTGCATATGTATTCGGACAACGCGACCTATATCGCCTGGGGACGCGAGGTGATTGGCTGGCCGCTGAAAGAAGGGAATATCAGCATCACCAGTCCCTGGAAACCGCATCAATTGGAGGCGGGAATAGAAATCGCCGGCCAACTGGAACGCTTCGGGGAGCGCTTGATATCGGCCAAGATCGAACTGACAGCGCCGCGTCAAACAGGGGCGGTCAGTTTGCCGAACTGGTTTTCTCACAAGCTGATTCCCAGCATAGAGGGGAGCGAGCCGGATGTGAATCAACTGATCCTGGCGGGACCAAGCCGCATGGATATTGGACCGGTTTGGGAGGCATCGGGGGCGCTGGTACTGCGCCAGGGCACAGCCGATGAGCTGCATTTCCTGAGTCCCGGCGAGATCGTCTCCGCCGACTACGCGCCCTATGTGGATTTGACGGTTGGTCATGGCAAGGTATTGAAGAGGTTTTAGTTTTGGGATAGGTCGCCGGGCGTTTGCCCGATGACAGGCACTTGCGTTAGGATTCGACCTGCGAAAGGAGGCAACATATTGCTGAAATCCTGTTGTGGCAAAGCGGCAAGTATCGTTAACTTGACACGAGAGGAACTAATCCAATGAAGGCAAGTAATAGATTGATATTGATGGCATTGGTGGCGCTTTTCGCCTTGCTGATGGGGTCCATTGGCGCGATGGCCCAGGACGAAGACGCGATGGCGGAGGCGGATGCGATGATCCGGGCGTTCAGCGCTGATGACATGCCGGAGGGCTGGACGCTGCCGGATTCGATCGGCCATGTTACCAACTATTTGGTGCATGAGTGGTACCAGAACGAGACCAAAGCGGAAGCGGCAACCGCGGAGAAATACGGCATCGAGTTCTCGATCAACGATGCCAATCTCGATTTGCAGGCTTCGCTGGCCGCGGTGGACGACTATGTAGCGCAGGATGTGGGCGCGCTGGTCTTCACGCCGGTGGACGAAGCGGCATCGTCTCCCGCGATCCGCCGCGTTGCGCGGGACCGTACAGTTATCTGCGAGGGCACGGCCGTGGTCGGTTGCGCGACCCTGGTCGCGATCTCGGACTACACCGCCGGCTTCCAGGTTGGCGTGTGGGCCGGCGAATACGCCATAGCCAACTTCGATGGCGAGGCGCGCGCGCTTGATATTGGCTTGCCCGCCTTGACTTCGACGGTGGCGCGTTCCGACGGCTTCGCCGATGGCTTGCATTCGGTACTGCCCGAGGGCGAGATCGTCCAGAGCGTGGACGGCGCGGGCTCGAAAGACGTCGCCGTGCAAGTATCGGCGGACGCCTTGACGGCCAACCCGGACGTCAACATCATCTTTGGCATCAACGATGATTCGGCGCTGGGCGGGTTGCAGTCCTATATCGCGGCGGGTTTGGACACGGACAACTTGCTGGTCGTCGGCTTCGGCTGCGAAGGCATCGCCTGTAAGGACGCGCTGCAAGAAGGCGGTCCCTACAAGGTATCCGCGGCCATGTTCCCCGAATATCAGGGTCTGCTCTTGATCAACGCTGCTGTCGCGGTCTTCAACGGCGTAGAGCCGCCGCCGCAGATTTATGCGCCGTCGATGCCGATGACGCTGGATATTCTGTTCGATTACTACACGCACGAAGAAGACGGCAGCTATACCGCGATGCTCGATGTCATCAGCGAGATCGAGATCGACATCGTCGAACCGCCGATGGAAGAATAGCTTCGTTCGATAGTGGACCGGGTAGAGTTGGGCGCTTTTGCTGCAACTCTACCCGAGCCGCGCGTACAAAGGCAGAAGTAGTTCAAAGTAAGTTGTGAGAATCTCGAATGCCGCTTTTCCAACCCCTCCCCCGGCCCCTCCCCAATGCATGCGAAGCAGAGGGGAGCGCTTTTGCCGGGATATGGATAAGGTTCAGAATTCTCGCTATCAAGGCAGTTTCTTCGCATTACTTATTTGGGACTACTGAGTCGAATCGGTAAAGCACGGGGGTTCCTGGATGCTTGACAGTAGCGCGGATACAACGGATACGGGGATCGGCAAGTTCCTGACCAAGGCGACGCATTGGCTGCTGCATACACAAGAAGGCGTTCTATTCTTTATCGTGGCGGCGATCTGGCTATTCCTGACGATTCAGTCGCCCGTGTTCTTCACGGGCCGGAATATCGGCGTTTTGCTGAGCCAGGTTTCCATGACGGCGATCACTGCTGTCGGCATGACGATCCTGCTCATCTCGGGCGAGATTGATGCGTCGGTGGGCTCGATGCAAGCCTTTGTAGGCGTGGTCGTCATGAGCGTTCTCAACAGCAGCTCGAATCTGGCCTTGGGTATCCTCGTTGGATTGGCGATCGGTGTGGTGGTGGGCTTGATCAATTCGTTGATCTCGTTGCGGCTGGGCATCAATTCGCTGATCGCCACCCTGGCGATGTTATCCATTGTGCGCGGGGCGGCCTTTGGATTCACGGAAGCGTCGATTCAAAATACGCACAAAATCCCCACTTTCACCGAGATTGGCAACGGGTTTTTCTTGGGCGTGCCCTGGCCGATCATATTCTTTTTCGCTGTGTTTCTTATCTTTTATTTTGTGCTGTCACGTACAACTTTTGGCCGCTTTGTGCATGCCGTTGGCGCCAATCCGGAAGCCGCGACCCTGGCCGGCATTCCCGTGCGGCTGGTGAAGATGGCCGGCTTCGTTTTGACTAGCGTCTTGGCGTCCTTCAGCGCGATCATTTTGCTGTCGCGCTTGAATTCGGGGCAGAACGGCATTGGGGCGGGTTTTGAATTGGAGGCGATCGGCGCGGTACTCTTGGGCGGCACCAGCTTGAGCGGCGGCGAAGGTTCCATGGTAGGCACCTTCCTGGCCGTGCTCTTGTTAGGGACCTTGAAGAACGGCATCGTGCTGCTGGATATCAATTCGAGTTGGCAAGTCGCGGTCACCGGATTGATCATCATCGTCGCGGTCTTGCTGGATGCGCGCCGGCGCCGGCGCCTGGGTCAGGATTAGCGCATGTCCGGACGGAAACCGCTTCTGCAACTCACGGGGATCGCAAAAGAGTTCCCGGGCACCAAAGCGCTGAAGGGCGTGGATTTCAGTCTCTATGCGGGCGAAGTTCATGCGCTGATCGGCGAAAACGGCGCGGGAAAATCGACGCTGATCAAGATCATCGCCGGTCTATACCAGCAAGACGCGGGAACGGTCGAAGTCGAGGGTAAAAAGGTCGAGTTTCATTCTCCCGCCGATTCCCTGGAGCATCGTATCAAGGTGGTTTATCAAGAACTGGATCTGGTGCCCGACCTCAGCATTGCGGAAAATGTCTTCCTGGGGAATTTGCCGAAGAAGGCCCTGCGCACCGTGGATTGGCATGCGCTTTACTCAAGAACGAACGAACTCTTGCTCGATTTGGGCCTGGATATCGACCCGGAGGTCCCCATCAGCGCGCTCACCGTGGCGCAGCAGCAACTGGTCGAGATCGCCCGGGCCCTATCGCGCCAGGCACAGATCATCATCATGGACGAGCCGACGTCGGCGCTGAGCCAAACCGAGATCGAAAGCTTGTTCGCTGTGATCCGCCGCTTGCAAGGTCGCGGCGTGGGCGTCATGTACGTATCGCACAAGTTGGACGAGATCTACGCCATTGCCGATCGCGTGACGGTCTTTCGTGATGGCGAGCATATCGCGACGGAAGCGGTCGCGGATACTAGACATAGCGATCTGGTGACCTGGATGGTCGGGCGGGAAGTCAAAGACCTCTATCCACGCAGCCCCGCGATTCGCGGCGATGTCTTGCTGGAGGTCGATGGCGTAAGCGGCGGGAACATCGAGAACTTCAGCCTAAAGGTTCATGCCGGCGAGATCGTCGCTGTATTTGGTTTGATGGGTTCCGGCGTGCACAATTTGGGTCGCCTGATATTTGGCAATGTGCCGCGCGCTGGCAGCGTCCGACTAGGCGGTGAAGACATTCACGCCAACGCGCCGATGGATGCCATTCGCAAGGGGCTGGGCTTTCTCACCGAGAATCGCAAGTCCGACGGCCTGCTGATGCCGCTCTCGGTCAAGGACAATATCACGCTGGTCTCGGTCAATAACTACGCCAACCTGATGGTGATCAACGGGCAAGAGGAGCGCAGAGCCACCACGGATATCGTCAAAAAGCTCTCCATTAAGACGCCGGGCATCGCGCAGAAGATTCGTTACTTGAGCGGTGGAAACCAACAGAAGTCGCTGATCGGGCGCTGGCTGCTGGAAGATCTGAAGGTGCTGATGTTTTCCGAGCCGACGCGGGGCATTGATGTGGGGTCGAAAGCCGAAATTTACCGGCTGATGGATGATATGGCGCACCAGGGCATGGGCATTCTGGTATTGTCCACAGAGTTGCCGGAGGTGATGGGCATCGCCGATCGCATCATCGTCATACGACAAGGCAAGAGCGCCGGACGGTGGATATCGCGCCAAGAAGCGAATGAACAAGATCTGATGACCGCAGCAACGGTGCAAATGGAAAAAGTGATGTGAGAGACGGCGGTTAGATCATGGCAGTTCCAAGCAAAGGCCGGGGCGGCAATTCTGACGCCGCGAGGGGGATCTCTCGCTGGCTGTTGACACGCGAGGCCGGGCTGGTGATTTTATTGCTAGCGGTGGTGGTCTTATTCTGGATTCTGGAACCGAGCACGCGACAGCAGCGCGTTTACTGGGATTTGCTGCGGGAAATCTCGCCCAACCTGATCGCCGCGATAGGCGTCACCATGTTGATGCTGGCCGGGGAATTCGACCTGTCGATCGGCTCCATGCTCGCTGTAACGGGCGTCACGACGGTTGTCGTGTTTAACGGGACTGACAATATGTGGCTGGGCATCATCGCCGGCTTGGCGACAGGACCCATTGTCGGGGGCATTCACGGCTACCTGGTGACTCGGCAAAAGATGAACTCGCTGGTAACGACGCTGGGGTCGCTCTTCGCGCTCCGTGGCATGGTCTACGTTTATACCAACAAGACCCCAATTGTCGATGAAAACGGCTTTTATGATTTTCAGGATGCCTACTACAACAATCTGGGCCCGGCGCCTCTGCCCTTCGTTTTGGCAGTCATATTGGTTGTGCTGGCGCTGATCGTGCTGACGCAGACCGAATTCGGGCGCAATATTTATGCGATCGGCGGCAACGAAACAGCGGCGCGCGTCTCCGGCATCAAGGTCAATCTCATCAAGTTCATTTTGTTCGTGATTTGCGCCGGCAGCGCCGCCATCAGCGGTATGATCCTCACGATGCAAACCGGCACCGGCTACTTCGACTCCGGTTCTTCCGGCTTTGAATTGATCGTGATCGCCGGCGTGGTGCTGGGCGGCATCGCCTTGAGCGGCGGTAAAGGCAGCCTGGTCGGGACCGTGCTGGGCATCCTGATCCTGGGCATGACGGCAAAGGGCCTGCGCTTGATGGGGGTGAACACTAATATGCAACTGATGGTGACAGGCAGCATCATGATCCTGGCGGTCTTCATGCACAGCTTCCACGACCGCATCTCGATATTCAGAAAGCGTTAAGAGGAAGAAAATATGACCTGCAAAGCGACGGAAATCGTTCTCGGCAAAACCTTGACCGCCCTTGAAATTGAAAATGACCTGTTATCGACAACCGTGGTGGTAGACAAGGGCGCCGATATCTATCGTCTTGTCTACAAGCCGAAGGGCGTGGATGTGCTTTGGAAATCGCCTTGGGGCATAAAGGAGCAAGAACGCGGCTTCGATTCCGCCTTTGATTCCGCCACGGCCTGGTTGGAAGCTTATGCGGGGGGCTGGCAGGTGCTTTTCCCCAACGGCGGCGACGCGGCTGTCTACAAGGGCGCTGCTTTGGGCTACCATGGCGAAGCGTCGATGAAAGCATGGGACTACGAAGTCCTGAGCGAGAGCGACAGCGCGCTGGAGGTGAGAATGTGGTCCCGGCTGTCGCGCAGTCCCTACACCATCGAACGCTGGATGCGCGTCGAAGCGGGCAGCCCGGTCCTGCATATCCGCGAGCGCATCAGCAATCACGCTGGCGAAGAAATGGACTGCATGTGGAGCCATCATCCGGCATATGGCGCGCCCTTCCTGAGCGAAAGCTGCGTCATTGATGTCGGCGCGTCCAGCTTCGTCGCCGATGATCGCTACGCCGGATTCGCCAATCCCTTGACCCTCAGCCGGAGTTATCAATGGCCGATGGCGGGAGAGGTGGATATGTCCAGGGTGCCCGGACCCGACGAAGAGCGAGATATCCTGGCTTATTTTCAAGATTTTGAATCGGGCTGGTATGCGATAACCAATCGGGACATGGGCCTTGGCGTCGGCCTGGTCTGGGACGAGAGCGTCTTCCCCTCTGCCTGGTTCTGGCAAGAATTGAAGTCCTCGTCGGGATTTCCCTTTTACAAGTGCGCCTATGTGATGGCGATAGAACCGGCCTCGTCGATCCCCGGGCAAGGTTTGACTACCGTGATGGAGAAAACCGGCTCGCATTTGACCTTGGGGCCCGGCGAATCAAAAGAAGTCGAAATGAAAGCCGTATTCTTTGAGTCGAGCAAAGGCGTGCAAAAGATTGACGCCGATGGCGCGGTTCATCTGAAGTAGCCGCTCGGCGCGTAACCGGCGAAAAGGGCTGTCCCGCTCGCGCAAAATCGTAAGCATTCTCGTCCCATGAGCGACGCGGTTTATGTAAACAGATAGCGGAGGTGCGAAACATGTCTGAACCCCTGTTTAGCCTAGATCAGTTTAGCATTCTAGTCGACGGGTTGGATCATCCCGAGGGCGTGGCCTGGGGCGCTGACGGCAATTGGTACGCGGGCGGGGAAGCCGGGCAGATCTACCGCATTGCCAACGACGGGGGCTTCACGCAGGTGGCGTCAACCGGCGGTTTCGTATTGGGCTTGGCATTGGATGCCAACCATAACATTTATGCCTGCGACTTGTTCAAGAACAAAGTATTCAAGGTAAGCGCCGCCGGCGAGGTCAGCGTCTATTCCGAGGGCAGCGCCGATCGCGGTTTTGTCGCGCCGAACTATCCGGTATTCGCGGACAATGGCGATCTTTATGTGTCGAGCTCGGGTGGTTTCGACGAGAAGAACGGCTGTGTCTTTATGATCCGGCCGGACGGCGAAACGATCGTGGCCAGCGAAGCGATTGATCACTTCCCCAACGGCATGGCGCTGTCGGCTGACGGCGGCGAGTTGTACATCATATTGTCCAACATGCCCGGTGTCGTGAAAGCCGCGATACGCCCCGATGGCAGGCTGGGCGAGCCGCAACTGGTGGTCGAGATGCCGGGCACCGTGCCCGATGGCTTGGCCTTTGACGCCGACGGCAACTTGTACATCGCTTGCTATGCGCCCAACAAGGTATATCGCTTTAGCGCCGGGGGCGTCCTGGAGCTAGCCGCCGAGGATTGGCAAAGCGTGGTATTGTCCGCGCCGACCAATATCGCCTTCGGCGGCCGGGATATGAAATACGCCATCTTCGGCAGTTTGGGGCGTTGGCATTTGTCGATGATTGAGATGCCGGTAGCCGGAGCGCGACTGCGCTATCCCGACTTGGGTTGAGCTATGTGACGAGGTGGAGGACATGGGTAAACGATTTGAAGGCAAAGTAGCCATTGTAACCGGCGGGGGCAAAGGGATCGGACGCGCTTGCGCGCTGGCCTTCGCCGCGGAAGGCGCGGCTGTGACGATCGCCGATATTGACCGCGCGGCCGGCGAAGAAACGCGACAACTGATCGCGGACAAGGGAGGTCGCGCGCTCTTCGTAGAGGGCGATATCGCTGAAGAGAGTTATGTCAAACGCGTCGTGGCGGAAACTGTGGCCGAGTTTGGCGGCGTCGATGTGCTGCACAATAACGCCGGCGTCGTGCGTTATGGCACGGTGGTGGATCAGCCGGTCGAAGACTGGGATTACCAGATCAATATCAACTTGCGCGCGACCTTCCTGACGTGCAAGTATTGCATACCCGAGATGCGCAAACGCGGCGGAGGCGCTATCGTTAATACCTCGTCCGTCCAGGCGGTGGCCTCGCAACAGACGGTCGCGGCTTATTCGGCTTCCAAGGGCGCGGTCACCAGCTTTACGACCACTGTCGCGCTGGATCATGCCCGGGATAACATCCGCTGCAATTGCATCGCGCCGGGTTCCATCCATACGCCGATGCTGGATATGGCTGCGGAGCTCTTTGGTCCCGAAAATCCTTCGGGGATGATCGAAGATTGGGGAGATTTGCACCCCATCGGGCGGGTGGGCCGGCCGGAAGAGGTGGCCAAGCTGGTGCTGTTCCTGGCGAGCGACGAGGCGTCTTTCATGACCGGCGGTTACTATCGCGTCGATGGCGGCTTGCTTTCGAGCTTGTTGTAAGCGGCGGTGATCAACTTTAAGGAAGTTCGACGGTTGTGACGAAGGACATTGCCTCTACTGCGGCGAATAAATCGAGCGCGTCCAGCGCTTTGAAAACACCATCGCAATAAGCCGCGTGGATAGTTGTAATACTTGCGCCCCGCTGCGCTGTAAGATTGTTGACAGGCGTTTTTTGCTATAAGGGAGGCGAGCATGGAGTATCGTGTTTTAGGGCGTTCTGGCGTCAAAGTAGCGCCACTGGCGCTGGGAACTGGCAATTTCGCCGATCCTACCCCGGAAGACGAGGCGATCCGCATCATGAAGCGCGCCATTGACGCCGGCATCAATCTGATTGATACCGCCAATTCCTACTCGAATGGCGATTGTGAACGGATGATTGGACGCGCCTGGGCCAAGGGAGTTCGTCGTCATGAAGTCATTCTGGCAAGCAAAGCGTTTTATAGAGTTGGTTCAGGACCTAACGATGAGGGCTTGTCGCGCCTGCATCTCGTGCGCGCCTGTGAAGACTCCTTACGAAGATTGCAGACCGACTACATCGACCTCTATCAAGTGCATCGTCCATCGCCGTCCATTCCCGTTGACGAAACCCTGGGCGCGCTGACTGATCTGGTGCAGCAGGGCAAGGTGCGTTACATTGGCAGCTCGACGCATCCCGCCTGGAAAATCATGGAAGCCATCATGGTGAGCGAGATGAAAGGCTACGCGCGCTTTGTTTGCGAACAACCGCCTTACAATCTGCTGGACCGCCGGATTGAAAACGAGATAGTGCCTATGTGCCAAGCTTATGGGCTGGGGCTGATCACCTGGTCGCCGCTGGCGCAAGGCGTCCTGGCTGGGCGCTATTCCAGCGCGACTGACTTGCCGGCTGATTCGCGAGGCGCGCTGCGCGGCGGCATTTATTCGGAACGGATCACGCAGCCGGGCATTGAAGTGGGCGAGAAAATGATCAGCCTGGCTAAAGAACAGGGACTATCCCCGGCCCAACTGGCGATACTCTGGGTGAAAGATCAGCCAGGCATCACAGCGCCCCTGATTGGACCTCGCACCCTTGAACATCTTGAGCATCTGTTACCGGTCTTGGATATGACGCTTAGTGCTGAACTGGCGGAAGCATGTGACAGATTGGTCCCGCCGGGGGGCGCGGTCGCCAGTTTCTTCAACAGCGCTACTTGGATGAAACAACGGGTGATCTAAACGGTTACGGATGTACTCCTTCGTCTCTTCGCATAGGCCGCAGGCGCATTCGCTTCCAAACCCAATCGAGAATCGATTGCTTTACTGACGCGAGTTATTCTGCAAGCGAAGAAGTGTGATACGAGCGCGAGACTGACAGAATCGAGTACAATCTTGTCAGGAAAATGTCCCGCTGTGACAAAGAATAACTTGCGCAGCGGACTAGAAACGATGTACAACTCTAGTGACAGAAGAAATAGTTTTCAGGGGAGATCTCATACAATGAACAAAAATCGATTTACTGCGCAAATGCAAAGGCTAGGGCTGATTGGGCTGGTCGCGCTTCTGCTGGGCTTGCTCAGCCTGGGTTCCGTTATCGCGCAAGACGCGACTGACGTACTCGTCTGGTCGCTAGGATACAGCGGCGATTACAACGACGCCCTGGTCGAGCGATTCAACGAGGCGCATGACGACATCAACATCGTCTACGAAGACGTTTTGACCGGCACCTTCACCGAGAACAATCAGAAGGTGCGCATCGCCTTGGAAAACGAAGCGGGTCCTCACGTCCTCGGCGGCGTTGATGTTGGCGCGAACTTGCGCGCATTGGTCTCGACGGGGCAGGTCAGGGACCTGACAGAGTACTATCGCGCGTCCGGCTTGATTGATCGCATCCCGCCCAACCTGCTTTCGCAAGTCACGATCGAGGGGCGGATTTATGCCATTCCGCAAAACATGGAATCGGTCGGCATCTTCTACAACAAAGACGCTTTTGCGGAATTGGAACTGGAAGTACCCACATCATTCGAGGAATACATTGCTGTTTTGGAGGCGGTCAAAGAAGCTGGCTACTATGGCTATACCATGGGACTGGCCGGTGGCTGGCCCTCGGCGCTGATGGCCTCCATGTTCATGTACAGCAGCGCCGGCTCGGAATACATTGACGTGCTCAGCGGTACGCAGCCCTGGACGGAATGCGACAACTGCCTCGATGGTTTGAATGCCTTCTACGGCATGGTTGCCAACGGTTACGCCAATCCGGAACCGCTCGGGATTGATTATGATCAGTCGCTTGACCTGTTCTATCAGGGGATCAACGTCATGGTGCTGAACGGTCCCTGGTTCATCGACGCATCGGTATCAGCCGAGCCCGATTTCGAGATTGGATTCTTCTACCTGCCGGCGGTCAATCCCAATACTGACATCAAGACGCTGGGCGGCATCGGCGGCTCGCTGATCGTCGCCGAATACGCGGATGTGGACGCTGCGTTCAAAGTTGTGGATTGGCTGACCACTGAAGAGGTAGCGGTTCAAGGGCTGCGCGAAGTCTCCGTGTTGCCGGCCTTCTCCATCGAAGTGCCCGAGGATATTGATCCGCTCACCTACCAGATCGCGTCGGAAACGGCCGCCAACGTTGACAAGATCGGTTTCTGGCCCGTTACCTATCTGCCGCCCAAGGTCTTCGGCGATATGAACCAGATCGTCCAGGGCATGATCGGCGGGATGCTCACGCCCGAGGAGCTCCTCAGCGAAATGCAGGAGACGCACAGCAACTACCTGGCGGAGAACTAAGCCAGCATAAGTAATTCGATGAAAAAATCAGGCGCGACGGTTTCGAACGACCGTCGCGCCTGTTCCCTTGCTGAGGTTCAACTCGGCGCGGGCGCGCATGTCTCAAGGCCAACCCCACCCCCCAGCCCCCTCCCCGAAGCATCGGAGAGGGGGAGCGCGCCACAAGAAGATGGTATTTTATGTTCATTTTCGTGAATATCAGCAAGTTAAATCCCAAATCCAATGTAGAGTCACCCTTCCCCAATGCTTTGGGGAAGGGCCGGGGATGGGGTAGAAAAAAACCTGTCCTGTCCTCAGCCGCTGAGGTCCAACTCGGCGCGGGCGCGCATGACGCGGCCCGAAAGGATACCCTTTAATGGCGCACTCGCTCAGCGGTCCTGGAAAACGGGCTCCCGGTCCTCGCTTCCGCCTTGACCTGATGCCCTATCTGTTCATCTTGCCCGCTGTCGTCATCTACGTGGTCTTCAATCTCGGTCCGGTGCTGGCGTCCTTCGTTTTCAGCTTCTTCAAGTGGGACTTGCTGACGCCGACGGCGGAATTCGCTGGCTTCAAGCATTACAACTTCATTATCAATGATGAGCGCTTCTGGGGCGCGCTCAGCCATAACTTCATTTTCCTGGGTCTGGCGGTAGTTATTCCGGTAGCGATCGGATTGCTGCTCGCGGTATTCATCTACGAGATCCGCAGAGGGCGGGTGTTTTTCCGCGCCGCGCTTTTCTTGCCTGCCATCTTCTCCGGTGTTGTTATCGCCTATGTCTGGAAGTGGATTTACCACCCTTTTGCCGGCGTGCTAAACCCTGCCCTCGAGTTGGTCGGTCTTGGGGCGTTTACCCAGAGTTGGTTAGGCGATCACAAGATCGCTCTCTATTCGACTTTTATCGCCTATACCTGGGCGAGCTTTGGCTACTCGATGGTCATTTTCCTGGCCGGATTGCAGGATATCCCCACCGATATCTTTGACGCGGCGCGGGTTGATGGCGCCAACTTCCGGCAGAAGCTCTTCCGAGTCACTATCCCCTGCCTGTATGACGTTTTCACATTTGTTATCACACTGCGCATATTCACAGCGATGGGCGTCTTCGGCGTCATCTATATTCTTACGGGCGGTGGACCGTTCTACTCGTCTGATGTCATTGATATTTACGTCTTCCGTATGATCGGCAATTTTGAAATGGGCTGGGCAACCGCGGCTGCGACATTCAACACGATCATTGTCGTTTGTCTCTCAACCGGGTTTATCAAGTGGCGGGAATGGCGATCATGGAGTTCGTAAGCAGCAATTTGCAGCGTCGGCTACGCGGCGCGCCATTCTATGCCATGCTGGTAGCTGCGACCGTAATCACGCTGATTCCCATCATTTGGGTATTCGCCAGCGCGCTCAAGTCGAACAAGGAGATTCGCGAGAATGCCCTGGCGCTGCCCCAGGAGTGGCGCTTCCAGAACTACATAGACGCCTGGTTCGGCGCCAGTTTTGATCAGTACTTTTTTAACAGTATCTTTATCACTGTGACAAGCGTAGCCATCGTGCTGTTTCTGAGTTCGCTGGCAGCTTATGCCTTCGCGAAGATGCGCTTTCGCGGCAACCAATTGATCTTCTTTGTCTTTTTGATCGGGATGGCATTCCCGCTGTCCGCCAAGCTGGGCCCCTTGCTTTCTCTGATGTATGAACTGAACCTGGCCAATAGTCGCATCGGCTTGATCCTGGTGTACGTGGCCGGCAGCTTGCCTTTTGCCATCTTGATGCTGCGCGCTTTTTTCCAGGGCTTCCCGCAGGAGCTGGAAGACTCGGCCGCGCTAGATGGCTGCAGCCGCTTTCAGTTTTACCTGCGAATCCTGCTGCCGCTATCAAAGCCATCACTGATGGCGCTGGGCATATTCGTCTTCATGGGTACCTGGAATGAATTCTTCCAGGCGCTTCTGCTAATAAATGAAGACAGCAAGCGCACCCTGCCGCTCGGGTTGAACGCCTTCCAGGACGAGTACTTCACTGACTTTGCGCTGTCTTTCGCCGGCATCAATATCACGGCAGTGCCGGTCATCATCGTCTATATCATGTTTCAGCGCAACTTGATCGAAGGCATCACCGTCGGCTCTGTCAAGTAATGCATCAGGTTTTCAGCCGCAGGTAGAAAAGGACACTTAATCACCATGGCCAATTCACGACCCAATATCGTTTTCATCATCACCGATCATCAGGCATTTTATGGGCACGATCGCGCAGGCGAATACGATTACAAGTGGGAGAACTTTGAAAGGTTCGCTGCCGAAGGCGTTCGCTTCGATCGCGCCTATTCGGTTTGCCCGCTCTGTTCCCCGGCGCGCAGCAGCATGATGACGGGCGTCTATCCCAGCTCGCATGGCATCATCATGAACACCGAGGCGGCAGCCTACGGGAACCAGGCCGATCTTGACTCGGGTCAATTGCTATATAGCCACTATCTGTCGCGGGCGGGCTATCGCAACGGCTATGTCGGCAAATGGCATTGCGGTCGCCAGCGTTTGCCGATTGATTACGGCATTGAAGGTTGGAGCTTGCCCGATTACGGCAAGATTTACATGTCCGACGCCTACCGCGCTTACGCCGAAGAACGTGGCTTCGGCGATGCCCGCGCCCAAATCGAATACAACATCAATTATCCCGAGTGGCGCGGTCAGGAAATCGTCTTGCACGATCCATCACCCTGGAAGTTCATGAACGGTTCCGGCGTCCTCGCTGGCCCGCCGGAAGCGCACGAAGAGCAGTTCGTCGCGCATCTCGCCTGTGAAAAGCTGCGCGAGTTCGCCGCCGACGAGCAGCCTTTTAGTCTGGTGGTCAGCTTGTGGGGACCGCATCAGCCTTATTACCCATCGGCGGACTATGCCGACATGGTCGATCCGTCCGCGATTCCGGAGTATCCGAGTTTCCGCGATGACTTAAACGGCAGACCCCTCCGCTATCAATTCCACAAGGAAATTTCTCATCGCAGTTCCCAGGCCTGGCCCGACTGGTCCACTTGGCAAGAGATACTCGCTCGCTGTTATGCCCAGGGATATCAGACCGACGCTGCCATCGGGAACGTGCTGGATACACTTGATGAGTTGTCCCTGGCGGAAAACACCATCGTGATCTGGCTGGCCGATCACGGCGATGCGGTCGCCAGCCATGGTGGTTTGTGGGATAAATCCTCCACCTTTATCGAAGAGGTCGCGCGCGTGCCGATGGCGATTCGCTGGCCCGCCGCGATTGATGCCGGCCAGCAGTCCGACCAACTCGTTTCCAACATGGATGCGACCGCCACCATGCTGGACGCCGCCGGCGTCGATGTGCCTGACTATATGCACAGCCGCAGCGTGCTGCCACTTTGCCAGACGCCGGATGACACCGACTGGTCCGACGAGTTAATCTGTGAGCACCTTGGGCATAGCTACCTGTTTCCGCAACGGATGATTCTGCACGACCGTTACAAGTATGTCTTCTCGCTTCACGACATGAATGAACTGTACGACCTGCAAGAAGACCCCTTTGAAATGAATAATCTAATTCACGATCCGCAATATGCTGATCTCATAGCGAATATGCGGGGGCGCCTGACCCAGCATCTTGAGGGATCCGACATGCGCAATCAGAGATTGAAGCGATTGTTGCTGCTAGCCTTGAAGAGTGGCCTTTAGGGATGGCGATTCACAGACAGACGCCGCTTGTCGGATATACATCCAATGGCGTGTTTGAGCGCAACTGCCTCGAAAATGCGGCCGACTAATATACTAGGAAAACCGAACTGCTCTTTGCCTTTGATGTCTGTCAATTGTCCCGGTGCCTGCTCAAGCACTGCCTGCTGATCGCTCTGCGTCTAGGTGTCGGGCTTTGAGCTTCGTGCTGACAATAACGTCAGTTACCCTGAAATCAGTTCGCGGACAAGCTCCCCCTGCGCAAATTCAGCAATGTTCTGGTTGTTATACGCCATCGGCAGCGCCCAAATCACCATGTCTGAATAATAGTCTTCGCCCCAAACCGGCAGCCCGGTATCAGCGTCAATCAGACAGTGCTGCTTCCAAGGCGTGCGAGATATCAGCGCGACCGCTTCGTAGATTCGTTTGGCGATCTCCAGGCCGGTTTCATGCTGGCCGTGATAGATAAAGGTCATCGCGGCGCATAAGTTTTCGCCCACGAAGACCTGCGTCGAGTGATCGTTGTTGGGAAGAATGTCAGGGAACCGGTCTGGGTCCGGTTTTGAAATGTAGCGCGTGCCATCGGGATTGACGCCATTGACGAGACCGTGTTCGGTGGCGGCCATGTTCAGGCGCTTGACGGCGCCCAGGGCGGACTGAACCTGATCCGCTGGCAAAACATCGGGGGCGCCCGTTAGCTTGACGCACCATTGCGCCATCAATTGATTGCCGAGCGAGACATCGTTATGCATGCCTTCGCCGCTTGTACACTCGGGATCGTGCCAGAGCCGATAATACTCGCCCGTCCATAGCTTGTCTTGATAGGCTGCCTTTCCACGTTTCAACCATTCGGCGCACTCCGCGGCAAAATCAGCGTCATTCATCGTCGTCGCCATGGCCTTGCCACAAGACAAGGTCGCCAGCCAGGTGCCGGCGACGTAAGCCGACGTGCCCCACCAGGGCCAGATATCATAAAACTGGTTCGCCGGCCACAATTCGGTGGGCTGTACATGCGCTTGGTCGTTGACCAAGCCATCGCCATCGTCGTCCAGTGAATGCTGGTAGCGTATGGCGCGCTTGGCCGAGTCGTAAAAGCGCGCGAGCAGGTCACGGTCGCCGGTGCGCAGGTACAGGCGATAGATCATCTGGGCGTATTGACCGGAGTTCAGCGGATGCTGGCAATGATAACGCGGGTCGCGCATGGAGGTATCCATGCCGTAGGAAAAGGGAATTTCGCCATCGGATATCTGGAAATGCTTAAAGGCTTCCAGCGTCGTCCGCTCCAACTCCGGGTAGAAAAACAAGGCTGGCATGTGACCATGCATGCGACAGACCATGGTCTCGGTGATGGGACAGCCGGTATGGCTTTCGTTATGGGTGAACCAGCCGATCGCATCCCACCACTCGTCCTTTCGTGTTTTGGCAATCCAGACCGTGTTCTTGGTCAGGCTGTAGAGACTCTGCACCAAGCCGTCGCGCAGCCAAGCTGGCAGATCAGTTTTGTAGATGGCGCTCTGCCAAGCGAATACGCGTGCTAGCAATGAATCAAAGCGCTCCAGCGCATCCGCCGCGACCGCGGGGGCGTTCTGGTAGCGTGCGCTGTATTGGTGAACGTGGGCTTCTCTGCCGCTGTCGCGCCAGTAAGGTGAATGCCAGGCGAAGACAAATCGGTGACGGCAGGATCCATTGGCTTCGATCGTTCGCGCGATGCGCCCCACGAGCTTGCCACCATCATAGGTCGCATCAATGTCATCGCCCGCCAGCGCGACGTCGTGCGTCGGACCGCCAGGCGCTTTCGGTGGTTCAACGATTAGCTCCAGATCCACCGCTTCGGCGCGGCTATTGCGTATTTCAATCTCAAAGAGCGCCGCCGGGATATTGCTGTCAGCGCTGTCGCCCAGGATCAGCGGAGAAAAGGCGCGTATGCCTAGCTCCAGGCCCTTCGCTTCAAATCGGCAAACCATATCGGCGACAGGATGATGTCCCCAATAGGCGATGTCCGCGGTTGAAAGCGGCAAACTCTCCGCTTGCGACAATCTGACGGTCAGCCATTCGCTGAAGTCCTCGCGGGGCGGCACGATGTCATTGAAGATCGAGCAATGGCCGATCAATCCGGAACCTTCCAGCGTGAAATAACCAGTACCGAGCCCGCCGAGCGGGATGCCGCCATCCAGCCGGTGACCGTCGTAGACGCAGCCGGGCACAGGATCAGTAAAGCCGTCGGCTTGAATCTCGCTCCACTGATTCTTAGGCAGGTCGGGGTTAAAGGGGAAAACGGCCATGCTTGAATTCTCCTGTGCGGTATCGGATGCCGTTCAATCGACGACTCAGATGCTCAAGCCGCCTGACAGACCATCCATAAAGCGCCTGGATGTAAAGGCGAAGATGATGATCAGCGGCAACGACGCGATGACATAGCTGGCAAAAGTGACACCGTAATCGGTGCTCCATGCACCGGCAAAAGACAGCACGCCAATAGAGACCGGTAATCGTTCACTATCAAAGATTGCAACCAGTGGCCAGATGATGTCGTTCCAACTGAAAAGCAAATTCAATATCGCCAGTGTGCTGAACGCCGGTATGGCCAGCGGCACGGCAATGCGAGTCAGCAGCGTGAATTCGTTGGCGCCGTCCAGCCGCGCCGCCTCAAAATACTCCTGTGGCAGCGTCTCGAAGAAGGTCCGCATCAGGAAGGTGCCAAAGACAATTTCAACTGATACCCAAGGCAGCACGACGCCCTGCAAAGTATCGTCCCAATCCAGAGTGATGATGACGCTGAACATGGGGATGACGAGCAAGATGCCCGGAATCATGATTAGCGCCAGTATGGAAATGAAGAGCAGATTGCGGCCGGGAAAGCGATAACGGGCGAAGGCGTAACCGGCGAGTCCAGAGATGACGAGCGTCAGAATTAGCGTGGGAATGGAGTAGCTGAAGCTGTTCAAGATCGCCCTGCCCATCGCCGGCCAGGCGCGCGCGTAGTTTTCCGGATGCAAGGGGGTGGTCGGCAGCCAGAATTCCTGAAAGAACTGCGCGTTGATCTTGAAAGAGTTGATGACCGTGAAGACGAAGGGCACGTAGGTTATGATGGCCAGAATGAGCAAGGCTAGCATCAAGGGCCAATCGCGCCGCCAGGCGCTAGACTTCGACATCGTATGCCCTCCGATAGCGCATTCTCAAGATAAACATGCTGAGCACGAGCGTCATGAGCATTAGCACGGCGCCGATGGCCGACGCGTACCCATGCTTGCCATAGGTGAAGCCTTGTATATAGAGATAGTAGGCCGGAGACATGGTGGTGTTGATGGGACCGCCCTGTGTCATCACCAGCATGGGCGCGAATTCCTGCATGCCCTGGTTGAGACTCAGAATCAGAATCAGAGCCAGCGGGCCGCGAATGGCCGGCAAGTCAATGGCGAAGACGCGGCGCAGACGACTACAGCCATCGATTAGCGCGGCATCGTTGACCTCGCTTGACAGGTTTTGCAGCGCGGCCAGGATAATCAAGAAGCCGAAGCCAGCCACAGCCGGGAAACCGATGAAGATCAGCGCCGGCAGGGCGCTATCAGGACGCCCCAACCAGGGGTAGGGTCGAGCCATGGCGCCGATGCCGGTCAGAAATTCATTCAGCATGCCCTGACGGCCCGCGTAAACCTGCTGCCAAACGAGCAAATTGACCGTGATCGGAATCACCATCGGGATAGTGAAGACCATGCGCCAGATATTGCGCCAGCGATCGCTAGTCAGGTTGTAGACCAGTTCCGCGCCCACAAAAGCCATGACCAGCACCAGTGCGGTGCGGCCGACCATGTACTTCAAGATATTGCCCAAGGACTTTATGAAGATCGGATCGTCGAATAGCGCCTGGTAGTTCTGCAAGCCAATGAACTCGCCCGGCTCAGGGATATTCCAGTAGGTGAATGAATGATAAATCGCCGAAACAGCCGGTATGTAGCGGAACGAGAGCAGCAGAAGCAGTGCCGGAATCAAAAACAGGATTGGCACATAAATGGGCACAAAACCGCTGCGCAACTTCCAGCGGCTGGTTTCGGTTTTGGCGCCGGTGGTTGGCGTCGTCTGCTGAGTCAAAGGGTTGACCTCCGCGGAATCAGTCGGGGTCGGATCGCCCGACCCCGACTGAAGTGTGCGATGCGCTTAGGCGCATCCTGCCTCTTCAATACCAACTACGGACACCAGTCGTAGCCGACTTGTTCGCAAAGGGCGGCGGCGCCGCTCTCCCAGGCTTCCTGCAAGAGTGCTTTGGTCTCTTCTTCGTTGGTCGCGCCCAGGAAGAAGCCCTGCATGATCTGCGTCCAGTTGTCGCCGTGCTCAACGGTCAGCCGCCCGCTCGGATCGAGGAACAGGCGGTCCTGCAAGGCAGCCACAGTCTGGAAATTGGCGAGCACGGGCCCAATTTCGGTGCCAGCCACCATCGGGATGAAGCCGCCGAACTCGTTCGCCAGGGGACCAAAGTTCTGTGGGGCAGACATCCACATCAGGTAATCGACGGCGAGTTCTAAGTTCTCGCTTTCCGCCGTCGCCACCGGTATGCCATATTGCCCGGCCGAGCTGGGTCCGCCAACCCGGTAGATGGTCCCGGGCGCCCCTTCAAAGTCTTCTTCCGTGAAAGGCGGCAGATAGGTCAAGCCCCATTCAAAGGAAGCCGAATCGGTGATTTCCTTGTTATCCCAAGACCCGCCCCAATAAACGGCCAGCTGCTCGCCGAGCCACATGCGCATGACGTCGCCCAAGCTGGTGATGCCAATGTAGTCAATCGGCAGAATCTCGACGAACTCTTTAGATATGCGCAAGTATTCGTCCATACGCGGGTCCTGGGCGTTTATCACGCCGTCATGAACCGCCTTGGCGACCTCTTCGGCGTTCAACGCGCGCCAGTCCAAGTCCGGCTGCATCTCGGAGTATTTGTCCATATAGATTTCACTATGCCGGTCCGCCCAGACAACGCTCAGCCACAAGCTATCAGCCCAATACCAGGTGCTCCAGCCGGTGCCAGGCATGAAAGAACCGAAGGCTTCCACGCCGAGCGTATCCTGGATGGTGTGCATATCGGCGATGAACTCGCCCCAATTCGCCCAATCCGGTTCCACGCCAGCTTCTTCGAACATGGCGACGTTGTAGAACATGGCGGTCTCCACCCAGTCCAGCGCCGTCTGATACCAATGCCCATCGGGCGCGCGGGTCGTATTCATCGCGTTTGGCGCGAATGAATCAGCCCAACGTTCGTGGCCCGGGATGCCCTCGGCGATGTAGGGGTTTGGCATCTCAAAGTAGTCGTCCAGCGCCGTCCACCAAGTATCCATCTTGAGACTGCGATTGAACCACTGATCCCAAACGATATCTGGCGCTTCATCAGCGGCCATGCGCGCGGACAGCCAGGTGATGTAATCGGTGCCACCGGGAATATCGGGCAGGAGCTCGATGGTCGCATTGGGATGCAGGTCCATGTATGCCTGCGCGACTTGCTCGGCGATTGCGGAATGCGCCGGATGCTGCTCGGGCCGGTAATAAACCTGAAGGTGAACAACGATTTCTCCCGAGATATCGCTGTCTTGCGCCAGCGCCGTTCCAAAGGCCGCGAAGAGAAGCGCGACTACGAGTATTAGTGACAGTTTCTTAGTCATCATATTGCCTTTCACAATTGTAATCAGTAGCTACGGACAAAGAATAACGCGTTTTTCTATTGGCTGCACCTCCTGGGATGTTTTCAACCCATAAGCCGCGGACAGAAATCTTGTCGCCACACTTGGGCGGGCTCAGCAAACTCTTCAGTCTTGCGGCGCCACGCCCTCCAAGGACTTGCTGGCAAAGCGCTCGCGGTTGGTCAGCTGAATCGTCATACCGCCATCGGTGAAGATGTTGGCGCCAGTCACGTAAGAGGACTGCTCGCTGGCCAGGAAGAGCACCACATTGCCCACTTCACGCGGGGATTGCACGCGCCCCAGCGGGATATTGTCCATCCAGTGCTGCCGCGCCATTTCAGCGTCTTCGGCGGCATCCTGGATGTCGTTCCAGATCTGGGTGTCGGTCAGCCCCGGGCTGACGGCGTTGATGCGAATGCCGAAAGGCGCGAACTCGATCGCCATGGAACGGGTCATCATATCAACGCCGCCTTTGGAGGCCGCATAGGGCGCGGCGGCCGGCAAGGTGGCGACCGTATGTACGCTGGCGATATTGATGATGTTTCCGCTGCGGCGCACGACCATCGCCTCCAGGGCATAGCGACTACAGAGGAAAGTGCCCTTGAGATCAACATCGACGACGCGGTCCCAGTCGGCCTCGTCCATCTCCAGCGTCGGCTTTACGAAATTGACGCCGGCATTGTTGACCAGCGTGTCGATCTTGCCGTAGGCGGAGACGGTTTCGTCGACAAGTCGCTTGCAGTCAGCGGATTTGGAGACGTCTGTCTTAACGAAGAGACCCTTGCCATAGCGCGATTGCAACGCGGCTGTGACCTGCGCGCCGAGCCGCTCGTTGATGTCGGCGACGACAACTTCCGCCCCCGCTTCGGCAAAGCACTCGGCGATACCCGCTCCGATCCCGCTTGCTGCTCCCGTAACAACGGCGATATGCCCGTTCCAGTCCATCGGCTGACCCTTCTTCGTGATTTTTCAGGCAAATTGCTTAAACCGTATATCGCTCGCGTTGGCTTCCGCTAGTCGAGATAGGAATAGTAGTTTCTTATCCGCTCGTGCGCATCCAGGATGTGATCGGCGATGGCATCTTGCGCGCGTTCAATGTCGCGCTGCTTTAATACGTCGACCAGAGCTTGATGCGCCGCAACATGGTGGTTCAGTTCAGCTGGCGAGAGCACTTCGTTGGCTTCCGCGAGGAAGCGGCTGATGCGCGAGCGCAGGCTGGAGACGACCTCAATCAGAATCGAGTGTTGAGAAAGTTCCCAAAGAATCGAATGGAATTTGGAGTCCAGCTCAAAGCCCTTTTGCCGGTCGCCGGCTGCAGCTGCCTGCTGCATTTGGCCTACAATGCCTTCCAGTTCAGCTTCAATCTCGATGGACCAATTGGGCACTGCAAATTGCACGACCAGTTTCTCCAAGGCCACCCGTATCGAATAGACTTCGTCCAGTTCCTTGGATGAAAAGGTGTGAACGAACGCGCCGCGCCTTGGCTCCTTAAAGACCAGGCCTTCGTCAATCAGCTTTTGAATTCCGATCCTCACGGGCATCCGGCTGACAAGGAACTGCTCGGCAATCTCTTGCTCGACCAAGTGTGTTCCGCGAGGCAAATCGCCACGTTTGATGGCGCGGCGCAGACGCCGCGCGACTTCGTCGCTCAGGCTGTCGGACTGCTTAATTGGTTCCAACTCGAACACAATTCAAGCCCCCATAATTCTCCTCGTTCGCGCGGACAGAACTCCGAATTGCAGAACGCGGCTGCGCTGTGGTGCAACTGCATTTTCAGGTCGTATTCGGGTCAGGCTGGCAGCGCTCACGCTTGCTTGTCCGCGCATCGCACATATGCCGTCGCCCGACAACGACCAAACAATGCAAGTACGCTTGCATCCAATATGAGATTGTTTGTACTTCGCATCCAATATATCGAAGATTGGATATGCTGTCAAATTTTGATGGCGAGATGGATGTCCGGGATGTGGCGCGTGCTCTGGATGTGGCAGTATTTCCAGCATAAAGACTGGAAGGCATGGGCGAAAATCAACAGGCTGCATGTAATCGCTCGGCGGCAGTGCCGCGCATACACAGATTCGCAACGGGTTTGGACCTGATTCTGCGCCGCCATGATGGCGCTCACTGACTGGCGTGGCGCAGCCGCGGATCAATTATGTGGTAGAGCATGTCCACCAGTAGATTCATCAGCACATAAGCCAGGGCGACGAAGATGATGCCGCCTTGCACCACGGAATAATCGCGCTCCAGTATGCCGTCCAGCAGCCAGGTGCCCATGCCCGGATAGGAGAATACGCGTTCTGTGATGACAGCGCCGCCGAGGATGGCGCCAAATTGCAAGCCCTGCAAGGTGATAATCGGCAGCAGCGCGTTGCGCATGGCGTGCTTCCAAATGACGTCCCGCTCGTACAGACCTTTGGCGCGCGCGGTGCGGATGTAATCCGAGCCCATGACTTCCAGCATGGCGGAGCGCGTCAGGCGAGCGACAAAGCCGGCTGAGGTCAAGCCAATTGTCACCCCGGGCAAGACCAGATGGCGCAAGAAGCTGCCGAAGGCTCGCCAATTGCCGGTCGCAATCAGATCGTAAAACATGAAATTGGTGATGACATCGTAATCGACGCCGGCGCCAATTCGTCCGCTGGTCGGTGTCCAGCGCAAGTTGACGGAGAAGAGAATGATCAACATGATGCCGACCCAGAAGAGCGGCAGCGACAGACCAAGTATGGAGGCCGTCCTGACGCAGTAATCGACGGCGCGATTGCGGATCGTCACCGAAGCGACGCCGGACAAAACACCGATGCCTGTGCTGAGGATAAGCGAGACGATGGCCAGCTCAATAGTCGGCGGCATGCGCTCGAAGATCATGCGCCGAATGGGGACGCCGCTGCTCATCGCCAAGCCGAGATCGCCCCGAAGCAGTTTCGACATGAAGTTCAGGTATTGTTCGGTAATCGGGCGGTCCAGGCCCCAAACCGCTTCTACCTGTGCCAACTGGCTCTTGTCCATCACCTGATTGCGTATCGTTTGAATGGGATTCCCCGGCACGATGCGCAGGGCGAGAAAGGTGAGGCTGCTAACCGCCCACAAGACGATAGGCAGCCAGATGAGTCGTTTGAGGGTGTAGCCGATCATGTCGGTAGCCGTCAAATATCTTGGCGCCGCAGTTTCGGATCGAGGTGATCGCGCAGACCGTCGCCCATGTAATTCACGCTGAGGACGGTGATGGTGATGACCAGCCCGGGAAAGAGGGGCACATGCGGCGCGTCAAAGATCAGCCGTTGCCCCTCGGCAACCATCATGCCCCAGTCGGGCGTGCCGGGTTCCACGCCCAGCCCGATAAAATTCAGGGCGGAAGCGGTGCCAATCGCCACAGCCAGCATTGCCGATGCTTGTACGATGATCGGCGGCATCATGTTGGGGAGTATATGTTTCCAGATGATATGCGGGTCCGACGCGCCCAGGGAACGCGCCGCTATGACATATTCTTCGTAAACCAGCGTGATCACGATCGAGCGCGCGAGCCGCGCGAATACCGGCACCATGGAGAAACCGATAGCGACAGTTACATTCAGCAAGCCCAGTCCCAGAGTCGCCACAATAAGGATCGCCAGCAGGATAGATGGGAAGCTCAGCATCACATCCATCAGTCGCATGAGGGCGGTATCGAGCCAGCCACCGAGATAACCGCCGCAAACGCCGATTGCTGTGCCCGCTGCCAAGGCGCATAAGACAGCAGTGATACTCGCGCTGAGAATGGGTCGCCCGCCGTAGATGACGCGGGACAAGACATCGCGCCCCAATTGATCTGTCCCGAAGGGGTTCTCTGCCGAAGGCCCGGCAAAGCGGTTCTTGATGTCCCGCGCCATCGGATCGTAGGGCGCGACAGCGGAAGCGAGGATGGTGATCAGCAGGATGGAGATGAAGACGGCGCTGCCCACGAGGGCGATATCGTAGCGGCGCCAGAAAACGCCGATCCGCGATCCAGTATTCTTGTCAACTCGCATCAAGGATAAAACCTGCACTCGCAGTCAGATCACGGAGTAGAGCCACTCGGCGCGTAACCGGCGAAAGTGGGCTACCGCGCTCACGCAAAATTGTAAGCCGTCTCGTCACATGAGCGACGCGGTTTACGCAAACAGGTTAGTTCAGTGTTTTTCGGTTGTAAAAGGCGAATATGGCTTCATCCTCGGCGGATGAAGCCATATTCACCAAGTCTCGCGCAAGGCTACTCCGACAGCCAGACTTCGCGCAGGTTGATGCGCCCGCCGGCGGTGCCGAAGGTCTCCACATTCTGCACGCGCTTGTTCACGAAGATAGGCGGCGTCAGATATCCGATGTAAATATAGGGCAGGTGTTCCAGCATCAGGGCTTGGAATTCCTGGTAGATCGCCTCGCGTTCCATCGTATCCACAGTGGAGATTCCCGCGGTGACCAAGGCGTCAATCTCGTCGGCGACCTCCAGCGCCTGATGTTGGGTTTGGCTGCCTTCGGCGCCGGCCCGCGCCATCAGAATCGCCTTGTCATGGGGGTCGGGTACGAAGGTAGAGCGCTGGTTAATGCTTAGCTGTGTCTGCCCGTCGCCGACTTTGCCCCAGAAGGAACCGGCGTCAAGGCGATCCAGCGTCACATCAAAGCCGACCGCTTCCAGGTCCGACGCAATCAGTTCAGCTAGTTGCGGCCAGAAGCGATTGTTTTCATAGGCGACTTCAATCGCCAGTGGCATGTCCAGGCCCGACTCCTCGAGCAGGGCTTTGGCGCGCTCCGGATCATACATGCTGATTTCACGCCCGGATTCGTCAAAGCCCAGGTCAAGCGGACCCAGCAGGCTGGCTGGCATTTGGGCGAAACCGTTCAAGCCAGCTTCAATCAGGGTTTCACGGTCCAGCGCGTAGTTGACCGCCTGGCGCAGGAGCAGGTTATCGAAGGGTTCTTTGGCCACGTTGGCGCCGACGAAGAGATCCACCAGCGGGGCGCCGACTTCGACGCGAATGTGCTCCGAATTTTGCAGGCGCGGGACCGAAGTAAAGGGCGCGTAAAGCGTCATGTCGATTTCGCCCGCTTCCAGCGCGGCCAGGATAGCGGCTTCATCGGGGAAGGCGCGGATGACGATTTGGTCGACGTAGGGTCGTCCCGCCCAATAATCCTCATTCGCGACCAATACGGCTTCTTGCCCGGGCACAAAGCGTTCAATCTTGAAGGGACCCGCGGCCGACATATTCAATCCGACTTCCGTGCCGTATTCGTCCAGGGCCTTGGGGCTGATGATGATGCCGTCGGGACGGGAGAAGACCAGAAGCTGCGTCGCGTTCGGCTGCATCAGTTTCAGCACAATAGTATGATCGTCGACCGCTTCGAGCGATTCCCAATTGCCTGTGCCCTGATTGCCGTACATGTACATACCATCGATATAGCTCGGGTCATCCGGGTTAATGGGACGCTTCATGCTGCGGACGATGGCGGCAGCGGTCACCGCTTCGCCATCGTGGAAGCTCATGCCCTCGCGGATATGGAAGGTATAAACCAAGCCGTCATCCGATATTTCCCAGGATTCAGCCAGGCCGGGCAGCGCGCCGCCGTTTTCAAAGTCGGCGCGGACCAGGCCTTCGCCGATGGTGTCAATCACGTGGACGCCGCCAAAGCCGTGCCAAAAACCGATGTCGAATGAATCGCCCATGGACTCGGCGCCAAAGACCAGGGTGCCGCCGTACTGCGGATCCTGGGCGCCGGCTGTCCCCAGAGAGAGCAAAAACAGCAGAACAAGCAGTATTGTACAGAGGGTGCGTAATCTAAACATGAGTCAAATCCTTTCGCTATTCATCGCCGCACTTGTGCGACAGGAACTGTAGTCTGTGGTCATAGTCTGTTCCAACTCTTGTACATTGTGTACAGATAGTCAACAAACTGTCCACCAGTAGCGTGATTATAGCGCGTATGAGCCGCAAGTCAAAAAACGGAGTTCAGGTCGACGAGCGAGATACCGGCCAACCGGGCGCCTTTGTGGCGCCGTCAACGGCGCTCATTCATCGTCTTGAAGGATTTCATTGGGATCGATGTCCCGATCAAAATAATCGCGCGCGATGACACGCGCCAGCCATTCGGCGATGACATCGTAGCCCTTGTCTCCCGTCTCCGCGGTGGCCAGCGCCGGGTCGCCGATATGACCGAAGGGCGTATGGTCTTTGTAACGGCGCGTGGCATAGAAGATGCCGCCGCCGGTCTTGATATGCTCGGCGCCCTGAATCTTGCGCATGTCTTCGGGCGGGACGTGGTGTTTGATCGCCCGGTCGAGATGCACCAGTTCGGGATGGGTCACCAGGATGCGAGCCGTCTCTCCTTCGCCGCCGTGCCCCTCCTGCTTCTTGGATGTTTGAATCCTGTGATAGACCTTGCTGAGTGGCGTCAGCCAATTGAGCACCATCGCCGTTGCATCGGCAGTATTGTCGACGATATCTTGCGCCGCCACCATCATGACGGGCAGATTGCCATCGTGGCCGTGCACGAGAGCGAATTTACGGAAGCCGGTTTCGTACAGGCTCAGGCATACTTCCGTCAGCAGCCTGATCATCGTCTGGGAACTGAGGCTGATCGTGCCGGCGAAACCCAGATGAAAGCTGGACGTGCCGAAGGGGATGACGGGTCCGATGACGACCGGACAGCCCAGCGCTTCAAGGCGGATGGCAGCCCGACGGCAATTCTCCCGCGCTTCAAAGGAATCGGTGCCCAAAGGAAGGTGCGCGCCGTGCGCTTCGGTGGCGCCAACGGGCAACAGCAGCACATCCGTGTAAGTCAGCGCCGCCTCGACTTCCGGTCCGGTCATTTCGTCGAGCGTCGGCGGACCCTTTTGCGAATAGAGCATGTCATCTTTCATATCACTTTCAGCGGACATATGTTGCGCCGTCTCTTTACAGTTTGTATAATTCTTGGATATATTGTTTATCATGACGCGCGCAATTGCAAATCCGCTTGTTGCCGCGGGGGTCCTGGTTTTTGCAACTTGAGAAATCGATGTCCCAATGAATACCTTTGATTCCATTGATACGGCGGACAGAGAGGCGACCTTCGCCCTGCTCCGGCAATTATCAGTGGGCATCGCCAAGCTGTGCGCGCCGCATTGCGAAGTGGTGATACACGATTTCAGCGATCTCGAACGCTCGATTATTCACATAGAAGGCAATATCAGCGGGCGAAAGGTGGGCGGCGCCGCCACCGACCTCTTGCTGACGCAAGCGCGCAACGGCAATACTGTGCGCGACTTCTATAACTATCAGACCTTCTTGCCCAACGGCAGAAATATGAAGTCCTGCACGATGTTCCTCCGCGATGAGCAGGGGGTGGCGTACGGCGCCTTCTGCATTAATCTGGACATAGGCGTCTTCGCCGGTTTCCATCGATTCCTGGGCGAGTTCCTGGCGCTGGAGGCCGGATCCGAGGTTAACGAGACGCTTTCCGATGATATTCAGCGGACCATCCACATCATCTTGCGCGAAGCAGTCAACGAAATCGGCGCCGAATTGCCTATCATGTCCAAAGAAGACAAAATTGATCTCGTCGCGCGGCTCGATGAAAAGGGAGCTTTTCAGGTGAAACGAGCGGTGCCGCTGATCGCGGAGGAATTGGGATTGAGTCGCTCGACCATTTACAATTACCTGACCGAGGCGCGGGAAAAGACCGAAGCCGACGCGCAAAACGGAGCCTGAGCGATGGCGCGCCTCAATGTCATCCTGTCGGAAGAAGCGCCGATCCCGACCAGCGGCTATAGCCAAGCCCTGCGGCAGGGCAACCTGCTGGTGACCTCGGGTTATCTCGGCACAGCGCCTGACGGCTCGGGGCTGGTCGGCGGCGGTTTTGGGGCGGAAGCGCGGCAAGCGCTGGACAATATCCGAGCCGTATTGGAAGAGGCTGGTTGCGCCTTGACCGATGTCATCCGGGTCAATGTTTCGCTGACCGACATCAATCGCTTTGCTGAAATGGATGCCATCTACTGCGAATACTTCAGCGAGCCCTATCCCACCCGCAACACCATCGGTGTCAGCGAACTGTGGGGCGGCGCTCAAGTCGGATTTGATGTTTGGGCCGTCATCGACGACGGTTGAAGCTGATGTCCACGATCCTCGCGCATATTCAAGATCATGAAGCCATCGAATTGACACGTCAGTTGATCCGTATCCCGTCTTTCTTGTGGCGGGAGAGCGAGATCGGGATCTGGCTCGCCGACTGGATGTCGGGGCGCGGCTACGACGTGGTACTTCAGACGGTGCCCTTGAATGACGGCAATGCAACCCATCAGGCGATAGGCCTGCTGCGCGGCGATGGGGGCGGTCCCTCTTTGATGCTCTGCGGCCACACCGATACCAGCGATTGGAATGGCGATGTCTTCCGGCGCGACCAGTGGACTTACGATCCCTTCGGCGCTGAGATTGCCGATGGCAAGATCTATGGCTTGGGCGCGCTGAATATGAAAGCCGGCCTGGCTGCGCTGTTGATGGCGGGCGAGGCGCTGCGCCGCAGCGGCAAGCGGCTAAAGGGCGACCTGATCCTGGCCTGCGTCGTGGCCGAGACCGGCGGTGGAGTGGGCGCTCTGCATTTGATCGAAAGCGGCTGCCGTCCTGATTTCTGCATCGTCACCGAAGCGGGAAACCTGGATGTCGGCCTGATTTCGGTCGGTTATGTTCAAGGTAAGATACGGGTGCATGGCGAATTTAAGCACCGCGTGCCCTATGTGAATCCGATAGAGAAAGCGACGCGGGTCATCGACGCCTTCAGCCCCTCTTACGTGCAGATCCCGCGTGCCGAAGATGGCGGCTGGCTGCGCTATCAGCCGCATCCGCTGATGCCGGGTTATCCTTCAATGGCCATCCGCAACATCGAGCACTATCAGGATGTGACGACCGTCGCCTTTGACCTGCGGATCATCCCGGGCATGACGGAAGAGAGTGTACGCGAGGATATGCGGGCGCGTCTGGAGCAAATCCGCAGCGAAGACGACGAGTTTAAGTATGAACTGTTGATCCCGCAGAGCGATCAGCAGCCGAATATGCCGGCGCGCGAGGCGACATTGGTTGACGCCCCGGTGGTCACGCAGTTGGTCGCAGCGCATAGACAAGTTACCGGCGTCGAACCGCGAGTCGGCGCCGGGCATCGCATCGGAGCGACGGCCGATACCTGCCACTTCAAGGGCGTCGGCATCACCTGCGTAGAATACGGGCCCGGATTCATCCCGGTTTGGCCTATGGTTGACGAATGCGTTAGTATGGACCAGGTGATCACCGCAACGAAAACACTGGCGCTGACCGCCGATGCCCTGCTGACCTGAGGCGACGAGATGCATCATCAGGACATACCGCTTGAAGTTGTGCAGGATATTTATACGCGTGTCCTGCGCATCCGCCGCTTTGAAGAGGAGGTGGGCCGGCTTTTTCGGCAGGGGCAATTGCCCGGTTTCGTGCACCTCTATATTGGCGAAGAAGCTGTGGCCGCCGGTGTCTGCGCCGCCCTTACCGATGCGGATACCATCATCAGCACGCACCGCGGGCATGGTCATGTCATTGCCAAAGGCGGCGATCTTAATCGCATGATGGCGGAGTTGTTTGGCAAGGCGACCGGCTATTGCAAAGGCAAGGGCGGTTCGATGCATATCGCCGATTTTGATATCGGCATGTTGGGCGCAATTGGCATTGTTGGCGGCGGCATGCCAATCTCAGTAGGCGCGGGCTTGAGTGCCTGGTATACGGACAGCGACCGCGTATCCGTCTGCTTTTTCGGTGACGGCGCTGCTAACGAGGGCAGTTTTCACGAGTCGCTTAATCTGGCGTCGACGCTGACGCTGCCGGTAATTTTTGTCTGCGAGAACAATCAGTATGGCGAGTTCACGCCGGCGCTTAAGGCGATGAATATCACGGATATCGCCGATCGCGCGGCCGGATATGGCATCCCGGGACTGGTTGCCGATGGCACAGACGCGCTCGAGATGTACCGCGTCGCCAAGGCAGCGGTGGAGCGCGCCCGCAGCGGCGCTGGACCGACACTGATCGAAGCGAAGACACATCGACGGGGCGGCCATGCCGAGGGCGAAGAAGCCTTCCTCGGCGGTCAAAAGTATCGCAGCGATGAAGAAATGGCGGCTGCGCAGGCTAAGGACCCGCTGCTCCTGCTGCATAGCTATGTCAGCGAAAATAATATTTTGCCGGCGGCGCAACTGGAAACGCTCGACGCCGAAATCAGCCAATCCGTGGCTGAGGCGGTCGACGCCGCGCGGGACGGTCCCGCGCCTGAGATCGACTCTTTGTTTGGTGATCTGTGGGTATGAATGGGCGCGCTATCGCCCGGAGCCTTTAAGTGCCTCGCAAAACCTATGTGGCGGCGATTCAGGAGGCTTTAGCCGAAGAGATGCGTCGGGATGACCGGGTATTTCTCATCGGCGAGGATGTGCGAATTGGCGTCTTCCCCAGCACGCGCGGACTGCACGCCGAGTTCGGCGACAAGCGCGTCATCGACACGCCGATTTCGGAACTGGCGGTGGCCGGCGCCGCGATTGGCGCTGCCGTGACCGGACTGCGCCCGATCGTGGATCTGATGTTCGGCACTTTTCTTTATCTGGCCTTCGACCAGATCGCCAATCAGGCGGGGGCGATGCGTTATATGTATGGCGGGCAAACGAAGGTGCCGCTGGTCTTCATGGTGCAGAACGGCGCCGGCAGCAGCGCCGGGCATCATCATAGCCAAGCCGTGCACCAGTTTTTCATGAATATGCCTCAGATCAAAGTCATACTGCCGAGCAGTCCTTACGATGGCAAGGGCTTGCTCAAGTCGGCGATACGCGATGACAATCCGGTGATATTCCTGCATTCGCTGTCCTTGGGTGGGAAGCGGGGCGAAGTGCCGACAGAGGAATATCTCGTACCCATCGGCGTTGCCGATGTCAAGCGTACCGGAAGCGATGTCACCATCTGCGGGGTAGGCCCAACGGTCTATGCCGCGCTGGAGGCCGCCGAGAAGCTGGCGGCTGAAGGCCTCGAGGCCGAAGTGATTGACTTGCGCAGTCTGTCGCCCTGGGACAAGCAGACGGTCCTGGAAAGCGTGGCCAAGACGGGGCGCTTCGTGGCTGTGGACGAGAGCTTCCCGACATGCAGCGCCGCCAGTGAATGGGCCGCAACGGTGGCGGAAGAAGCCTTTGCCGATCTCAAGGCGCCGGTTCAGCGCGTGACCAACGCGGATGTGCCGATGCCCTTTAGTCCGGTCTTGGAGAAGGCGGTTCTCCCTTCCGCGGCGGATGTGATTGCGGCTGTACGCAAAACCTTGACTTGAATTTATCCAGGACGCGAAGCCGAGCGGTAAGGAGATTGATGTGTCATTGATTCCAATCTATATGCCGAAATTCGGAATGACGATGGAAGAGGGTTTGATCGTCGAGTGGCTGGTGGCGGAGGGGGATTCCGTGGCCGAGGGGGATGGTGTCGTAGTCATTGAGACGGAAAAGGTCAGCACGGAAGTGGAAGCTCCGGCTGGCGGCGTTGTGGTGGAATTGAGTTGCGAAGTAGATGACGAAGTGCCGGTTGGCGAAGTCATCGGCTACATAGAGACGGCGTGATGGCGTGGACTTGACGATGAAACGCCTGTCCGGGAAGACCGCGCTGATCACCGGAGCCGCTCGCGGCATTGGGCGAGCCATCGCCTTGCGCTTCGCCGCCGAGGGCGCGAATCTGTTACTCTGTGACCTGAACCTGGAATGCCTGCGCCGAGTTGCCGCCGAGGCGGAATCCATTGGGGTGAAGACCTTCGTTCGCAGGACGGATGTGGCGCAGCGGGAGCAGGTTCAACAGCTGGTTGATGAGGGCATTGCCGAGCTTGGCATGATCCACACGGTGGTCAATAATGCGGGCGTCTTTTTCAACGCGCCCTTTGAGCAGACCAGCGACGAACAGTACGAGCGTATTATGGCGATCAATGTGAAGGGCGTTTTTTTGGTGTCGCAGATCGTGATACGGCATTGGCTGCGTCACGAGATCAAAGGGACGATTGTCAATCTGGCGTCGATCGGCGCGGCGGTCGCCTTTGTCGATTCCGCCGCCTATTGCACCACCAAGGGCGCCGTTGCGACCATGACGCGCTGCATCGCGCTGGAATATGGGCCGCGCGGCATCCGAGCCAATTCTATGGCGCCCGGCATCATTGATACGCCTATGTTGCCCAGCCAGGAAGATAATGAACGCTGGGCGAACACGACAATACCGCTGCGCCGTTTGGGCCAGCCGCGCGATGTCGCCGATGTCGCGCTCTTTCTGGCCTCGGAGGAATCGCGCTATATCACGGGGGAAATGATCTTTGTCGATGGCGGCTGGATGCTCAATTAGCCACGACGCAGTACCAGTGAGCGCTACGAGGAGCACGGCGTGAAGCTGCGTGACAAGGTCGCGATTGTAACCGGCGGCGGATCGGGCATCGGCGCGGCCAGTTGCTATGCTTTTGCCAGGGAAGGCGCCAGCGTAGCCGTTGCCAATCGGACGCTGGCAAAGGCGGAGGCTGTAGCGCGGGAGATCGAATCAGAGGGCGGCCGCGCGATCGCAATCGGCGCGGATGTCGCCCTCAGCGCTGATGTGCGGACTATGGTCGATCGGACTGCTTCTGAATTAGGCCCCCCGAATATCGTATTCAACAACGCAGGCATCAGCCCGGCCGGTCGCATCACCGATATCAGCGAAGCCGAATGGGACGCCTGCCTCGATATCGATCTCAAATCTGTCTTCCTGACCGCTAAAGCGGCGCTGCCGCTGATGATTGAAGCGGGTGGCGGCGTCATCCTCAACACCGCCGGCACCTTCGGCATCCGCGCCGCCAGAAACAAAGCGGCCTACTCGGTCGCCAAGGCTGGCGTTATCAATCTCAGTCGTTCCATCGCTCTCGATTACGCGCGCGACAATATTCGCTGCAACGCGATCTGCCCGGGCTATGTCGATACGCCCTTGAACGAAGGCTTCCCGCCCTCCGAACGAGACGCTTTTCTGGAGCAGTATCAGCCGCTGCCGGGGATGATCGGCGCGGAGGACGTGGCGGAGATGGCTGCCTATCTCGCTTCCGACGCCGCCAGGATGATCACGGGCCAGGTCTTCGTACTTGACGGCGGCCAACAAGCCGGTCTTTATGCCTGATGCCAACCATCATTCATGCGCGATATACCTTGCGAGGCGGCGCCGCTGTTGAGGATTTGGCAATCGCCGTCGACGGAGACGCCATTGTTGACGCCGGAACTTCCGCTGAACTGTTCGCGCGTTATCCGGGCGCCGATCGGGTCGGCGGCGATGACTTCATTCTTGTACCAGCCTTCACCAATGCGCATGACCACGGCCGCGGGGTGGGGACGCTGGCGCTGGAGGTCCCTGACAATTTCCTGGAATTATGGCTCGGTCGCTTGGCGCATCTTCCCAGCATTCCGCCTTATCTGGCAGCGCTATATTCGGGGCTGAAATTGCTGGGTTCCGGCGTGACGGCGGTCGCCCACAGTCATAATCCAAGTTCCTGGTCCGAACTTCCGGACGAGATACCGGAAGCCCTGCGCGGATATGCTGAGGCCGGTATTCGCGTCGCCATGCACCCGCCGATAGTCGACCAGAATCAACTGGTATATGCCGAGCGGGAGCTTTTTCTCGACATGCTGCCGCCCGAACTGCGCCGAAGGGCTGGCGACGGGAATGCTATCGACTTTAGCGTTGATAATTATTTCGCTCTGCTGGAGGACTTATACATCAACTTCCATGACAGCGAACGGCACCGCGCGCATATTCAGGCAAGTCCGGCTGGCGGCCAATGGTGCAGCGATGAGTTGATCATTCGCGCTTGCGAGTGGGCGAGAGCGCGTCACTCGCGCGTGCAGGTGCACATGCTGGAAACGCGCTACCAGCGGATCTACGCCCATAAGACCTGGGGTGTAAGTTTCATCCGGCATCTTGAGGACATCGGCGCGCTTGGCGACTGGCTGACGCTGGCGCATATGGTCTGGGTTGAAGATGATGACATCGAACTGCTGGCGGAACGGGGTGTTGGCGTCGCGCACAATATCAGCAGCAATTTGCGCCTGCGCAGCGGCATCGCGCCGATCGCTATGATGGCGGCGGCGGGTGTGTCGGTCGGCATCGGCCTGGACGGGCAGACACTGGACGATGACCAGGACTTCCTGCGTGAAATGCGGCTGGCCTGGACAATCGGCAATCAGAGCGGGATGGCGGCGACAGATCTCGACGCCGAGACCGTATGGCGGATGGGCACGGGCGTCGCCGCGGATATCACATTCGGCGCGGATGTTCTGCTAGGAGAGCTTGAAGTTGGCGGACTCGCCGACCTGATTTTGCTGGATCTAGCAGCGATTGCAGGCCGATGGGCGCCGGCTTCTTATCCGCCGCGGGAGCTGCTGCCGGCATTCCTGCTGCGCCGGGGCCAGCGCGACCATGTACGGCATGTGATGGTCGGCGGCGAATGGGTCCTGCGCGATGGAAAGCATGCGCATGTCGATCTGCGCGATGTCGAGCGCGAGATCTGGCAGCGGGTGGCGTTTGCAGCGCGCAGCCAGCCGTCGAGACTTGACGCGTATCTGCGAGAATTCTATCGGCGTTGGGATGACGGCGAATTGCCGATGCCGCGACGATAAAGGCAAGATGCCACCGCCGCGCGGCTGTGGTAAACTATGTCTCATTGATCCGTCAACTGGTCGCTTCCGCCGCCCATGAATTTCTTTCGTTACTTTGTCCGTCGAGTCGTTTTTATCATCCCGCTGCTGCTGGGGATCACAGTGGTGGCTTTCATCATCGCCAATGCCATTCCCGCCGACCCGATCAACGCCAACTTGCCGCCCAATGCGCTCAACGATGAAGAAACGATTGCCGCCTTCCGCAAGAAATGGGGCTTGGATAAGCCGCTGCACGAACAATATCTGACCTATCTCGGCAACCTGCTGCGCGGCGATATGGGCACCTCGATCAAGTGGCGAACGCCGGTAGCTGAGGACATCGCCAAGCGCTTGCCGGCCACGATTGAATTGGCGACGCTGGGCATCATGTATGGCGTCGTCCTGGGTGTGGGGCTTGGGCTGATCTCCGCCATATGGAAGAACAGTTGGGCGGACTACATCGCGCGGGTCATCGCGCTAATCGGGGTTAGCTTTCCGGTTTTTCTCATTGCGTTGGTATTCCTCACGGTCTTTTACGCCCAACTGGGCATCGCCGCAGGACCGGGCCGCCTGCACATCCTCATGCGCGCGCCGCCGACGGTCACCGGCATGTACACGATCGACGCGCTTTTGAATGGCGATTGGAAGACATTTGGCAACGCGCTCTCGCATCTTATCCTGCCGGCGCTGACTCTGGCGCTGTATATCAGCGGCATCATCTCGCGCATTACCCGGTCTTCCCTACTCGAGGTCTTGAATCAGGATTACATGCGCACCGCCCGCGCCAAAGGCTTGCGCGAACGGTATGTCATTGGCTTTCACGGGATGCGGAACTCACTGATCCCGGTGGTGACGGTGATCGGTTTGTCTTATGGCAATCTACTGGTCGGGTCGATCCTTATTGAGTCGATCTTCGCCTATCCCGGCATCGGCTTCTATATGTTCCGCGCCAGCACCTCGCAGGACTTCCCGGCCATTATGGGTGTCAGCTTGCTCTTCGCTTTCATTTATGTTGGAGTGAATTTTGTCGTCGATATCCTCTATTTCTTCCTCGATCCACGAATTCGAGTCGCCTAGCCGAGGCCAACAGGCGCTCTATCACTTGCGCCGCAACCCCTTGGTCTTGTTCGGGCTGATCATCGCCATTTTGTGGATCATCATCGCCTTCATCTCGCCGGCAATCGCCCCGGTCGAGCCTTTGCAGCAGGACCTGGTCAACCGCTTGCAAGCGCCGAACGCGCTGTTCTTCATGGGCTCGGACGAGTTAGGCCGGGATATCTTCAGCCGTGTTCTCTGGGGCTCGCGCATCACGATTCCCGCTGGCTTGGCGGTTATCATCATCGGCAGCGCGCTCGGCGTCATCATCGGCGCGGTCGCCGGTTACGCGGGCGGCTTGATCGACGAATTACTCATGCGCCTGACCGAGCTCTTCATGGCCTTTCCCTTCATCATCCTGGCCATGGCCGTCACGGCCGCGCTGGGTCCCGATATCCGCAACGCCGTTTTGGCGCTGAGCGCGGTCTGGTGGCCTCGCTATGCCAGGATCCTGCGCGGACTGGTGCTTGAGGTCAAATCGCAGGAGTACGTCGAAGCGGCTCACAGCGCGGGCGCCAGCGGGCTCTACGTGCTCTTCCGCACCATCTTGCCCAATTGTATCGCCCCGGCGGTTATCCTCGCCACGCTCGATATCGGCACCGCCGTCATCAGCTTCGCCGCCTTGAGCTTCATCGGCTTGGGGCCGGAACCCTCGTCGCCGGAATGGGGACGCATGGTCAGCATCGGCATCGACTTCTTCGACCAATGGTGGATGTGGCTCTTCCCGGGTCTGGCTATCGCCAGCCTGGTCATGGCCTTCAACTTCATCGGGGACGGCTTGCGGGATATCCTCGACCCGCGCCTGCGGGGGGAATAAGGCGCTTCCGCGTCTCCGCTGCCGGATTATCGATTACAATGGATAAATCCCAAGTCGCGACAAATCACCTTGCCAGGTGTGGACAATATGGCTATTGAAGCAATCCTTACCCTTGACGACCTGCGGCAGCAACGTCAACAAATCGTAGCGTTCGCTCGCCAATATCGTGTACGCCAAATCGCCGTGTTCGGGTCGCTTCTGCGCGGTCGCTTGAGCGAGAACAGCGATATTGATTTTCTCGTTGACTTTGAGTCGGACTACAGTTTGCGTGACCACATCCGCCTAACGCAGGGCTTGCAGCAATTGTTAGGTCGGCCAGTTGAAGTGGTTGATCGCCAAGCTTTGAGACCGGAATTGCGAGATACCATCGTCAAGGAAGCCCAGCGCTTGTGACAAAAGATCAGCGCATCTACTGCCGCGATATTCTTGATCCACGCCTGCGGACTGAGGACAAGACAGTTTTTCGTTGAGCAGATTGTCGCGACTAAACTTGCCAATTTTGACGTATTTTCGGGCGACAAGGTTTGTCGCCCCTACAATTTTCACGATGAATCTTGTAAGGGTCAGCTATTAGCTGACCCGTTGCTTTTGTGACCTGTCTTTTCGAGCATGTCCGCTCTTCAGCGCCTGCGAGGGGGGATGAGCGGCGGCCTTCCACTTACTAGCGCGCTATACATTCGTCCAATCGAAAACGACGCCGATAAACTCGTTTTTTCTGTTTTTCAAGCCCTGATAGGCTTCTGCGGCTTCATCGGGGGATAGCGTATGCGTCAGCAGGGGCGCAACCTGCAAATCGCCGCAGCGGATCAAATCCAGCGCTATTTCTGAATTGCGTTGGATCGAATGCTTGACGAATGGATCCCTCGCGACCGAAAAGCGCCACTCGTGCGCGCCCTTGAAGGTCAGGTTGCCTCGCGTGTCCAGATGGATATAGTCGAGCACAGCGCTGAGATTTGCTTGGTACTCTCCACGCACAATACCTGCCAAGATGACTTCGCCGTAGCGCCCGACGAGCGGCAGACCATCCAGAAGCGCCCCGGGTCTTCCGCTAGCCTCGATAAGCGTGCTTACACCCTGCTGATTTGTTATCTCAGCCACTTTTCCGGCAACGGACGGTTTTTCCATCACAATCGCGTTCTTGACGCCGCAATCCCCCGCGAGCGCGACGCGCCCCGGGTTATGGTCCAGCCCGATCACACTGCCGCCCTGCAAACGCGCCAACTGAGCGGCGAAATTGCCGACCAGCCCCAAGCCAGTCACCGCCACATAATCACCCAGTTCAATGTCCGATACACGCAGCGCCGTCAGCGCAATGGTTATCATGCGAGTGAAGGGAACCAGTGGCAGCGGGATACCAGCGGGCACAGGAATGCAAATTGATCCCGGCCTTGCCAGGTTGACGCGATTGTACTGCTTGTGTCCGCCCCAGGTATAAACCACATCCCCCGGCGCAACCTCGCTAACCTGATCTCCAACTTTCACTACTTCGCCGACTGAGGTGTAGCCGGGGGTTGACGGGAAGGTAAACCAGGACTCAATGCCAGCTAAACAGGTAAGTTCTGTTCCGGCGCTGACGAGCGAAAAGCTTGTTTTGACAAGCGCCTCATGCGCTTGAAGCCCTTCCAGGTTTTCCTCCAAATCCTGCACTTCGACTTGATCGCATCCGGTGAAAACAATACTCTTGTTTTTCATTGTCTTGATGATTCCTTGTTGTTGTTTTTCAGCGCGCTCGCCAGCATCTACGAGAGCCATGGCAATTTGCCGCCGGATGCGAATCCCATTCCCGCATGTCAAAAGGCCTTGGGGCAAGCGAGAATGGCAAATGCCTATCAGCGGTCAAGGAAGGGACAGGGGTATATCGAGGCCGCGTATGGCATCGACGCTGCGGCCAGGTCTTCGGCGGATTCCCCATTGCAGGTTATACAGTTGACCAATCAAATACGACGCCGACGTAGGTCTCTTTCTCGCGCTGCAAGCCGCGGTAGGCCCTTTCCGCCTCGTAAGGCGAAAGCGTGTGGGTGTGCAGCGGCGTCACTTGAAGGTCGCCGGAGCTTATCAGGTCCATCGCGATCTCGGAATTGCGCTCCATCGAATGCTTGACGAAGGGATCACGCGTCACCGGATAGCGCCACTCATGCGCCCCCTTGAAGGTCACATTGCCATGACCATGGAGATGAATGTAATCGAGTACGCTGGTCAGATCGGTTTCAAAGACGCCGCGCGGCGTGCCCAGCAGGATGACTTCGCCGTAGCGCCCGACAATCGGCAGCGCATCGGGCAGGGCCGCCGGGACACCGGTCGCCTCAATCAGGGTCGACACGCCTTCTCCCTTGGTAATCTCAGCGACGTCGTCCTTGACCGTCGCCGGATTAATCGCCAGCGCGTGCGGAATGCCACAGTCGCGCGCCAGTTCCAAGCGCCCGCTGTTCAGATCCAGCCCGATCACGCGCCCGCCCTGCAAACCGGCCAACTGCGCGGCGAAATTGCCCACGGTGCCCAGCCCGACGACGCCGACATGGTCGCCCAATTCAATGTCCGAGATGCGCAGCGCGGTCATGGCGATGATGGCCATGCGCGTGAAGGGCGCCAAGCGCAGCGGCAGCCCCTCCGGCAGCTTGAGGCAGATTTGCTGCGGACGTGCCGTATCGATGACATGATACTGCTTGTGCCCGCCCCAGTAGTGCACTTTATCGCCCGGCGCTACTTCAGTAATCTCGGCTCCCACATCGACGACTTCGCCGACAGCGGCGTACCCGGGAGTCCCGGGAAAGGGAAACCAGGCTTGCGTTCCCGATAAGCAAGCGAGCTCGGTAGCGGCGCTGATCAGTGAATAATCGGTACGGACGAGCACATCATGCGCGCGGAGCTGCCCGATGTCGTCGTCTATCTGTTGCACTTCGATGCGATCTGCTCCGGTGAAGAGAACGCTTAGATTTTCCATTTGCGTAGGGGTTCCTTCGCGGACTAGGTTGGCATAAACGAAGCGCAATGGCAACTCTTTTCATTTTATCACCGAGTACGCCGGGTTTGAGTTCACTTTGGTGTTGAGTACGCACTTCGGACTATTGGCATAAAACCATCGAGGATAGCCAGATTTGACATTGCCTGCCAAAAGGGTGGTTTGACGCTAAACGTCGGCGGTCGGTGTCCACGCGACCTGCACGACCCGCTGAAACGCCCGCGACTGGACGGTCGATGAAGTCGGGCGGATCAGCGAGCCGCCCCTACACTATGCCAAATTGACGTGATTCTCGACAGAAAAGACGTCTATGCGATTGCCCTGCCTGAAGCGGTTTTGGGTATGGTCACCTAGGGCATCGGACTTATAATCCACCAACCACTTGTTTCCGCAAGGATTTTGAAAGGACATACAAATGTCATTGGACGAAAAAGTGAAAGCGATGGGCATCGATATTGAAGACTTCACACCGTCGCCCACGCTGGCGCCGGCCACGCGCATCGGCAACACCATATACTGCTCCGGCCACGTATCGACGGGCTACGTGGGCAAACTGGGCGCAGGGGTCGATGTCGAAACCGGCAAGCAAGCCGCGCGCGTCTGCGCCGAGGACCTGCTCAAAGCCGCTTATACGCTGACCGGCACGGTCAATAACCTGCGTCTGCGCAAATTGCTGGGCGCGGTCAATTCCGCGCCGGATTTCACCGATCAGCATCTGGTGATCAACGGCGCGTCGGAACTATTCTGGGAACTCTACGATGGCGAAAAGCACGCCCGCAGCGCGCTTGGTTTCGCGTCTTTGCCCAACGGATTCGCAGTCGAGATTGAAGCGGTATTTGAGGTAGTTGACTAGACCAGTGGCGTCCATGCTCATAAGCGCCGTCCAATCCATACGCGCCTTCAACCCGCAGGCGCGTATTTTCTTCGTCGTTCTTGTCGGTTTGTCCGTTGTCGTCGACGGTCTCTATTCCGTACTGCTCAATTTGTACTTGCTGCGCCTGGGTTACGGCACCGAGTTCATTGGACTGGTAAACGCAGTCGGCTTGCTCACCTTCGGCATAGCCAGTTTGCCGGCTGGCATCCTCGGTTCGCGCATGTCCACGACCGGGTTGATGAAGGCTGGCGCCGCTGTAAGTCTTGTAGGCGGTTTGCTGCTGCCCATGGCGGAGTGGCTGCCGCCGGGCTGGCGGGAGGCTGGCTTTGTCTTGCCGCCAGCCCTGATGTTCGGCGGATTCGCCTTTTTCTTTGTGAATAGCGCGCCCTTCTTGATGAATGTGGTGGATGAGGCTTTCAAACACCGCGCTTTCGCTCTCAAGGCGGCGCATTGGTCCTTGGCCGGTTTCGCCGGCAGCCTGATTGCCGGGCTATTGCCTGGCGCTATTGCGGGCCTGAACAGTTGGACTCTGGATGATCCCGAGCCATATCGCATCACTTTCGCGTTGGCTACCGTCGTCCTGGCGCTATCCACCATGCTCGTTATGCGCATTCGTCCGCTGCCGCCAAAAGCCAAGCCCAGCCCGCGCGAAAAGACGGTGGAGCGCGGCGACGGGCGTAATGGCTGGGCGGCATCGGTTCTCATGCTAATCGTCATCATGACGGTGATTCGCTTGTTCCAGGTCGCGGGCTCGGCGACCGCGATGGTCTACTTCAACGTCTACATGGACCAGCGCCTGGCGGTATCGACCGCGCTGATCGGGGCTATGGCCGCCATCGGTCGCTTGACCGGCGTGCCGACCGCTCTGCTGACGCCCTCTTTGGTACAGCGTTGGGGCAATGTCCGGGTCGTCATCGGAGCGTCGCTGGTGGCGACGCTCTGCCTGATTCCGATGGCGCTGGTGGAGCATTGGCTGGCCGCCTCTTTTGGTTATATCGGCGCGATCGGTATGATGTCCGTCCGCTACACCGCCTTTATCGTCTATATCCTCGACCTGGTGCCCCGGAAGCATCAAGCGCTGATGGCTGGCACTGGCGAAGCTGCGGCGGGTTTGAGCTTCGCGATGATGGCGCTGGGCGGGGGTTTGCTCCTGACCGCCTTCACATTCCGCGATCTATTTCTGCTTGGGGCGTTGATCGCCTTCATCGGCACCGCGCTCTTCTGGCTCTACGTCTTCGTAACAAAACCAAAGCGCAAGCTCAAGCCAGCGCTCTAAAGCCATCACGAAAAGATAAATGCTTTCCTGGAGTGACCAACGATCGCTGTCGTCGGTCTCGCCGAGCCGCCCGGTATCCGAGCCAGTCAACGCTGTGCGGCGAGGATCTCTATCCGGCAAGCGTTTTGCCAGCCGCTTTTAGCAGGTCAATCACGTCGCCCCGGTCGGTTTCGTCTTCAAATTGCGAACCGGCCAGCTCCAGCGGCGTCTTGCCAGATTCGCGCTCGCGGGCGGAGAGATCGGCGCCCCGGTCAATCAGAAAACGCGGTACGTCGGTCAAAAGATGATAAACGCCGATATCCCCCGTCGTCTCGCTGAGATCGGGTAGCGGATCGAAAAACTGCTTCGGTCCATAGCAGATGACAAAGTGCAGCGGCGTATATCCGCGGGCGTCGACCGCGTTGATATCTGCGCCGGCTTCCAGCAGCAGTTCCATGGCGTCGAGGTGGCCGCCTTGCGCCGCCAAGTGCAGCGGACTCATCCCAGCGCCCAGCACGTGATCATCGGGCGTGCTGGCGCCTACCAGGCTTCTGTCCTCCGACAGAAGCGCGCGCAAGGAGTCGATATCGCCCATGATGGCCGCCCAGAAAACATCAACCGCCCAGTCCAGGTGCCGCAGCAGACGGCGCAGGCCGGCGTAATTGCGGCGATAGGCTTGATCGCGCAGGGGCGAACTCTCGCGCGTTTTGCCGTGACGTTGGTAGCGCACCAGCGGGTCGGCGCCGTAACCTAAATAGAACTCGATCGTTTTCACATCGCGGCAAAAGGACATCAAAGTGCTGGGTCCGGGACCGATGGCGTTGACCAAGGCTGGATTCTCGTCCAGCCGCTGCTTGACGCCTTCCATATCGCCCAGCCAGGCGCAAGCCCAGACGTCCATTTCGGCGCCGCGCTCCAGCAGAAAATCAACCATGCCCAAGTCGGCGTATTCCGGCATGAAATCGGCCAGGTCGATGGCGTGGATCAGCGCGTTAAAGTGGTATTTGTCGTCGCGGGCGTTGATATCGGCGCCGTGCGCCAGCAGCAAATCGACGATGTCCTTGCGCCCATGCATCACCGCCACGTGCAGCGCTTTGGCGTCCGACCCCCAGAGCGATGTCCTGACGTATCCTTCGGCATTGGCCAGGCGACCGTCTTCGGCGAGCAAAGCCCGCACCTTGTCGATATCGCCGGATTTGGCGGCATCAAAGAGGCGCATGACCTTTTCGGTGAATTGACTGTCCCGCGAGGGACGTTGTGCGGATAAGTTATCCAATGCTGTCATCCTTTGTTTGATCTGTTTTCGCGCGTGATAGAGCCGGGATTTGACCGTGCCCAGGGGAATTTCCAGGAAGGCGGCGATCTCGGCTTGCGCGAAGTCGTTCATATAATGCAAGAGCAAGACGCTGCGCTGCGCCTCGGGCAAAGACTCGATCGTGGCGGCGATTTCGTCAGGCAGTCCTTCGCTATCCGGCGGCGGATCGACGGCGATCTCCCCGACTTGCTCGAGCGAGACCAGCGTCGGTTGCCGCAGGCGCAGGCGGCGGTTGGCGCGGGAATGCACGATGCGCCGGAACCAGCCCGGGAAGGCCGCGGCATTTCGTAAGCTGAGCAAGCCGTACCAGGCGGCGATGAAGGCTTCCTGCGCGGCGTCTTCCGCCTCTTGCCAGTTGCCCAGCTGGGCATAGGCATAGGCCACGGCCATATCCTGGAAGCGGCGCACGACTTCTTCGTAGGCATCGCAATCTCCCGCGCGGGAGGCGATGATCAGTCCGGTCAGTTTTTCCATAGGCGCTCCTTGGATTATGTCTTCAACCTAAAGAGCCGGTTTGGGGGGTGAAAGGTTCATTCTGTCCCAAAATGCCCGCAAAACCCTCGCCGCTCCAGGACACATCGTAATGATACGCCGTCAACTGATGGTACAAACTCTCGGCCATACCGTCGTCGCGCCAGTCGTAATCGGCAAGCGCCGCGAAGGGACTGCTCGCCGTGCGCGCCCCGCGCCCCCCATCGCCCAGGGCGAAGGTATCGATGACGATGCGCTGGGCCCCGGTCGCCAGCAAGCGCTCGGCGAATGCCGGCGAATAGGGCAATACCGGCGAGACCGCGATCTGTACGCGCAGACCAGCCTCGACCGCGCGCTTGACCGCCTCCAGGCGCTTCTCCACATGCGTCTTCGCTGGACCGTAGGGCAGATCGTCGCGGTCGGTCTCGATGGACATGCCCAGCCAGGCGTAGGGGATGCGGGCGATGCGATCCAGATCGTCGACGACCGCCGGACCGCGCGTCTGAATCAGCAGCAGGTCAAGATCCTCATAGCGCGCGAAGACATCCAGGCAGCGCCGCGTCAGGCGCAGCTTGCGCTCCAGCGGCTGGTAGGGATCGGTGACCGGGCTCATGAAGATGCGCATCCCGCGCCGGTTCCGCGCCCGGGCCAGTTGCGCCTCCAGCAATTCGGCCGCGTTGGCTTTGATGATCAGCGCCTGGCCCCAGCCTTCGCCCTCGCGCCGCGAATAGAGCCAGTTGGGCAGCTTCTGGGCATAGCAATAGGCGCCGCAGTAGATCGAGCCGAAGCCGCAGCCGATGGACCAGGACAAGCTGTGCGTATAGGGGCGCTCGCCGGCGGTGAGGAAGCCGCGCTTCTGTGGCGTGAGGATGCTTTTGGATTGGATATATCGGATGTTCATGACTGGCTCATTCTGCTTTGCCTAATAGTAGCAATACTTGGCGGCAGAGGCACATAAGTCGCCCCGGACAAGCTTTTTCCGCGAAACAGGTAATCCGCGGGGGCAACCCGGCGAATAGCGCCCGGCGGAAATAACCCGGTTTCTGGCTTCGACAAGTCCGCGACTGGCAATTCGACTCCTGGCGCTATCCCATCCGTGGGCAAGGCCGCCAGGCTGCCCTTGCGGATACTCCCAGATACTTTTCAGCGCTTTGTTGTAAGATAGAGAATCAGAAAAGGACGGAGAACATGTCGAGGCATTGTAGTCCGCAGGGCACAATGCGATGGCCGACCGGTGTCGGCGCGTAAGATTGTGTCTATGAATCAACTAGTGGAGTGAAACTGATGCTTGATTTTGCACTGATTGACACGCATCTCCATGTTTGGGATCCGAGGCATTTGCGCTATCCCTGGCTGGATGATATCCCTATTCTGAACAAGCCTTACCTGCTGGAAGACTATGATCGGGCCTGCGGTCCGATCGCTGTTGAGAAGATGGTCTTCCTGCAGGCCGAGGTGGACTTCGCGCAGTTCCAGCAGGAAGCGGACTGGGTCGACAGTCTCGCCGATCAGGACGGCCGGCTGCAGGGCATCGTGGCCTGGGCGCCGCTGGAACTCGGCGCCGCCGCCCGCCCGGCGCTGGAAAAGCTGTCCGCCAACCCGCGCGTCAAGGGCATCCGGCGCATCATCCAGTTCGAGCCGGACATCGATTTCTGCCTGCGCCCGGACTTCGTTGCGGGCGTTCAACTGCTGCCACAATACGGCCTGACTTTCGACATTTGCATCCATCACCCGCAAATGGCCAACACCATCAAAATGGTGGCTACTTGCCCCGAGGTGCAGTTCATCCTCGACCATATCGGCAAGCCCGACATCAAAAGCGGTCTCATGGACCCCTGGCGCGCCGAAATCAGGGCCCTGTCGCAGTTTCCCAACGTCTGGTGCAAGATCTCCGGCCTGGTCACCGAAGCCGATCACGACAACTGGACCCGGGAACAGCTCAGGCCCTACATCGACCACGTCATCGACTGTTTCGGCTTCGAGCGCGTGATGTACGGCGGCGACTGGCCGGTCGCCGCCCAGGCCACGGCCTATCCGCGCTGGGTGGAAACGCTTGAATGGGCCGTTGCGGGCTGTACCGACGCGGAGTTGCAGAAACTCTTTCACGACAACGCCCTGGCATTTTACCGCCTGAAGGATTGAACCCGAAGTCTGTTGTGCAACATGGCCCGCGCGCTAGACTATGAACGGTCGGGCAATCAGGGATGCTCGCGCGGACGCCCGTCTGCGCGTAACTTGCCTGTCGCAGGAGCCACCTGCAGATGAACTGGAAGGGACACGTCGCCATCGTCATCGGCGCCGCTGATTGCCGGCGCCTCATGGACGAGACCCTGTCAACCTACGGTCAGATCGACACCCTGGTCAACAACGCCGGCGTCAACTTCGTCAAACCAACGCTGGAGATGGACGAAGCTGATTGGGACCGCGTCGTCGACGTGGATCTGAAGGGCAGTTTTCTTTGCAGTCGCTACGCGCTGGAGGCGATGGTCCCCCGGCGCAGCGGCGCCATCGTCAACATCGCCAGCGTGCATACCGTCGCTACCTTGCCGGCCGCCGCGCCCTATGCCGCCTCCAAAGGCGGCGTCGATATGATGACGCGTTCCATGGCGATCGAGTTCGCGCCCTACGGCATTCGCGTCAACGCCGTCAGCCCCGGCCTGACCGACACGCAAATCTGGAACGACATTCAGGACGCCGCCGAAGACGCCGCAATGGCGCGGCAGCACTGGCTGGACAACATCCCGCTCGCTCGCGTGCAGACCCCGCGCGAGGTAGGCAATGTCGTGCTCTTTCTGGCGAGTGAGCAATCCTCATACGTGACCGGCGCCAATATCTTCACCGACGGCGGCATGACGATTCAGTTGACCAACCGTGAGCGCTTCGCCAGCCGCTCTCTGGAGGGGGTGGCGCCGCAAGGAGGTACGCCTATTTGAGAAACTCGATACATCTTATCTCGGATTTCTGCATCATGTCGGCACGCTGATATGGTTACGATAGAATGTCAACAGAACCTAGTTTTGGATACTTGCGAGTGTCTGGAAAAGTTGTTAAACAGCTAGTGACTCACACTGCCGGAGATTGAAAGCAAATAAGCGATGATGTGCCCGATCTCCGCTTGTGTCAAGCGATCGCCGAAATTGGCGGGCATGGCGTTGGCGTAGCCTTCCGCCAGAAAAGCGCTGGGCGAAACAATTGACTCATAAAGATATTGCGCAGCCGATAAAGGCTGACGCCGCGTCTCGGCACGGTCGGCCATGCCCGTGAAGGAAGGCGCGACACGACCCTCTCCCATTACGTGGCAGATGCTGCACTGAAAGGCCTCGATCAGCGTTTCGCCTTCCGAGACCGACGCGTCCGAAAGCGCTGCCGCGACTTCCGTCGCGTATGATTGCGCAACAATTGACGAGGAAGTACTAGATTCGGGTGTACTCGTTACCACGAAGGCGACAGCGAACACGATCGTGAAGACGATCAGCAGCGCAAGAGTGAAACTAACTGCTATCCTAGGATGTTGCCCGGTTGATCCGCTGTCAGCCACACCAGACGCCCTCTCAGAGCAGCAGACGATCGAGGATCATCGCCAGGAACAGCAGAGCCAAATAAAGAGACGAATACTTATAGAGTACGCGGGCACTGGCCTTGTCCGCCCGGCGAATGAGCTTGAAAGCCAGGCCGATGAGTATTAGCCCAAGTATCGCAGCAATCGATAAATAGAAATAATCCAGCATGATAGGCGCCTGCGGCCACCACAGTAGCAGAGCCGGAGTCAGAGTAATGATGACCAGTTGGATGGAATAAAACAGGATCTGAAAGCGGGTCACGGCTTCGCCGCGCGCCACCGGCATCATGGGGATATCAGCGGCGGCATAATCCTTGTTGACCAGAATCGCCAGCGCCCAGGAATGAGGCGGCGTCCAGTAAAAGACAATGGCGAATAAGATAAAGACCTGGAGCTCGAGGGATCCACTCGCCGCCGCCCAGCCTACCAGCACCGGCATGGCGCCAGCGCCCCCACCAAGCAAGATGTTGACGACCGTGTTGCGCTTTAATATCAGCGTGTAAATGACGACGTAGTAGATGGCGCCAGCTAGCGCGAGGATCGCAGCCAGCCAATTGACAAAGCCACCCAGGATCAGGACGGAAGACGCCACAAGCGCCAGGCCGAATATAAGAGCGTGCTCCGCCGGAATACGACCGGATGGAATCGGACGACGGCCGGTGCGTGCCATCTTGGCATCGAGTTCGCGGTCCAGGTACTGATTTATCGCGCTTGCCCCGCCGGCTGAAAGCGCGCCGCCCAGAATGGTCAGCAACAGGAGCTCGACTGACGGCAGCGAATTGGTGGCGACGATCATGCTCGTCACGCAAGTAAAAACGAGCAATATGACAATGCGCGGCTTCATCAACTCGATGTACGCTCTTGGCGAAACATTCAATGGCAGGTTGCTCCGGAGTATTCTTGTCATCGGGTTTTCAATTCAACGCTCTGTCTGTTCATTATTTCTATCAGCGCTAGCGTGACCAGCAGTCCCCAGACGATTGCCGCCAAGCCGACATGTATCGCGCCCCATTCTCTTCCGGCGGCGCTCAAGACAAAAAGCGCTCCGGCCGCGATCTGTATAACGTGAGCGAGAGTGGCGCCCAAGGCAATCCGCTTTACCAAGGCATCAGTACGATGCCGATAGACTAGCCGCAGCAGAATCAGGAGCGTGACGCTCATAGCTGCTACCGATAGACGGTGGATCATATTGATGACTGCCAGCTGGCCCTGTTCAAACGGCAGGATGGCGCCGCCGTCGCAGAAGGGCCATGCCGTACAAGCGAGAGTTGCGCCACTTCCCCGAACCAAGGCGCCGGTCAAAATGACGAGAAATGCCATAGCAGCATTCGCGACCGCGAACATTGGAATTGAGTCGGCGTGCTGCAAAGGTAATGGCTGGTACCAGGCCATCACCGCCGCGCCCAGCAGCGCTGCCAGTAGCAGCATGGCAACACCGAGGTGTAGCGTCACAAATGTAGGTGGCAACTCCAGGAAGACGACGATCGCGCCCAGAGCGCTCTGTACGATGAACAGAATGGCGGCAGCGGCCGCCATATGCAGCACGCGCCGATCACTGTGGCGATATTGACGCCAGGCAGCAATCAGCATCGCCAAGCCGAAGAATCCGATCAGCAGGGCGAAGAGGCGGTGCAGCCACTCGATCCAGGCAGTGATGTTCTCCAGCGGCGGGAATACGGCGCCGTTGCAGAGCGGCCAATCAGTGCCGCAGCCCATGCCGGAATCCGTCACCCGGACCACCGCGCCGAAGACGATCAAGCCCAAGGTGAGCGCCGCTGTGGATAATGACAGTATGACAAATGAAGATCTGCGTGCCGCGTTGACGCTTTGCTCGACCATGCTCAATGACTTCGTTGGATAATAATGAACCGCGATACCTTGTCACGTTTCTCGCTGTAAGACAAGGTCGAGCTAGTTTTCAATTTGCACGACCTGGTATTGGGCATACTGGATTTTTTCGTCCACCGCCGCGGGCCGCCAAGACCAGAAGGCGAGCGCGAGTGCGTCAAAGCAACATTTCAATCGGGCCCGTGAATTGACTACACCGCCTTGGGACGTGCAGCCTTTAGCCCGCGACTCTATGCCGAAACCGCGACCATTTAGTCGCCCTTTTCTCCCTGCTTTGCTCTATCCTCGACGTTGCAACACATGCAGCCGCCGCTTTTCAAACCCGGCGCCCAGCCCGAACGAAGCGACATTGTCCGAAAACGATATTGCTGTGTCCGCAAATGGGCATAGACGGACAGACTTCAAACCGAAACCTACGCCAATCGCTAGGCGTCTCTTATGACGAAATACTGCATGGTGAAGATCAAAGGACGGCCGGCGGTCAAAATCGACGGTCAGTGTCGAAGGGCTGTGTCTACGCGCCTACGCGCCCCTTGGCTCGCCCGTAATCGCCACAGCATTTCCCAGTTTCTTGCCGACAGCCCGCGGCTGTCAACCTGGCTTGTCCTCAGCTTCCGATCTGGGGAGGAAGTACCCCCCCCCCCCCCGTATACATACTGTATCTATACTGTTACTCAAAAACAGGTCAAGTTCAGGGCAACTTTCGGGTATTGAAGGACGAATTGCGCTTCATTGAGGGCTCGCGCCTTCCGCTCCTCAGCCATAGAGATGGGAGAGCGTGGAAGGGAGACAGCTTAGTCGCCGCTTCCTCATGCGCTGCGAGCTTGCCGCCGCCCTTGCTGAAACCCGACCACGGAGAGATTGACGTGCCAGATCTGTCGCGCTGGGTCCCTCTGCCGGCTGATCCGCGGGCTGCGCATGAGGCCAGGATCGACGAGACGGCAGAAATCGTCAGTACCGGGGCAAAACGTTCCGATCGTCATCCCTGACACGAGCAATCCGATCTACCCAGCCTTTGCGCTGGGCAGTTGCGATACAATGGAAAATCGTGGCTAAACTTGGTACTCTTTTTTTGATAAACCGCGTCGCTCGTGCGACGAGAACGCTGATTGTTTTCTTTTTTATAGACCGCGCTTTGCGGTAGCCGAGCGTCTATTATTTTGTGTAAGCGCGGTAGCCCAAATTCGCCGGTTACGCGCCGAGCGGCTGTGAGCGCGACATTCCTGGGGCCTTTTCGCCGGTTAGGCGCCGAGCGGTTTTGCTACTCAATAGTACGGACGGCAATGTAAATAAAGAAGCTGTGGCTCTAGTCTTGGCACGGCAACACCATACAGATGGGATCGGAGGATGCTGCGCCGAAAGACAAACGGAACTCAAGAACGCGCATCGACTTGCGCGCAGGGGATTGGAGGAACGAACCATGCCTGACAATTAGAGAGAGCCTATCTGACTGACCATACATCTCGTTGAGAAGAAAGGACAAAGGAAATGAACCGCTTGACCAGAATCCTCCTGTTGGCAGCTACTGCAATACTGTTGAGTTCCTTTTTTGGAACGGCCCTTGCGCAGGACGAAGAAGTTACGCTTGATCTGTGGATGTTTCTGGACGGCACTGGCTTTTTGCCGTCAGTGGTCGAGGCCTTCGAAGCCGCGCATCCTAACATCAAGGTCCAGATTACCGATGTCCCGGAAGGTGAATATGTCACCAAAGTCGATACGGCTTTCCTCGCCGGGCAGCCGCCGGATATCGCTTTCCCCTATGTTATCCGCTGGATCAGGGCCGGATTGGTCGCGCCGATTGACGAGGCCTTGGAATCCGCCGGCGTTGATATCGAAGATTACAACGCCGGCGCAGTGTCGAGAAATTGCGCGCTGGACGGGCGAGTATACTGCCTGGGCACTTTCACGGCAGGATACAATATATTCTACAACAAGGATGTCTTTGATGCCGCTGGCGTACCGCATCTTTCGTCGACGGAGCCGATCACGATTGACGAATATGCCGATCTCGTCGCCCGGCTTTCGGTGTACAGCGATGATATGTCGGAGCGGGTTTGGGGCGGGACGCTGCCTATGCCCTGGTGGATGGACGCCGCCAATTACTTCAGCGAGGATGGCCGCAGCGTTATGGGCTATGTCAATGACGAAGCGACCGCCCACTTCTATCAGGTCGTGGCGGATATGGCTGGCACGGATGGCATCCTGACTTCGGCTGACCTGAGCCTGGCGGGCAACTCTGCCGACGGTATGTTGGCATCGGGGCAACTGGCGATGGCTATGGCTGACAGCCCGATAGCCCAGCCGCTGCTGGAAGCTGCCGGCGTCAATTGGGGCGCCGCGCCGCCGCCGGTGGAAGCTGAGGGCGATCCGGCCTGGGTCTACACGGGCTCTGATGAATTGATGGCGCTCAGTGGCAGCGACAACCTGGAAGAGGCGCTGCAATTCATTCTCTTCTGGGCGACGGAAGGTAACCGACTCCGCGCCGAGGCTGGCGGGCTGCCGATGAATATGCGCATGGCGGAAGAGATGAACTGGGCGGAAGGCAGCGAGGGCCGCCAGGAATTGCTGCAAGCCATCAATTTGGGCCGCTCGACCGTTTTCGTCCCGACTGTCTGGGGCGCTTATGGGGAGATAGCCGAGGCGATTAACAGCTTGATGATCGAAGACGGCATCCCGGCGCAAGAGGCGCTCGATGAGATCGCGCCCATCATTCAGGATGACCTGGATCAACTCTGGGAAACCTGGGACACATTCGAATCCTAGCGATTGCCCGGTAAACTTGGCGCTGTGGGGCGATTCCTTGTCCTACGGCGCCATGGCTGTGAAATCCAGTAAATGCAAGCGATTAAACAATCTCGCCTTAGAGGCCGGATTCAAGGCAAACGGACGCTGGGTACCATGGAACGGCGCGAAGAACGCGTCGCCTACCTCTTCCTCTTGCCCTGGCTTATCGGCTTGGTCGTCTTCATCATCGGTCCGGTCATCGCTTCCTTGCTCATTAGTCTGACGGACTGGAACCTGCTCACGCCGCCCAACTGGGTTGGCTTGAAAAACTACGAAAAGATGTTTTCCGATCGCGACTTCTATAACTCGCTTCGGGTGACGTTCAGGTTCGTGATCATGTCGCTGCCTGTCTATACGGTGGTCAGTCTCTCGCTTGCCCTGCTGCTCAATCAACGCATACGCGGCATGTACTTCTTCCGCACCGTGCTGTTCATGCCTTCCGTTATCGCCGGTACCGCTGTCGCCGTCTTGTGGTCAATTCTGCTGAATCCCGATGTCGGCGTGGTCAATCAAGTCTTGGGGTCTATTGGCATCGCGCATCCGCCCCGCTGGCTTGCCAGCCGCGACTGGGCTATTCCGGCCGTTATCCTGATGGGTCTATGGGGCGTCGGCGGCGGGGTCATCATCTACCTGGCCGGATTGCAGAATATCCCGCCTCACCTCTATGAAGCCGCAACCATCGACGGCGCAAATTCCACACAGAAGTTCCGTTTCGTGACGCTGCCCATGCTGACGCCGAGCATCTTTTTCCAGCTCATTACAGGTCTGGTCGGGGCCTTTCAAGTTTTCGATGTGGCTTATGTTCTGGCTGGACGAGGCGGCACCCGCGCGAGCGCGCTCCAATTCTATCTACTCAATGTCTATGAAGAAGGCTTCCAGAACGGGCGCTTTGGTTATGCCTCGGCGCTCTCCTGGGTATTGGTAGTCATTGCGACAGTTGTCATTTTGATCACATTTCGCAGCTCCGAGCGCTGGGTGTATTATGAGAGCGAGGAGGATCGGGCTTGATCATGCACGGCAGTCCATCTCCCAATCAGTCCCACAGATCGACTATGCGGCGGCTGCGCGATGACATCATCCCCCGCGCGCGTAAACTTCTGCGCTTGTTGCTACTCTACACGATTCTCATCGTCCTGTGTGGCTTTGTGCTGCTTCCGGTTTCCTGGATGCTGACCGCTGCGCTCAAGCCGGACAACGTTCCCTTCTTTTCCATCCCGCCGCAGTGGTTTCCCACCGAACACTTCGAATGGCGCAACTTCGAAACCGCCTTGTTGGATCCGGTGCGCCCTTTCCTGCGCTTCACGCTGAATACATTGATTATTTTTGGAGGAAATGTAGTTGGCACGATTTTCTCCTGTACGCTGGTGGCTTACGCCTTCGCCAGACTGCGCTTTCGTGGCAGCGGATTTCTCTTCAATGTCTTGATTGTCACCATGCTTATTCCCTGGCAATCACAGATGATTCCACAGTTTTTACTTTTTCTTGAATTAGGCTGGTACGGGACTTATCTGCCCTTGATTGTGCCGTCTTTTACGGGCAACGCCTTCTTTATCTTTCTCATACGTCAATACATGCGCACATTCCCGCGTGATCTGGACGAAGCGGCGAAGATCGATGGCTGCAGTTACTTTGGCATCTTTCGTTTCATCATTTTGCCTTTATGCCGTCCGGTGCTGGCGGTGGTCGTGGTCTTCATGTTCCTCGGTTCCTGGGGCGATTTGTTGGGACCGCTAATTTACCTGAACAACACCGATCAGTTCACCATCGCAATCGGCCTGGCAAACTTTGCTACCCGTTACAGTCCCAACACAAATCTGCTTATGGCGGCCAACCTGGTTATGATGATTCCGCCTGTCCTGGTCTTTTTCTTTGCCCAGGAGCAGCTCATCGGCGGCATAGCCTCTGTGGGCTTGAAAGGTTAAGGGCTGCCTGCAACTGCGGCGTTACCGTGGAAAGGCCTTTGTCATTTCCTGAAGACTATATCTAGGACATGGAAGACTCGTCATGACTGACACGAATTACGATTTTGCCGAGCAACGCCGCAGCCTGACGGGCGATTTCCATCGGCCTGTCTACCATTTTATTGCGCCCGCGAGTTGGATGAACGACCCCAACGGCGTGATCCACTGGGGCGGCAAGTATCATCTCTTTTACCAATATCATCCTGAGAGTCCCCGCTTTGGTCTCGCTCATTGGGGACATGCCATCAGCGAGGACGCGATTCACTGGCAGGATCTGCAGGTTGCGCTCTCTCCAACTCCAGGGGGGCCGGATGCAACCGGCTGCTGGTCCGGCTGTGTGGTAGAGGACGATGGCGTACCAACGGCCGTCTATACCGGTGTTGGCCCGGAGGGTTATGGTCAGCAATCGCAGTGTATAGCCACCAGTCAGGATGGCTTGCTATCTTGGGAGAAATACAGCGGCAACCCGATCTTGAGCGAAATCCCGGCCATAGCCAATCAGTCCACCGATCTGCGTGACCCGATGATATGGCGTGAAGGCGATACCTGGTATATGTTGCTTGCCTCGCGCATTAAACCCCTCGGCGGTTCCGTTTTTCTATATCGTTCGCTTGACCTGATCGGGTGGGAATTCCTGCACCCTCTATTGACCGGCAGCTATGCTAAAGACGGTTGCGTCTGGGAATGTCCCTGCTTTTTCCCCTTGGGCGATAAATGGGTGCTGATCGTGGCGGGCAAGGGTCGCAGAATTCCCTTTACCGTCTTCTACTTCATCGGCGATTATGTTGATCAGCAGTTTAGGCCGGAGAGCAGCGGAATCCTGGATCACGCTTACTTTTACGCGCCTTTCACGATGGAAGATGCGCGGGGCCGCCGCTTGCTCTGGGGCTGGCTGCGCGAGGGCCGCAGCGAAGAGGCGCATGTCGCCGCCGGCTGGGCTGGCTGCCACTCTATCCCTCGTGAACTGAGCCTGCGCAATGGACAGCTCCACATGGCCCCCGTGCCGGAGCTAAACCGGCTTCGTGGCAGCGGTACTGTGATCAGCGATATCCGGCTGACCGGCGGCGAGCACAATCTTGAGATCCGGGGCGCAGCTCTGGACATAGAGGCTGAATTCAATGCGGAAGGCACAGTTGGGCTGGCCGTCGCCTGCGCCTCCGATGAGGGCGAAGAAACGCGCGTCAGCTACAATCCAGACAATCAGTTGCTGAGCGTGAACCGTGAGCGATCCAGTTTGGATCAAGAAAACGAAACCTTTGCCAACGAAGCGCCGCATGAACTCGCGCCCGGCGAAAGTTTGCAGCTGCGCATCTTGCTTGACGGCTCGGTATTAGAGATCATCGCCAACGGCCGAACCAGCATCTGCAGCCGCATCTACCCGTCGCGAGCCGACAGCCAGGGTCTGCGCCTTTTCGGGAAAGGTCAGGTCAAAACATTGTCAGTCTGGCAAATGCGGTCGATCTGGCAGCAATAGTGCCCATTAGACGGGCCTGACGGCAACGTTATCAAAGTAGATAAAACCTGTTTGCGCAATCAGGGCAATGCCGCCGCCGGTCAAGGCATCTTCCGGGTCTTGTGTTTCAAGCACCTGCTCGCCATTGACGAAGGCGGTCAGCTTATCCCCTTCGACCTTCAATTTGAGATCGTAATCCCGCTCGACGGACCAGCCCGAGTCGGTTTCGGCCAGGACGGTTTCACCATCCAGGACGCGAACGATGCGAGTCCTATCTCGATCCAACAGCAGCGCATAGTAGCGCTGTAGGCCCTGTACCCGCACTGCGATCCCCCCGGCTTCACAGACCCGAGGCATGGCCCTGGCGGCAAATTGATAGTCTATCCAGTCGCGCGTCCCCTGTATCAGCAGGCCCCGGCCTTCATTCTGTATCAGCCGGTAGGCCTGTGTCCAGTAGTCCCAGGAATCGAAACGCTCACTGGAATCCAGCGCGTAAATCCAGGCTTTCTTCCAGAACTTCGGTCTCTTGCGTTTCTCCTGTCCAGCTTCGCTGATGGTGGGCCGGTTCAGGCGCATGTTGGGCGCGCCGTCCCATGTGAGCCAATCTAGGTAGACGCTGCCGCTGGCGCCATTCTCACCGGTAATCTCGATTCCAATGCAGGCAATGGGCTGGTTGCCGGTCTCCGGCACGCGCCATGACAGGTTGGCTTCTGTGCCGGGCGCAACCTGGAATGACTCGCCCCCGATGATCTCCAGCGCATCATCCTCGTTGTAATGCCGCGCGTAGAGCCGCAGCGTCACTGTATCAGCATTGGCTGCTTCCGCCACGAGGCCTGCGCGGACCACTTGTCCTGGATACAAGGTTGGCGACGCCAGCAAGCGGTAACCTCGCTCGTCAAAATAATCGGCAATTTCCTTCGAGGGGATAAACGTGAGCGTGGCGACTCTGGCAATACGCCCTGTCGCCAGCCGGTGAAAGCGAAGCGCCAGTGATCGGTCGCCGTTCTTGCTGTGTCCGGAGACATTTTCGATGGTCACAGTATTTTTGGACTCACGCCCGGTTTCAGACTCAAAACCCTGTACCGACCCCGGCAGGCTGAAATGATAGCGCGCCCCGTTTTTCGGGTTAAGCGGCTTTAATCCCCCCATCCCCCGCGCGATATTGACCAGTTTGTAAGTTTCGCCGACCGCATCGCTGATACTGCTGCCACCGTCGGCCGTTGGCAGATACAGGCGATCCGCTACCGGGCCGCGCCAGTCCGGTCCAGCGTCGATCCCAGCCAAGCCGTTCTTGATCCCCATGATGCAGCCGACATTGCCGGAGTTGCAATCCGTGTCAAAACCGGAGGTATTGACGACCATCAGGGATTTTTGAAAATCGTCGTCGCCATAGAGCAAGGCAAGAATTATCCGCGCATGGTTCGGCACGATATGGCAATTGCCTGGATAACGATCGCGGCTATATTCCCCCTCGATCTGCTCCAGCGTCTGGCGCCAGTCCGGCTGTTGGGCCTGCCAGTTGCGCACCTGCTCAATCATCCGGTAGGTGATCGAATCGGAGGGGATCAAGGACACGGCGCTGTCGATCAGCTTGTTGATGTCCGATTCGACAAAGGCCTGCGCTGCTAACGCGGCGACCACCTGCGCGCCATAGATCGCTTCGCCGTCGTGACTGACACAGGCCGCCCGCCGCGCCAGATCTGCCGCCAGCGCCGGGTCGCCGGGCGCGATCATGCCCCAGCCATCAATGAAGATCTGCGAACCAATCTGCTCGGCCATGATCGGACCGTTGAGTTCAATCGAGCCGCTGCGCGGAGGCTGGATGCCATTTTTCAGCCGGATATAGGCGGTATGTTCGGTTACATCGCCGATGCCTCCCCACCATAATATGGTCTTGCCTTCGACGATGTAATTGAGCCAGGTCTGGCCGATCTGTACCGGGGTTAGATCCGGGCTGTTGCCGTAGTCCGGCATGGCGCGCACAAAAGTAAAGGTGCCGGAGAGATCGTCATCGGTCACGATCAGCGGTACGTCAAGCGCCTCATGCACATAGTAATTAATCTCGCCAAAACGCTCTACTATCATCTCATAGGACCAGCCTTCAATCGGGCGACCCAGGTAGACCGCAATTATCTTGCCGAGTACCCCGGCATAAACGCGTTCGACGTAATCGGACGGAAGTGTCATGGTTGAAACTCCATTCAACTTAAAGAGAGATTTACGGGCATTATATTGCTGGACGAAAATGAATACAGAGGTGGATGAGACTTGTCAGCAGTTTAGTGTGACCACGCATGTCTCAGCAGCGGGCAGCGCGACAGAATCGCGCTCAGCCAAATGGGTATCGGCGAAGGTCGATAATCTAGACTGATGCACTGGTTTGACACCGCAATGGCATCCAGTTTGACGGCTCTCCAGCTGTAAAAGCTCGGTTCTGTCTAGGAGCGTACAAAGGTCTGTCAACTGTTGACGGCGGTCTAATTGCGCAAATCAACAATTTCGCCCGTCGCGGTCGATTCGTTGACGGCCATTGCAAGCGCCAGCGCTTTGAGACCGGCGTCGGCATCGCTTTCGGGCTGTCGACCAGTCCGAAAGCTATCGACGAATTCTGCAATCGCGTATTGCACGATCAGAGTCCGCAGCCGAGGATTAGGCCAATGTTGGCGATTGGGCTCACTGCTGTCATCAGATCTACCCCAAGTCAGTGTATCAAACATGTGTTCGATGCCGGTAACCAGCGCCTGTCCCTTTTCGGCATAGACATCCAGCCAAGTTGGCGTCCGCAGAATATCCGCGCTCAAGGAACCGCCAGTGACAGAAGCGACGGCGCCGCTCTCGAAAGCGATATTCGCGACTATGCCATCAGGCAATGCGGGCGCCGCGCCGTGATAGCTAGCGCCGAAAGCGTGCACTGATACCGGTTCTCCCAAGAAATAGCATAGCGTATCGAAAACGTGGCAAGTGTTTTTGTTGACGGCGCCATTGCCATTGTCCGGATCCCACATCCAGTGCTCGGGCATTTTCGCTATTTCCTCCGTTCGCAGTCTGCTGGGCATTCGGCGCGGTTTCGCCGCCTATACCAGCAGCAAGGCCGGGATGAATCTGCTGGTCAAGCAACTCGCGACCGAATGGGCGCTATACAATATCAATGTCAATGGCATCGCGCCCACCTTTATACGTACCGAATTGGTGCGACATTACCTGGAAGACGAGGATTTTTACAATGCGCTGGTGGGGCGGATTCCACTGACGCGTGTGGGGGGAGCCGCTGGACACTGTGCTGATCATGACTGGCGCCGGCAGCTACAACCACGAAGAGCGCTACTTGACCGAGCATTGCGGCATGTCCAAGGAAGCGACCCACTGGCTGCTCGATCAAGGTGTCAAAGTCACCGGCATCGACGCCATCACCCGGGATCCGCCAGTGTGGGCGATGTTCGAGCGCAAACAATTTTGGGAATCCCATCGTGTCATGATCGACCGGGAATATTATCACCTGGAAAACATGTGCAATTTGGAGGCGATTCCGCGGCCGCATGGATTCAAACTGTCCGTCTTGCCAATTAAATGGGTTGGTACAACGGCGGCGCCGGTACGCGCGATAGCGATCATCGAGGATTAGTTAAGAGGCGCAACAACGATAACGCACCGTGAGACGGCGCGCGTAGCGTAAACGCGTCATCAAACGAGTTGGGGGCAAATGATGGGAAAACTGGACGGAAAGGTTGCCATTATCACCGGCGCTGGCAGCGGCATTGGACGCGCGAGCGCATTGCTCTTTGCCGAAGGGGGCGCCAAGGTCGTTATTGCCGATCTGAACGAAGACGCCGGTACGGAAAGCGTCGAACTGATCCAAGCCGCCGGCGGGGACGCTCTGTTTGTATCGACTGATGTCCGGCGCGGGGCGCAAGTCGAATCCATGGTGAATCAAGCGGCGGCCAGCTTTGGCACGGTGGACATCCTCTATAACAACGCCGCCATCGAAATCAGGGGCAGCGCTACCCAGCTCAGCGAAGAAGAGTGGGACGCGACCATGGGCACCAGCGTCAAGCGGCTGATTGGCGGTCAAATCCGGTGGATTACGTCGGGCAATCAGGTCCTGCATATATTCCAGGATTTCATCTATAATGACGGCGAGACCCAACCTGCTGGACTAGGGGTGAGATGCCCGCTAATGATCGCTACCACGATATCGTCCTCCGTTGTCTAATTCAGGCGGGCTGGTCGATAATCAAAGAACAGTATGCCCTTGCCGTGGCCGAAGACGAGGATAATATTCGCAGGCTCTTCATCGATATCGCTGCGCAATCGGGGGACTGATCAGATCGTTCTTATCGAGGTCAAGTCACTGGATCCGTCACCGGTGCGCCAGTTCATGATGTTGGTGGGACAAAATTGTGGTCTATCGGGCTGCGCTGGATTATATCGGTGACATGACACCGCTGTACGTTGCGATAAGCGAAGCGGACTATGAGACCGTGATTGAGCAACCGCTAGGTCAAGCGGTCATTCGCGGGCGACTTACAGAGTCGATACCATTTGTCGTCTTTGACCCGATAGCTGAGGAGATTGTGAAATAGATACCGTCACTCTAAAAGAAATCCTCTTGGAAGAACTGCAAGGCTACACCGGCGAGGGTTTGAACGACTTTGCATATTTGACAGCCAACGAAGCCGAGCAGATCTACACCATCATTGATATTGCTAGGGTGCGAGACAGGCGTCTGGTTGACACGGTGCTGGTGGCGCGCCTGGCAGGTGACCAGGTGGTCATTGAACTGGATCGGCATGACAAGTTGCTGGTGGACGCGTTGCAGGCGCGGGGCGTGCCAGAATCTCAGATCGTTCTCGCCTATCGTGGAGATACGCTCACGGCTTAAATGTCGCGTCGCAGATGCTTTAAGGGAGCGCGTGGGGCGACAACTAGAGCCGGTCACTTGGCCGATGTGTTAGTTGCCCGAATAGTCCGGGGGGCGTCTTTCGTTAAATGACGCCAAGCCTTCTTGCGCATCTTGACTGTGGGCGGCAAGCGCGCCGGCAAGAGCTTCCAGTGTAGAACCCGCCGTGCCCTGAAGCGCGCCATTGATAGCTTGCTTGGCAAATTGCACAGCTAAAGGCGCATTCGCCGCAATCTGCCGCGCCAGTTCATCGGCGCGGCTGTCCAATTGATCACGCGGCAAGACTTCGTTGACCAGCCCCCAATGTTCCGCTGTTGTCGCCGAAATACGTTCTGCGGAGAAAATCATTTGTTTCGCGCGTCCGGCGCCTATCAAGGCGGGCAAGCGATGTGTTCCTCCCCAGCCCGGCACCGTCGCAATTGACGCTTCGGGAAAACCGAGTTCTATCTCGTCGGCTGCCAGACGAATATCGGCTGCCAAGGCAAGTTCTAAACCGCCGCCTAATGTGAAGCCATTAAGAACAGCGATCACCGGTTGGCGGAGCCCCGCAATACGATCAAACAAGCGATGGCCATCACGTATCCAGTGTCGCCACATATCCAGGGGAGCAAGCGATGTCCAAGCCTGGATATCGGCGCCGACGCAAAATGCCCGCTCGCCCCGCGCGCGAATGACAAGCACGCGCGCCTGGTCGTTGCGATCCAGTTGCTCGATAAACTCGCCCATCTGGACGAGCATGTCACCATCAATCGCATTCAGCTTTTCGGGACGGTTCAGCTGAATATGAGCGATATGTCCCTGGACAAACAATTCGACTTTGCTCACGAGGACCCCTTGTCGCCGTCAAGTTCCAGGCGCATCAGCTCGGGTGAAAACAACTGCGCATCCATCACAGTAAGATTTGGGCTGACATGCAAGTCTATACCCGCCTGACAAAGCACATCCTCTTCCAGGCCTATGCCCGGCGCAATCTCTGTCACGGTCAGGCCTTGCGGCTCCAAACTGATGACGCAGCGCTCAGTGATGTAAGTCACCTTCTGGCCCGTTTCACGAGCGCGCAGGCCGCTGAAGGTGACTTCTTCTATGTTGGGGACAAATTTCTTGAAGCGTCCTTCTTGCAGAATCCGAAGCTGCCCGTCGTCAATTGCGAGTTTGAGACCTCCGGCGGTGAAAGCGCCGCTGAACACGATATTTTTTGCCCCCGATGTTATATCGATGAAGCCGCCGATACCCGCGGTAACGTGGGGTTTGGACGCAAGCCGGGACACATTAACACTACCCGCTGCGTCCACTTCCATAAATGACAGCAAACTGCGATCAAAACCAGCGCCTTGGAAGTAGGTGAATTGGTCAGGCGAGGCGATAATGGCTTCGAGGTTGGAGGCGCAGCCAAACTGAAAATCCTGTAGGGGCAGCCCTCCGACCGCGCCCTGTTCTATCACCCATGTGACCGAACCATGCAGCCCTTCTTCCAGCAGAACATATGGAACAAGCGCGGAAATACCAAAGCCGAGATTAACTGTTTCGCCCTCCCTGAGTGTCATGGCGGCGCGCCTGGCGATGACCTTGGAGACGCCCCATTCCACGTGGGGGAAACTGGTCATTGGGCGCCGCAGCTCACCGCTGATCGCGGGTTCATACTGGGTTTGCGTGGTCTGCAATTGCTCCGGATCGAGGACGATGCAATCTATCAGCGTGCTGGGCACGCGAATGGACTGCGGCGGTAAACTGCCGTAGGGAGCGATGCGCTTGACCTGCGCGATGACGATACCGCCGTTGTTGCGCGCGGCTAAAGCCTGGTCCAAGGCGCCCAGATAGGCGCCTTCGTGCTCCATCGACAGATTGCCGGCTTCGTCGGCGGTTGTCCCGCGAACGATGGCGACATCAACGGGAATTGACTTGTAGAAGAGCCATTCCTCGCCGGCGAACTCAACCCGTGTAACGATATCTTCCCCGGTAATACTATTCATTTTCCCGCCGCGATGCGCGGGATCAACGACTGTATCCCAGCCGATCTTTGTCAGGATACCGGGGCGTTTTGCGGCGGCTTCTCGGTGCATATGGAAAATAATGCCGCTGGGCAAGTTATAGGCTTCGACCTCATTGTTGTGAATCATTTGCCAGATTCGCGGCGACTCCCGCGAAGACGGTCCGCTTGGATATGAACCGGCTATGACGCGCTTGAGCAAGCCCTTCTTGGCAATGTGATCGATGCCATTGATGCCGTACATATCACCGGCTGCGATTGGATGGATGGTCGTGATGTTACGCGGCGCGCCTGTTTTATCGAAGCGCTGGCCTATTGCCTTCAGGGTTGCGTCCGGGCAGCCCAGGCCGCTTGATGAACTGACTGAAACGATGGCATGATCCGGGATCATTTCAGCGGCAGCCGCGAGTGAGGCGAGTTTATTCTTTGGCATTCAGCCGTCCCAGTTAAGTAAAACTTCGAGGTCGTCGAGTCAGTCCGATTTACCCCAAACATAATAGGTGAATACAGCGCGGCTGTCAAAAGGACGCGCGGATAAGTTGGCCGCGGCGGCGCCCTATCCGTTATCGGCAATCAGCAGCCTTAATTGAGAGGCTCTGCAACGGCTGGACGCGCCCGCGTCATGTATTCTGAACTATAATCGATCCATGCCAATTGAATAGGCAGGCTGGCTCCATAGCCATGCTTGCCAAATTCGAACCTGGCCTGCCGAAGTCTAAAAACATTAGGGGGTCATATGATTCAAAACGAACGGAGTCTCAGCGAGCGTATCCACAGCGCCTTTGCATTTGCGGGGGAGCAACTGCGACACTTGCTGTCCGCTCATCCCGATTACTTCCCCATGTATACGCGGAATGGCAAATGGAAGCATGGTGGCGAAGCTTGGACCAACTGGTGCGAAGGCTTTCTTGGCGGGCAATTGTGGCTGATGTACAGCTACACCAAGGAATCATGGTGGCGAGATCAAGCCATACATTATTCGCGCCTGATTGAACATCGCAAGACGGACAGGGCGGTCCATGATCTGGGATTTCTGTTTTGGTCGACCTGGAAGCGTTGGCACGATCATTCGCCGGAGGCCTTCATCAAAGATGTCATCGTTGAGGCTGGGCGCACTGCCGGTTCGCGTTTTCGCGAAAGAGGGCAATATCTGCCCTCCTTTGTATCTAGCGAGAGTCTCTTCATCGATATCATGATGAATGTGGGCATCATTTTCTACGCTGCCCGGCAGAGTGGCGATACGACTTTATGGGAAAACGCGGCGAGGCACTGTTTTACGACGCGCCGCTATCTGGTCCGCGGCGATGGCAGCAGTTCGCACGAAGGGCTCTTTGATGCGGAAACAGGCGAGTTCATTCGCCAGACGACCCATCAAGGTTGGCGGGGCGATTCGTCCTGGGCGCGCGGCTTAACCTGGGCCATCTACGGTTTCGGCACCGCCTTTCGCTTTACCGGCGACAGCCGCTTCCTGCGGACAGCCGAAGACTGTGCCGCCTTTTACATCGAAAGCAGCCCCGCCCACGGGGTGCCGCCGAACGACTGGTCGGAGCCGGACCCAGCTTACCCCTGCGAAAGTTCAGCCGCCGCGATTGCCGCCAGCGCTTTCTTGCAGTTAGCCGACCTGACCGCCGACGCTATTCGGGGGCGCATGTATCGAGGTTATGCGCTTACGATTCTGGATACGCTCTTGCAGCCAAGCTTTCTCGCAATCGACACGCCGCATTGGGAAGGCATCTTGAAGCGCGGGATCTATCACCAGGGCAAAGGCTTGGGCGTCAATGAAAGTGTCATGTGGGGCGAGTATTTCTTCCTGGAAGCGCTGCTTGACGCGCTGCACAGCTTGAGTGAGGAGAAACCATCCGTACCGGCGCGGCCAGCCCCCTAGACCATTGCCTCAGCCCTCATCGCGGCTTATGACATGCAGGGTTTTCGCGCCGAGCACGCGCGGCTCGGCTTGCAGCCCCAGCGCGTCAATGGTGACATGCCCTTTATCCCAGACCACCATGCCGGCTTCCAAACTCTCAAGGTGGACTTGGTTCTCCGCAAGGTCCAGCGTCAAGGCCGAGGCCTCGGGACCATGAAAGGCGCCAACCCACAGGTCAGCCTCGGGGATGCCAAGCAGCCAGGCGGCATCCCGGCCGCAGGACAAGCGCGCCTTCCCCAGCTCAATCAGTCCCGAGCGGCTCCCGAGGGCGACGGGGGAAGCCAGCATCGGGAAGCCGAGATCCCCCCGTTGGTCCCAGCGCCGCTCTATCCGCCAGCGCATAAGATCGACGTCAATACCAAGCGCGCGATCGTCCCGGTTATAAGCCAGGCTCCATTGCCGCGGAGTGGAACCGTCAAAGGTTTGCGCGTCCTCAAGATCTTCGACAAGCTGCCCGGCTGCGTAGGCCTCGTGCAGGTCTCTGGCGCTGCCGCATCGGCTTTTTGACGTGACTTCAACGAAAAAGCCGTTGTGGACGTAGCCCTGGAAAAACGCGCCGGGATTAGCCAATTCCCAAAAGGTTTTCTCAGGTCCGCGATAGTTGTAGATCTCAAGCGCCAGACAGCCCTTTCGCTCCGCAATGATGATGGGCGCTTCAAGCCCGAGCTTGGCGCGCTCAAGCGGACGAATCAGGATATAGACATCGCCGCATCCCACCACAATGGTTGAGCCCTCGGGAACCTTTGCCGGAAGATCCCCGAGGCTCGTACCATCGATCCAGATCTCATCGACGTCTTCCGCGTTACTCCAGATCAAGGCGGCTTTGGCGCTGAAACAGCGGGACCAGGCGTCCAATTCTCGTGATGTGTACAAGCCGAAAGCGCGCGAACCCGCGAGTACGCCGCGAAAACTGCCTTCATCGCGGAAGACCTGATCATTGGATCGCGAAGGCGTGGTTCGGTAGTCGCCCAGCCACTTGTCATTGATCAAATAGCGGGAGAAAACCACGCCCGGATTGGGCTTGTTCTGTCTTGTGTACTGGATCGAGAAGACGTTCGACTGGTTGCTGATGAAACGGTTCGATTGCGTCGCCAACTCTTGCGTCGCCAAGCCGATGCTGAATTCAGAATGCAGGTAGCTGCTGATAACGACGCCAGCGCCGGCATCGGAAGTTTCGCTCACTTCCAGCGGGATGGGGCGGTGCTTCCGCACTGTCTCAAGCCAGGCTGGGAGTAGCCCTTCTTCCATCATCCGGGCGAATACGGAGGCCTCGGGGACCGTTGCGCAGACCAATGCCGGATAATAGGCGCGGCAATGCGGCGGCGCGAGGCGCCCCGTTTCAGGATGCAGGCGCAGGGCGACGCTTAATCCGATTCGCGCTATGATCAGCCGCGCCAGCAAGCAAGCTTGGGCCTGATCCGAAAACGCGGCTATCTTGTGCAGCGCTTCGATACATACGAATGAGTAGGTCGGACTGTTGTATTCATGCGGGATGCCGCTCTCATCGATGACGCTCAGCCACTTTCGAAGTTTCGCTATGCCGCGCTGGGTGTATTCCGGAAGGTTCAAGAGCTGGCCGCCCAGTATGGAGTTGGCAATATCCTGGGCGACGATGTTTGAATAAACGGGAGAAACATCAATCCGGCGGATTTCGTCCAAGCCCAGGCGGATGCGCGCCTTGACGCGCTCGACGAGTTCCTTTGGAAGGCGCTCGGCATGATTCAACAGCAACGGTGTCAGCCGGACGAGCACAAATTGCACGGCATTCAAGTCTTCAACCGCTTCGTCTTCATGCTCCCATTTGAAGTTGCCGTAATGGGGCGAACGCGGGTCCATGTCCTGGCAGTCCAGGACGGCATCGATTACCGCTTCGGCACGTTCAATCTCGGCTGGCGAACCGCTCTCAACCAAGGCGACGGCATACTCGGCGGACATCCAGGCACTGTGAAAGACGCCATTATCGATGGTATTGGCGACCAGATGAACATCCGGGTCGTAGACAAGCGGAGCGGCATCGCCGGCTCGCGGGAAAATATCAGCGGGTTCGAGCATCATTTGCGGGCCTTTCGCGTAAAAGCGGACAGGTTTATATGCGCATCAACTAGCCGATCGCTTCGAAACCGCGCAAGTCGAGCTCCTCGGCGAAATGGCAAGCCACCCAGCGATCACCCTCAATCTTGCGGACCGCCGGTTCTTCATGTCGACAACGCTCTTCGGCGTAAGGACAGCGCGGATGAAAATAGCATCCGCTGGGTGGATTGCTCGGGTCGGCGACTTCGCCCTCCAGGCGGATGCGAACGCCCTTGTTCCGCAGGCGCGGATCCGGCTTTGGGACCGCCGACAGCAGCGCTTCGGTGTAGGGATGCAGAGGATTTGTGAAAAGATCCTCGGTAGCAGCCAACTCAACGATCTTGCCGACATACATAACGGCGACGCGATGGCTGATATGCTCCACGACACTGAGGTCATGCGCGATGAACAGATAGGTCAGGTTTAGCTCTTCCTGTAGATCTTGCAAGAGATTCAATATCTGCGCTTGTACCGATACATCCAGGGCGGAGACCGCCTCGTCAGCGACTATCAGCCGCGGATTCAAAGCCAGCGCGCGCGCAATGCCGATTCGCTGGCGTTCTCCACCGCTGAAAGCGTGTGGATAACGCCGGATGTATTCGGGTCTTAAACCGACCCGCTTCAATAGCGACGCCACTCGGCCTTCCAGTTCTGATCCGCTGGCGACACGGTTGACTTTGAGCGACTCGCCAACGACCTGCAGTATAGACAGTCGCGGATTCAAGGAAGAAAACGGGTCCTGAAAGATCATGCGGATCTCGCGGCGGAAAGGTCTTAGATCGCGGTTGTCCAATTCGGCTAAATCAATGCGCTCTTGCTCTTCCGCCTTATACAGAATCTGACCCGATGTCGGTTCGTAAACGCGTACAATGCAGCGGCCCGTTGTCGTCTTGCCGCAGCCGGATTCTCCTACCAGGCTCAGGGTTTCCCCCGGGCGGATATGAAAGCTGACATCATTGACCGCTTTGACGACGCCGACCGTCCGACGAAAGGCTCCTCGCCGTATCGGAAACTGCATGTGGAGATTGCGAACCTCCAATAAGGGTTCGATGCTGCTGTCCCCCGGCATGATTTCAGATTTGCTCTTCAACTGAGCGCACCCTTCTTGGACGGAGCTTCGTCCGCGGCCGAATAAAGCAGGCAGCGGACGCTATGGCTCTGGCTGAGTTTATGGCGAGGCGGGTCTATGCTGTCGCAGCGTTCAGCGATGAAATCGTCACAGCGCGGATGAAAGGGACAGCCATCCGGACGGGCAAATGGATGCGGAACCGTTCCCTTAATGGAGTACAGCCTTCTATTCTCCCGACTGTCGTAGCGGGGAATTGATTGCAGAAGCGCGCGCGTATAAGGATGCTTGGCGTCATGGAAGATGGAATCGACATCGCCACTTTCAACATCCCGCCCGAGATACATTACCACAACTTCGTCGGCGATTTCGGCCACCACCCCAAGGTCATGTGTGATGAAAAGCACAGACATGCCGCTGTCCTGTTGCAGGTCGCGAATAAGGTCGAGTATATTGGCCTGGGTCGTGACGTCCAAAGCGGTTGTCGGTTCATCGGCAATCAGCAGTTGCGGCTCGCAAGCCAGCGCAATGGCGATCATGGCGCGTTGCCGCATGCCGCCCGACAGTTCAAAGGAATAGGCCTCAAGTTGTTCGCTTGGTCGCGGGATGCCAACCAGGTCGAGCATAGACACCGCTCGCTTGCGGGCTTCCTGCCTGCTGACCGGCAGGTGAAGCAGAATCGCTTCCATGATTTGACTGCCGATGGTATGCACCGGGCTCAGGGAAGACATGGGCTCTTGGAAGATCATGCTGATCTCGCCGCCGCGAATCTTGCGAATCTCGCGTCCTTTTGGGTTCATCCGCGCCAAGTCGATCGCTTCGCCGTCTCGCTGCCGGAAGTTGATCTCTCCTGAGACGATCTGGCCTGGACTGGGCACGATCCGGAGAATTGAGCGCGCGGTAACCGATTTCCCGCAGCCTGATTCACCGACTACACACAGGGTCTCGCCGCGCTTTAAGGACAGGTTGACGCCATCAACGGCTTTCACCACGCCTTCATCGGTGAAGAAATGCGTCTTCAAATCCTTGACGTCAAGCAAGGTCTGATTATCGGTTTTCGCCGGGTCATCAAGTCTGGTATGGGTCGGCTGCATCTCTCAATCCGTCTCCCAAGAAATTCATCGCCAACACGGCAAGCACAACCGCCAAGCCCGGGAACAGCAGCCAGGGCGCCGTCGCAATAGAGCGCACATTTTGCGCTTCCTGCAGCAGCACGCCCCAACTGACCACCGGCGGGCGCAGTCCGATGCCCAGGAAACTGAGGGCGGTCTCGGCCAGGATCATGCCTGGAATCGCCAAGGTCACGGAAGCGATGATGTGGCTGGTCATTGAGGGTACCATGTGACGGAGGATGATCTGCATCTCGCGCACGCCGTCCAGGCGCGCCGCGATAACAAAGTCTTCGGTTTTGAGCGACAAAAAACGGCCGCGCACCTCGCGGGCAAGGGTCGTCCAGCCGATCAAAGACAGGAGCACAGTGATGGCAAAATAGACGCGCACCGGCGGCCAGGTCAGGGGAATGGCGGCGGAAAGGCCCATCCAGAGCGGAATCGTCGGCAGCGAACGGAGAATCTCGATTGCGCGCTGGATCAAGTTGTCGATGAGTCCGCCGTAATATCCGGATATTCCGCCCAGGATGACGCCCAGCAGCAGGCTCAATCCGACGCCGACCAGACCTACCGACATCGACACCCTGGTGCCATATATCGTTCGGCTCAGCACATCGCGCCCCAGCCTGTCCGTGCCGATGAGATGCACCGGGTCGCCAAACTGCGCCGCGCCGATCAGATGCACGTCAAGCGTGAACAATCCCCACAACTTATATTCCTCGCCGCGGACAAACAGACCTACCGGATAGATAATCGTCTCGTCCACGATGTAGGTGCGCTTGAATGATTCTTGATCTATCTGCACCTTGTGGCCATAGACATGGGGATAAAAGCGCCAACCGGCCTCCGTCCATTGCAAGAGGTTTATGCTCTGTGGCGGCAGAAAGGTGTGTTGCGCGCTATATGTCCCGGCTGAATACGGGGCGACGAACTCGGCAAATAGCGCCACCACATATAGCAGTATCGTGACCGCGCCGGCAAGCATCGCCAGCCGGTGTTTGCGGAACTTCCACCAGATCAACTGCCATTGGTTCGCGACGACAATGCGCGTTTCGGCATGGACCCTAGCGGACGCGCTGGCGCCGTCCCCCGTTGGCGGATAGGCGGCGGCGGTCATTGGAGTTGTATCCTGGGATCAATCCATGCCAACAGAATATCGGATACCAGCGTACCGATGATGGTGAGAACGCTGACCAGCAGGATAAGGCTGCCGGCCAGATACATGTCTTGCGACTGTAGCGACCGGTAGAGCAGGGGACCGGTGGTCTGCAGATTCAAAACGATCGATGTAATTGCCGAGCCGGAGACCAAAGCCGGGAAGATCCAGGCGACAGCGCTTACCAAGGGATTCAGCGCCACTCTAACCGGATATTTGAACAGCAGTTTTAACTCGGAAAGACCGCGGGCTCGGGCGGCGTCAACATAGAGCTTGGACAATTCATCGAGCAGGTTCGCGCGCATCACGCGAATCAGCGCTGCCGTGCCCGCCGTTCCCAGTATGATGACGGGCAGCCACAAATGACTGAGCAGGTCGAGCACACGGTCAAGCGACCAATCCGCGACTATGTATTCCGGCGAAAACAAACCGCCAACGCTCTGCCCGAAATACCTAAAGGCAATGTACATCAGCACCAGCGCAAGCAGGAAATTGGGAATCGCCAGACCAATGAAGCCGATGACTGTGACAACATAATCGCCAATGGTGTATTTCTTGACGGCCGAATAAATGCCGATGGGTATGGCTACAATCCAGATGAAGGCCAGCGTTAAAAGCGAAATGACCACGGTCAAGCCCAGCCGCTCCCAGATCAAGTCGCTGACATCCTTATCCCATTCGAATGATCTGCCGAAGTCGCCTTTGCTGATAATGCCGCTGATCCACTTCCAATACTGAACATAAATCGGTTCATCCAAACCGTAGCGTTCGCGCAAAGCGTCAACCTGGGCTTGATCAACCGTCTCTTCAGCTCTGCTGATCAAGGAGGCGAGGAAGTCGCCGGGCGGCAACTGAATCACCACGAAGGCGATGATAGAGACGATCAGCAGCGTCGGTATCAGATAGATGATGCGCCGCGCGATGTACCAGAGCATAGATCAAGCTTTCCTCGACGACAGCGCAAGCCTAATAACCTGCGTTTTGATAATCGGCGGCCGCATTCGGTCCGTAACCCAATTCGCCACGCCGCGCGCGGAAGTTGGCAAGGGCATCCCGGTAACGAGGATCCCCGACAAAATTGATTGTTTCTTCTGGATTTCGCGACAAGTCAAACAAGACTTCGGGCATCTCGCGCCCATAATATTGATACTTGAGATGATCGCGCTTGATCATCAGATTCTCGTAACGATCAAAGTTTTCTTCATGCCCCAGATGCGTGCCGCCGTATGCCGAAACCGTCTCGTTGTTCCAGTTCGCGCTGTTCCCGTTCAGCAAGGGGAGCAAGCTGCGGCTGTCCAAGCCGTCAACCAGCGGCACATCGGTCAATTCACATATCGTCGCGAATAGATCGCAGAGGTTGACATTCTCTTCGACAACCCGCCCCGCGTTTGCGCCGCCGGGGGTGCGGATGATTAAGGGCGCCTTGACGCTGCCCTCGAAGAACTTGGTCTTCTCCCAGAGCGTATGCTCACCCAGCATTTCGCCATGATCGCTGGTGTAGATGATGATCCAGTCATCCAGGTCTTGGCCGACATGTTCCAGCGCAGCGAGCACTCGGCCGTAATCTTCATCGATTCCCTCAACCATGCCGTAATAGGCCGCTGTAGCCCGCCGGATTTCGCGCTCGCTGGCATCGACCCCCGGCTTGACGGCGCGGCTGCTGAGAAAGGGATGGTCAAAAGCCGTCTCGTTCACATAGGGTCTAACGCGGTTCAGGTAATAAGTGAACTTCTCGTGTGTGGTTAGAAAGGGAACGTGCGGCCGTACGAAGCTCACCATCAGCATCAGCGGGCGCGCTGGTATGGCGCGGTCGTAGTAAGGATCGCTGAAGAAGTTCTCGACAAAGCGCAGGGCGCCATCCAGCGTGTAAGCGTCCTGCCCGTTGATTGGGCCCCGCCCGATACCGGCGCGTTTGACCTCTTTTGCCTGCGTCCATTTGTGCTCGGTAGGCAGCGGCAGGTCACGCATGGCTTGCGGATCACGCCCCTCGATAAAGTCATGTCGCACGCTCATACCGTCACCGATGCGCCGCGTCCAACCTTGCATCTGGTCTGTGCCGTTATGATGAAGTTTGCCGCAGGCCACAGTGGCGTAGCCATACTGAGACAGTCGCCGCGCAAAGGTCATGTGACCCGGCGCCAGGTCTTCCCCGAAGACCTCGCAGCCGCAAGTTCGCGGCAATTGACCCGCCGCCATGCTTTGCCTGGCCGGGATGCAAATTGGCGCCGGCGTATAGGCATTATTGAAGACGACCCCGGTCCGTGCTAACTCATCGAGTACCGGCGTCCGCACGACCTCATCCCCCGCGTAGCCGGCGATGTCAGCGCGATGCTGGTCGCTCATCAGGAATAGAATGTTGGGGCGAGCCTTATCTGCCAATCTCTTGTCCATTCTGTGCAAGTTGTAGGGCTTGTCCGTTACTGGCGAAAAAGAGTTCCGTTTGCCCTTTTCACTGCGATAATCCAATCGTTCGTAGCCGGAACGCGGGCGACCTACTAGGTCGCCCCTACATAGCTTGTCTGTATGTTGTGGTTTGGGTCGTCAAATGGCGTTATTTTCTTGTTGTCGGACGCGTATTTGCGTCCATTTAGATCAGCAAAATAGGGTAGCGGACAAGCCTTGTAGGGGCGTTTGAACCGCTGTGTCTACGCGCGGCCCCAATAGTTCGGGATGGTTGCAAAATGGGCGTCACGATGTGACGCCCTTATTTTTAGGCTTTGCAAACGGTCCCCGTCCAGCGCGACCGCTTTACTGCTGGGCGCCCGCTTCAATGAAGAAGAGCGTCGTATTGATCGGCGCCGGCCAGGGGAACTTCCAGGATCCGGTCGATGTCGCCGGTACATTGCGGAAGTAGTTCTTGGCGATGCCATAGCCTCCCGGGTTCGAGTTGATGCCCATTACATAGAACTCTTCCTTTGCGATCGCCAGCAGTTCCGCCATCAGCTCGGCCTGCAGGTCGAGATCGCCAGTAGCTTTGATCTGGTCAAAGAGCTCCATCTGTTTCTTGGCGGCTTCGGGCGGTTCTTCACCGGTTTCGGGGTCGAAATACCATTTTGTCCACAGCGGGGCGTAGGCGCTTTCGACCGGGTCAGAGGGGAAATACCAGATCGGCGTGAGGTATACATCCAGCCCCCCGCTTGCGCCCCAAATCGTGGCGTCATGTTCGCTGTTGACCTTGCGCGAGACCAGTAGCGAGCGGTCGATGATGCGCGGTTCCATGTGGATGCCCACCGCGCCCCAATAGCCTTGGATCAACTCCAGAACATCGGGCCAGCCGCGGCCGAACAGATCACCCGCTTCGACGATGATGCTGATGCGCTCCCCGTCCGGACCCAAGCGAAAACCCTCAGCATCGCGGTCGCTGTAGCCGGCCTTGTCCAGATGCTCGTTTGCCAACTCGACATTGTATTCAGTGTACTGATGGGCGAATTCTTCGTCGTAGAAGGGTGAATCCGCCTGCGGCGCTATCTGCCTTGGCTCGCCTCGACCGAGGTAAACGATGTCGACGATTTCTTGCCGATTGATCGCATGTGAGAGGCCAATGCGGAAGTCTTTGTTCTGGAAGATCTCACGTTTGACCGGGTCCAGGTGGGTGAGGTTGATCGCAAGCGCGGTCATGTTGGCGTCTTCACCGACCACGCCGTACGCGTAATAGCCCCCGGCTTCACGGTTGTCGTAGACGATCGGTCGGTTGGCCGCCGAGTTAAAGTGGCGCGCCATCATGTCGATATCACCGTTGAGAACCTGCAAGAGCAAGGTTTCCTTGTCCTCAAGCTGGTCGAAGATCATGGTATCGATATACGGCAACTGATTGCCCTCGGGGTCGGTCTTGTAGTAATAGGGATTGCGCTCGGCGACGACGCGGCCCGTCCCGCCGCCATAGGTCGTCGTCAGCCTCCAGGCATGCAGTGTCGGGACTGTGTCCGACTGCCAGAAGCTGGTATTGGTCCAGAAGCAGGGCTCAACGCCACCCTTGGACTGGAAGAGCTCCACCCAATCGCTAGCGCCGGCCTCTTCAACCAGAGCATCAATGTCTTCCGCGTAGTTGATGTGGTAGGGCTCGAGGTAATGGCGCGGATAACTGGTCGGTCCACAGCCGAGGATTGATGCTAGGTTCTGCAGGAAAAGACCGTTTGGCGTGCTAAAGTGAAACTTGACCGTGAAGTCGTCGATCTTCTCGACGCTCAGGGGCTCGCCGCCCGAGATCAGCCAGGTCGCTATCGTCGGCGTCAAATCTTCGTTGGTCAAGACATCATCGTACCAGAAGGTGATATCGTCGGCCGTGAAGGGCGCGCCGTCCGACCAACGCAGGCCTTCGCGCAGTTCAAATGTGAACTCGGTCGCTTCGTCATTCCCCGAGAATGATTTTGCCACGCCCGGCATCAAGCCCGTCCAATCCGGCGTGAAGCGAATCAGGTTTTCATAGGCCATCAGTCGAATCATCCAAATATGATCCAAGCCGCCGACCATCGCCGAACGCCATTCGCCGCCGTAGTCGCCGATGCGCTCAGTGGGCGTAATCACCAGTGGCTCCGCTGGCAAACGTTCTTCCACCGGCGGCAATTCACCCGCTTCGACCAGCGCCGCCAACATCGGCGCTTCACCGTACATCATGTCTTGCGCCCCCGCCGTCCCAAACGCGAGGATCAGTACAAGACCGAACAGTGAAAGCGTAATCAACTTCTTCATGAGAATTCTCCAATACTGTTAAATCGATTTATTTGCGTCAACGGTATTTTACTGCTGCTGTCAGCGGGTTGTCAAAAATGGGGTGACCGGCAATGCAACCAGAATGAGCATTACGATCATATCTTGTGGGATGTAAGAGCTTTGGACCGGATCCGTCGTTAGATCATCGCCAATCCATTGCCTTGGCAAGAAGACGAATACCACAGCAAATAGCTTAGATAAAAAAGGGCGACCCACCGGGTCGCCCTAACAGCTTGCTATAGCAATGGGGATCTGGACACTACTCCGCTCTGCTTAAGATAGCAACATCCAGAAGCCAGTGCGGATGCCAGATATAACCCTGAAGATCGGACCGATAGGCAGTCGCTACTTCGGGTACGTTAAAGGGCGCGAAGGGACCATGCTGCTGAGTGTATTCCTGCAGCGCGGTGAAGAGTTCCATACGATCCTCCGGGGCGCTGGCGACCTTGGCTGCGGCGATCATATCCTGGATATCTTGCGGCAAACTCTCCAGCTGCCAGTTATTGCGTTCGGTCGCGACCTTGCCGGGCGGCATAAAGCTGAGGAAGTCCAGCGGATCAAGGATATCCGGACCCCAGAGCCAGTAGCCGACGCCGTGGTCGCCGCTGCGGTAGCGCTCAAGCGCGACTTGAATTTCTCCTGGCAGCAGCGTCACGTTGATGCCGACTTCGGCCAGGTCGGCCTGGATTTTCTGGGCGTTGGTGTTGAAGCTGACGCCGCCATAGACCATGTCGGGGTACTCAAGCTCCATCTCAAGCCCGTCGGCGTAACCGGCTTCCGCCAGCAATTCCCGCGCTTTGTCCAGATCACGGGAGAAGGCGCGGTCTTCGCCAAAGGCGGAGAAGAAGCCAACCCACATGTTGGTGCCAGGTGTCACGCCACCCCACAGCGTCTTGTAACCTTCATAGTCAAGCGCGTAACGCACGGCCAGTTGAACGGTCGGGTTGGCGAAGGGACCGCTCTTTTCTTCTTCGGTGTTCATGATCACGAAGTGGGTCAGGGTGCTGGGTCCGCGATAGATCTCGATCGCTTCATTGCCCTCCAGCCCGGCGACTTGATCAGGGCTGAGGTCAAATGCCAGATCGATATCGCCCGCTTCCAGCGCCGCCTTTTGCGTGGCGCCTTCCGGCATGTGGATGAAGATCACTCGGTCGAAATAGGGCTGATCGCCCCAGTAGTTCTCGTTGCGGACCAATTCAGTGCGATTCTGCGGTTCCCAGTTATCCAGGACGTAGGGACCGGATCCGGCCGACGTGCTGTCCAGATAAGCGCCCGCGGTATCTGTCTCGGCCGCGTCCATGGCATCGGTGCCGCCATTTGCCATGATCACATCGGCGTTGGTGACGCTGAATATCGCGCTGGTGATCTCGGACAAGAAGGACGGACGCGGGGCGGGCAGGGTAAAGGCGACGGTGTCGTCATCAATGGCTTCAACGGAGTCAATGCCATCGGCCAGGAAGGACGGATTGCCGTTGTAGTTTTGCAGCCGCTGGATCGAGAAGACGACATCATCGGCGGTGATATCGTCGCCGTTGGCAAATGCCGCGTCCTGCCGCAGCGAGAAAGTGTAGACCGTGCCGTCGTCGGATATTTCCCAGCTTTCGGCCAGTTGCGGCAAGATCTGGCTGGCGTCTTCGTCCGGGAATGTGACCAACTGGCTGTACGTGACGTGATTGACGATGTGCGTCGAATGGGTGAATCCGTTAGCGGGATCGTAGGCGTCAGTGTTCTCCGACCAGCCGATCACGAGTACTTTCTCGTCAGCCATCGCTGTGCCAAAGACTGACAGAACGAGCACAAGCAAAGTGAAAAGTATTAACACAGGTTTGAAGCGATTCATGTTCGTAGCTCCTTCAAGTCAAACAATACGAAAGTTTTTCGAGCAGGGAAAGTATAGCTGAAAGCATGGCAAGCTGCAAAGGCGCTCGACGCCTGGTAATGTATCCTTGGCGGTTGAAATACTTCGTAGCCAGCCCTCGACATGAGATTCCTAACCCAAAATATGAACGATTCGGCAGGGGCGACCGGC